>CAJTAL010000062.1 GCA_910574285.1 Lachnospiraceae bacterium | reverse complement strand
GGTAAGTGCCTCAAAAGATGGCGTCTAGCAAATCTAGCAAGGATCTGCTATACTGACACTATCATTGATTGAGGCACTTTTTATGCTTATGTTCTAACAGGCATTCCTCGGGCAGTGACACTGACCATGGCAGGTACTGATCCAGAACTTCTGGATGCTCTAAATAGTGACTGCCAGGGATCTCTGTCAGAAGGTGTTTTAAATATTCATAAACATCTAATTTGTTGGCACGGGCACTTTCCACCAGAGTATAAAGGATCGCATTTGCCTTTGCTCCCTTCGGGGTGTCGGCAAAGAGCCATGCCCGCCTTGCCGTTGCGAACGGCTTGATATTTGCTTCACATAAATTGTTAGAAATTGGCAGTCGTCCGTCTTCCAGAAAGGTTTCCAGATATTCCTTCTGATTTTTGGAATATCCCAGTGCCTGGGTGAGTTTCTCATTTGTGGTATCCAACGCGGAGGTTTTCTCAACCCACGCCCAAAAGGCATCAAGGATGGGCCGTGAGGCCTCCTGACGCTTCTGTTTCTTTTCCTCATAGGAAAGATCTTTGATCTCCTCTTCTACCTTGAACAGGAGGTTGATAAATTCCCGGCCTTCGGCTCCCTTGGAACCGGATAATTCCTTCCCATTGTTATCCAACGGGATACTGTCTATATAATATCTACGAACATGGGCCCAACACAAGGAACGTATGATGTGCTCTGCTTTCTCATATCCGCTGTAAGCATCTGTTACCAGGTATCCGTATGAGGTGCTACAGACTCTGTCTGAAAGTCTTCCGGGATGAACAGTTTCAATCCCTGGCAATAGACCATAAATCTTCCGTCAAAGGCCGGAGATGAATGCTGTGGACCGGATGATCTAACAGGGCGTGAGACCTCCGCAAAGGAAACCGTTGCTTCCTGATTTACTTTACCCACTAGGCTACCACTCCTTTCGTTATACTATGTACACAAGTATAACAGGTCGGAGCTATAATTACACTACGCCATCTTTTGAGGCACTTACGCCATATAGTTTCCATAAATATATGTTTTTACATATAATATTTATCGATTCGACATATAAAGAATTCTTATGTTATGATTATATTGTTAACAATTTATTATTTTCATAACACAGGAGGATTTATATGAAAAAGAGTCTGATAAGTTTACTGCTTTGTCTGGGAATGGTATCAGCGCTTGTTGCCGGCTGCGGAAGTTCTGCCGGCGGCGGGAAGACAGAAGGCGGTACAGAGAGTACTGGAAGTACAGAAGGTACAGAAAGTGCAGGCACGAACGGCAATACATTGACAATTCCGGTGTCGGCGACGGTAACAACCTTAAACCCGCTGTTAGACACTATGGCGGAAGGAAAATTACAGTTGTCGCCGTTTTCGGATGAATTGTATTATATGGAGGATGATGAGACAAGATATTATCTTGCCGAGAGCTGTGAAGTATCAGAGGACGGTTTGACTTATACTTTGAAGCTTAAGGATAATCTGAAGTGGCATGACGGAGAGCCGATTACGGCAGACGACGTGATCTTTACGGCAGATTGTAATGCCAATACAGATAATGGAGCAGGATTTACAAATGTGGTATTCGCAGGAGAAGAACCTGTTAAATACGAGAAAGTAGATGACTTGACGGTTAACTTTACGATACCAGCTCCTTCTGCTTCTTATATGGAAGTGCTTGGTAAGCTTCAGATCATCCCGGCTCATGCATTTGACAATAATACAGATATTGTTTCTGCAGAAGCAAACTTAACAGATATCGGCTCCGGTCCGTATAAGCTGGCAGAGTTTAATGACGGGGAATCACTGGTGCTTGAGAAGTTTGACGAATATTATGGAGACGCTCCGCAGATTGATCAGGTGGTATTTCGGGTAATCTCAGATCCAAGCGCACAGGAAGTGGCGTTCAAAAACGGCGAGATCAATTATATGTTGGTTTCTTCCGACGCATCGGCTGAAGAGTTTAAGAGCGTAGACGGCGCGGAACTCCACCAGTTTGCAGAAGGCCGTGTAAAATATCTTGTATGGAATAAATATTGTGCTACATGGGAGAATCGTGATGCGGTAAAAGCCGTCTTCCTGGCATTAAATCAGGAAGAGATCGTAGCAGGGGCTTATGGAGAAAGTATGGGTGTACCGGCCAATACGATTTTCAGCACTCAGAATCTCTTCCATGACGACAGTATTAAGGGTTATGAACAGGATTTGGAAGAAGCAAAGAAGCTGGCTGAGAGTTCCGGTCTGGCAGGAAAAACCATTAAACTTCATTACAATACGGATCGTGGCTTCATGGAAGATACTGCTTTAATGATCCAGCAGCAGTTAAAAGAAATTGACGTTACAGTTGAACTGGAAGGTATTGACGCGAACGGTTTCTTCGACGTAGTATTTACCGACCAGGATGATTATGAATTATACCTGAATGAATATGCCGCGATCGGCGATCCGGATTCTGTTGTAGCGGGAATGTTCGATGGTACGTGGGGAAATAATGTAGATACAAGCGAGGAGATCCTCGACTTGTTCGAACAGGGAAGAGCAACAAACGATATGGAAGAAAGAGCGAAGATCTATTCTGACTTGCAGCAGAAAGCCAAGGATGAATATCTGGTTTATCCGATCGCATATCCAAGTTATTGTTTTGTTACGACATCAAACCTCAAGGGCGCGGAAGAATATACGACAACCCCTGTATTTGAAGATTATACAAAATTGTATTTTGAGTAAAAAATTAGAGATCTGGTGAAATAGATTCTGTTTTGGCAGAATCTATTTCACTATACAAGGAGAGAAGGAATGAAGGATTTTATATTAAAGAGGTTGGCACAGATGCTGTTGGTACTGGTCATCGTGTCAATGTTTGCATTCTCAATCATATATTTTTCGCCGGGGGATCCTCTCTATTTGTATACTTCGCCTTCTGTGTCTTCATATAAGATGACGGAGGAGCAGCTTAATGATATGAGAGAGGCGCTGGGGTTAAACGGAAATGTCATACAGAGATATGCGAATTGGGCTGGAAAGATGATACAGGGAGACTGGGGGTTTTCCGTCAGTAACCATCAGCCGGTCAAGACACAAATCATGGATAAGCTTCCGAATACAATTGGTCTTATGGGAGCTGCGCTCTTTCTTTCAATACTGGTTTCAATTCCTCTTGGGCTTTTGGCCGGTTATTATAAAAATCAGTGGATCGACAATGTTATCAGCGGTATTTCCTATCTTGGTATCTCGCTTCCTGCCTTTTGGTTTGGGATTATGCTGATCATCGTATTTTCACTTCATCTAGGATGGTTTCCCAGTGCGGGAATGCGCACCATAGGAGTAAATTCTGCGGCAGATGTGATACGTCACGCAGTTCTGCCGGTGATTGTCTTAAGTGTGAATAATACCGCTGTTTTCGTGAGGTATATTCGTTCCAATACGATTGAGCAGAAAGAAGAAGAATATGTCATGACAGCGATCTCCAAAGGAGTGCCAAAGCAGAGGGTGCTGTGGGGTCATGTCCTTAAGAACTGTCTTCTTCCGATTATCACGATGGTAGGGATGAATTTTGGAACACTGATCACCGGATCTTTCATCGTCGAGTCCGTATTTGGATGGCCGGGGCTTGGAACTTTGTGCCTGGATGCCATAAACAGCCGGGATTATACGATGATTATGGGAATTACTATGCTGGCTTGTATCGTGCTTTTGACAGGGAATTTCCTGGCTGATCTTTTGTACGGATTTGCAGATCCAAGAATCAAGCAGGGAAAGGAGAAGCAAAATGGATAGAAATGCGATGAAAAAATTATTCCTTTCCAACAAAATGACTGTAGTATGTACGGTTTTGCTTCTGGCAGTGCTTCTTGCGTCTTTGCTTGCACCGCTGTCACCTTATGATCCTGACGCGGTAAATGTAGCCGAAAAATTACATAACGCCAGTGCGTCGCATATCCTTGGAACAGATGAACTGGGACGCGACACTTTTACCCGGGCGCTGTATGGAGGAAGGGTATCTCTGTTAGTTGGATTTGCGGCGATGTGTGTGGCAGTAGTCATAGGAACCCTGATCGGAACAATCAGCGGCTATAAGGGCGGAAAAGTAGATATGGTCTGTATGCGGATCGTAGATGTGTTCTTATCCGTGCCAAGTCTTTTGTTTATTATTGTTGTATATTCATTTATGCCGAGGAATATGGTGACATTGGTGTTGATGTTAGCATCCTTCTCGTGGACTAGAGTTGCGAGAGTTGTCCGTGCACAGACGCTTACATTGAAAGAACGGGATTTTGTCCTGGCGGCAAACGCGCTCGGCGTACGCCAGAATGTCATAATTCGAAGACATATTATTCCCAACCTGATGCCGCAGATTATTGTTGCAGCCAGTTTAAGTATTGCCAATGCGATCCTGGACGAATCAGCGCTTAGTTTCCTTGGTTATGGCGTCCAGCTTCCTATGGCATCCTGGGGCAGTATGCTGCAGAGCGCACAGCAATATATTCTGCATAATCCGATTCTGGCCATTGTTCCGGGAAGTATGATTTTAATTACCGTACTGTGCTTCAATGTGCTGGGAGATATGCTTCAACAGATATTGGATCCCAAGTTAGTAAAATAAGTCAGGAGGAGAAATTATGGATACGATATTAAAAGTAGAGAATCTGTCTGTTCTGTTCCGGACTTACGCAGGAGAAGTGCAGGCAGTCAGAGATATTTCTTTTGAGATAGAAGAAGGGAATGTTACGGCAATCGTCGGAGAATCTGGTTGTGGGAAATCTGTGACCTCAAGAAGTATTATGGGCTTGATTAAAAAACCGGGAATTGTATCAGAGGGCAGTAAGATATTCTTTCGGGATGAAAATATTCTGGCTTATACCGAAAAACAATGGGAAAAATATAGGGGACAGAAGTGTTCCATGGTTTTTCAGGATGCCTTGACAGCGTTAAATCCGACCATGAATATCGGAAAACAGATCACCGAGAAGATACTGGTACACAGAAAGGTTTCCAAAAAAGAAGCCTGGCAGGAGGGAATCCGTATGCTTGAACTGGTCGGTATTCCCAATGCAGCTATGCGTATGAAACAATACCCCCATGAATTCTCAGGAGGAATGCGCCAGAGAGTGATGATTGCGATTGCACTGACGCTGAATCCGGAGCTTCTGATCGCAGACGAACCGACGACGGCATTGGATGTAACGATTCAGGCAGATATTCTGGAGATGATGAAAGGGATCCAAAAAGAACAGGGCATGACGATCATCCTGATTACACATGATCTGGGTATCGTGGCAAATTTTGCGCAGGATATTATCGTTATGTATGCAGGCAAAGTCGTAGAAAAAGGAAGTTCTGAGGATATCTTCTATCATCCGGCTCATCCGTATACGGAAGCTCTGCTTCGTGCGGTGCCAAGACTGGATGTTATGGAAGAAACCCTGGAGACGATAGAAGGAGCGCCGCCTAATATGGCAAACCCGCCGACGGGCTGCCCGTTTGCTGCCAGATGCAGGAAAAAAATGCCCGTATGCGAGCAAAGGTTCCCGGATAAAATAACGCTGGTAGAAGGGCATGAAGTCTGCTGCTGGTTACAGAGGGAGGACAAATGATGGCAAATAAAGACACGAAACTGCTGGAAGTGTATGGATTAAAAAAATATTTTGAAATAGGAAAGCAGAAAACGCTAAAAGCTGTGGATGATGTATCCTTCTATATCCGTAAGGGCGAGACACTGGGTGTTGTGGGAGAATCTGGATGTGGGAAAACTACCTGTGGCCGAACCTGTATCGCACTCTATGAAAAGACAGGGGGACAGGTAATGTACCGTGGTGAAGATGTGCATCTGATGAAGGGAGAGAAGCGCCGAAAGTTTACGAAACAGGTGCAGATCATTTTCCAGGATCCCTATGCTTCATTGGATCCGAAGATGAAAGTACAGGAGATTATAGCGGAGGGAATCCGATCCCATGAAATGGCAGAGACAGAAGATGAGATCCGAAAAAGAGTGGAGGATCTCCTGGTCACGGTAGGTCTGGACGCGTCTTACGGGAACCGGTTCGTACATGAATTCTCAGGAGGACAGAGGCAGCGGATCGGTATTGCAAGGGCGCTTGCCGTGGAACCGGAATTCATTGTCTGTGACGAACCGATCTCTGCGCTTGATGTGTCGATTCAGGCACAGATCGTGAATCTTCTGGAAAGACTTCAGAAAAAAAGGGGGCTTACTTATATGTTTATCGCCCATGATCTTTCGATGGTTAAGCATATTTCAGACAGAGTCATGGTAATGTACTTAGGAAAGATTATGGAGATTACGACGTCAGAGAACCTATACTTAAAACCGGAACATCCTTATACGCAGGCTCTTCTGTCAGCGATTCCAATCCCGGATCCTCATGTTGAAGAGAAGAAAGTAAGGATCCGCATGGAGGGTGAGGTGCCAAGTCCGGTTAATCCGCCGGCAGGCTGCCGTTTTCAGAACAGGTGCCCCTATGCCATTGAAAAATGCCAGATAGAGGAACCTGTATTGAAGAAGGTGGAAGATGAGCATTTTGTGGCATGTCATAGATGCAAAGATTTAAAAAAGTAGCTCTATATAACCTATTATTTCTGAGACAGGAGATCCTTCGGGATTTTCCTGTCTTTATAATAATATTCTTTGTCATGTTCGTCTATCTCGCGCAGTACCTTGCAGGGATTCCCAACGGCAACGACGTTCGGAGGGATGTCCTTTGTTACGATACTTCCTGCTCCGATTACTGTATTATCGCCGATCGTAACGCCCGGAAGTACGACCGCGCCGGCTCCAAGCCAGCAGTTCTTTCCGATGTGGACAGGCATATTATACTGATAGCCGTAGGCCATGCGAAGCTCGGGAAGGACAGGATGTCCCGCGGTCGCAAGCGTGACGTTTGGTCCGAACATCGTATAATCCCCCACATAGATATGTGTGTCGTCTACCAGCGTCAGATTAAAATTCGCATAGACATTTTTCCCGAAGTGAACAAAAGCGCCGCCCTGATTTGCATGAAGCGGAGGTTCAATATAACAGTTCTCACCTATTTCGGCAAACATCTCCCTGAGCAGAGACTGGCGTTTTGCGGCTTCCGCCGGACGCGTCATATTATAATCGTAGAGACGGTCTAACCACTGGAACTGAACTTCCAGTATCTCATCATCTCCCGGCAGATAGATCTCTCCGGTGTGCATTCGTTCTTTCATTGTACTCATATTATTTTCCTCCTCATAAAGGTTGCTTCTATGGTTTCAATATTATCATTTTGTCCCGAATCAGGCAAGCTCTCGTTTTTCTATTGCGCCGGAGTGTTTTAGGTGGTAAAATTACTTTAGGTTAAAAGGCATTTAAAGCGAGGGGAAACTGGATATGAATGCACATGAAAATAGGCAGATTTTTTCGTTAGAGTTAAACGAGCAGACACTTCCTGCCATCGAACAAATTACAGACGGAATGCCTGGCGGTTTTTTTATATACCACGCAGACGGAGATGAGGAATTAATCTACGTGAATCAGGCTTTGATCAATATATTCGGATGCAGCAGTAAAGAAGAATTCACGGAGTATATTGGCGGAACCTTTCGGAGCCTGGTACACCCGGAAGACTTGCAAAATGTAGAAGAGAGTATCTATAACCAGATCTCAATGAGCAGCAAAGGGGTCGATTATGTAGAGTACCGTATCATCCGTAAAGACGGCGCGACCCGCTGGATCCGGGACTATGGCCGCTTTGTCCATACCAGTCTCTACGGAGATGTGTTCTATGTCTTTGTAGAGGACGCGACCGAACGGCATCTAAGGGAATTAAGCGACGCCCGCGCCCTTCAGATGGCCCGGGAGCGGCTGGAGGTATTAAGGCAGTTGGAACACGAAACCATGGCGCTTCGTATGGTAAATGAGATTCTCAGTTCCGGCATGTGGTCTATGGAGTTCAACAGACTGGGAGAGATGGTCAGCGTGAACTGGAGCGAAGAATTCCGCGCCATGCTGGGGTATCATGATGAGGCAGATTTCCCGAATGTATTAGAGTCCTGGTCCAATCTGATTCACGAGG
This sequence comes from Lachnospiraceae bacterium, assembly GCA_910574285.1. Lineage (GTDB taxonomy): Bacteria > Bacillota > Clostridia > Lachnospirales > Lachnospiraceae > Sporofaciens. Next base: position 13,396 of record CAJTAL010000062.1, on the reverse strand, counting down.
AAGACAAAGAGTATGTTTTGAAGGAGTTTTACGACACGATTGCCGATTACAAAGGGAAGAAGTCTTATTCCGTAGAATATCGGATGCTGACCCAAGACCAGGGGTGGCGGTGGTTTTGGACGGCAGGCAAACTGTCCCGGCGGGAAGACGGCTCGCCAGTTATTTATGTGGGTATATTTGTGGATATTACCCGTCAGAAGCTTACGGACGAAGCGCTGAACGCCCAGCGCAAACTTCTGGAGGATGCTTTGCAGCAGGCTCAGCAGGCCAAGCAGGCCAGAAGCATATTCTTACATAATATGTCCCATGAACTTCGCAATCCTATGAATGCGGTCACTGGTTTTACCACTTTGGCCAAAAAGCATATAGACAATAAGCAACAGGCGGCGAAGTATCTGGATAAGGTCATGTCGGCTGCTAATGATCTGCAGGTTCTCATCGATAATCTGCTGGATATAAGCCATATTGAGAGCGGGAAAGTGGATATCAGCGAAACCTCCTGCGCACTGCCGGATATTCTCTGGGAATTGGAGTCTATCGTTCGGGCGGAGGCGAAGATCAGGCAGCTTGAGATGTCTGTGAAGTGCAGCGGACTGGCGCACGAGAACGTCTTCTGTGACCGTCAGCAATTAAGCCAGGCGTTAATGAACCTTATAGGTAATGCATTGAAATTTACGCCGGCCGGAGGAAAGATCAGCGTTTCTCTTACCGAATCCCAGGGCGCCCCTGAAGGTTATGGTTTCTATATATTCAAGGTGCGGGATACAGGTATTGGTATCAATAAAGAATTTTTGGAGCTTATCTTTGATCCATTTGAGCGAAAGCATGCTGCAATTCCCGGCGGGGGATCGGGTATGGGACTGGGGCTTGCGATTACCAGAAATATCGTAGAGACCATGGGCGGCTCCATCAGTGTGGAGAGCGAAGAAGGTAAGGGAAGCGAATTTTCCATTGCCGTCCAGTTCAGTCTGGCATAGCGGGAGCATGAAATGCGGAGTAATCCGCAGCATTATGACATTATGGAAAAGGATGTATAGATATGAATGACAGAGAGAGAGCCTACGATATCTTTTTTTTCGATCTGGACGGGACGCTTACGGATTCTTCGCTTGGCATAACGAATTCCGTGATTTATGCTTTAAAGAAATTCGGTATAGAGGAAACAGATCGTACGAAGCTTTATCCGTTCATCGGTCCGCCGCTTACGGTATCCTTCGGACAATTCTACGGATTTTCTAAGGAGCAGTGCATAGAAGCAGTGGGATATTACAGAGAGTACTACCGTGACAGAGGTCTTTTTGAAAATCACGTTTATGAAGGATTAGAGAATGTATTGAAAGAATTAAAGAAGCTGGGAAAGAGGCTGGTGGTCGCAACTTCTAAGCCGGAACCATTCGCGAAGCAGATCATAGATCATTTCGGGCTGGCGCAGTACTTTGACTATGTGGCGGGAATGAAACTGGACGGCGGACGCGGAACGAAGGAGGAAGTTATCCGTTACGCGCTGGATACGTGTGCAGTCACGGACAGAACGAAAGTGCTGATGATAGGAGACCGGGAACATGATGTGTTCGGGGCGAAAGGAGCGGGAATCGACTGCCTAGGGATCTTGTATGGCTTTGGCACACGAGAAGAGTTAGAAGAAGCCGGCGCAGATTATATCGAAGAAACTGTGGAAGGGATATTAAAGTTTGTATAGAGTTTTACTTGACAAGCGCAGAAGATATTGATATGATTAAAAAACAGAACGCACTCTGTTTTTGAAGTATTCGTAGAGAAAGAGGTGCATTATGCAGAGAGTTTATTCATTATTGGTTGATAATACATCCGGTGTATTAAGCCGGATATCAGGGCTTTTCAGCAGACGGGGTTACAGTATCGACAGTATTACGGCGGGTGTGACTGCTGATCCCAGATTTACGAGGATCACAATCGTTACTTCCGGGGATGAATTGATCCTGTCCCAGATTGAAAAGCAGGTCAGGAAACTGGAAGATGTGATTGAGATCAAGGTGCTGAAGCCGGAAGAATCCGTGTATCGTGAGCTGATTATGATCAAGGTCCGTGCGAACGCGTCGGAACGTTCGGAGATTATCTCTGTGGCAGATATCTTCCGCGCCAAGATCGTAGATGTGGAGAATGATTCCCTGATCATCGAACTTACGGGTAACCAATCGAAGCTTGAGGCGTTCTTAAATCTTTTGGACGGATATGAGATATTAGAGCTTGCAAGGACCGGAATTACTGGACTGCTGCGCGGAAGCAAAGATGTTACATATATTGATTAGGCCTGTAAAACAGAATTTTCTGTTTCACAATATAAATTCAACATGTATTAAATATTTAAAAATGTAGGAGGAATGCTAAGATGGCAAAAATTTATTACCAGGAAGATTGTAATTTATCCTTACTGGAGGGAAAGACGATCGCAGTGATTGGATACGGAAGCCAGGGACATGCGCATGCCCTGAACGCGAAAGAATCCGGATGTCATGTGATCATCGGTCTGTATGAGGGCAGCAAATCATGGGCGAAGGCTGAAGCTCAGGGATTCGAGGTTTATACGGCGGCTGAAGCGGCTAAGAAGGCAGATATCATCATGATCCTGATCAACGATGAGTTACAGGCTTCTATGTATGCGAAGGATATCGCGCCGAACCTTGAGGAAGGTAATATGCTGATGTTTGCTCATGGTTTCGCGATTCATTTCGGTCAGATCGTTCCGCCGGCAGGCGTGGATGTTACGATGATCGCTCCGAAAGGCCCTGGACATACCGTAAGAAGCGAGTATCAGGCCGGTAAGGGTGTTCCTTGTCTGGTAGCCGTAGAGCAGGATGCTTCCGGTAAAGCTCTTGATATGGCTCTTGCATATGCACTGGCAATCGGCGGGGCAAGAGCGGGCGTTCTTGAGACCGACTTCAGAACAGAGACAGAGACAGACCTCTTCGGTGAGCAGGCAGTTCTCTGCGGCGGTGTATGCGCGCTGATGCAGGCAGGCTTCGAGACACTTGTAGAGGCAGGATATGATCCGAGGAACGCTTACTTCGAATGTATCCATGAGATGAAGCTGATCGTAGACCTGATCTATCAGTCAGGTTTTGCCGGAATGAGATATTCCATCTCCAATACGGCAGAGTACGGTGATTATATCACAGGACCGAAGATCATTACAGAAGATACCAAGAAAGCCATGAAGAAGATTCTTGCCGATATCCAGGACGGAAGCTTTGCAAAAGAGTGGCTGACGGAGAACAAGGTCGGCGCTCCGCATTTCCGCGCTATGAGAAGAAACGCTGCAGAGCACGAGTGCGAGAAGATCGGCGAAGAGCTTCGTAAACTGTATAGCTGGAGCGATGAAGACAAGCTGGTAAATAATTAATATCAAAGATTAAGGCGCACATTCCGGGTGAATTTGGAATGTGCGTTATTTTTTTGAAATAGAGTCTTTACGTTTGAAGTACTTGTTGGTATCCTGAGTTTTGCAAGGAATTAGGTAAAAAAAGTTCTGAACACCGCATGAATACTGGGGTTCAGAGCTTTTTTGAAATGCATAGAAGTGTTGTATTTTTTACTCATTTTTGAGTTTATAAAAATTTTATATTTTTACATCTTGATACATAGATATCCTTTTGATCTGCGAAAGCGGCATGATTTTTTTGCTTAAGTCTACCCCGAATGTCTTCTCCATAGTTAAAATCACATCATCTCGATAATCAAACAGGTAATAATTCTGATCTAAGTATGAGCAGGAATAGCTTGCCAGTGATTTCCGGATTTGTCTGACAGAATGACTCTTTCCTATGAGCTGTTCCAAAACACGCATTATCACCAGTGTTCCAAAACAGATTAAAAAATGTGCCTGTATATGCTCTTCGGTAGAAACGAAGACCGGTCTGGTTTTGAATTCGCTTTTGATAATCTTGAAAGATTCCTCGATTTCCCATAATCCTTTATAAATATCCCGGATTTCCTGATCAGAAAGTTCTTTTTCACTTGTAACGATAGAGTAATAACCATCATACAGTGCTTCTTCGGCAATCTTTTCTTCATTGATGGAAAGCTCCTTTCCATTTACAATCTCGCCAGTATCTTTAGAAAAGGAAATATTGTTGATATATGCAGTGCATCCATAGCTGGTTGCTCTCGTGTAGTTTGCAGGGTTTTTGATTAAGTCCTCTGCTTTTCTGACAACCTTTTCCCTTTCCAGTTTCTGCTTTCTTGCGTATTTTTCAGAATAATATACCATCTGTTTCTGATAAATGGTCATTTTGAGCCTGCGTTCCCCATTTGAATCTTTCTTTCTAATCTCTTTCGCGTACAGTCTGGATTTATGCTTAAATGGGATCTCTTTCCCATCTTTGTTTTTTTCCATTGTTGTAACGTATCCGTCCTGTTCCAGTACCCATTTTTTGAATTCCGCATCGGCTCCGCAGATGCTCTGACCATAGACATAACCGTCATTGTTTTTCTCATCGGAAGCATTGACTCCGGAAAGGATGGATGTATTGTCGCTGGTATTCAGCCCTCTGTCAGCAACGACAATGATTCTGCCGATTTCATAATCCTTTTTGACTCTCTGTATTGCCGGAAGCATGTTTGTCTTTTCGCTCTCGTTGCCGGAAAAAGTATGAAACGCCATTGGGATGCCGTTTGGGTCCATGAGAAGCCCCATTTGTATGATCGGATCCTTGCGGTGTTCTTTTGACGGTCCTTTTTTACGCATCACTTTTCTTTCGATATCCGGACTTTCTTCATCTTCATACGGTATTTCAAAGTAGTAGTTCGTAACGTCATAATAGGCTTTTTCAGAATCTCTGCCAATGAGGCTGGAAATCCTTTCATGCAGATGTTTTTGAAGTTCCTGTGAGTACCTGTTAAAATAGCCGAGCGCCCTGTAAACGTCATCCAGCGAGAAGTTGAAACTGTCGAAAAATCTTTCTTTTGTTTCATAAGCGTTCTTTTTTGATGAGGGGAACAGGAAACGATTAAATACCAGCAGGGAAAAGATGCTGTTCAGGTTATAGTCTACAGAGAGTTGGCGCTGTTTATTTTGAAAAAATTCACGAATCTGCAGTTTTGCATAAATCATCTTGATAATGGCGTATCCAAGGTTTTTGCGGTTGCTGCACTGATCCGGGAGCTTTTCGGAAAGACGTACTTCAATTGTTTCGGGTACTTCCTGTCTGGTATTCCACTCTTTTGCAATCTGCTGAAAATGAGCTACTGGGTCTTCAAATTTGTCCAGATAATCCTCTAAATATCCGAGGTTTTCTATCACTTTATGTTTTACTTTTCCATTGACGCGGTATCCTTGGACAAAAGAAAGCTGGGTCTTGTTTCTCTTTTTATTGAAACTTTTTTTTAGGTACAAAAAAACCACCTCCATAAGTATTATACCATTGTTTCACGTGAAACGCAATATAATACAACAATAAAATACATAAATCTTGACGCAAAAAAAGTCCGCTATTGCGGATGAAATAAGGCTTTTTACCTGGAGGTATCTATTAGGGGGTGCAAAACAACGGTGAATTTGGAATGTGCGTTATTTTTTTGAAATAGAGTCTTTACGTTTGAAGTACTTGTTGGTATAATGAAAGTAACATAGAAATGACATTTCATAGAAAGCAGATGAAAGATATGCCAGATAAAGAGATGTTGAAAGTGAGTGTGGAAGAATTTTCGAGGCTGCAGGATTATATGTCGGAGTGTGAAAAAGACTCTGTAGTATATAAAAAGATGAAAAGACGGTATATAGAGTTAAAGGTTATCCTGACAGCATCAGGAATTAATCTGACAGAGCTTGATATGATAAAAGAGTAGTTTACCGAAATTTTAAGGACAACAATATTTAGGAAGGAGTGAGAAGATATGGATATAGCTGCATTATCAACTGCCATGTCTATGGATAGATTGCAGATGAACGTAGGATACGCCATGATGTCCAAGGTTATGGATACGATGGAGATGACCGGTGAGGCGATGGAAGAGATGCTGGATTCGGCGGCACAGATAGCAAGCGGCTCCGTTATACCCGGGCTGGGAGAGAATATCGATATACTGGTTTAGAAGTTAAGCCTTCTGCCTTTTAGGGCGGGAGGTTTTTAAATTAGCAAAAAATGTAAAATATTGCGAACGTTTTTACTATATTCCGACAGCAAAATCCTGTACAATAGATTCAGGATTTATTTTAAGGACATATTTTAAGGGGGAGAAGAAAGATGCGTGAAAAGGAGTTATCAATCTGTATAGGAATTCATCATATCGCAACGTTGATTGGAATATTGGAAGGCGTATATTATCTGTTTTCCGGAAAACGGCAGCTATGGAAAAACGGCGCCATAGTCTTTCTCACAGCATTCCAGTCCTGGGCCGCCTTTAAGATACTGGCAGATATAAAAAGAGGGAAATCCAGGATTCGGGAAAGTTATCAGAATCTTAAGCAGCTTCAGATCAACAGGAGGCAGAGACAGGGAGTTTTATGGGGGAGCGCGGCGGCTTCGGCGCTGTTTAAAGTACTGCCTGTCCGCCTGTTTGTGTGAGGCAGGCCAGGGACTGGCATCCTGTCCGGTCAGAGACTCGCTGTGCCGATTGATAATCAGGCAGACTTCGCTGCATAATTTAACGGCGTACAGCATAGATTACTATAAATTCGATGAATGGCGTTTCTATGAGAGGAAAAAGACAGAATCAAAGACAGGATGAAGAAAGTCATTCTTTCAGGAATAAAATCGCAGAACTATCGGAGCTTCCGAAGGATGTTGCCCTTGGTATGCCGGTGCTGACGGTGACGGGGCAGATGGAACTGTGTCTGGAGAATTACAGAGGGATCATCGAATATACAGACTCGCTGATACGTATCCAGACAAAGACAGGGCAGATACGCATCACCGGACAGAAGCTTAAGGTCGTATATTATACCAATGATGAGATGAAGGTTACCGGACGGATCCTGTCCATAGAATATCAGCATTAGGAGGAGGTACGACATTGCTGTTAAAGATTATCCGATATATCAAAGGATATATCCGTATTCGGATTACAGGATACTCTACAGAGAGATTCCTGAACGCATGCAGCCACAAAGGTATCATATTATGGGGACTTGCGCCGTCAGGCAGAGCCTATGAGATGAATATATCGATCAGAGGTTTCCGGAAACTAAAACCGATTATCAGGAAGACAGGAACAAAAGTGAGCATCGTAGAGAAGTCCGGTCTTCCTTTTTTTTTACATAAATACCGTAAGCGTAAATTATTTTTTGCCGGGGCGCTGATGGCAGTATCCCTTGTCTTCCTGATGTCCAAATATATATGGAATATCAATATTACAGGCAATCTTTCGTATACGGACGAGACTTTGATTCGGTTTCTTGAGACCTGCGGCGTGAAGAACGGTATGCCGGTTTCTGAGGTGGACTGCGCGAGGATCGTAAAAGATATCCGGAAAGAATACGACGATATCATATGGGTATCGGCTTCTATTCAGGGAGCGCGCCTGATCATCCAGATAAAAGAGAACGAAGACACGATCCCTGAACCTGGGACAGAAGGAGAGAAAGAGGATTCGGGAAAGAATCCGCAGGAAAATTCTGCAGAATCTTCTGCAGAACATCCGACGGATATCGTGGCGGACAGAGACTGCCTGATCACAAAGCTTGTCCCGCGCAGCGGAATTCCCCTGGTGCAGGAAGGAACAGAAGTCAAAAAAGGAGACGTGCTGGTATCCGGTCAGGTGCCTGTTATCGACGACGCCGGTACAGTCATTGCCTATCAGTATCATGAGTCGGACGCAGATATACTGGGGCGTACGGTTCTGAATTATCAGGATGAGATGAGTCTTGAATATGAAGAAAAAGAATATTTTTATCAGACAAAAGAACAAGAACCTATAGAAAAAGTAGAATATTTCTTAAAAATAGGGAAATACAGGGTAGGATTCGGAAGTACCGGAAATAAATATAAGGATTGGGAAATGTACGGTTTTGAAAGACAACTATGTATTGGAGAGAATTTCTATCTTCCGATATCCTTTGGGAAAAAAACGGTCAGACCCTATCGTCCGAATGCAGGAAAATATACAGAAAAAGAGTATCAGCGGATGTTAAGCGGAAAATTTCAGCGTTATTGTAAAGATTTGGAGAAAAAAGGGGTAGAAATTATTGAGAATAATGTTAAAATATACACAGGGTCTCAGAAGGCTGAGGCAAAGGGACAGCTTACGGTTCTGATGCCGGTCGGTACACAGGCCGAGTCACAATTGATGGAGATTCCGGTGACTGAAGAACAAGAAGAGACAGGAGAATAGTGAATGGGATTGATGGAAACAGTCATGGATATACCTGCCGAGCACGAGAGCAATGTGTTCGGACAGTTCGACGCATATGCGAAGAAGATAGAACGTACGCTTCATGTGACGTTGATTGTCAGGGGCGAGCGCACAAAGGTTATGGGCGAGGAAGCGAATGTGGAGAAAGCGAAGAGGGTACTGGAACAGTTGGTAGAACTCTCACGCAGAGGAAATACGATTCAGGAACAGAACGTAGATTATACCCTCGCGCTTGCGATGGAAGGTAGCAAGGAAAGCGTGGTGGAGATAGATTCGGATATTATCTGCCACACCTTACAGGGAAAGCCGATTAAGCCGAAGACGATCGGACAGAAGAAGTATGTAGACGCCATACGGAAGAAGATGATCGTATTCGGTCTGGGTCCTGCCGGTACGGGGAAGACTTACCTTGCTATGGCAATGGCCATTACGGCTTTCCGCAATAATGAAGTGAGCCGGATCATACTGACAAGACCGGCGATAGAGGCAGGGGAGAAGCTGGGCTTTCTTCCGGGAGATCTGCAAAGTAAGGTCGACCCTTATCTTCGTCCGTTGTACGACGCCTTGTATCAGATCATGGGAGCCGAGAGTTTCCTTAAGAATCTGGAAAAAGGGCTGATCGAGGTGGCTCCTCTTGCTTATATGAGAGGACGCACCCTGGATAACGCGTTTATCATCCTTGACGAAGCACAGAATACGACTCCGGCGCAGATGAAGATGTTCCTGACGAGAATTGGGTTCGGTTCAAAGGTGGCCGTTACGGGAGATACGACGCAGAAGGATCTGGCTCCCGGCCAGGTATCAGGACTGGACATCGCCGTATCTGTCCTCAAGAATATAGACGATATTGCGGTCTGTAACCTGACGAGTAAAGATGTCGTACGCCATCCGCTGGTTCAGAAGATCGTAAAGGCGTATGAAGAATATGAGAGCCGCAGCAGCAGAAAGAATCAGGAGAGGAATAAGAGGAGAAAGAGATGACATTGTATTTTGAAGAAGAGGGTGAACTGACACTGCCTCTTCCATGCCGGGAGATTGCCGAAGAGGTGATTGAGACTGCGCTTGACCTGACGGGGTGCCCGTATGAAGCGGAAGTAAGCCTTCTGCTTACGATGGATGCCCAGATCCGAGAGATGAATACACAGTTCAGAGGAATCGAACGGGCAACCGACGTTCTTTCTTTTCCTATGGTTGAGTATCCCATGTCGGGAGAATTCGGATTCCTGGAGGAGAATGAGGGATATTTTAATCCGGAATCAGGCGAACTGTCTCTGGGAGATATTGTCATTTCCAAGGAAAAAGTAATTTCGCAGGCTGAAGAGTATGGACATTCTGTTCTGCGGGAATATGCGTTTCTGATCGTGCATTCCGTGTTGCATCTGGCTGGTTACGATCATATGGAAGAGGATGAACGCCGGGAGATGGAAACGAAACAGGATGAGATTATGAAGCGTCTTGATATTTTACGATAAAAATTATACGATAAGATGGAGTAGTATATGGCCAGACAACGAAAAAAGAGAGATAAAAATTTCCTTCTTCAAGGATCTATTCTTGCAATCGCGGGAGTGATCACGAAGATTATTGGAGTCGTATATAGAATTCCACTCACCAATATCGTGGGTTCAGAAGGTATGGGCTATTACAGCGTGGCATTTTCCATCTACACGATTGCCTTAATGCTTACTTCCTACAGTCTTCCTCTTGCGGTATCCAAATTAGTATCCGCAAGGGTGGCCGTAGGCCAGTATCGGAATGCTTATAAGGTATTTCGCTGTTCAATGATGTTTGCAATTGTCTCAGGCGGAGCAGTCGCTCTGATGATTTTCCTGGGGGCGGATTTTATCGCGTCTACGGTAATGCAGATGGATCTGAGCGTCTATGCGCTGCGGGTTCTTGCGCCCTGTATCTTCATCGTTGCCGTGTTGGGTGTAATGAGAGGCTTCTTCCAGGGAAACGGTTCGATGATGCCGACGGCGTTATCCCAGGTTCTGGAGCAGATCGTGAATGCGGTTGCCTCTATCGTAGGCGCTTATGTGCTTCTAAGAGCAGGGAAAGAACTCAGCGAGACCAGGGGCGATGCATCTTACGGACCTGCTTACGCGGCCGCCGGAGGTACGGTAGGTACAGTAGCGGGAGCTGCGTTCGCACTGGTTACGGTGATATTTGTATTCTCTGTTTACCGCAGTGTTTTCAAACGAAAAATGCGGAAAGACAGGAGCAGAAAGAAAGAGAGTTTTCGGAGAATCTATCATATCTTGTTTCTGACGATTGCTCCGGTTATCTTAAGCGCTACGGTGTACAACGTCAGTGATTTTCTGGATACGGCCATTTTTAATAATGTTATGGCGGCACAGGGATATCAGAAGACTGAGTATGCCAGTTTTATGGGAATATTCAACAGTCAGTATAATACACTGGTGAATGTGCCTTTATCTGTGTCCAGCGCCTTGGCCGCTTCGCTGATTCCCAGTCTTGTCACGACTGTCAAGACAGGAAACAGGAAACAGGTACATAATAAGATTACGACAGTGACCAGGTTTAATATGATAATTGCCATTCCCTGCGCCGTAGGTTTTCTGATTCTTGCCAGACCGATCATGGATCTTCTTTTTTATACGGAGGACAACAAGATGGCGGCATTAATGCTGCAGTTGGGAGCTGTATCGGTTGTATTCTTTTGTCTGTCTACCGTGACGAATTCGGTGCTTCAGGGATTGGATGATATGATGACTCCGGTTAAGAATGCCGCAATCTCCCTTGTGGTTCATACATTGTCGCTATTCTTGATGTTGGTTGTATTCAAATGGAATATCTATGCAGTAGTAATAAGTAAGATTGTCTTTTCCGGCACGATCTGTATCTTGAATGCACATGCGATGCGGGAACGGATCGGTTATGTGCAGGAGCGGAAACTGACTTTCGTGATTCCAGTCTGTGCATCAGGAATTATGGGCGCCGTAACGGTGATTGTACATCTGATCTTCGAATTATTCGCAGGAGCGAAGATTGCCACGGTCGTTTCGTTATTTGCAGGAGTCATTACTTATGGCGTCGTGCTGGTGCTTCTTGGCGGTGTGTCAGAAGATGAGATGCGGAATATACCGAAAGGCAGAACCTTGGCGGCAATATGCAAAAAATTACATTTATTCAGAGGTTAAAAACCGATGTATAAATAGCGGAAAAAATGCCGATACTGTACTAAAAAAGGAGTTGTCCTTATGAGATTGAAGTATGGTATCGGTTTTTTTGCAGTTATGATCGTATCGCTGATGCTGGTCACAGGCGCGTATCAGTTAAGTTATCAGCATGCCAAAGAACGCGCCGAGATGAAGGTCGCCGAAGAAACAAAACCGGAACCTCAGGAACCGGTGATAACGGCGCAGGAGCCTACTGCGGTCGCGGCTGACGGCCAGGCACTGAAAGAAGACTGCTATTATCTGATGGAAGTAAACGGATATGTAGTTGTGTATCTGAGCGATAAAAAGACGCCTTATGAGTATACGGATATTAAGTGCGACGGACTTCCTTCCGAGATGCAGGAAGAGATACGGAATGGGAAATATATGGAGGATGCGAAGGAGTTGTATGGATTTCTGGAAAACTATTCCAGTTGACGGACTGTCTTTATATACCAGCCGGTAAACGCAGATTGAATCAAGGGATGCCTATCTTAAAGCCGCTCTGATTCAATCTGCGTAAATACAAGTAGACTTCTCAGGGAAGATAGTGTAAGATAAAGAATATGATTTTTAGCATAGGACGCAGAGTAAATATGTGAAAGCAGGAAGAGCAGATGGCTGGCAAATAAGCGGTAATGAGTGACAAGTGTTTATGATAGCAGCCTGGAAGATGGATATTCAGAGCGGAAAGATGAGATGATTGCTGGAGGGATGAAGGAGCATGGATGAGCAAAAGATTGTAAGAATTAATGAATTATATCACAAGTCAAAAGCGGAAGGCCTTACGGAGGCAGAGAAGAAGGAACAGCAGATATTAAGAAGAGAGTATGTCGATGCGTTCCGGCAGAATCTGCGGAGCCAGTTGGATCAGATTTCGATCCGGGAGGCGGACGGAAGCATTACGAATCTGGGGGAAAAATTTGGAAACAAAAAGGGAAATTAGACAGAAGATCCGGCAGAAAAGACAGGAGCTGAAAGAAGAGCTGTGGAAGGAGAAAAGCGCTGCCGTCACGGCCATTGTAACCGCGCACCCCTGGTTTCAGGAGGCAAAGAATATCTATACATATGCCGCTTATAATCGGGAAGTCCGGACACAGGAGATTATAGAAACGGCTTTTGAGAGGGGAAAGAATGTATGGGTTCCGAAGGTAGTGGGGAAAGCCATGCATTTTTGCCGTATCGGGAACATGGATGAGCTGAGTTCGGGATTCTACGGGATTCCGGAACCGGCAGATTGTCCGGCAATGCATTATAATGATCTGCCGGCAGAGAATGAATGCGGCATCCTGATGATTATCCCGGGTGTTGGATTCGATGTGTATTGCCACCGGATCGGCTACGGCGGCGGGTATTATGACCGTTATCTGGCAAAGAATCCAAAGATCCGCAAGGCGGCGCTGGCTTTTGAGTTCCAGGTCTTTCCGGAGATTCCGTATGAAGAGCATGACATCTGCCCGGATATTGTGGTTACGGAAGAACGGATTTTACAGAAATATTCAAACTCATTTCAGGAGGAGAATCATATGCAGACAGGATTGCCAAAAGATCCGGCGCTTCTATTGAGCGTCGTTAATACAAAGCTTCGGGATTATTATCCTACTTTGGATGCACTTTGCGAAGATATGGATATAGAGAAAAAAGAGCTTACCGGTAAGCTGGAAGACATAGGATACGAGTATGATGAGAATAAGAGGCAATTTATATAGAGCAGATTGCCGCAATACATATAGAGAGGGTAAAAAGTCAAGAGAAAAGTGTTAGTAAGCAGGATTTTGAAAAGGGATATAACTTCTCGGAATCTCAATGAATGAGATTCTAACCAAAGATTGACAACTGAATATCGTGCAGGAAAAGAAATTAGAGAAAAATGGACATAAACTTTGGAC
>CAJTAL010000061.1 GCA_910574285.1 Lachnospiraceae bacterium | reverse complement strand
AAATATTTTTGAGAGTATCAAGGCCCTTATAAATGGCACACCAGTCATTGAATGACTGGTGTATTATCCATGTTTTTATTTAAGGGGTATCTGAACTGTTACTAAAAACGCGGAAAAACATTGGAAAAACAAAAGAAAGACTTGCTTTTTGGGGTGGGATATGGTACGCTATTTGAGCGAATGGAAGAAGGTCTTTTTTTTATGCCTAAAAAGGGCAGCCTCGCAAGCTGCCAGGTAACACGTCAATGAAGAAATATAAAGCGAGGTGGAAGTTGTGCGTACAAGAATCACATTGGAATGTACAGAATGCAAGCAGCGTAATTACAACATGACGAAGGATAAGAAAACACATCCTGAGCGCATGGAGACAAAGAAGTACTGCAGATTCTGCAAATCTCACACATTGCACAAGGAAACAAAATAGTCGCTGTAAAGGAGTGGTTGTCATGAGCGAGAAGGCACAGAAGACACAGAAGCAGAGCTGGTTCAAAGGTGTCAGCAGCGAGTTCAAGAAGATCATATGGACAGATAAGAAGACAGTGGCGAAGCAGACGGGAGCGGTTGTTTTTGTATCCGTAGTGTTAGGAGTGATTATTGCGATGGTTGATTTCGCGGCTCAGTATGGAGTGGATCTACTGGTCAGGTAACGTTGATGGTCTGCAGGCGGGAAAGGTGAGTTTATGTCAGAAGCAAAATGGTATGTAGTGCATACCTATTCCGGGTATGAGAACAAGGTAAAGGCCAACATTGATAAGACGATAGAGAACAGGCATTTAGAAGAGCAGATCCTGGAGGTTCGTGTTCCGATGCAGGATGTCGTCGAGTTAAAGAACGGCGTTCAGAAAGCGGCACAGAAAAAGATGTTTCCTGGATACGTATTGATTCATATGATTATGAATGACGATACGTGGTATGTTGTTCGTAATACCAGGGGCGTTACGGGATTTGTAGGGCCTGGTTCGAAGCCGGTTCCGCTCACAGACGTTGAGATGGCGCCGCTTGGGATCAAGCGTGAGAATGTGGTGGTGGATTTTGCGGAAGGCGATATGATTCAGGTTATCGCCGGGGCATGGGCAGATACCGTCGGCGTAATTCAGGCCGTGAACTTGCAGAAACAAAGTCTTACAATCAATGTTGAACTGTTTGGCCGAGAGACGCCGGTTGAGATTAGTTTCGCAGATGTTAAGAAGATGTAAGAGAGAATCAAAATCAGTGGGAGGGGTATGACTCCCCGGCAATACCACAAGGAGGTAATGAAAATGGCAAAAAAAGTAGAAGGTTATATCAAGTTACAGATTCCGGCAGGAAAAGCAACGCCGGCACCACCGGTTGGACCTGCGCTTGGACAGCATGGTGTGAATATCGTTGAATTTACAAAGCAGTTCAATGCAAGGACGGCAGATCAGGGAGATCTGGTTATTCCTGTAGTTATCACCGTTTACAATGACAGAAGTTTCAGCTTTATCACCAAGACGCCGCCGGCTGCTGTTCTGATTAAGAAAGCATGCAATATTAAATCCGGCTCAGGTGTTCCGAATAAGAATAAGGTAGCTACGATCACCCAGGCTCAGATAAGAGAGATCGCAGAGACAAAGATGCCTGACCTGAATGCAGCGACGGTAGAAGCGGCAATGAGCATGATAGCCGGAACCTGCCGTAGCATGGGCGTAAAAGTAGAAGCATAGAGCACTTAGCGAGGTACTTTTGAGCAGAAATTGTAAAACGAGTAAGTGGGAGGGTTATCCCGGCAATACCACAAGGAGGTTATTTAGATGAAAAGAGGAAAGAAATATGTAGAAGCTGCGAAAGCTGTCAACAGAGGAACGCTCTATGATGTGGCTGACGCGGTGTCATTAGTAAAAAAGACTGCAGTTGCAAAATTCGATGAGACAATCGAGGCTCATATCAGAACCGGATGTGACGGACGTCACGCTGATCAGCAGATCCGTGGTGCGGTTGTACTTCCGCACGGAACAGGCAAGAAGGTTCGTATCCTTGTATTTGCAAAGGATGCCAAGGCTGAAGAGGCTAAGGCAGCCGGTGCGGATTATGTTGGAGGAGACGAGCTGATTCCGAAGATTCAGAATGAGAACTGGTTTGAATTCGACGTAGTAGTTGCTACACCGGATATGATGGGTATCGTCGGACGTCTTGGACGTATTCTTGGACCAAAAGGACTTATGCCGAACCCGAAGGCCGGTACGGTAACTATGGACGTTGCAAAGGCAATCCAGGATATCAAAGCCGGTAAGATTGAGTACAGACTTGACAGAGCAAATATTATCCATGTGCCGTTGGGTAAAGCATCCTTTACCGAAGAACAGATTACGGACAACTTCCAGACGCTTATTGAAGCAATCATTAAGGCAAGGCCGGCGGCAGTAAAGGGTCAGTTCTTAAAGAGCGTGACGCTTAGCTCCACGATGGGACCTGGCGTTAAGATCAATCCTATGAGATTGTCTTAATGGGATGAAAGCTGATTGAATTAAGATATAAGAGAGACTGTCAGAAGATTTATATTTGTACAGATGTTGCATAAATATAAATTTCCTGGCAGTTTTTTGATATTTTCTTCAAAAACAGTGATTGCTTCAGGATTTTGGGGCTGTTTTGTTTGGATCTTATGGTAAAGGAACAGCAACCAGAAAAAGTGATATTGATTTTATATTTGATGTGTCTCATAGAGGGGTTTGAGTATAGATAAAGAAATAGGGCAGACAGGGGTAGAGATTTATGGACAAGCAAATTGAAGGAGCCATTTCGCGACTCCGTCGTCTTCATTGCTTTCAATCACTTTATCTGCGATCTTTTTCAGTTCATCGACGGCGTTTTCTACCGCATAGCATTCATCTGATATTTCGAACATAGGGATATCGTTAATCGCGTCTCCGAAGGATATCACACGGTCGCAGCGCCGGATTTCCTTAAGTTTCCGGATTGCCTCTGCTTTTGTTGCCCTGGCAGGCATGATCTCACACCAGTATTCCGGCCTGTAGAGTTCCTGCTGGATTGTACAGCGGAATCTGCCGTCCCGTGCCAGGATATCATATACCGGCTGTAATGCATCCTTTTCTCCGATACAGGTAAAGTAAAACATATCGCCCTGATACAATTCCTCCCTGGATGAGACAGGACGGAGCCTTCGGTCTCCTTTTCTGAGATTTAGATATCTTTGGATTCCCTCGTTTTCCCTTGACACGATCCAGGACACTTTTTCGACATCTTCTACAAAGGAATAGACCAGGGGACTGATATCGAATCTGTCCATTACTTCTATGATCTCTTTCATCTCTTCTTTCTGAAAACCTTCCCTGGACAATATCTCGCCGGTAGCCGGATGGAGAATGAATGCCCCGTTATATACGATTACCGGGATGTCGGTTGATAATCCCCGCGTTACGACAGAAGCAGAAGAGAATGATCTTGCCGTCGCGTAGGTGAAAAGCATACCCTTACTCACCAGATCATTGATAATCCTGATGCTTTCTGGATTAATCCGATCCTGCTTATTTAATAGTGTGCCGTCCAAGTCTGATACATATAATGTTCTGCTCATCGTTCGTCTCCTTTTTGGCTATTTACCACCTGTGGCTTCCATTTGTGCCACAGACTCCTTGAGTCTGGTCATATTTTCCTGCGAATAAAACGGATCAACAGATACTTCAAATGGTATGCGCTTCTCTCTGCCTAATTTTTTCAAATAAATAATTATAGCTGTTGATAAAGACATACCAATATCAGCACAAGCCTGTTCTGCCTTTTTCTTTACATCATCCTCTATGCGCAAACTGATTTGAGCCATAATATCACCTCTTCTTTCTTGATATTACCAAAATATCACACGCAAAAGCGTTTGTAAAGCATTTCCCGTCCTTATATCTTCAGCGCCACATCCACGAAGAATTCCGTATCACTGTTTGAGACTTTTGCGGAGCCGCCGTACTTTTCCGAGACGGCCATAATGGAGGTGAGGCCGATTCCGGTTCCGTTGTGTTTGGTGGAGCGGTATCCGTCCCTGTTTATCCTGACATTTCCGTCAAAGCTGTTGGTGGAGACAATATACAGCCTGTTTCCATGGCGGACTTCCGTGGTAAGGCAGAAGTAACGCGCTCTCGGACGGGCAGTCTCACATCCGGCGATGGCATTCTCGATGAGGTTTCCGAAAAGCGCCGCCATATCGAGTTCTAAAAAGGGGAGAGGATCCGGCAGGTCGATATGCCAGTCCGTACGGATTCCGGCAGAGACTGCCATCTCATGGTAGTAGCCGAACAGGGCGTTCAGTACGGCATTGGCACAGTAATTCAACGGCACATTCTCCAGGAGGCTGGATTCATACTCTGCAAGGTGTGCCCGGATGCTGTCGGTGTCGCCTTTTTCCGCAAGGGAGGCAAGCAGGCGGACGGAATGGCGGAAGTCATGGCGCAGCCTTGCGGTCTGGCGCATATGTTCCTGCAGGGCGCGGTACTGGCGCGACTGCATTTCAAAGATCCGCGTCCGTTCCCGAAGTTCTGCGTGTTCCAGTATGATGTTCGTACTCCTGTAAAAGAGCGTGTAGATCGCCACAAGCACCGTGAACGAGCCTGCTTCAAATAGTGGAAAGAGCCACTGCATCCGCCCTGCATGGAGGGTGCTGTAGGACAGAGGCACGGCGAGCACATTGAGGATGAGAAATACGGAGGACAGAGCCACCGTGGAATACCATATCTTTGGAAAGTTAAGCCTGTCCACCGTCCACGGGAAATGGTGGGTGGCAGGGTAGACGAAAGCCGCAAGCAGCAGAGCGGAGAGCCCGAGCCGGAAAAGCGCCGCTTCCGGGGAAAAACCCGCCGCTCCTGATTCCGGGTGCAGGATGGCGTCAAAAGAATAGGAGAACTGTACCGGAAAGGTCTCTATGGCGCAGACGCCCACATAGATGGCGAGGGTGCAGGAAAGCGCCAGATCCACCGTACGCCGGTAAATGAAAAAGAACAACACGAGGGACGGGAGCAGGAGTAGATTTACGCCAACGGAAAAGAGCGTGCAAAGCGAGGCCGCGGCAACGGAATAAGGCAGGATTACTGCCAGACATAGAACGGCAGTCTTTGCCGGGGAATATTTCATCCGGTTTTTTGCCGGAAGGTAGCAGGATACCGCGCCGGGCAGGAGAATCAGGAATTGCAGCAGCGCCGACAAGAATTTGTTCATATCCATGGTTACTCCTCCTTTCTGCGCCGCTTTCCGGCAGAATCGCCCGGTGCAGAACTTCCGGCAGAGTGTGACTGCCGTCCGCGTATTTTCTCAAAATGATAATCCCGTACCATCTGCTCGACTTTAGCGCTGTCGCGTACACGTACCGGGAATTTTGCGCCGTTTTCCATGGTGCAGCAGCCCATTTCAAATTCGAGGATGTACTCGGCGTTCGCGGCAATTCCTTTGTTGACAGGTATGAAGCGGGAATCGCCGTTTGTTTTTTCCAGAAATTCCGGCATGGTCATGCGGCAGCGCAGTTTCTTTCCGTCTGTAAGCGTTATATCAAGGTAGTGCGCGTCCGTGACGGCGGAGACGATCTCGCCAAAGAATATGCGGATGGATTTGCGGTCGGCTGTGAGTTCCATGTATTTCTGTTCCTGCGGCAGGATCTTCACGGCGTCCGACAGCACGTCGAAGATGCGTTCTTTAGAAAAGGGCTTGGTGACATATTCAAAGGCATGGCAGGAAAAAGCGTCCGGCATAAATTCCATGCTGGAGGTCAGAAATACAAGGAGGCAGCCGTTGTCCTTCCTGCGCATTTCCAGCGCGGCGGTAACTCCGTCCATGCCATCCATATAGATATCCATGAACACAAGGTCAAAACAGCCGGCTTCAAACGCTGCGAGGAATGTCTCTCCGCTGTCGAAGAGTACAGTCTCCACAGGATATCCGGTGTCCTCTTCAAAGCTGCCGCAGAGCAGTTTTATTTCGTCCAGGCACTTCTGTTCGTCATCCACTAAAGCTATCTTCAAAATTGACTTCACCTCAATCTATACAAAAATCCCATATAATTATAGCACAAAGCAGGCAGTTTTCTTAAAAATTTCATGATGTTCTTGCCAGAAAATTGACGTTTTTGCCAAAAATATTGTTTACCTTTTAAAATTTATTAATATTTAACTATCTTTAACTATCGTGTCTGAAAAATGATGAAGGGATTGGTGAAGGGAGGAGGCATATGAAAATGGAAAAATCAAATAAATCAGCTATCTGCAGAATACTGTCTGCATCAATGGCGGTATCATTGGTTATGTGCGGCTGCCAGCAGAAAGCTGCAGGCACGGCAACTTCTGCAGACATCAAGGCAGCGTCGGAATACACGAAAGAGATCAATGATTCAGTGTATGAAGAGCTCGATTTTTCTGATGAGCAGGAGCTTGAATTTGCAGAAAAAGGTCTTATTACGGCCCCGGATAAACTTGTGATCAAGACAGAAAACGGTACGGTGGCATGGAGCCAGGACGACTATGATTTTGTCCGTGATACAGACGCTCCCGATACCGCGAACCCAAGTCTCTGGCGCAATACAGAGCTTAATGCTTTATACGGTCTGTTTGAGGTGGTTGACGGCATATATCAGGTGAGGGGTTATGATCTGGCTAACGTGACATTTGTGCGCAGTGAAAACGGCTGGATAGTCTTTGACTGTACGACGAGTACTGAGACTGCAAAGGCCGGTCTTGAACTGCTTGAGCAGGAATTTGGCGAAGCCCGTATTTCTGCAGTCGTCATCAGCCATGCACATGTCGACCATTACGGCGGTATAGGCGGGCTTGTATCGCAGGAAGATCTTGCAGACCCGGAACTAAGCCTTGAAGAACAGGCAGCGTCAGGTAAAACCCTTGTAATTGTACCGGACGGTTTTGAAAAGGCAGTCATGGAAGAGAATGTGTTCGCAGGCAGCGCTATGAAACGCAGATCCAATTTTCAGTACGGTTCGCTTCTGGAGAAGGGGGAAAAGGGCAGTCTGTCTGTGGGAATCGGTCTTACACCGTCAAACGGTACAAAATCGTATCTGGCGCCGACATATATTGTAAAAGACCATGTTTTAAGAACGACGGTTGACGGTGTTGATCTTGAGTTCCAGCTTACGCCCGGTACCGAATCCCCTTCTGAGATGAATACATATCTTCCGGAATACAAAACACTTTGGATGGCAGAAAACTGTACCGGGACAATGCACAATCTCTATACGCTCAGGGGCGCCGAAGTCCGAGACGGAAATGCCTGGGCGCAGTATATTATGGAAGCGAAGGAGCTTTTCGGCAAAGAAGCCGAGATTATTATGCAGTCGCACAACTGGCCGCACTGGGGGAACGATGTCATCAATGAGTATATGACAAATACTGCCGCAGTATATAAATACATCTTTTGCCAGACGCTTATGTATATTAACCAGGGATATACATCGGCCGAGATTGCCGATATGATTGAACTTCCTGAGAATCTTAACAAGATCTGGTACACGCGCCAGTATTACGGTACGCTCAAGCATAATGTAAAGGCTGTCTACCAGAAATATATGGGCTGGTATGATGCGAATCCGATCCATCTGGAGGAATTACAGCCGACGGAGTATTCTAAAAAGCTTGTTGAATACCTGGGCGATACGGATAAAGTCCTAGAGATGGCGAAAGAAGATTATGAAAACGGCGAATATCAATGGGTAGCGCAGATAACCAATACACTCGTATTTGCTGATCCTGAAAATAAAGACGCACGGAATCTCTGCGCCGACGCACTGGAACAACTGGGCTATCAGGCAGAAAGCGGTGCGTGGAGAAACGCTTATCTTACGGGCGCATACGAATTAAGAAACGGAACAGGCGCTTATCCCGATACTGGCACGGGAGAAACAGGAGCTACCGCGCTTGGTATGAGTACCGAGACTATGATCGATTATCTTGGAATCTGTCTTGATGAAAAGCAGCTTGAAAACGAAGATCTTGTCATCAATCTTGAAGTTACGGACGAGAAAGAGAAATATCTGCTCAGGCTAAATTGCGGCGTCCTGCTCTATTCGAAGGAGGATTGGAGCGACGCTCCCGATGCTGTAATCAAGACGAAGAAAGCAGGTATCGTGGGAATAGCTCAGAATAATCAGCAGCTTATGGACGCCTGTATAGAATCCGCTGAGGGAAAGGTTGATATCGTCAGTCTGCTGACTGATAATCTTGCAGAATTTCCATTATATTTCAATATTATTGAACCATAAATCCATTCGTTTGATTTCCAACTGAAGTTGTTCGGTATTTGGATAAGGATGCATTTTATTAGCGAGAAGGGAAGATGATATGAAGAGGCTGTATAGTGTACTGTTGGTATGTGCTGCTGTGGCGGGAATGTTCTTAAGTATCACCCAGACGGAGGCGGCGGATATAGGAAAGATCCGGGGAAGGGTGAATGTGGATCTTGAGACATTCGTGTGCGTGGAGAAGACGAATAATGATTCGGGGATGAAGCCGTTGAATGATAAGAAATCGGAGTATGAACTCTGGTTCTCGAATTCATTTACAGACCGGAATAATATCGGGGTTACATACAGAAGCGGCTCTACCTATGAGATGACGGATGTGGATAAGATAGAGACATATATGTGTTCGAGGCAGACGAGCAATGATAAATTTCTTCTCTATGTGAACACGAATCCCTATAAATATTACCACAGGATGGACATAGACGATATTAACAGCAGCGCCATCGGCGGGAACGGCACGTATTGGTATTTTCGGAATCTGGTTGTTAAGATAACGAATAATGTGTATTCGAAAGATTACTACGCCCGGAGTACGACCATCAGTCCGCGGTACGGGGGACACTATGTGTTCTATGGCCTGGCTCATGAGTGGCAGTGGCATAATGCGCAGCTTACCTTCGATAATGAAACCCAATCCGGGGAATTCCAGGGAGGGCTTACGCTGATCTTAAAGAAACATAGAATTACGCTCCTTCAGCCGGATTATCCGAAGCAGGTGCTGGAGGACGGATCGCAGAAGGAGTACGTCGCGTTTACCAATCTTAAGATGCGCCTGGAGGACGGCAAATCTTATGATCCCGGGCAATCCGGGGATATCTACAGGGACGAGCGTGTGACGGTGCAGTATACATTGGCGGACGCAGGGAACTGCAGCTTAAAGGGATACCGGTTTTACAGTGATAAGGATCGGAAGAATCTTCTCTATACAAAGAAGCTGGAGGGCGGCGAGACGGAATCCAGCTTTACTCTGGACGCCGGGCTGATTCAGTCTCTGGAATATGGCAAATCCGTTAAGAGCCTGGGGGATATCTATGTGGAACCGGTCTTCGAGCAGAGGAAGGTCACGGTGGATATCTCGCAGACCGTCCCGGAGGATACTAATGTGAAGGTGACTCCGGTCACGAGTGGGAAGGATTCGGATTCTTTTGAGCTTCAGGTAGTGGAAAATGGTAAGACAGAGGTGATCGGAAGTTTTCGGAAGAACAAAGCGGCGAATATCGGAGATGTGATCACCTTCGATTATACGCCGAATTCAAAGTATAAAGGCTCATATTTGTTTTCGCACTATGAGTATCGTATGTGCGAGAGCCAGAATCAGGTGGCGGGAACCTTCCCGGTCGAGGCGCTGTATTCAGCGGATCAATATGATATCTCGCAGAAGCTTGGTCAGACTTATTTCTGGATGCAGCTCCATGTGATGCTGAAGGCAGAGGTGATCCTTAAGGACAAGACGGTGACTTATAATAACCGGAACGTGGCCATTGATCCGGCAGAAGTCAAGTACCCGGAGGGGCATCCGGCGCCTACCGGTACGATTACATACCAGTATTACAGGGCGTTGGGAGACGTGACGCAATGGGGGCTGCAGGAAGAGATAGACGGACCTCCGATTGACGCCGGAATTTATTACGTCGTTGCGACGATGCGTCAGGACGCTCATTATGTCTCGGCGGAAAGCAGGCCGGCGATACTGACAATCGAGAAGGCTGTGCCGACGCTTTCGAATGTGAGAGGAACGAAGATCACGTATGGGGATTCATTGTCCGAATCAAAGCTGACGGGAACGGCGGAAGGAGTGAGTAAGTCTAAGCTTGGCGGTACATTTACATGGAAAGACGGAAATCAAAAGTTAAATGCAGGAGCTAATAAGGCGGATGTAAAATTTACGCCTGACGAAAGATATGCAGCCAACTATACAGACGCAGAAGGAAAAGCGATGGTATCGGTTGATCCGGCGGTTCCGGTAATCCATAAAGGAAATGATAAGACAGTAACCTACGACGGAGAACCTGTGGTGATGGAAGGAGCATATGCGGCAGGGATCGATGGGAAGGATACCGGACAGAAGATTACATATGAATATTATTCCAGAGAGGCATGCGACAGAGACAGTAAGCTGCCTGGTCCGCCGAAGGACAGGGGCGTATACTATGTGCTGGCTTCGGCGGCGGCCCAGGGAAATTATAATTATGCGAAGGCAGCCGAAGCTTCTGTGATTACGATTAACCAGAGAGCAGCGGGGCTTCTTCAGGTGCCGTTCAGTGCATTGACAGGGGCGGCAGGAGCAGGAGAGTATCGGGTCTATGCCACGAATGGGGTTGCGGAGGGACCCCAGGGGACGGTGCAGCTCTCTTGGGAAGATGTAACTGAGACGAAGAAAATTGATATAGGTCGGTTCATGAAAGAGGAAGGGACTGGCAGATATTATGCGTCTGCCGTCTACGGACAGAATGGTATGCTGCCTGCGGGAGGTCAGGTTGAAATAACGGCGTCCTATACGCCGATAACCGATGGTAACGGCAATGACATAGATAATTATACAATTGCAGAAGATACATTAAGTGTGAATACGGATTCCGCCGCGATAGAGAAGAGTGTGGAGAATCTGGTATATGGCGGAGGAAGATGCAAGGAGAATGTTGAGACGACACTTAGAGAAACGCTCGGAGACAGTCTGCCTGCGGATGCGGTTATTACAGATGTCAAATGGCAGATTCCAAAGGTAAATGATGTTACAGAATTTAACACTGCGGGCGAAGATATTACAATCACACCGAAGAACGCAGGAACGGCATCGGCGACGGCTTATGTGGCTGTTGGGGAGGTCGGAGGGAGTGAAACGCATTACTATGTGACCTACCACTGTCAGGTTGCAAAAGCGGCGCAGCCTGTGTCTATCGAGGAGGCTTCTCTGATTTATAACGCTTTCCCCCAGACATACCGTGTGAAAAGGGGCGCTGTGGGAGACGTGACGGCAGGAGATATAACGGATATCTCAGAGATTCATTATGCGGGGACTTCTTATCTGGGCGAAGATTACGACGGAGTGATTCCGCCGGCGGATGCGGGAGAATATACGATGAAGGTCAGGGTTCCTGCAACCCGGAATCTGGAGGAATATGCAGGTGAATGTAAGATGGTGATCGGTCAGGCGAAGCCGAAGATTACCATCGAGGACAGAACGGTAACTTACGACGGGCAGCCTCAGACACTGGAGCCTGCGGTTGTGGACGGCGGGATTCCCAACGGAACAGAGGTGACGGGGGCGGTAAGCTATCAGTATACCTACGCCGGCAGCGTGCCCGTTGATAAGAAAGCTGAAGTACAAGCCGGCGCGGCCGATGCCGGTCGGATCAACAGTCCGGACGCCCCGGTACATTCGGGAATCTACAATGTGACGGCGGCTGTGGCGGCAGACGGGAACTACGGAGCCGCGTCATCGGAGGAAGGGCAGACGTCCCCGGTGACACTTACGATAGAGCAGGCAGTCTGTACGGTAGAAATCCGGGGGAAACAGGCGGTGTATACCGGAGAACCTGTTCTCTTGGATTCGCCGGTGATCACCGGAGTGGGAGACGAGAGTGTAACGGCGGATACGACCATTGTCTACCGTCCGTCTGCTACCCTTAAGAAAACAGAATTTATCCGAAATCCTACCGAGGCGGGAATCTATTACGGCTGGGCGGTAAAAGGGAACGAAGGCGATTATAAGGCGGCCATGAGCGACAGGGCGGTCCTTGTGATCCGCAAGGCGGATGTAGAGGTTGAGATACCTGACCGGACCATGACCTACAGCGGACGGAAACCGACGGTTCGGGGGACGGTACAGGGACTTGTGATCCGGACAAAGGCGGGGGAAGATATTACGGCAAAGACCGCTTCGTCTGTACGATATCATTATTTTAGTGATCCCGGGGCGACTGAGGAGATCGAGCCGCCTGTGAATGCCGGCGACTACTATGTGCAGGCATGGTTTGAAGAGCAGGATAATTATAAAGGGGCGAAGAGCGGGGTTCAGAAGCTGACCATAGAGAAAGTAGTTCCGACACTCTCTGATGTAAAAGTAAGTGATATTACTTACGGTGAGATGGGAAATGCGGCGAAGGCAGAAGGAAAGGCAGCGGGTGTAAAGTCGGAGGAATTAAAAGGCGCCTTTCAGCCGGAAGGAGAGATCTGTACGGAGAGGATGGACGCCGGAACTTATGAGATCAGCGTCAGATTTACGCCGGATGCGGAAGCCGCGGTGAATTATCAGCCGGCAGAAGCCGCGGCGACGCTGACGGTACTTCCTGCCGAGCCGGAGATCATGGGCAGCGATAAGACAAAAGTTTACGACGGACAGCCCGCGGCGTTGGATGAGGTATGGCTCAAAGGTGTAGAGGATATGCCGGCGCCTGCAGGCGAGGTACGTTATGAATATTTCATGGACGCGGCCTGTACGCAGCCGGCGCCGGGCAGCGGCGGCAGCAGTATCGTAGATACCGGTGGCGTCGGGAATGCCGATGGCGCCGGAGGGCTGGCAGGTACCGGGGTGACGGATGCGGGGAAATATTACTGCAGAGTGACGGCGCTTCCGAATACAGGCAATTACAGGGAAGTATCCGAGATTTATAACGTGACGGTAGAGAAAGCGCCTGCGGCAATCAGCCTGCGGGTGACGGCGATTGATAAGAATCAGGCGGATAATATCGTGACGATTCATGGAAAGCTGCAGGGAGTCTTCGATAATCCGACGGGAACCGTTAAGATTCTGATGCGAAAAAGTGCAAAAGACGGACAGAAGACAGAAGAGTACCGGACGGCGGCAGAGGACATTCTTGTTACGGAGATGAACGGGGCTTATGGTTTTACGGCGAAAGTTCATGTGGGACCGGACGGAGTCTATGATTTTAAAGCGGAATACGCGGAGGGCGATAAGAAGAATTACAAGGTCTATCCAGGTGAATTGACAGAGATTGATATGAATAAGCTTCCCCAGCATATAGATTTTGACACGCATCTGATGCAGATGCCCTATGGCAGCGATGCGTTCGGGATTCAGGTTAACGAGGCGGAAGCGCCGGGAAGCGGGGCGGTTACGTATCGGCTTATGGAACATATGGGCACACAGGGGGCGGTTACCGTAACTTCGGAAGGAACGGTAGAGATCCTGGATGTGGGAACGGCCTTTGTCATGGCGGTAAAACGGGGCGACGACAGTTATAACGGGGCGGTATCGGTACTGTGTATCCGTGTGACGAAAGCTCCGGTTACGCTTTCCATGGAAGATAAGACCGTGGTCTACGACGGTAAGCCCCAGAGCATTCAGGCATCGCCGGTTTCACTGGACAGACCGGTCGGTGAAAAACTGCCCGTCGTATATGTGTATGTGGATCAGGCGGACGGACGGGTATTAAAGGAGGCGCCGACCGGCGTCGGTACCTATACGGTACTTGCGTATTTGCCGGAGACAGAGCATTATCTTCGGGCGGCAGGAAGAAGCGTGCTGACGATTACCCAGGCAGAGGCGTCGATTCATCTGTCGGTATATAAGAAAGATGTCAGCAAGAAAGAGGTAACGCTTGTCGGGAGTCTGCCGGATGTGTTTGACTGGCCGGCAGGAACCGTGACGATCTATATGCGGGTCCATGGAACGGAAGAATGGAGTATTGCGGCGGAAGGGATTCAGATTACGGCGGATAACGGGATATGGGGATTTTCCGAAGTAATTACCGTGCCGGAGGAGCAGATCTATGATTTTAAGGCGGTGTTTGCCGGGACGGCGGGACAGAACTACCGAATCCTGGACGGAATAGTGGAAAATGTAGATATGAGGGACCAGAAGGAACCAGGAGGTCCGCCGGAGGATAACCCTGGTACGACAGATCCGCCCGGCGGTTCGGGGGCGGACGATCCGGATCAGCCCTCCGGCGGCGGTTCGGATGCGGACGGTACGATGGTTCCGGATAAACCGTATTTTAAAGATCTCAGCGCGGATTCTGCAAAAGGCGCCAAAGAAAACGGACAGAGGAAAGCCGCCGATACCGGCGATCCGGTATCCTGCCTGCCGTTGGTTTTGATCGCGGCGGCGGGAGTCGTTCCGGTGGTTATGCGAAGAAAAAAGGCCCGGGATATTCTGCGGAGTTAATCGGATTCAGAGGATAGAAGTTATCATAAAGAAGGTGGGAAGAATGATGAAAAAGTTTGCACAACGTCTTTTGGCAGGCAGTCTGGCAGCAGTCATGTTCGCGTGCGCTCTTCCGGCGATTCCTGCAAGGGCAGAAAGAGTCTATAATGAAGTACTGCCGTATAATCTTGAGGAGCAGGAGGAGAAATGGTTAAAGAGCGAACAGGCGGATACATATGAGTCGGGCGCCGTAACATTTCCTCTGAACGGGGTATCCGTCAACATGGGAGAAGAACTGGTTTATCATCTCTTCCGCCAGGGAAATACAGAAGCTAAGCAGAAGGTGACGCTGGCGGTCTTAGATCTGACGGCCGGATATGGGGAGGATTATGAGATTCTGGCGGACGGGGAGACTGTTTTTGGGCAGGCGAACAGAATCCTTGACGGAAGCGGCGTTACCTATGATGTGTATCCGGGAACGAATGTCATGAAGGATGCGGACGGGCAGGAAGATGCGGCAGCCGAGCTGAAAGACAAGGATAAGGAAGAGATTCGGGAAACCGCGTCGGCAGTATTCGATCTGGAGTTTGAGACAGGAGAACAGGAAAAGGAGATCCGCATCCGCGCCGGAGTTCCGGAGAAAGCAGTGGGGAATAAAGAGCTGCAGCTTATGGTACTTGAGTGTGAGGAAGGGCTGGAGACGGGAGAGAATACCAGTACGTCGGTCACGCTTGTGGAGACCCGGCAGACAGAAGAAGCGGAGATATCTATTGTAGAAGATTCGGCGGAGGTTACGGATGGTTATGTGACGGTGCTGGTGAGACGGACCGGGAACACGGCGGGTTACAGCGCCTATACACTGGAGGCGGAGGATGACACGGCGGTGAACGGAGAGGATTACATCCTGAAGAGTACGCAGCTTACATTTTCCCCGGGGGTATCCAGACAGCGGGTCCATATTCCGCTGATAGCCTCAAAGATGCAGGAAGAGAAATCATTCACCCTTCGGGCGGCACAGTCCGAAGAGGAAATAAGTTATAAGACGACAGCGAAGGGAGCGGCTTTTAAGACGTCCAGGGAGCTGGTGGATATCCCTATGACGGAGTTTGAAAAAGGAGGTTCTGTAGTAGGGGATATTACGTTTTCCGAAAAAGATAACGGGGAGCGTTATGAACTCAGCTTTGATACGGGCATCGGCGACGGAAGTAACAGAAGCGCGTCGATTAAGACCCGGCAGGCTTATGATTTCACAGGAATCAAAGCGATCCGCCTGTCCGCCAGCTATCAGGTCGGAACGATCGTGGGAGACCATCTGGATGTCTATGCGTCGAATACGGATTATTACAATAATAAGACGGCGCTGGGGCAGATTATTTCCAATCAGTATGGCGCCCGTATTGATACGGTCAGTCTGACGGGGCAGGGAATCCACAACGCGAATGTTTCGCGTACAGGGGAGTATCAGATATATATTACGGCAGAACAGCATAGCGGGCTTGGACATATCGGGTATAATCTGTATAACCAGGATTTTGACGGGAATAAAGGACATGTGGCTCTGGTGAAGCAGGAATATGGTCTTAAGCTTCTGAATCCGGAGGCGGTTACACAGGACGGAGTGGCGAATGTGCCTGCGGGAGATCTGAAGCTTACGCTGACTTCGGATGCGTCGGTGTCAGGAAGCAGTATAGAGAAGGCATATCGGGACGAGACTTATACCATCAGCTATAACCTGATGGATGAAACGGCTCATTATGCAGGATATCAACTGTTGGACGGCAATAATAAGGTATTTTATTCGGAGCAGACAGAGAGCCCGACATTTACCCTGAGTTCGGAATTGATCCAGAAGTATTCTTCCCGGATTTCGAATAATACGTTTACGATCCGGCCTGTGTTCGAGAGGGAGACGGCGCAGGTGGAGGTGCTTCGGCAAGATTTTGCCGCCATGGGGATGGATACGGTCAATGCGGAGATTGATATGGCTAACTGCCGCGCGGTGTATAAGGATAATGGTGTGGAGATTGCTACGGTTACCTGGAATTCGTCTCATTATGCCCACGGCGATACGCTTGCGTTCCGTGTGACGGAGAACGGCGCTTATATGGGAGACTATCATTTTGCGGCGTATCAGGTGTGCGACGGGGCAAGCAAGGAGTCGAGCCTTTCGAATCCGCTCTATTATACGAATCCTCAATGGAGTACCGTCGTATCCGCCGGGTATTATGCCGTGACGCCGATGGTGACGAACCGCAATGCGAGGCTGCTTCTGAATGTGTCGGGGGCTTCGCATGGAAGTTTCCCGGGCAAGCCCAAAGATCTGCAGGGGGACTCCTGTACGGTAGAGGATTATGACGGAAAGTATGACAGTAATGACGTGGCGGCATTTGCGGCGGAACCGGCGGAGGGCTACAGGGCCAGATGGTCATACCGGGATGTGGCGACGGGGCAGACGAAAACCTGTTACGGAAGCAGATTTTACTATAGAGTACAGTTTCCGGTGCTTCTGACGGATAATCATGTAAGCCTTTCCTTTGAGAAATGTGACCCGGGGCAGGAATATAGTGTGATAGCGGACGTGTATATGCAGGGCGGGGATATCCTGCATCAGCCGGATTCAAAGACTGAAAAGTATACGCCCCTTCAGGGAGCAATCGTCTCTCTGGAAGGAGAAGAAAGGGAGACAAAGGAAGACGGAAGCACGGATTTATTTACGGTAGAAGCACGCACGGATGAGATCTATACGGCGTTGGTTACGGCAAACAACAGGGAGTATGTTCAGGAAGTGGTGATCAGCGGAAGTAAGGGTGCGAGTCTTCGCCAGGATATGAAGCTGTCCTATTACTATGAAGGTCCGCGGGTAACCGGCGTGCGGTATTTTGACTATGACGGCACGGTGCAGAACGGCGACGTCATTTATCTGGAAACCGAGACAGACGGCTGTATCCTGGGGGCGTCGGTTGAGACGGCGGGACAGGAGGTCAGCGACGTCTTGTTCCAGTTGAAAAGCTCGGACGGAACCCCGAAAGGGGAGCAGGTTACCGGGGAGCACAATGGTTCAGAGTATCTGTGGTCCGCTGCTCTTGGTATGCTCGCGGAACAGGGAGATCAGATATGGGTGGAGCTGGTGAACCGCACCTATGACGGCGAGGGAAATGTAGTAAAGCAGACCAGTTATGGGGAAGTGAACACGGGATATTCCATTGTCATCGCGGAATTTGACGATGCGTCTTATATACCGGATACCGGGGACGTGGGATGCGACGTGCCTTTGTTTGGCAATATGTATTTCCTGTTCAGCGTGAAGGGAATCAAGCCTATCCTTACGACCAGTAAGAGCGGCAATATTACTTATATGACTATAGGGCTTAATTTCAGCGCCGCGAAGAATTTCCTCAAGAAGGACAGTGGTTTGCAGCCCACCGGGTGGGCAGGCTATGCGAATCTCTGGAAGAACGGGCTGCAGATGGTGTCGCCGAAAGCGACGGAGGAGCAGAAGATTGCCGGACGGCAGAATCTGAAGAAGTCGGCTCTGGCGGTGAACTTCTCGGTGTCCGTACAGCTCGCGTTATATAACGCGGAGATAGATTATCAGTCGCATCTGCTGTGTGTCGGAGCATGGATGTCGGTAGGGTTCAATACCAGCTATACCTTCAATATGCCTTTTACGATAGAAGGATTCCCGATGTTTGTAAGCCTTACGGTAAGCGGCGGATTTTCCGATATGCTGCAGGTGATGCCGGCAACGGAGGAGGGATATGTGGACGTCCGTAATATGAGCGATCCGTCAAAATCCAGTTATAAACCGGGAAATGATTTCAATGTGTTTCTGTCGCTTGGAATCGCGCTGGGAGCAGGGGTGAACGGTCTCTTAAGCGTCTCGGGAGGAGGCACCGGGAAGATGACTTTCGATTGGATCGACTTTAGCTATGGAAACGGTAAGCTGTCGCTGAGCGTGGACTGCAGAGTGGAGGCGCTTCTGATCGGAAGGACATTCTCCTATAAGGCGGCGCAGTATACGATGTTCGATACCAATCCTTACCTTCCGGGTGAGGACGGAGACGGAGGGACGCAGGAGGGCGAAGAGCAGCAGATGCTGGAGGCGGCGAACCGCCAGATACAGCAGACGAAGCTTGGCGAACTGACGATGAAGCTTCCTGCCGAATACCGGCAGAGTGTCAGCGCCGGCAGCGGAGGAAGCGATAACCCTTTGCTCACGGACGCGTATGAGTTCTCGAGGCCGAAGCTCTATCCGATGGATGACGGAAAGTATATGCTGCTTGCCACGGTAGACGGAAAACTGGTCAGCGGACTTGAGGACAGCGCCGCAGCCGGGAGCCGTGCAGACGGAGCCGGGGAAGCGGCGGCAGACGGAAGTCCTGGCAGCGGGTCAGAATCAGCGGCAGGGAAAGCGGTGCTGAGTTATGCGATATATGACAGTAAGACGAAGACCTATGCGGCCGACGACAAAGGCAGAATATTCCATAGTCTGGAGCCTAAGGAGATGGCGGGGGCGAACGGAGACAGCATCAATTTCCACCCTTGTGTCACGGGCATCGGCGGCGGAAGGTATGTAATTCTCTGGAACAGTATTCTGTATGGGAATCAGGGAGAGTCTCTTAGTCTTGCCGATATGCGGACGGTTATCAAGGCGGCGGTCTACGACAGCAACGTAAGTACGGCGGGATCGGCCCCCCTGATCTATAAATCCCTTGTGACGGAGGATGATGATCAGAATATCGTGTCCGGTATCGTGACGGACGCGGTATATGACGAAGAGGCGGAGGAAGTGGTCGTGCTTTACCGGAATCTCGGCGTGAAAGGTCTGACAAAAGACCATACTTTGGCGGATATGTCCCGGAACAGTTCTCTGCTTGCATGTACCAGCCTTCCGGTAGACGACGCTTCGCTGGCTGATCCGGATCACACATTCACGGACAGTATAATCCTGGCGCAGGGAGAGGATGGCAAGGTATTGAAGACGGCGGATCTTGATCTGGCCGGCGGAAAGCCTGTCTGCGCCTACCATGTGACAGAAGGAGAACAGGCAGGAATCTTGAATGACGCAGAAGACGGAAGCCGGAATCATATATACCTCATCGGCCTGGAACGCGGGCAGGGAGGAAAAGGATATGTAGAAGGAACGAAACGGGAAGTAACGGAAGACAGCAGTCTGTATCAGGGAAACCCAAGGCTTATGAACGGGAAACTGATGTGGAAGCAGGAAGGCAGAATGGCGGCGGCAGATGTGACGGCGGTCCTTGCAGGGATTTCCAAAGACACAGATACGGGCAGGATACCGTATGACGGGAGTGATATCGCGTCTATGGTGAATGCATATGCCGGGAATATGGAGAATTTTACCCTTATAGAGGGCGGAGACGGTAAGACTTACGCCCTGTGGACAGAAAGTAAAGAAGCAGGAACGAAAGTCCGGATGTCGGTACTGGAAAGAATCGCGGGAGACGCGGATGATGAGTATACCTGGGGAAAGGGCAGCACGGTGTTCGAGACATCGGGTAACCGTTATATCCAGGCGATCTCGCCCCAGGTGGATGCCGGCGGAACGCTGCAGGTACTCTACCGGGAGACGGTGATTGATTCGGAAAGTGCGGATGACGGCAGCAGTGATATCTGCCTGCAGAGTATAGGACTTAGCGAGAAGCGTTCCGTCGTGGATTATGCGGAATTGGCAGAAAGCGGCGGAGGAGACGCAAGAGACGGCGGAGCGGCGGACAGGAACCAGCTTGAGAATACAGATCTGCGGGTGTCCAACCTGTATCCGCAGCCGGGTGAGACGGTTACGGTAACGGGAAAAGTGAAAAACGACGGTGTTCAGAATCTGCCGGGCGGCGAGATTGAGCTGCTTGCAGACGGCGGCAGTACCGGGCAGGAGGGTGCGAAAGCAATTGTTCCCGACCTGGCGGCAGGAGAAGAGACGGAAGTTTCATTTTCTTATGTAGTGCCGGAGGATTTTAACGGAGATACCCTGCTTTCCTTACACGGCACGCATGGAAGTATGAAGTCCCAGGGCATCTATTCCGGATCGAGCCTGGATATTGAAAGTATTCACTATGAACCGATTAATTATGCCGGTGATACGTCAGAAGCGAGATATCAGGTGACGGCAAGGATCCGGAACGACGGCAACGCGCCGTCGGAAGACAGCACGTTCGTATTGTCGCACATAGAGCTTAAGGATGATACGGTGGAGGAACAGCCTTTTGGGAGCTGCGACATACCGTCGCTGGAGCCGCAGGAGAGTTATCCGATTACATTCGAAGTATCTGTCGGACAGGAATTCTTTACCAGAGGAGAGTACCGGACGGCGCCTGTGGGGGCCGCAGTTTACAAAGCGTATGGAACCGACGGTCAGAGGATGGAATGCGCCATGATGGATTATCTGCCTGTGGAGAATGTGCCGGAGGCGTTGATGCTGAATGCCGAGAAGAGCAAGAGGCTTGGCGTTTCACAGAAGAAGGGTATCATGGTACAGACGGAGCCGGCGAATGCGAAGGAGTTCACAAACCTTACGTATGAGAGCCTGGATGAGAGCATCGCCGTGGTGGATGAGAACGGCGTAGTGACCGGTGTGAAGAAGGGAACCGGCACGGTAGTCGTAAGAGCGGGCGGCGGATTGGAAGCCAGGGTGAAGATACAGGTAGAAAAAGATTCGGTGCCGGATAAGAAACCGAGTGATTCGGGAGTATCAGGAGATGATCCCGGCAGCGGCACTCCTCCGTCAGGAGAAAAGAAGCCGGGAGACGGAAACGAGCCGGCAGAGAAAGACAAGATCGGAAAGGGAGTCAAGACAGGAGATAATTCCGATTGGTATATCTGGTGGCTGATGCTCATGACGGGAGCGGCCGCCGCCGGAAGCGTAATCTATTATAAAAAGCGGGGGAAGAAAGCATAGAGATGCGAACGGAGCAAAAATAACACACTCTGAAAAAAATTGAAGAAAAATGTAAAAAGTACTTGCTTATTTCGAATATCTTTGATATACTACATAAGCACGAAACAAAAGAGTGTGTTATACGGCTCCGTGGTCAAGCGGTCAAGACGCTAGCCTCTCACGCTGGAATCAGGGGTTCGATTCCCCTCGGAGTCATTGTTGAGTCCTCTTGAAGAGTAGTCTTCGAGAGGATTTTTTTGTTAGGGCATGGCCCTGTTCTCCATTGAGGAGTTTTTCGCTGATCCGAAAAACGGAACTTTGGAGAACAAATAAACCACCTGCTCTGCGGGTGGTTAAAATAGCTTTAGCGTTGTGTAAAAAACCTCCCCTGATATAATAAAAACAGGT
>CAJTAL010000060.1:16614-21873 GCA_910574285.1 Lachnospiraceae bacterium | reverse complement strand
ACCAAGGGGGAAGTCTGCCCTTTTTTCTCTCATCAAATATACTATTTGTTATATTCTGGTTAATTTAATGCTGTATTTTCACTACTGATACCATACCACTACTAAGTTGCTAACATTGATTTATCAATATGGATCGCATTCTATCCGCATATGCAGTTACAGATTCAAATACATCTCATGTTATTATTTATCATTGTTTGGAAACCGTCCAAAACAGATGTTAGTATAATTCAAATACATCTCATGTTATTATTTATCATGGCGATTATATTTTTGCATTTGATAATATTGAATTCAAATACATCTCATGTTATTATTTATCCAAAAGAACGCTTGATAAAATTAAAAGAAGACGCATTCAAATACATCTCATGTTATTATTTATCATGGAATCCCCGGACAATCCTATGTTTAATGGAGTATTCAAATACATCTCATGTTATTATTTATCTTTATCAATCTTTGGAAGCCTCCGCTGAACGTGGAATTCAAATACATCTCATGTTATTATTTATCCATGCCTGCCATCAGAACGACTTTCTTCCAAAATCATTCAAATACATCTCATGTTATTATTTATCTTGAACTGGTGCCGGCGTTGGCGCACTTGCACTCCCATTCAAATACATCTCATGTTATTATTTATCTTGCCCCCATGACTTTCTGCAATAAGGCTTTTGGCATTCAAATACATCTCATGTTATTATTTATCATGCCACAATCCCAGACCTTGTGAAAGGAATTGGAAATTCAAATACATCTCATGTTATTATTTATCCTTTCCGCCTTAAATTTCGCTACCCTGTCAAGCAATTCAAATACATCTCATGTTATTATTTATCTTCTTCCGCTTGTAAAAGGACAAGACCCGCTGTCATTCAAATACATCTCATGTTATTATTTATCTCTTCTTTCGTTGCAGGATATTTGGCGAAAAATGTATTCAAATACATCTCATGTTATTATTTATCGATTGCTTGACACAGATTACGAATGGGACGGAGAAGAATTCAAATACATCTCATGTTATTATTTATCGAAGAAGAAAAAAACAACGAACAGCAGACAATCATATTCAAATACATCTCATGTTATTATTTATCAATGCCTTGCTATGTTTGTGCTGTACATTTCTGACATTCAAATACATCTCATGTTATTATTTATCTAACGGTTCGTTGATTTCGTTCGGGTTTGTAAACATATTCAAATACATCTCATGTTATTATTTATCTATTGCCGGTCTGCCGGAAGAATGGAGGGAAGGTTAAATTCAAATACATCTCATGTTATTATTTATCTTCCTCCGGCGATCTACTTCTTAAGTCATGTTTCATTCAAATACATCTCATGTTATTATTTATCGAAGCCTGTGCAAGAATTTATTATAAAGATCGGCAATTCAAATACATCTCATGTTATTATTTATCATGTATTCGAATACTCATCGTATGCCGGAATTGGATTCGAATACATCTCATGTTATTATTTATCGTTTTTCCGCCTTCTTAATTCAGCGTCTATGTCTTATTCAAATACATCTCATGTTATTATTTATCAAAACAGACAGACGGAAAACTAGACAAGGGTTTACAATTCAAATACATCTCATGTTATTATTTATCCTGTCATCCGTACTGTAGTTGTGAGAGGGGAAGCAAATTCAAATACATCTCATGTTATTATTTATCAAATACGTTACTACTCACACAGGGATTTTAAAATCAATTCAAATACATCTCATGTTATTATTTATCGCCATTAATCCCAAAGCGACCGAAACATCTTCCACATTCAAATACATCTCATGTTATTATTTATCGAAGGAAAAACACATTGTTATGGAACGTATTATATATTCAAATACATCTCATGTTATTATTTATCTGGATGATAACCCTTTTTTGCCACAAAGCTATATATTCAAATACATCTCATGTTATTATTTATCGAACAAGAGGGGGTGTAAAACAAAATGGCATTTGTATTCAAATACATCTCATGTTATTATTTATCAAGAACAGATATGCATGATATGAGTGTGGCTGTGATATTCAAATACATCTCATGTTATTATTTATCTCAAACTCTAAAACTCCAACTGGTGTTTTTCCTTCATTCAAATACATCTCATGTTATTATTTATCCAAGAATCTGTTTTGTATTACCATATGTTTTTTTAAATTCAAATACATCTCATGTTATTATTTATCATAGCTTTTTTTACCGGAGATTTAGCAGCTATTCAATTCAAATACATCTCATGTTATTATTTATCCAAAAACTCTTGGCTAAACAAATCGTATAGATTAAATTCAAATACATCTCATGTTATTATTTATCCTTATCCAACATACCCTTTAGCTTCTGGCATCTAAATTCAAATACATCTCATGTTATTATTTATCGTTGTAATGTGTTTTTGTTTCCTCAAAATAGCTGCAATTCAAATACATCTCATGTTATTATTTATCGTCCAGACCTAATAAAAAGTCTTTGCCACTTTTCAATTCAAATACATCTCATGTTATTATTTATCGGTATGTTTAAACAAACAGGATGCAAGGAACATAAAATTCAAATACATCTCATGTTATTATTTATCTCAAACGGCAAAAAGTGTCTAACAGCATAATAATAATTCAAATACATCTCATGTTATTATTTATCCTGTATTCATGGCGTAAAAACCATCACAAATCCCTATTCAAATACATCTCATGTTATTATTTATCGGCGTTAGTTATGTTTCTTTTTGTTAGCTGTTTTAATTCAAATACATCTCATGTTATTATTTATCATGGTCAAGAACGTCATGGAGAAGAGAAATAGTCAATTCAAATACATCTCATGTTATTATTTATCCGGGTGCGGCTGCAACAATGGATGTGGGTGCTAAATTCAAATACATCTCATGTTATTATTTATCTCAACTTTGCCATGCGGCATGCCCTTGTCTTTTAAAATTCAAATACATCTCATGTTATTATTTATCTTCGTGTACATTTCTGCCACTCGGCACATATTTTCATTCAAATACATCTCATGTTATTATTTATCGGCTTTCAGAATTGATTGTTTGCCCTCGAATTTTAATTCAAATACATCTCATGTTATTATTTATCGAGCCTTTCAATGTTTACAATACCAAAAGGAACCAAATTCAAATACATCTCATGTTATTATTTATCTCACACTCTTTTACACTCCATAACATGTGTGCTGATATTCAAATACATCTCATGTTATTATTTATCGAACAAGAGGGGGTGTAAAAATAAATGGCATTTATATTCAAATACATCTCATGTTATTATTTATCCTCCTGCACCATCAAAAAATAATCGTCAAAATTAATTCAAATACATCTCATGTTATTATTTATCGGAAAATTAAAACCTGTGTTACACAATTCGCACGAATTCAAATACATCTCATGTTATTATTTATCCAGTAAGGGCGCGACACAAGAAATGGTCGATATCATTCAAATACATCTCATGTTATTATTTATCCTTACGCTCTTAATTTCACTGTCTAAAACATCAATTATTCAAATACATCTCATGTTATTATTTATCAAATTTCGCAGGAAAAATTATTATGGAGTCCTATCCATTCAAATACATCTCATGTTATTATTTATCTAACATGCGGCTCAAATGTACACATTCCATTCGGAATTCAAATACATCTCATGTTATTATTTATCCTTTATACCACCGAAAGTCGCTATGCTTTCACTGTATTCAAATACATCTCATGTTATTATTTATCTCAATAATATCTCTCGTCGTGTTCTGGATCGTGTTCATTCAAATACATCTCATGTTATTATTTATCGTATCAGCATCCGACATTACATTTATGTCGGGACATATTCAAATACATCTCATGTTATTATTTATCCAACATATTTCTGCACTTTATCTCACCTAAAACATATCATCATCCTTTATTTTCAGGCATTTTCGCGTTTTTTACCAAGCTCCCCCATGCTATCGATACTAATATTTTTGTCTCTCTTACATCCCCCATTTTAATAGGGTTTAAGGCAAATGTCCAGAAAAACACTTGGGAAATTTCTAATCTCAAATCTATTTTTCTTATCGTTCCTTTTCGTACTACTCTTTGATATCTTGTAAGTGCCTCAAAAGATGGCGTAGTGTAATTATAGCTCCGACCTGTTATACTTGTGTACATAGTATAACGAAAGGAGTGGTAGCCTAGTGGGTAAAGTAAATCAGGAAGCAACGGTTTCCTTTGCGGAGGTCTCACGCCCTGTTAGATCATCCGGTCCACAGCATTCATCTCCGGCCTTTGACGGAAGATTTATGGTCTATTGCCAGGGATTGAAACTGTTCATCCCGGAAGACTTTCAGACAGAGTCCTTGCTAAAAGTACTCCGGGTGATGAAGCAGCTATGATGAGACGCCTGGCAGAAGATGCCAGCCACATCTATCTGGCAACGGGCGCTACGGACTTCCGAAAACAGATATCCGGGCTTGTCGCGATCGTCAGCATGCAGTTCACTGGATCCATTCCGGGACACATATGTCTTTATCTTTTGTAATAAGAAAAGAGATTCTATCAAGGTTTTACGATACGATAAAAACGGTTTCCTTCTTGCTACTAAGAAGCTGTTAGATGGTATGAAATTCCAATGGCCCCGTACTCCGGATGAAGTAAAACAGATATCTTTCCAACAGGTGGAATGGCTTCTGCAAGGGCTAAAGATTGAGCAGGAAAAAGCACATCATCCCGTAAAAAGAACCCTGGAGAAATCCTGTTTTTAAGCGTGGAAATTGTGACGATAAAAAGCCCGCAATCCCTTGAAAAATCGGCATTTTTTAGGTTTTCTATCATGCGTTTATAGTGGAAAAAAATATTAAAAAATGGTATAATTACAGGATCCTAAAACGGAAGGAAAACCACCGATGACCCAACAGGAAGAATTGTTTGCGCTCAAGCAGCTGATCAAAAAACAGCAGGAACAACTTGCGGAAAAAGATGAGATCATAGAAAAACAAAATCGCCAGATTGAAAAACAGCAGATCCAGATTGAAAATATGGTCCAGGCACTTCTTCACGCCCGCAAAAAGTTGTTTGGCCCTTCTACAGAAGCAACGAAACAGATTGAGGGGCAGCTTTTCCTTTTTGAAGAGGCGCAGAGACTGGCAGAAGAACTTGGTGTAGAGCAGAAAAAGATTACGGTTAGTCCCTATACCCGAACACCACGGAAACCCGGCGTTCGGGCAG
>CAJTAL010000060.1:0-16484 GCA_910574285.1 Lachnospiraceae bacterium | reverse complement strand
AGGGGCAGAGAATCCAAACTGCCATTTTCAGAAAGCGGCAGTGCCAACACCGCCATTACCGCATTCTCTGTCCACTCCTTCTCTGATTGCCCAGGTAATGTACCAGAAATTTATGATGGGACTTCCCTTTGCGCGTCAGGAACGGGATTGGTATCGGATGGGGCTGATCCTGCCGAGGAACGACATGGCAAACTGGGTGATCCGGTGCAGCCAGGAATGGCTGGAGCCTGTTTACTGGCGGATCCATAAATGTTTAATGGGATGCGGCGTACTCCATATGGATGAGACCAGGATCCAGTGCAATAAAGAAGCTGGGAAAAAAGCCAGCAGTGAATCTTTTATCTGGGTCATCCGCAGTGCCGCATGCGAAGAACTCCAGGCAGCGTTCTTCTACTATTCCCGAACCCGGAATGGGGATACGGCGAAAGAACTTCTGGAGAAATTCTACGGATACCTGGTAACAGATGCTTACAGCGGATATGAGAAAGCAGAGCACATCATACGTTCCTTGTGTTGGGCCCATGTTCGTAGATATTATATAGACAGTATCCCGTTGGATAACAATGGGAAGGAATTATCCGGTTCCAAGGGAGCCGAAGGCCGGGAATTTATCAACCTCCTGTTCAAGGTAGAAGAGGAGATCAAAGATCTTTCCTACGAGGAAAAGAAACAGAAGCGTCAGGAGGTCTCACGGCCCATCCTTGATGCCTTTTGGGCGTGGGTTGAGAAAACCTCCGCGTTGGATACCACAAATGAGAAACTCACCCAGGCACTGGGATATTCCAAAAATCAGAAGGAATATCTGGAAACCTTTCTGGAAGACGGACGACTGCCAATTTCTAACAATTTATGTGAAGCAAATATCAAGCCGTTCGCAACGGCAAGGCGGGCATGGCTCTTTGCCGACACCCCGAAGGGAGCAAAGGCAAATGCGATCCTTTATACTCTGGTGGAAAGTGCCCGTGCCAACAAATTAGATGTTTATGAATATTTAAAACACCTTCTGACAGAGATCCCTGGCAGTCACTATTTAGAGCATCCAGAAGTTCTGGATCAGTACCTGCCATGGTCAGTGTCACTGCCCGAGGAATGCCTGTTAGAACATAAGCATAAAAAGTGCCTCAATCAATGATAGTGTCAGTATAGCAGATCCTTGCTAGATTTGCTAGACGCCATCTTTTGAGGCACTTACTGATATCTTTTTCATTAAGATTTAAAAAATATAAACATTATTTTCCAAATATCCCTGGCATTCCATCATATAATCAAAGATTCTCCATTCACCATATCCCCACATCCCAAAATCTCTTCTCCAAAAACATTATCATTCATCAATTTAATAATACAAACAAAATCCTCCTGCTTATTAATAACTTGCTTTAATTCTTTTTTCAAATGCATCATTTTAGATGGTGAAATCTCTCCTCGAAATACAGATTTTTGAAAATGTGTTAAATATTTTTTACAAATCTTAAAAACTTTTTGAACTCTT
Organism: Lachnospiraceae bacterium; assembly: GCA_910574285.1. GTDB lineage: Bacteria > Bacillota > Clostridia > Lachnospirales > Lachnospiraceae > Sporofaciens. The sequence goes on along the minus strand of CAJTAL010000060.1, from coordinate 14,992 downwards.
TTTTCGCTGACATCATAAAACACAAAAGCATAATTGTAATTAATCTTTTTTACCATTTAATATCCTTCTTTCAAACGAAACGGAATAAACTCTTTTTCTTCCATAATCTGTTTGATCAGCTTATAACAATCCAACTTAATCGCTGTTCTGTAAGTAACTTTCCTCTTAAGTAACGGATGTTGAAATACTGATTCCATTCGTTCCTCAAAAGCCTCTATAAACACTTTTCGTCCTTCTTCATTCAACAAACAATAATTCACTCTTTTATCAAAATGTTTGCTTAATTGTACTTTTCGATTATTCACTAGATCGAAGATTGTACGATATACAATTATAGGCTTAAAAACTTCACTCAAATCTAAACTTAACGAAAACCTTCCTTCCGATGGTTCATGCAAAAAACTGATTCTTTGATCCAGATGCGTCCGATAAATAGCCGAAATTGTTTTCGTATATAATAGTGTATTCCCAAAGGATATTAAAGCATTTATAGGATTATCAGGAGGTCTTTTCACGCGCTTATTCATCACAAAATCCTCTGGAAGAAAATACTGAAAATCATTGTAAAAACGCATCCATAATTCACCCTCTATCGACATTAATGGTTTAATATCTGAAACACTTTCAACATTTAGATAAAATTCTTTTTTAATCCAATCAATTGTTCCTTTCACTTCTTTTTTATAATGTTTATAATAATGGTATAAAATTTCATATATATTACATCCAATTCCCTTTACAATAGCTCTAGCAATTTTAATCCTATCTTTTTGAAATGTCTCCACTTGCCTTATTAACAATTTTCCACTCATATACTGATCTTTTGGATAAAACGTGCCACTATATCCGCCATAATAATTAAAAAAATGAACCACTATATTATTCTGTCCTAAAAACTCCAACAACTTACTATTCATACTGATTTCATTTAAACAATATATTTCTTTTGTATTTTCAATCGGAATATAAATATTTCTATCATTTTTACGGAAACACAATGAATTATCTTTCCTTGACAATTCTCCCATTGAAGTAATATATCTTGTACTTCCCATCCTGTTCTCCTTATTTTTTCACCAATACTATTTTCTTTTTCTAAAACAAAGCTTAAATATAACAATATTCATAATATGCACATTTTTTACATTTCGATTTATTTAAGACCTTTGGCACAATATTACCATCCAGTAGCTTCTCAATATCATTGATATATTGTTCCAATTGCCATTCCTTTTTTTGATCCAACTCAACGATTATTATCTTCTTATCATTCCGTTTTTTTTCCACAAACTCTAATTTCCCTTTTCTTATAATTCCTTTACTTTTCAGAATCTTTAAATAAAAGAGCAGTTGCCATACAGCGGCCTCCACATCCGCATCAGACTTCTTTACTTCTGTTAAATATTCTGCTGTTAATTTATCAAGTCGGATATTTTCAATAGCAATCTCCGTATTCCGTTGCTCTGCCCGTTCTTCATGGATCTCTTTTCCAATTTTTACTTCCTCACTATTATCTTCCAAATTAAGACGATTTCCATGCAGATAACACTGTCTCTGGCAATGAAAATAGTAGTTGATCAATGTTCCATTCATTTTCATATTGTTCTTTAATACTCCTGATCTATTCAAATAAAATCAACAAATTCCCCGATCTCCCCTTGAATTTTTTCCCTGTTTAACTTTCCATTTACAAAATACTTTTCTGCATTTTCAATATAGAATATTTCGCCAACTTTATCATCATACATTAAATCTGTATTTTTCTTTATCTCATATAAGAAATAATTCATCTTGCTAGTTACTTGGGACAATTCAACTCTTTTTTGTGCATAATCCATCTCAAAATTATTCAAAAGTTCCACATATTTCTTCCATAAATTCTTTCCATCGATAACATTACCCATATCATCCATCAATATCCTTGAAAGATATACCGTCATACTCCATTTATCTTCTGAGATAAGTTTCATTCTTTCTTTTACCTTTGACCAATACATTTTACGGACATCCGATTCAAAAAAATCTTTCACTCCTATTTCTCCAGTCAATTCATTCATACGTTTTAATACCTCAAGAATCTTTCTATAATATTCATAAAATTTTTTACTGGTCATAATATCTCTCATCTCTTCATTTTCCAAAGTAAACTCTTTATGAATTCGGATATCACCTTTATAAATCTGTTTTCCATCATCTAGTTTAAAGAAGAATACTTTTCCCCTTCTCAAACATGATCTGTTAATTCTCCCTAAGAACTGTTCTTCGCTGTCAAGTTTGGACACATTCTTATAACCAACATCCATATCAATATCCACACCGGCTTCTATCACTTGTGTAGCTACCAAAATGAAAGAGCCTTCTGTATTCTTAATTTGATTCAAAATACGGCTGCGTTCTATCAGACTGTCCTCTCCCGACATATATTCAACACCACATTCAACATCTGTATCCTCCATTAGCCTTTGAAAAAAATAATATGCTGAATTCTTTTTTATAAATTCTATCAAAATCTTCTTTTTTCCCTTTGCCATCTTCTTCACATGTCTTAACAATTCTTCCATAATATCTTTTTTATCCATCAATTCAAAAGATACTTCTACACGTTCTTTAAAGCATGGATTTGAAAAATATTTCTCTGTATCCTTCATTAAGCATACTGTCGGATGCATATCTTCCGACAGCAAATCAAGATTCGGCAGAGTTGCCGACATAATAATCACCTTCATATGCAGCAAATAAGATAATTCTTTTAAAAAATGAATGATCTCTCCCCAAATTGTATTCTTATAACTCTGAATCTCATCTAATACAACCACACTGTTCATTAACTGATGAAACCCGAAAGCAGATTCTTTCGTATCTCCAAACATGGTATCAAACAGACTGACATGAGTTGAAACAATCATTGGATAATTCAAAAACTGCCTATTTAACAAAGCTTTCTGATAATACATTGTCTGTTCCGACTCTTCCTCTTTCATTTTTTCCCATTGTACCATTTTGATAGGCGTCAAAGAATTCACTACAGCAATATTTTCAAAAACATCTGCACGCTCTCCAAATATTTTTCGCAGATTATTCATATTCTGTTCTACAAGTGTGTTGAAAGGATAAATATAATATATTTTGCATAATGTATCATCTTCCTTCATAATCTGAAAGCTCAGATTCATTGCCGTGTTACTTTTCCCACTTCCGGTCGGTGCTTCCAAGTAAAAGAGATTTTTGTCCAGATTCTCCTTTAAGGTTTTCTCCGCATCACATAACAGTTCCGAACGCAATATATTGATATCTGATTCCGTTTTTAATCTTTCTAACGGCAAAGGATAAACCTTTTTCTGATATTCCCGCACCGTTTTCATTAAATCCGTGGACTCATATATATCCATCCACTTTGTAATCTCGTTCAGATTTCCATTCTCACATATATGGAGCCCAGACATAAATTCTGCAGTCGCGTAATAATCACTGGCTACCAGAAGGGAATATAGCATTTTTACATATACATAGATTCCAATACACTCCTCATTCTCCCAGTTCTCTGTAAACTGGCTTCGAACCCCGGCCAAACGATTTTTTATCTTTTTTGCATCCATATAAAACGGCTCTGCCCATGCCAAACATCTGCCTTCTGAAAACACATCTATGACATCTCTCCCAGTCCCCTCTTCAAGAGATTCAAGAAATTTGGTAAAATCTCCTAAGTCACTATGATGACGTTCAATAATATATGCATGGAGAAAAACAAATCTCCTAAGTAGCTTCTTTTCTTCTTTATCTAAAACTACATCTTTTATTTTCTTTTGAAAATATTCGATATATAGGACAGATGATATAATAGAATGTTTCTTGGCAATACAGAAAAAAACAGGTTCGTTTTTGACATTATCATTTTTGATATACTTTTGAAATGCCGGATTAATCTTCCCCAAATCATGAAATAACGGTATACTCATAACCATATCTATCCAAAAATGATGCGCCTCTTCCGTGCGATTTTTCCATATTCGGTCTCCATAACGTTTTATCATCTCGTCAATTCTTTTTTCTTTCCAGATATGACGAAAATATTGTCCTGTCAGTTTTGTATGTTCTGACAACGATTCCTGTTTGACACCTTTTCCATCCGTTTTTTTTTCACTACAGATATGAGCATTATATTTTTCAATATCTCGTATTAATTTTTCTATATTCCTAATATCCATATGCATCACTCTCTATCATAAAAGGAGCTGTCAGGAAATATTGCATTCATATCAAAATGTCATTCCCAGACAACTCTCTTATTATCCTACTCAATAGAACATGATTCTTTTTCCATCTTCTAACTGATAAATAACCTGATTTTCTGCATTCATAAAAGCATCCGTATATAGAAAAGTTTTTAACCTGTACTGATTCGTCCATCCATCCATTTCATATGGTAAGGCTTCTTCATATATGAATTCACTATACGCTTCCAAATCTTCCCTTTCATCCTCATCCAGATCTGCAAATTCCACTTCTTCCTTTAAAAAGAAACAGTGAAGCCTTCCAAGTGACATTTTCATTTCTACAGACGGTTCTATCTTTATGTTACCTATATCTGCGGGATGATCATTTTTCCCTAAATAGGGGTAATAAACGCACGTTCTGTTACAAATGGCATTCTTTACTTTCTCAGCCTGCTCCGAATCAATCAAAAGGCAAATCTCCCACTTAGGATTTTCAAGCCACTGTTCTCTTACAATCAGATTGCCTCCCTGCTCTTTGGAAGCATATCCTACAGAATTATTGAAAGTCTGAACTTTTTTCGGAATATATCCCTTCCAGAATTCCTGTACAGGAAGAATAGATATTTTTAACTCTTTCAGTCTTTCATAAAACTCAGGATAACTGACAGATAACACCTTCTGCTTTTTTGTTTTCTGAAAGTCCTGCATCTGTGTATACCCTCCATAGCCAAGCAGGGCTCCAAACATTCCTAACAATGCCACTTTGTGTATGTTTCCATATGTATAATAACAATAGGAATTCACTTCAGGCTTTTTATAGAATGCATTTTTTCCACTTAATGTAAACCTCAATATATCCATCTACTGCACCTCTTTTAGTGTACGGATATCATAAACTTGTGCATTTTTCGGTATATCTTTTAATACTGTTGTATACGGATTATAATAAATATCCACTTTTTCAATCACTTCTTCTAATTCTTCTAAAAGATTCCGACATTTTAATTCAATAATATTCTTATCATTTTCTTTCTCAAATTTAATATATTCTGACAGATTTGGCAGATAAGCATCTAAGCTTGTTTCTACAAAAAGAGCAAACTCATTTTCACATCCTACTTTTGAATTGGTCGCAAATGATGTTGCCATTACAAGGGATGTTCTGCGAAAATTCTGATAATCTTCTTCTGTATACCCTTCTGTTACTTCCAGTTCTATCAATTCCTTATAGGCCATTGGATTGATGACAAAAGGATAAAAATAATGTGCTTCATTGCTTACTATCTTTGTCCCTAATGTTGAATTTTTTGCGTCTGTATCCTTGGCATCTCTGAACGGAGACAATATTTGTTGTTCTTCCGGATTTGTATCCATGTATTTATTAAATCCCTGTCCAATCTGTACCGCACCGGTAATCGAAATATTATTTCCCGATTCTGCAAATGTAGCCCCAAAATTTTTTACATCTACCGCAGACATCAGATTTTCCAGTATCTTCTTTATATCCTTACAATCTTTCAAATCTTTAACATCAAACAAAAATTCATACCGTTCTTTCAAAGTTCTGGGAATCAACGCAATTTCCTCTCCCTTTTTCCCCAGACACATAGATTTTATGTACAACACCTTCTTTCCTTCATTATCCCACATTTTCTTCATCGGATATTTTAAAGCCTTGTCACTTCCAAATGTCTCTCCGTCACTGGTAGTCTTTGGATAGCCGGAAAAATCCGCATTCCAATTCGCCATAATTGAAGAAATCCCCAATACCCCATATACTCTCTTATTCATCTTTTTTATCCTCCATATATATTAATCTGTCACTGTTATATCCCAAAACAATCATTTCCTGATTCACCTTTCCAGGAATATAACCCTCTACCAAAGCCAAAAGATTTCTTGCCCGCTTACGATTTGAAGAAATCCTATAATTATACTTTTTATATATCTGCAAAATCCTTCTCTTAATTTCTTCATCTGATTTTGCGTTTAAGAAAGGATTCAATAAAGACTGATTGTTGTCCTTTGCTTTACTCAATGAAAGCAAATATGACACAAGCTGGCCTACTACGAAATAATACTCCCTGTCATTTTCCAACGGAACTGTCGTATCCGCAAAAATCTTTTTCTTCACACTCTCCTTTAAATCTGTAATAATCTCACCCATCTCACACTCTCCTTTTTTTGAAAAATATTCTCGAAATGACCATCTAAGATTCAACTGCCATAATGCCCGATCTCTATATCCGTTAAGTGTTGCTCTTTTTGCCAGAATTAATGATATTTTTTCCAAGACAACTCCCATACCAATATCCCGGCCTTTAAATATCCAATCAAAAATAATATCTCTCGAAAACAGAATATTCTGTTTCAGCACTTCATCCTTCACTTTGATATCTCCAGCATCAGCCGTATAATTCCCTGCAAGCCATTTCATAAAAAACACTTCATTAATTAATTGTCCCACTTCCGTACGATAATGATATGTACGATAGGAATCATAATACTCTTTACTCTTTTCATGTCCGGCATTCGCAATATTCTGAAATAGAAATGGTTTGTCTAGTTTGTTCATGTAAGTCGCAATATTGTCCGCCGCCCATATTTCTGCCTCTGATTTTCCCTTTTTTAATCTGAGATAATATCCAGATTCGATCTTATCCGGTGCTTCTCCATTTCTGTAACCTATTATTTTTTTCTGTGCCGTATCAATATAAACATGATATCTGCCTGATGATACAAGATTCATCAAATAGTCAAAGAATTTTTTTTGTAGCATCACATCTTCTCCATTTAATAGATAAGATGCCGGAACTTTACGGGATTTAAACGACAATAATGGCTTCTTTACATTCATCCCTAAATTATTATCAGGAAGACCATAAACTTTATTTTCAATTTCAATGTTATAATCATTATTATTATACAAGTTGGGCAAAAAATAGCGTCTCCCTTCCTTCTCATACACTTGATTCTCATTCTCAAAATAGACTTTTAGATAATTCTTCCCTCCCAGATCAACATCCTCCAACGAAAAAACATGTTCTTTTATCCACCGACAGTTTTTTTCCAAATTCGCTGTATCAACTTCTCCTTCCGTTTCCTCAAACATTTCATATATTCTGCCTGCTTCTTTTGATTTTTTATATTTCTTTTCCAAAGGATCTTTTAACATCTCAAAGTATCCGTCAATCAGTTCTTGAGTCAACTTTCCAGATACAATACTCTCCTTTTTTACAGCAAAAGATAAATAATTATTGGAATGGATCACCTTTTTACTATCTACTGGCTTATTCATAGAAATCAACTGGCTATGATAATCATAAAAACAAATTTGAGTATAGAATGGACTACTCCGATCTACTTCCTTCGTTTTTTTATCTTTTTGAATCTCTGTCTTAGCCTTAATATTCCCGTTCGAATCAATAATCAAATATGTACCATCCGCTGGTATATAACTATCCAGAATCAGTTTTTCCCCTTTACTTTCCAGTTCTTTTGCAAACACTTCCAAACATTCTTTAAACATATGCCTCCCCTCCTACAGCCATCGATAATTCACAAAGCCTGCTCCTCTAGCATTCATTTCACAAAGTCCTGTACCAAGCGACATATACGCCAATTTCTGGGCATTTTCATTATCAGCAATCTGAAGTCGAATTTTATCCCCAAGCAACTTTATATTTTTATACTCTACTCCTATTGGCTTATCATTCAAAAATTCCAAAAAAGTATAAAACTGAAAATCCTCTTCCATATGTTTTCTTTCAAAACTATTCCACTTTTTAATCAGATTAACCTTTAATCGTTCCTCGAATTCTTTCAGACCCATATGTTTTCTCCAGTAACCTTTTTCACTTTTCACAATAACCGGTGTTAAAGTATATAACGTCTCGATAATTTTCGGAGGCAAAACCCTAATCTCCGCTGTAAGTGCTTTCATATCATCCGTATACTGATTCACACATACTTCATAGAAGTACTTAGCCATATTATAATCAATGGTACGAATTGTAACCGTATAAATCTTCCCCTGTTTATATAGTTTATCTTGCTCAATCGGATATGGAAAATCATAACTATAGCACTTATACCTATTTTCTTCATGTATTTGTTTCAATTCTTCATCTAACAGAAACCCTTTATCAATAAGCATTGTTACTTTTGTCTGGATTTGGTTAATTGGAATATTTTTTAATAGAAATAATTTAATCCTAATTTGAAATACATTCATTTACCTTCTCTCCTATTTTTTACAATCTCTATTGGAAACATAGCTCCTACTCTTTTTGTTTCAATCATATAATACTATATCAAACCTTCACCGATAACTTACAGTCAATAATGATGAATTTAATATATATTAACATAATATGTATATTTTGTCAATTATATCCAAAATTTAATTCTAAACCAATTTCTCTTAAATACTCAAAAAAATCAAATACATCTCATGTTTTGGTTTATCGTTGAATAGAATTTTATAACAACAGTCAACAATGAATTCAAATACATCTTATGTTAAAATTAATCGTTAAATATCTCTACAGGCTGTTTACTCTATCGAAATGCATAAAAATTTACTTCTTCAAAAAATCACTAAATTCTTTCAGCTCTTTTTTCCTGCTCTCCGGAAGACTGTTGAACTCTATATTACGAACCGCGCCCTCCAGGGCATATAAATGTACCAGACAGACATTCGGATACACTGCTTTTAATTTCAGGAAAGCCTGTTCCGCGCCCGAACGAATCAATTCTTCCGACGAACCAATCCCCACAGAATCCAGCTTCTTTGCCATTTCCTTTCCAATATTCATCATAGATGATAATTCTGCCATGTTTTTCTCCTATTCGTTTTTTCTCCTGATCATCGCTGAAACTGCCATAACTAAAAGCCTCATAAAATCAGGCGTGGGTATGAATTGTAACAGCCCATCCCGCCGCACATATCCCGGCTCCAAAAAGAAACGCCGCCGCCAGATTCTTCTCCGCCAATGCGCCAAATACCAGGTTGGTCCCGGCTCCGATACTATCCAGTATCATAGCATGGATACTCAGCGCAGTAGCACGATATTCTGTATGAACCTTCCGGTTCTGTATTTCCGTCTGAAAGGGCTGAAACAGACTGTTCGAGATACGCAGCGCCAGAATCCCACAGATTGACGGCAGTGCAGTCCGCGCCGCAGCCAATGTTATGCAGGAAACTACGGCTATCCCGCCGAAGGCAGCTCCTGCGGCCCGGCTCCCCATCCGCTTTGTAAACCAGGCAGAGGCGGCTCCGCATGTCCCGAGCAGCGTCGCTATAATAAAAATAGATCCGATAGCCGTATTTCCTAACCCGCATTTTTCATATTGAAGCTGATTGAGAAACACCGTAACTGTCTGATGCGTCTCATTCAAAAAAGCAGCTCCTACCAAAAACAGCAGCAGATTCCGGTCGGAAAGTGTCTGAGACAGCACCTGCCGGAATCCCACTTTGCTGATCCGCCCGCTCCCCTCCGGACTCACGTCAGTCAGCGCAAGGGACAACACCGCAGCCATTCCATAACTGATCACTGTGAGCAGCCCCGAAAGCCGATAGTCGTCCCGGACAAATATAGAAAATACTGCCGCTGCAGCCAGAAGTCCCGCCATCCCAAGACTGTTATAGATTCCGAACGCTCTCTGGCTGTCTTCCTTTTTACAGGAGAGATATAGAATACTGGCATCCACGCCGGACATTCCTGCCGCCACAATACTAAGAAGAATACGTTCCGCCAGAAATCCGGCAAAACCTGACGCCCTCCAGAATATAATCTTGGAGATGAAATAAAGAACGCAGCAAAATATCATGGTTTTCTTATAGCCTATCCTGTCCGCAACTACGCCCCATACCACTTCCAATAGGATACATAAGATGAGAGAAATGCTTTCGATCACGGTAATCTGAAAGACGGATACTCCCTGCGCCTGCCGGTAAAGAGTAGCAACAGGTCCATAAAATACCATTCCCTGCAGAAATGCAATGGCATACATAAGGTATATATTTCGTTTCATAATGAATTGTCCTTCCTTTATATTCCCGATTTTAAGATACAACAAAAAGGCACTTTACTTCAGTGCCTACTCCACAATACTGTGAAATTGTTGTTTATGTCGGACAATTCATAACTGCTGTCTCCTGAATCTATAATTATTAGATATGTTAGATATACGATACAACAAAACATCCCGCATGTCAATTCCTGAAAATTCGTCTGCACGCCTTATTTTCATCGTCAGTTCCATTACATACCCGATAATCATGCGTTTCCGGCCGTCGGATGATAAACGCTGCACACTCGCCATAGTAATTTCTTCTGTTTGCACCCATGATTCCGTCAACCCGAATCTCAATCAAATGCTCAAGCCGCTCCATAACTTCCAACTGCTCTTCTTCCGGCATCACATTTTTTTCTTTCCATTCGCGAAAACATTTCCAGAATAAATTGAAATCACCATCACCCTTATCCTTACTGTCTCTCAGTCCCCGGCAATACCTTTCTTCTGAGAATGCCAGATCACTGACTACATCCTTGCTACATATGCCGTAAACCTATCGGGAGCTCATCATTTCCCCGATATAAGTAAAGCAAGAATAATCTCAGCCCTTTCTTCATAAAAGTAAACGACCATCCTAAAGGTTTCCCGGTATTCATGTCGCTCATCCTCACCCGTTTTATAGCTATTTTTCAAATATTGCTCATAAAGAGCCGGATACCGGTCTGCATATTTCCTTGCGTTCTCCAACTCCTTTTCTTCATTATTCATCAATGACTGCGCTTCCTGAATCAACTGATCCGTATGTCTTCCCTGTTGCGAATCCAGGTATTCTATCCACAAATCCAGAAATTCCTCAAACAGATCCAATTCCTCCTGACCGTTCTGCAACACCTCTTCCAGACTCAAATACCAACAGCTCAAATTATCATCATCCTATAGAGCTCATTCGCCCGATATTCCATCTTATTTCCCTTATAGGCAAGATAAAGCGAATCTTTGCATAACTGGTCATAATTGCAGGAAAGAAGCTTATGTAAATTCAGCTCATTTATGTCCAGAACTTCTCCCACACACGCATCATACTCTCCTTCATCCTGTACTTCTATAACAGAAAGCTTCCTTGCCAGCGAACATCCTTCTTCGTACATTTCCATATCCACACATCTGTGAATCAGATCTATCGCAGTATCAATCGTCCCCAGAATATCCTCCGGGTCTTCGAACAAAAACTCCTCCTCACTGCTGTTATACCAGTCGTCATATTCAACCGAAAAAATATCTTGACTTAAAGTCAACTCCAGGTTGTATAATTTACTTGAACTTATTATATTATAAGAGATTTGCATTCGGAAGTCAAAAAAACATACAGGAGGTTTTTTACTATGAGCAAGGTATTAACAGCATATTTCAGTGCAAGCGGTGTAACTGCAAAGGTAGCAGAGAGACTCGCCGAAGCGATCGGCGCAGAATTGTTCGAGATCAGGCCGGAGGTTCCTTACACGAACGCGGACCTTTACTGGCAGGACAAAGGCAGCCGAAGCACTGTTGAGATGAATGACAGAAGCAGCCGTCCGGCAATTAACTCCAAAGTAACAGATATGAACCAATATGACGTTATATTCATCGGATTCCCTATATGGTGGTACAGAGAGCCTTCTATCATAGATACCTTTATGGAGTCCTATGATTTCAACGGAAAGACGGTCGTTCCCTTCGCCACATCCGGCGGAAGTTCCATCGGCGCTTCCGGGAAGAATATGCAGGCTTTGGCAACGGGCGCCAAGGTATTGGAGGGCAGATGTTTTGCTTCAAATGTATCCGGCAAGACGCTCGCAGATTGGGCAGCCAAGTGGATCTAAAAATCAAAAAGACAGAGCCTCCCTTTCTATCATCGAGAAAGGGGAGGCTCTATGATTCACCTGTCGCAGCCGTCAAACGCACATATGATTTAAACGCTTACAGCTATTCCATCCATGAACGCAATAATCCCTGCTTCCACTTCATCCTTAATTGCAGAATAGTTATGTATCTCATGACGGTATCCGGAATAAACTTTTGTCCGCACCGTGTGACCCGTCTGGCACAGCCAGTTCGTCACCTCATAGATTCCTTTGCCATATTCTCCTACCGGATCCTGATCTCCTCCGATATTGTAGATCGGAAGGTTCGCCGGAACCTTCTTTGCCCACTCTTCTCCGGTGATAGCGTTCATCATCTGTGTAAAATAAAGCATGGATTGATTCGTCGTCGACCTGGTGAACGCATCAAACGGGTCTTCTGCATGATCTCTCTGTACATACGGATCCGCACAGATCCACTCATTTCCTATCTTAACGTCCCCACACCGTTCACACATCCATCCCAAAAGATTCCCGGCAAATTCTGCGTCAGATTCCTTGCCCCTGCCGTCTTCCACCGCTTTTTCCAAAGCCGCAGCCACATCCTTGGCGCCGCGAAAGACTCCCGCCGTCCCGCAGATCGTAATACCCGCAAGCCCCTCGCCGTATTTTGCCGCGTAATCCCTTACGATAAAGGAACCCATGCTATGTCCGAAGAGGAAATATGGAAGCCCCGGATATTTCTCACATACAAGTTCCTTAAGCTTATGCTCATCCTCCATCATGGTATGGAATCCTTTGTCTCCCCAGTCGCCCCAGGTATCATTCTCCACAGCCGTCTTGCCATGCCCTACATGGTCATCCGCCGCTACGATATAGCCTGCGTCCATGAACTTCACGATCATATGGAAATACCTTCTGGAATGCTCTCCGAAACCGTGTATCACCTGTACGATTCCCTTCGGCTTTGCGGCAGGAACATATATCCAGGCATGTACCTCATCCCTCTCGTTGAATGATTGAAAATTAACCTCGTGCAGCATAAAAACACCTCCGTCTGTTTTCTTTACATTATACCACAGATCGGAGGAGCCGGACTACGGTTCTGCTCGTATTTCTAAACAATTTATCCAGCTTTTTTGTGTGATACCCTGCAATCGTTTCATGTCCTCTATGAGCTTTTTCAATGCTCCTGTACCTGCCTGTCTATACCGGCAAGAATAAGTATTTAGTTTGCCTTAAGATATCGTGAATATATGTCCGCAAACAATACACAACTTCTCATGTACAAAGCCCTTATGCTCATTCTGCAGAATATCTGAAAAATCCATTGCAGTAAAGCTCAATATGATTTCCTTTGCTTTTGCTTCATCAATAACATAATCCAAAAGCAGATGCTTGTTATCTATAACTCTATGATGATTTTTATCAATATCCTTTCAACAATTTTATTAGCTTAACGCATAAGATTGGTACGCAAGTCACTACGCAAGTTGATACGCAAGTTATTATAAAAATTGGATTATGGGTTAAACCAGATAGAGATAAAAAATAGATATGTATCGGCAGGAGCATAGATTTTCTCCTGCCACGCCTATATTTAGGCGGTTTGACGTTTGGTACGCTGCATATATTCCTGTTCCATTTCCCGCATTTCCTCGTCCGTGGGGATGTCCACAATCCCGACATAGGAATAGTAGATGTCGATTTTCTGTGTCTGTTTCCCGTCCTTTTTCTCACGCTCATGGACTACGATTTTATCCACAAATGCGTTTAGGATTTCGGGCGTTAGCTCGTCGATGCGGGTGTATTTCTTGGTGACGGCTATCAGCTTGGCGACATTGGTCGCTTCTGTGTCGGCTTCGCTGACCTCGGCTGTCAAGGTTTCGATTTCCTGCTTTAGCTGTTCCTGCTCGGCTTCATATCCGTCCGATAGCTTGTAAAAGCGTTCGTCATTCAGCTTTCCGTTGACATTATCCTCATAGATTTTGCGGAACAGGCGGTCAAGCTCCTTTATCCGCTTTTCGTCCTTTCCTATCTGTCTCTGCTTTGCGGATAACTCGTATCGGCGTTCCGCAAAGGTGGCGTCAATCTGCTGTCGGATAAACACACGCTCAAACTGCTGTAAATAGGACAGGAACTGCTGAAGCTGTTTCAGCACCAACTGTTTTAATGCGTCCTCTCGGATATAGTGCTGCGTACATTCCTTTGCCCTGCTCGTCCTTTTATACATGGAACAGCGGAAATGCGCATATCCGTTTGCTGTGGCTAGGCTGAGTTTCGCCCCGCAGTCGGCACAATACAGAAGCCCTGAAAAGATACTTGTCATTCCGCTTTTGGTCGGTCTGTGCCTGTTCGCCCGTATCATCTGTACTTTTTCCCACATATCCCTGTCAATGATGGGAGTATGGGCATCCTCGATATACGTTCGCCTGTCTTTTGTGGTGGGGATGCGTTTCCTGCTCTTAAAGCCTAAACGGGTGGATTTAAAGCTCTCCGTCACGCCGATATATGCCACATTTTCCAGAATGGATGCAATCATGGACGTCTCCCAGTTATAGGGATGTTCTGATTTTTTTGCAACGCCGATTCCCTTTGACACTTTGTAAGCTGACGGGGTAAGCACTTTATCTTCCCAGAGGGCTGTGGCAATGGCTGACACGCCTTTTCCCTGCATACAGAGTGAGAATATCCTGCGGACGGTTACTGCCGCTTCCTCGTCCACAAGCCAACGTGTCTTGTCATCTGGATTACGCAAATACCCGTAGGGCGGTGCGCCCAAATGCTCGCCTGCAAGTCCTTTCGCTTTCTTGACGTAAGCGATGAATAACCTACCGGTTTTACATATTCTAAAATCTGTGGGATAATCTTTTTGACTGACAAGTGAATGACGTGATTCAAGATTTGTTTATAATCAAG
>CAJTAL010000059.1 GCA_910574285.1 Lachnospiraceae bacterium | reverse complement strand
TGTTATTCGTTAGTTTATCTGAACCAAAATCCCTTCTTTTTCTTCAAATTAAATAAGATACAGGATGCCTCAATCTGACGCATTTTCCGTCAGATTATTTTATCTCTGTATCTTTTATGTTATCATTCCTTTTGATACACGAAAAAAAGCTGGAACCCCAACCGTCCAAAGTTTGTGTTCCAGCCCTCACCATACCACGGCGGATATATCCGCCATAGACAAAGTTATGATAACAATAATCACTGAAGAATGCAACGAAATTTCACAAAAGTTTTATGATAATGCCATGGATTCCATCCAGATATGTCAGCTGGAGTGCACCTGCGGCTGCTCCGGCTGCCTTGTGGGACACGGACAATATACCCGTTCCATCAAAACAGCACTTGGAAAGATCCATCTATTGATCCGCCGGGTGCAGTGTGACATCTGCTGTACCACCCATGCCCTGCTCCCCTCCGGCATCGTCCCTTACTCCCAGGTTCCCCTGGCCGAACATGCCGCTATTGCAGCTTCCTTTGAGAACGGAGGCAGGGGCATGGAGGTGATGGAAGCAGACCCGGAGCTTTCTCCCAGCCAGGTTTTCTACATCCTCTCCCTCTACATCCGTTTCTGGCGCCAGCGCCTGCTGAGCGAGCGTCTGGAACTTTCCCCCGCACATGCCCTGACACAGCCCTGCCTGCGCCTCTTCGGCCGCCAGTTCATGCAGATAAAAAATACCAGAAATATCCTTTTTGTTCCACCTACATAACTTTGGGTGACTTCCCTGCCTGCCTCTTTTATTATGAGGAAAAAACTAAAGGAGGTTTTATACAAATGGAACAGGAATACAGACATGCTATCGCCCTGATGCGTTACTCGGCCATCGCACCGCTCATCCCAGGTCTGCCGGAAGGATATAAAAACCTGACAGACTATCTGAATGAGGCATCCCGCAAGGGGCTCGTGCATCCGGACGGGGAAGTGAAAAATTATGCGCCCAAAACTCTGTATAAATGGTATTTCAACTACAGGAAAGGGGGATTCGATGCCCTGATGCCTTCCGGACGCAGCGACTGCGGAAAACCCAGGAAGCTGGACGATGACCTGAGAGAGCGGATCGCATACCTGAAAGGCCGCTACCCCCGTATGAGTGCCGCCGCCATCTTCCGGCAGCTTAAGGAGGATGGCAGTATAAAAAACGGGGAGGTCTCGGAATCTACCGTGAACCGGTATGTGAACAGCCTCGCCCTGGAAGCGGAGGCTTTGCCCATTCAGGACATGCGCCGGTATGAACGTCCACACATCAATGAAGTCTGGTGCGGGGACTCCAGCGTCGGTCCATATCTGAAAACACCGGACGGCAGGAAGCGCAGGGTATATGTGATCGCCCTGATCGACGACTCCAGCCGACTCGTCACCGGGGCGGGCGTATTCTTTGAGGATACCTTTGCAAACCTGATGTCCGTCATGAAGGGAGCTGTGGCAAAGTACGGTGTCCCGCGGATGTTCAATTTCGATAATGGCAGCGCTTATAAGAACAAACAGATGGAACTGCTGGCAGCACGTATCGGCACCACCATCAACTACTGTAAACCCTACACTCCGACGGCGAAAGCCAAAGTAGAGCGGTGGTTCAGGACCATGAAGGATCAGTGGATGGCTTCCCTTGACATGCGGGACTTCCCTTCCCTGGATGCCCTGGGCGGCAGTCTCCTGGCCTACGTCCGCTCCTACAATCTTTCCCCCCACTCCTCCCTCAAAGGGAAATCCCCCCAGGAACGCTTCTTCTGTGAGCCGGGGATGGTACGCCGCCTTTCGGAAGAAAAACTAAGGACAGACTTCCTCCTGGAGTTTTCCCGCAGGGTGTCCGCCGACAGCGTGGTCTCCATCGGAAATGTGGAGTATGAAGTGGATATGCGTTTTGCCAGACAGAGAATAAGACTGCGCTGCTCACCGGATATGGAAGAAGTATACGTAGCACAGCCAGACGGGGGGCTGATCCCGGTGCGGCTCCTGAACAAGCAGGAGAACGCCTCTGTGAAGCGGGAGAAACTCCTGCTTTCCGAAAGGGGTGAGCAATGATGGACGTTTCCCGTTTCGGAATGGAATATAATCCTTTCCTCAAGAATTCCAAAGAGGTCCTGGTAGAGACAGCACAGTACCGGGAGGCCCTTTTCCGCCTCTCTTACCTGGAAAAAACAAAAGGCTTCGGCCTGCTCACGGGAGGACCCGGCCGCGGCAAAACCACGGCTTTGAGGGGATGGGCCGCCTCCCTGAATCCTTCCCTTTACAAGGTGGTCTATTCCTGCCTCTCCACCCTCACCGTGACGGATTTTTACCGCAGCCTCACCGAGGCCCTGGGAGGGCAGCCCTCCTTCCGCAAGCCCGATAACTTCCGCTCCATCCAGGAGGAGATAAAGCGGCTGTCCCTGGAAAAGAAGAAGACGCCTGTCATCATCATTGATGAGGCCAACTATGTCAGCAACGGCATCCTGAACGATTTAAAACTCCTCTTCAACTTTGAGATGGATTCAAAGGACCGTGCCGTGATCCTCCTGTGCGGCCTTGGCCAGCTGAACAACACCCTGCGCCTGTCCGTCCACGAACCCCTGCGCCAGCGGCTGGTGATGAACTTCCACATGGAGGGCATGACGAAAGAGGAAGGGCGGGAATATATCCGGACAAAGCTTCATGGCGCTGGATGCAGCCATACTGTTTTTGAGGATGCTGCTGTCGAAGCGATCCTGAACGCCTCGGATGGGACACCCCGCATGGTAAACCGTCTCTGCAGCCAGAGCCTTCTGTGTGCAGAGGCAAAAAGGCGGGATCTGGTAGATGCGGACGCAGCCATGCAGGCTATCAACGACTGCGAGCTGGGATAGGGGGGTGCAGCATTATGAAGAAAAAAAGACATCGCTTACAGCGGGAGCTTAAGGCCGTCGAAAAAATCTATGCCGGAACACTTGACTGGCTGGAACAGGGAGAACTGTATTCCTGGGTGGAGGCCGGCAACAGCCCCTTCACAAATCCGGAACAGATCATTCATGAGGATGGCACTCCTTTTGACTTTATTGAATGGCACCGCAGTGCGCGGTGGGTCACGGTCACAGAGACTCCGGCAGTGGAAGTGTCTGACAAGGAACGGTTTGATTTCTATACGGACAGAAAGACGGAGCAAGGCTCCCTGGAAGAAACCAGAAAGTTCCTCCGGGATGCCCAGAGTTTCCTGGGATGTGAGATCCTGGCCCTCATGGGTTTCTTAAAAGAGAAAGGGCTCTTGTATGAATATCTACGATATAAATATAAAGCTCATGCTTGCCAGATAGAAGAAAAGGAACTGCCATTTTCATAAGATGATACAGAATACTCCTGCGCAATTAATTTGCATGGGAGTATTTTCGTTCTGGTAATGTGCAGAAGCGTTTCCGGATAATGTGGCTGGAGAACTACATCAATTTTATATGGTGCTAAAATAATCTGAAGATTGGCTGCTCTTTTAATCTGGAAAACAACAATTGGAACCTCAAACTTTATGTATTAGTCCTAACCATTTCTCCTATACATTCTCTTTCTATCAATTTTCCATCCGTATATCTCTTAATCGGTATATTTCCAGTTCTTTTATCTGTGGAATTAATTTCTTTGCCTTTTTGTAAACGTCTGCTTGAAAATTCTCTGTGATAACAGCATCAACATAAGGGGCAATACTACTAATCAATACATCCATTACATCATTAGGCTTTATAGTCTTTTGAGTTTTAAAGATACGCAAAAACTGTGAATATTCCATCATCCTTGATGCGGGTAATTTGGATATATTTATATTAGAAGTAACAGGGATGTCAAAATTGATTAAATCTTTTATAACTGTTTCTGCTTCGTGAAATTTATAATATTTATCATCAATCATATTTAATGGTAAATGCTGTTGTTTTAACATCCGTTTTGCATTACTTCTTTTAAACTCCCACTCTTTAGCAGTAGATGGAAAATCATTTATTTCTGAATGAATAGCATCCATTAAACTTGTCTGATTTACAAGGTTGTCAAAAAAATGTTTACAGTTATAACCTATTTCATTTGAAAGCGGAGTAAAAGCATAGGCAACTTGATTGGTAATCTCAAAAGGTATTCCTTTCATATAACAATCAACTTCCATTTGAAAAATGCTTTTAGCTGGAAACGTCATCAGACAAGGAATTATCGAAAAGAATTCCAAAAATTTCTCATAAATATCTTCATAAGGCATCAATTCAATTACATTATAAATTGAAAAACAGGGGGCATAACTGCTTTCACCAGTAAAAAAAGTTTGAAGAAATCCCTTTCCAGAAAGATTGGTGTTTGTAACTATTTCCCTTAATGCGTTCGTATCTAATAGTATTAGTTTATAAGTGTTCTGACCTATTTTCATTTTAACCTCATCCAATCATTATAATAACTCAAATAAAGACTTTACCAAGATTATACTCTATTCTCGTCTAAAGGAAAAGACTTATTAATTCAATTTGATTCGCAAAAAAACAGACAATAAAAGGCAACCTATTAAAAGATTGCCTTTCTAAGCTTTATAAATTTTTTGCAAGCGATTTCAGCAACGCCGCCATCTCTGGATTGGCAAGCAGTTTCAGAAGCATTTCTTGGTCTGTCTGCGATGCTGTTTCAGCCTTTGTTTCTTCCTGCACCTCCTCCGCAGTGGGGGCTGCTTTGCTTTGATAAAACTGTTCTTCAAACCTCTGTGCATTTATCCGTCTGTCGTCGTCTATGATATGCGAGTACACATCTGCTACCATCTTGACCTGTGCATGTCCAGAATCGCCCTGCACGGATTTCATGTCGCCGCCATTGAGCTTCAGCTTATAAGTGATGCTTGAATGGCGGAAGCTGTGAAAGACGACTGGCGGCAAATCATTATCCTTAATGAGTTTTGCCAATGCCCGATTGATAACCTGCCCCTCGATGGGTCTGCCGCAGGAAGAAGCAAATACAAGGTTGAAGTCCATATATTCCTCCCCGAACAGCTCTTTGAGGTTTTCTATGTCCTTATGCCTTTGCACAAGCATTTCCGCAACCGTCTTAGGCAGGAAAATCTTTCGGATGCTGGTCTTTGTCTTTGGCTCTTTCAGTACCAGAGCGGTATGGGTGCTTGCCACCGCAGGCGGGAACTTGAACATTACGCCCTTTTCGCCTAACTGCTCCAGAGCATTGCGGTTGACACGTTGCAGCTCCTTATTCACAAAGATATAAGCACAATCATTCTTAATGCTCCGTTCAGAAATATCAATGCAGTCCCAAGTCAGACCGAGCATCTCGCCCATACGCAGGGAACAGGAAAAAGCAAGGTTTAACGCCAGTGACAGGTTATCGTCATCGCAGACCTCCAATGCCTTAAATAAGGTTTCGACTGTCCAGATGTCACGCTCCTTGTGTTCTTCTTTCGGGAGAGTGGCGTTTTGTGCAGGATTCCTTGACATCATCTCCCACTTTACACCTTGATTGAAAGCGTTGCGGAGTAGCTTGTGGATTTCCCTTATCGTGTGGGCTGTGAGATATTCATGGGTCGGCTTGCGGTTGTTTACGACCTTTGCCTTGACCGTCAATAAGCTCTGGTAATATTTATCCATCGTCCTCGGCGTAACATCTTCCAGTTTCATGTCCCCGATAAGCGGGTTGATATAGTTGAAAATCAAGCTCCGACGAGCTTCATAGGTTGACATTGCCCAAGTGTTCACGCCATAAATGGACATATATTCTTCAAGCAGGTCGCTGACCGTGCTTGCGTTAGGAATGATGAATGTCCCCGTTTCCTGCTCAAATTCCACCTGCACCTTACGCTTTTTTGCTTCGGCGTTGGTGGCGAAAGTTTCCCACTTCTGTCTTTTTACACCGTTCTCATCCGTATAGGTGTAGACTACGGAATAACGGTTCTTTCTCTTTACGATTGATGCCATGCTTATTCACCCCCTTACATTGTGCTGTCGAGCCAAGCGTCAAAGCTGCTCTTTATAATTCGGATGCCGCTGCCCATGCGGACGCTCTGGAATAAATCTTTTTTTATCAGCGCATAAGCGGTAGGTCGGCTTATGCCAAGTATCTGCTGGATTTCCGCAACAGAATAGCTTTTCTTGTTCTGGGCGGGCTTTGAAGCCCCGCCCATCTCTGCAATATGTTCTCTCATCCGTCTATAACCTCCTTATGTACGTCAGCTTTGTTATAATAAGTCTGGGACTGATACCATTCCTCGAAGCTGTCTTTATAAATCCTTATCGCTTGCCCCACCCGTGCAGTACGAAATACCTTTTTCTTTAACAGCCCGTAAACGCTGCTGTCAGAAATTCCGAGCATCTCTGCCACTTCCCGAACAGAAAATGTGATGCCTGTCCAGTTCTTCCCTGGGGGAGTGCCGTCAACCTTTCTGTAATGGAGCTGGTTGTCATACCATTTTTCAAAACTGTCCACCATTACCCGCATTTTTCCTGCGATAATGACCGTTTCAAAATAGCCTTTCTTTACAAGCCAGTACGAATCGGTTTTCCCGATTCCGAGCAGCTTCCGCATTTCCGTAACGGACATACTTTTCTTATTCATCAGCCTGCACCTCCCTCTGGAAGCCAAGCCATCTGTCAAAGCTCTTTTTCGATATGCGGATATTTCCCCCTATGCGGACGCTGTGGAACACCCCCGATTTGACAAGGTTATATGCGGCGTTCCTGCCTATGCCCAGAATATCCTGTATCTCATCCACCGTATAAATCCGTTTCTCATACGGCAGTGGCATTTCTGTTTCTTCCTTATTTAACGCTGCAATCCTATCCTCAAACATTCTCTGCCCTCCTGTCTGCTTTCTGCACATTTTTAACGCCGATGCTGATAAGCAGGGGAGAAGTGATTTCCTCCATGCTCTGCTCGTCAAGCTGCGCCATCCTCTCCTTCAGCCGTTTTTTATCTATTGTGCGTATCTGTTCAAATAAAATAATGGAATCTGCGGGAAGCCCTGCAATCCCATCCAAAGAGAAATGTGTCGGCAGTTTTCCTTTTTTCGGTCGGCTCGTAATGGCGGCAATGATGACTGTCGGGCTGAATCGGTTGCCTGTGTTGTTGGATATGATAAGTACGGGTCGTGTGCCGCCCTGCTCTGAACCGATAACGGGGTTAAGCTCTGCGTAATAGATGTCGCCACGTCTAATTGTTCTTTCCATAATTCTTTATAACCTCCATCTGGATTTAGGTAGATATATCCTGCCTATGTAACAGCCAGATACAAGGAAGCATTTAAGGTCGGGAGAGTATAAAACAAGCTCTGTTCCATTGACCGCCCTGCATCTGGCTTTATGATAGAAAGCATTTTCTATTTGTCCTTGACACCCCGAAAATGCCATTGCGATAAACGCAAGGGAAGTCGCCAAACGGTCAGCAGCGAACTGACGCCACGGGAGTTCCACCCCAACTGTCGGTCTGACAGAGCCGCCCAATGCTGTAAAGCGTTCAAGACGGGAGTACCATTATTCTCTTTGTGTGTCATGGCGGAATCGGGAGCTGCCCGATATTTCCAGTCGGTATTTACCGCTCGCTGCCTTTCGGCAGGTCATGGCGTACTGCTGCACACGCTTATGCTTTCACAATCACAAAGAGGAAGCGTTTGACGAATGAGTATTCAGTTTTCAAAGAGCCGTCCCGTTTTCGTCAAAAAAGAAAAACGGGGCAAAGGCTTTTTTGCCTTACACCCCATAGTCCTTGAAAAACCTTATTTTTCCCCTCTACTCAAAAAACTTTTTTAATTTTTCTTTGAGCCTGTCCATACGCCTGTAAATGGCTTTTTCCGTGATGGTGAATTGTACTGCAATTTCATGGGTAGAATAGCCCTGCATTTTCATTACAGCGATTTGCAGGGTAAGCCTGTCCACCTTAATCAAAATCTGATATAGCTTTTGGTTCTCAATGCTGTCGAGAAAATCTTCTACTGTTCTCACTTCGGGCTGTGCCGCATCCTCGGCAAATTCTTCAAGATATGTACCCGCTTCTTTCAATCTGCGGTAATATCTCCTGTCAGAATTAAAGACTGCCCAATCGTAGGTATGGAGCTTTTCAATGGTATCCTCGTCAACGCCCAAGCCCCGCAGTTCCTTTTCTTCGGCTTCTTTCCAGAGCCGCCACTTCTTTTCTTCTCTGCCATAATTGAATGACATTTCTTTTACCTCCAATCTGAATTTTTTGAATCATCCAGATTGGCAGGCGGTGAACGGCAGTGGATGCCAGAAACAGCCTTACAACGTATTCCAACAAAAAACGACAAAAGAAAAACCGTAAAGGCTGTCACCACATAAGGAGATAATTTGAAAACATAATTGAGATACAGCTTATGGGCGATAGCAAAGGCGAAAGCCAGCGTAAAAGGTGGAAATGCTTTTTTCGCTGGCTTTCTTTGATATAAAAATGAAATCTTACATTTGCAAAAATGAAAATCTCTTGCTACGATAAAAAAGTGATGCAAAGTTTCAAATAGAATTTAGTGATTGAGGATTTGCTTACCAAAATATCCAACGCACCAATCAAATAATTTCAAATTAGAATGATGGAAATTTAGGTTTATAGGAAAGATTATTTGAACAGATGGGCGGGACATATACAGAAGTTGGCAATTACTATTTGCCTGCTCTCGTCTTACCCGCCGAAAAAGAAAACAATCTTATCGGGATTTGGGAATAGCAACATAAGCGGTATTTAAAAGAACATCACCGAATCCTGTATACAACCTGCTGACTGTCTGTAAGCCGGACAGTTACCTCACCAATATTGACGAACAGGCAGGAGAATATGTTTTCTCGGCTGGTGAAGGAATATGCCTATAGGCAGAGTGTGGCAGAGCGGATCAAAGCCACCAAGCCGCCTGACTGGATATAGAAAATGAACAATATCCGAAATTCAATTGAAGAAATTATCAATACAGATATAATACTCAAATAAAATATTTGAAAAAAGAGGGGAAAAAGTAACGCTTTCTCCCTTTTTAAAAAGTCATTAGGTAAAAGCATGATGTAAAGGAGCTAAAACAAATTACTACCTAAAATTAATATATAGCAGAATGCAACCTTTTCCTAAAAAATCGGTGTATATAGGTGAAAGCAGCTTTCGATAGAACTTGAGAAAGGAGAAGCCATGAAGGATGAAGAAATCGTAGAACTGTATTTTTCACGGTCAGAGGATGCCATTTCCGAGACAGCATTGAAATACGGGAACTATTGCAGCTACATATCCCAAAACATTCTTCATAGTAAGGAAGATGCTGAAGAATGTGTAAATGATGCCTATTTTGCTGCATGGAAAACAATTCCGCCTCAAAGACCGCACAATTTAAAAACTTTTTTAGGAAAGCTGACACGGAATATTTCCTTAAAAAAGCAAGAGAAGTATCAAGCTGCAAAAAGAGGCGGCGGATATGTGGATACCGTCTTGTCTGAACTAGAGGAGTGCATAGCTTCCAATAGCAGTATTGAAGATAGTATAGATTATTCTGCGTTGATTGAATGTATAAACTCCTTTCTGTCATCTCTGCCGTCTCTTAATCGGATTGTTTTTGTCCGCAGATATTGGTATGTAAGCCCCATATCTGAAATTGCAGAACAGTACAATATAAGTGAAAGCAAGGTGAAATCTATACTCTTTCGTTTAAGAAAGCGACTAAAGGAATATTTAGGAAAGGAAGGTTTTTTTATATGAATTCTCGAAAACTGTTTCATAGCATAGGAGAAATTGAAGATAGATTTATTGATGAAGCATCCCCAAAGGAGAAAATGCAACCAACCAAACGGCGCTTTTCAGTAATAAAGGCTGCGGTTGCTGCGGCAATTATACTGGTTACGGCCGTACCCATCACGGCCTTTGCTATTGAGACATTCCAGTATAACGCAGCAGTAACATACTTAACTTCACTTGGAATTGAAGCCGAAGACTTAAGCGACTATTCCCGCAGGGAAGTTATAGAGACTGTTAAAACATATGACGCAGGCGAAAGTAATGCTCTGATAGAAAATCTTTTGCAGGAAAATGATAAAATCCCTGTGACAGACACGATGGCGCAAGTTACATCTGAACAAGTATCAAAACTCACACCAACCATGACTTATAAAGACATTATTGAGGTATTGGGAAATACTGTTGATGTTGGAAGCGGTATTTATATTCTTCAATACGAGGTAGATGGAGAATATACGATTAAGATTCCACTGGCAGATGATAACGCTCAGCTTGGCGTGACAGGAGATAAACTTTTAGAAGCAGAAAAATCTGTAACTGTTTTACAAGCAGACTATCCAAAATATAATACAGCTGAAGAATTAGTGAGATCTTCGGATTTAGTTTTTGCTGGTACAGTCAAAAATATTGAATATCAAATGATTGATGTAAGTACAGACAAAGAACCAGATGAAGATACCGGATTCGTAGATAATGAGAAGATGCCGTATACGCTTTATACCGTTGATGTGGACAAAGTATACAAAGGAAGTATTGAGTCGTCCACAATCATAATCAAGCGTGCTGGCGGGAGTTTTGGCAGTGATGAATATGTTGTCGAGAATGCATCTGAAATTGCAAAGGGTAAAAAATATTTATTTGTTACTGAAACATATGAAGACACCTATCCAAGTTTATTGAATGCAGATCAGAGTTCTTATGATATGGATACTCTTCAAACTATAATGGATGGGGAAGAAAAAGAAATTACGTTATCTGATATCCTTAAATTGTTCTAAAAGAAGGCTGGACGGAAAAAGTCAGAAGATTTCGTTAGCTTGGGAGAAAAATAGTTCAAAGTTGTAATAGAGTACATGAATGGAAACAAAATCTGATTTTTCAGCTAGAAACGTCAAATGGTTTCAAAAACTGTTTGACGTTTTTGATTGTATACTTTTTGGGATATTTTAAAAGAATTTAGTAAGATAAGATTACCGATTTTTCGGGGAATTGTAAACTAATATAAAATACTAATAAACATCGTTCAAGTGTAAAAACTTGGATGTTTTTTATTCCCCTAATATTGCATTGGGGTATATGTGGACAAGTGAATACAATACCCTCTCTTTTGAAAAGGAAGTACAGGGCTAAAAAATATTGCCCTGAAAACATTGTATATCGGACGCTTTTTTATAACCAAATAAAATAGTATGCCCACCTTCCGAAAAAATATTCAAAAACTTTTTGGAAAGTATTGACAAACACTTATTTCATTCAGTATAATAAAATACTCTTTTAAGAGAACCACAACCAATTAATTACATATCTTCACAGAATTTTGAAGGACGGCTTTACGCCGCACACGCCCGCAGTATGCGAAAAAGAAATACTGCCGCTTCTGAAACTGCTTCGAACTGTCGGCAACAGATAAGCGTAACAGACAGTTTCGACTTTGAATCTCAAAGCCGGTTACATCATTGTGAAACCAAAAACCGCAAGGGATAAGTCTATCCTTTTGTATTGGTCGGTACACATTGATGTGCCGGCTTTTTTGCTGCCCAAATGCCGGCTACAACTAAATGACCGGCTGGATGGGATATGATTTTGCGATAACCTCTTTTTTCGGAGAGTGAGCGGAACAACGCCGCCTGAGATGGGGACAGGGACAGAAAAACGACATTCAGACAGACCGGCGGAAAACAACAGATTGTATGCGGCAGAAAGGATGTCGCATACCGCAGCAAGCAGGGAAACTGTATTGACAGTTTCCGCCCCAACCGGCTTTAAGAGCCGATTGCCCTTTGGGGAATCCCCCAATCCCCTCAAAAATCCAAGAAAGGACTGATGTTATGAACGAAGCCAAGAACAAAAATTTATTTATCCGTGTGAGCGAAAAAGAAAAAAATATTATTGAGCAGAACGCCAAAAAGTGCGGGCTTTCCGTATCAGAATATCTCCGCCAGCGTGCTTTGGGGTATATGCCGAGAGCCATCCTGCCCGAAATATTCTTCTCTTTCAATGACAAGCTGGATGAACTCTGCGTCGCTGTCGAGGGCAAAATTGCAACAGATACGGAAGAAAAAATAATTGCCTTGATTGATGGAATCACAGCCGAGTTAATCCTCCCCCAAAAAGAAAAGGCGGTGGTATAAATGGCGACTACCGGCTTCTGGCCTGTCAAAGACCGGCTGAAGGAAGTGATTGACTATGCGGAAAATCCCGACAAAACCATAGATAAAAAGTATGTGGACAGCGATTTATACGCCGCCCTGCGGTATGTTTCCAATGACACAAAGACCGACGAGCGTATGTATGTCAGCGGCATCAACTGCAACGCAAAGCGGGCGTATGAGCGTATGACGGCAACGAAAAAACGCTTCGGGAAAACAGGCGGCAATGTGGCATACCACGGCTACCAGAGCTTTCAAACTGGTGAAGCCACGCCAGAAGAAGCTCACAAAATCGGTATGGAAACCGCAAGGCGGATGTGGGGAAACGAGTATGAAGTTGTTGTTACCACACACCTTAATACAGATAATGTCCATAATCATTTTGTCGTAAATTCCGTATCCTTTAAGACGGGCAGGAAATTTGAAAACCATATCTCTGACCATTACCGCCTGCGGGAAATCTCCGATACCGTATGTTTGGAACACGGGAAAAGTATTCTCAAAGACACAGAGTTTTACAGCGGGAGCAAAAAAGAATACTGGCGGAAACAAAACAGCGGACTGTCACATCGGGAGATTCTGAAAGCAGATATTGACGCCGCCCTTGCCCAGTCCGCCAACTTCAAGGCATTTGAAACCCGTTTAAAAGATATGGGCTATGAAATCTGCCGTGATGAAACCTTCGCCCATTATTCCGTAAAAGGAACAGGCTGGCAGAGGGCAGTCCGCTTAGACCGGCTTGGGAAAGAATACACCCCTGAATCAATCAGGGCAAGGCTGCTTGACAACCAACGGCATGTCGGCTATGTCCCATTCCACAAGCCGAAATATACGCCGCTCCTTACGCTTGAAATCGAGTACCGTAAAATACAGCGCATGGACGGCATACAGATACTTTTCGCCCTTGTGATTGAACTTTGCAGGCTGATTACGGGAAACAATACCGCCCCCGAAACTCCCCGCCCGCTCTCCCCCGCCATGCGGCAGGAAATTGTAAAATTAGATAAAACGCTCAAAGAATACAAGTTCCTATGCGGGAACAACATTGATTCCCCGCAGGAGCTTGTTTCTTTTATCGAAGAAAAGCGGGAGCAAATCGGCGCATTGGAAAAAGAAAGGCAGTCAGTTTACAACCGCAACCGCCATAAGAAAAGCGGGGAATTAAATGCACAGGCAAGGGAAATCTCCGCCAAGATAAAACCTCTGCGGGCGGAATTATCCCTTGCAAAAGCTGTCCTTGAAAAAATACCGAAGCTGAAAGAAGTAATTGAAGCCGAACGTCAGGCGGAAACCGCCGTCCTGAATAAAACAAGAGAAAGAAGGTTTGCACGATGACAAATACAGAAATTAAAATCAAGAACCAGCCAAAGAAAAAGGCTGCGAATATCCAAGTAGATAAACTCCGTACTTTTAAAGGACATCCCTTTAAGGTACTGGATGATGAAGATATGGACAATCTTACAGAGAGCATAAAGGCACAGGGAATTATTTCTCCGTTAATCGTCCGCATAATTGAAAACACAGATAAATATGAAGTGATAAGCGGACACAGGCGTTTACACGCCGCCGTCAAAGCAGGGCTTTCCGAAGTCCCAGCCTTAATTTATCCCCTTGACCGAAATGAAGCGGTGATTGCGGTTGTAGACAGCAACCTGCACCGTGAAAGGCTGCTCCCAAGCGAAAAAGCCTTTGCCTACAAAATGAAAATGGAAGCACTGAAACAACAGGGTAAGAGAACGGATTTAACTTTGTCGCAAGCTGCGACAAAGTCGGATACCGCCGCCGAAATAGGAAAATCACAGAATGAGAGCCGTGACCAAGTATTCCGCTATATCCGTCTGACTTATCTTATCCCCAAACTGCTTGACAAGGTTGACGAGGGCGTTATCGCACTCAGCCCCGCCGTGGAGCTGTCCTACCTCTCCAAAGAACAGCAGAAAATATTGCTTGACGCAATGAGCCTGAACGACTGCACACCCTCCCACGCACAGAGTATCCGCATGAAGAAACAGGCGCAGCAGAATACTCTTTCTTCGGACAGTATTTATGAAATCATGTCAGAGGAAAAAGGCAACCAGACCGAACGTATCAGCTTTAAAGTACAGGATTTAAAGGGATTTTTCCCGAAAAACTTTACGCAAAAACAGATGACGGACACGATTCTGAAGCTGCTCTACGAGTACAACAGAAAACTGGAACGAAGCCGCAGAAGCCGTGAGGAAAGGTAAGGTAGCAGTATGAAAACATTAGAAACCTTTACAGCCAACCCAAATGCAGTCTATATGCTGCCGCCTGAGCCGATAGATGAAAATGAGAAAATCAATTTATCGCAGGAAATACTGCCCCGCAGTCCCGATATCCGCATTGAAAGCGGAAAATTAGTGCGTTTCAGCGGGGAAAACGAGTTTTCATTAAAAATTGGCGGCACGACCTACGAGGTCAATACCCATTTCAGCAAGAAAGGAAAACAAAGCGTATTGGAGCAGTTTAAGGAACTGATACTGTCCGAAAAGTTGGTTTAATATTGCACATTGGAAAAAGATAACTGGGTATGGTAAGATAACCCTGCCTTTGCTATGCCCGGTTGTCGGAAAGGAGATTATTTTTATGGCAACAGCAAAATTAAACGGGCAGACAGAAGAAAAAGTCACAGCTTTGTATTGTAGGCTGTCAGTTGACGACGATAATAAAGACGAGGAATCCAACAGTATTATCAATCAAAAACAGATACTTTCTGATTATGCAAAGAAAAACGGTTATACAAATACTATGTTTTTTGTGGATGATGGAATCAGCGGCACGACCTTCCAAAGACCGAATTTTATGCGTATGGAGTGTATGGCGGAAAACGGTGAAATCGGCACGATTATCGTCAAAGACCTTTCCCGTTTCGGGCGTGAACAGGTAGAAATGGGCAGGCTTACGCAAGTGGTGTACCCGTCCCTCGGCATCCGCTTTATCGCCATACAGGAGCGTGTGGACACTCTGACCGGCGACGGCGTGGAGATGATGCCCTTCCACAATATTTTTAACGAATGGTATGCGGCGCAGACCTCTAAGAAAATCCGTGCGGTGTGGCAGTCCAAAGCGGAACACGGCGAACGTATCGCTTCTATCGTACCCTATGGGTACAGGAAATCGGAAGATAACCCAAAACAATGGGTAATTGATGAACCGGCGGCGCAGACCGTAAGGAAGATTTTTGCCTTGTGCCTTGCAGGGAAAGGCCCGATGCAGATTGCAAGGCAGCTTGAGGAAGAACAGATACTCTCCCCCGCCGCCTATTTTGAATCCATCGGCAGGAAACATGCGCAGAAAGTCCCCAAAAACCCTTGCGGTTGGGAACAGGCGACCGTCGGCTATATCCTCGAAAACAGGCAGTACACCGGCTGCGCCGTCAATTTCAAAAGCACTACCGTCAGTTACAAAGTCCATAAGAGAATCCAGCACAGCGAGGAAGATTACCAAATCATCCCCGATATGCAGGAAGCCATCATCTCCGAGGAACAATGGCTGAGGGTGCAGGAGCTTCGCAAACACAAGCGCAGACCGACGAAAACCGGCAGGACAAGCCTTTTTTCGGGACTGCTCTACTGCTACGACTGCAAATCGAAAATGCACTTTGTAGCCGCCAAGAGCATGAAACGGAAACAGGAGCATTTCCGCTGTTCCCAATATAAATCCGGCAGAGGGGAATGCGCCATGCATTATATCCGTGATATTGTCCTTGAAAGGCTTGTGCTGGAAGCGGTCAGCGGCTTATCCGATTTTGTCCGCTGCTATGAGCCGGTATTCCTGTATCTGCTGGCAAAGAAAAACAACGCCATGCGGCGGAAAGAATACCAACAGCTTCAGCAGGCGGTTGAGGACGGCACAAAGCGGATAGCGGAAATTGACAGGCTGATTGAAAAGGTATTTGAGCAGAACGCAGGCGGTATACTCTCTGATGAACGGTTTGCTAAAATGCTTCAAAGCTATGAAAAGGAGCAGAAATCACTGACGCAGGAAGTGGAAGAAAACCGCCAGACCTTGCAGAACGCCGAACAGCGGGTAGTGGATTTGAGACTTGTCTTACGCACACTTCGGGAAATGACCGACATTAAAGAGCTTACCCCTACACTTGTCAATTCGCTGATTGAGCGTATCGAAGTCCACAACAGCGACAAATCCAGCGGTCAAAGCCATGTGAAGGTAGATATTTATTTTACGGCAGTGGGCATGATAGATATTCCCACGGAAAAAGAAATTCTTGCCACAATGGAAGAAATACAGAACAATCCGCAGGACTTCAAATTTGTGGCGTGACAAACGGATACGGCGCAGCCCTTCAAAGGAAACTGCACCGCATCCTACATAAAAGTATCCTTATCTGGCGACAGCTAAGGCTGTTAGACCTTTACGGTTTAGGGAGATTTTAGTTCCAATATGTAGAAATATGGCTTCTATTTTTGGGGTACAAAGACCCCATGATTTGATAAATATTTTTTTAACAGATTATCCTCTGGCTTTCTATGTAATATGTATAAATAACACCCACTGCTTATGGGCATAAAAATCCCCCCAAACTTTAAAACAGGTTTGGAGGGTAAAGCTATTTTCATATGGGCGTGAAGATACAGCCCACCAAAACACCGTTTTTTTAATTTGGTGGACTAAAGATGAAACCGAACCTTTATCCTAAAGATTTTAAATTGTTTCTATACTTCCTCATCTTCATTTCATCCGTATTATCTAATACATATTGCAATTCACTTGTAACCTTTTCACGGTCATATGGAAGATACGCCGTTACGGGCGTGAAATTTGAAACTGTGTTTGCAAATAAATGTGTGCGTATATTTAAGTTGTTGATTAGCATTTGTAATTCACGGATACGCTCTTTTTCTTCAGCAGGGACAAACAAACCTTGCTGTGCCATCTGGTACAGCTCTGTGTCTGGGAAAAGCGTAAGAGAGTCCACGGAAACAAAATACGGATTGAGCTGGCTGAACAGTTCCGCACTATTCCTTGCATTACGGTATCCGCTGTCTTTTCCCGCAAGACCTGTCATATAAACAAAGTAATATTCAATACCCGCTTCATCTAATTTTCTGCATTGTTCCAGAATATCAGCAGCCGTATATCCCTTATTTGCAAGGGAAAGCGTTTCGTCATCACCACTTTCCACGCCGATACTCAGTCCATTAATGCCCATTGCCCTTAATTTCCTTAGCTGCCACACCTCTTTATTTTTAATATCACGGATGCTCGCAAACATAGCCATTGTCTGGCATTTAATCAGATAATCCCTTACGGTCAAAGCCCTAAGTTTCAGATTCTCGTAACTCATGGCAAAAGGATTTGCCCCTGTCCAGAATATTCTCCTTGCATATGGCTGATAGCCTTTTATCTCTGCTAAATCTTCCTCAAATTCTTCAATGGGCGACATTCGGAAGCACTCGTTTTTATACAGACTACAAAACTTGCATTTATTATAGGTGCAGCCAGAGGCAGCCTGTATGATGACCGAGTGAGCTTCATACGGTGGTCGCCAAGTTCTGCCTGTAAAGTGCATGAAAATCAACTCCTTTTATTTCATATTGCGTATTAAGCCTTTGAGTTCATCCATGTCGATTTCATATATTCCTTGATATGTTTTTTCGATATAAGTTCCACTATCTTTTACATAATAGTAAATACATTCAATGACTTCTTCGCCATTCAAAATGATAAATTCCCCATAGTAATTTGAAGCAGGATGTCCTTGTATAGCAGGCTTATCTGTTGCCTGTGCAGATGAAATAACAGACACGAATTGCCCAATCCATTCTCTATCAGAACATGAGCATGAAAAGCCATCTATGGTTATGACTTTAACAGCAGTTATTTCTTCGGTATCTGGCAGTCCAAGAGGGGGAACAGCTGTTTTGCTCCCACATCCTATAACAAGCATAACAATAATAACAAAACAAATCAGCAATCCCTTTTTTCTCATGATGTTCCTCTTTGCTTACAAATGATAGACACTTTTTCTATACCGCTGTAATTCTTCTTCGCTGACGTTTCCAATGATTTCATCGAGAAATACCAACAGCTTTTTCTTGTCTTTCGGCAGTTGCCCGTGAAACTGGAACGCATTGGAAGATCCCATTGCCGCAAAGATGGTAGGTATCTGCAAATTTTCAATCAGTGTCCGTACCTCTTTGTATTTTTCAAGTTCGCCCTCCTCATGCCAGTTCCCACGCTGTATTTCTCGATAAAGCTCGGAATCGGGATAAATCGTAAGCATATTTGCCCCGATGAGCGTAGGGTGTATCTGGTTGCATATATCAGCCGTCAATTTTGCTCCAATTTCTCCACGACCTGCCCCAGAAATACTTACCAAATAAAAGAAACTGTAATGAATATCCGCTGCATCTAATCTCTGGCATTGTTCTATGATGTCTGCCGAAGTATATCCCTTGTTCATAAACCGCAGGGCTTCATCATCGCCTGTTTCTATTCCCATTGTCAGACCGTCATATCCCATAGCCCGCAGTTTGGTAAGTTCTTCATCGGTTTTCGGAGTAACATCAGTAATCCTTGCAAACGAACCAATAGACTTAACGGACGGGAGATATTTGTGGATTAGCTCTGCAATCGCAGCTAATTTATCATAAGACAAAACGAATGGGTTAGCTCCTGTCAGAAACACTCGGTCAATACGCCCTCTGTTCCAACCTTTCATTGCTCTTTTAACCTCCCGCAAATCACACTCAATATCCTCCAAAGGGGACATTCTGAATTTGAACGGCAAATCATGATACAAGGTACAAAACTTGCATTTATGATGCGTACAGCCTGCCGTTACCTCTAACAAAAGTGATGCCGCTTCATACGGCGGTCGCCAAATTGTTCCTGTGTAGTGCATAAACACATCTCCTTTCCTTATTCCTGCGCTTCTTTTTGTGCATATAGGGATACCCGCATGGTGTTTTCTGTAGTCTATACTAATTATACTTTCGTACAATTATTTTACAAGTACTGTACTTTTTTTGTAGTACATATATCAAAACGGTACATTGATTTTTAAGAAAAGGCGTGTTATACTATTTTAGAAAGGAGTGGCAGGAATGAAAAAAAGTACATTGGCTGTTGAACGCTGCAAAACAGTTTCTACCATACAAAAAATTTTAGGTGGTAAATGGAAAATCGAAATCATTTATTATATCGCCTTTCGGGATATACACCGTTTCGGGGAGCTTCGCAGGCATATCGGCGAAATTACGGAATCAAGCCTGACAAAGCAGCTTCGGGAACTGGAAGCCGATGGCTTCCTTACCCGTTATGACTACAAAGAAGTACCTCCCCGTGTGGAGTATAACCTTACTGACTTAGGCAAAAGTTTCATTCCCGTTTTTGAGCATATGAAACAATGGGGAGATGAAAACCTCAGCGAGTAAATAATGCACAATATCTGGCAAATACATAAATAGTTAGGAAGTAATATTTATGGCAACAAACAGCATACGCTACATATACAATTCAAATATGGGCATGGAATTGATTTTCTGCGAAAATTCAACAATATCCTA
Source organism: Lachnospiraceae bacterium (assembly GCA_910574285.1). Taxonomy (GTDB): domain Bacteria; phylum Bacillota; class Clostridia; order Lachnospirales; family Lachnospiraceae; genus Sporofaciens. The sequence continues at coordinate 2,878 of CAJTAL010000059.1, read as the reverse complement.
TCCAATACATAACCATGTTTCTGTACTCACAATCGGCATTGTGTTAGATGGCTCTATTGTGCTTGCTGCGAATAATAATGAAAAGGTTTATGAAAAAAATCAGACCTTTATCATTTGCCCATATATGCCACATAGTATTTCAGCACATAGCAGCTATACTTTGCTAAGTTTATGTATTGATAAAAATATTGCCACACACTATTCTGCCGATAAAATAAGGCATAACATAATGGCTCTGTTAATGAATGCTTTCAATACAGAAAGAATTAATCCGTACCAGATATTACAATTATTGGACTGCTTAAACTCATTTGCCGCTTATACAGATTGGCACTCTGAAATACAAAATCCATTTATCAATAACCTAAAAAGGCAGTTGGAATTATATCCCGAAACCAAATTTAGTATTGAAGAAATGGCACAAAACGCATTTATCAGTAAATACCATTTTATCCGAAGTTTTAAGGCAGAAGTGGGGCTTACACCGCATCAGTTTCAGCTTCAAAACCGTATCCGCAAGGCACAACGATTGATGCACAACGCCGAAACAATAACAGAAGTGGCTTTGTCTACAGGTTTTTGCGACCAAAGCCACTTCATAAAGCAATTTGAAAAGCAGGTAGGCTTACCTCCGCTGACTTACAAATTATCTTCCCAAACAATCCTAAAGGATACCTCTATACCCTCTGGGGCACTCGTGCCATTCGGCAATATTGAGGAAATTAAAACTGGGGATATGAATTAGCACAACGCAGGCATAAATTTTGCAAACAGGTAAAGACCATTTTCTCCTGCAATGACTTCGTGCGGAACTCCGATAGGGAAAATGGAAATTATGCCTGCTTCATAGGGCAGCTCCGCTCCATTGTTCACACAAATACCTGCACCAGAAATAACCTCATGTGTTTCTAATTGCTTTTCGTGGATATGATTGCCAATCTTCTTATTGGGGGCTATCCTCACGAGATGGAAGCTGAACTGTCCATCTGTCTTTTCGGATGTGATAATATGTTTTAATTCCACACCCTCAAAAGTAGGATGTTTCGACCACGGAATAGCGTCAAAGGCTACCGTAGCATCTGGTAAAAGTAACTTCCCTCCCTCGTTGAATTTTTCAAACAGATTTTTATAATCCATTCTCAGCACTTCCTTTCAAATTTTATTAGCAGTGTTTCTGCCTGCCTATATCATAATGATAAGCACAAAATTTGAATTGTAAAAAATTGCGGAATAAAAGCTATGTAATCAATCCAAGACTATCCAACAATTTTTCTATATTCTCACCTAACGCCATTTTTGCGGTTGTCTTGTCAGGGCTTACAAATTCTATGAGCTGCCTATACAGATATGGTTCCCCATAAGGAGCGTCCGAGCTATACAAACATCTTTCTGGCAGCTCAACTAATGCCATTTTTGTAACACTAGAAGCAAAAGCGGCTGAAAGGTCTAAATATACATTCTCATGTCCTTTTGCAAATTTAATCACATCCATCCAATTTGAGCCGCCTAAATGACCGAAGATAACAGGTATTTCTGAATACTTCTCACATAATGCCATTAGCCGCTTAATGCCGTCTAATGTAACTGGATGAAACGTATGTACCCAGACAGGATATAATCTTGTATTCTGCACTGATTGGAATACCTTGTCTAATTCCATAATCTGCTGCTCATTGTGAGGGAGTGGCATCGTTGTAGCCCATCGCTTCTAAAAGCGTGTACTGCTGTTCCTCGGAAAGATAAGAGATTTCCACCGCAGGACGGAAAGCAATCTGGCGTTCATCTACCATTTGCAGGATTTCGGGTACAAGCTCGGTTAAGCGGATAAATCGGCGTATCTGGTCTTTGCTTTCCCCAACAAGTTCGCCTAATTCTGTATCAGACCGTCCGCTTTGCAACTTCGTCGCCAGTGGCGACGAAGTTATATCACTCCGCTGTCCTTGCCTTTTCATCGCTTCTAACCGCATCTTATAGGCAAAGGCTTTCTCACTCGGCAAAATAACAGAGCGTTGGAGATTACTTTCAACCATGACAATAATTGCTTCGTCATGGGTCAGCTCCTTAACCTCACATTTCAGCGTTTCAAGACCTGCAAGCTCGCAAGCCTTTTTCCGCCTGTGACCGCTGATAAGCTCATACCGTCCGTCCTCTTTTTGCCGAACTGTCGCAGGGGTCATTACGCCGCTCCGACTGACACTTTCCACAAGCTGTTCCATATCCTCATTCATTAAAACCTTGAACGGATGGTCTGGAAACTCGTCAATTTCGGAAATAGGAATTTCCCTTATCTTGCTTAGATTCGCTTCTGCACGGCTTTCGTCTGTTTCAAAGAGGTCATCGTATGCGGTCAGCTCGATTTTGCTTTCTCTGTTTCTCGCCAATCTCTGCTACCTCCCTTCCGAACTGCTCATAAGCTGCGGCTACCTTGCCGCCTTTGTCGTAGGCAAAAATGCTCTTTCCCTCTGCGGTGGCTTCTACCGCACGGATGGAATGGGGTATCTGGGCGGCGAAAACTTTAATCCTCTGCCCGTAGGCACTCTTTACCGTTGCGGTAATCTCTTTAGAGATGTTCGTGCGTGGCATTACCATCGTCATTAAGATACCGTCAATCCGCAGATGGGGATTGATTTGCCGCTTGACTTTAGACACGGAGCGAAGCAACAGCTCTAAGCCCTTTGCAGAAAGATAATGGGGCTGTGTCGGGATAACCACGCTGTCAGCCGCCGCAAGTGCATTGATTGTCAGCATACCCAAACTCGGCATACAGTCTAATGCGGAGTTAAATATTATGCAGAGTAACTATCTGCAATCATTAATAAAACCTATGATTTTCTTTCTGTTTACTCAGCATAATATTCCATATAGAATACCTCTTACA
>CAJTAL010000058.1 GCA_910574285.1 Lachnospiraceae bacterium | reverse complement strand
GATGCAAGAACTCGAGAATCGATGTAGAAGTATCTCCATTTATATAGAGTATTGCACAGATTCGAAGAGCTGTAAAACCGTCATGTTATTCATCGCTTACGATGGAAGCACATCCCCAGCCTGCTTTGTATAAAGTGAGTTTTGAGTCATAGTGGATGATTGCCAGACTGGCGGTAAGGGGATAAATATTTACAAGTTTGGTGTTGGCTACAAAGATGCCGCATATTCCTACCGCAAATGCCAAAACAACGCCTCCTAAGTAATTATTTCTTTTCATTGATGATAGAAGAACGATTGGCAGCACTGACACATAACACCCAAAACTTGTCACAATAGTTCTAAAAAAATTAGTTGATATAGAAAAAAACGTATATCCCAGGAACTCTGAAATTATTATAGTTAATACAAAATTAGTTATAGCAACAATCAGCATGAGAAGAAAATTCGTTATAACTTTGGCTGCCATCATTTTTCGATACGTTACACCGACTACCAAATTGTTTTTCAGGGTATCATCTATATACTCCCTGTTTATCGTATATCCAGTCATTAACGTCAAAAGTGCCGGAAAAAATAAGGTCACATTGTTCCAGATGACACCGTCATTTAATTCCTGGAACCCACGCTGGGTACCCTCTGCTCCAAGAAGCTGTACCACCGCCAATATTACTGAGCAGAAAGAGCCCAATATCACAATACCTAAAATCGAATTTCTTTTTAATTTTATACACTCTGCTGCCACCATTTTAGGCATCGCTCACACCTCCCGATTATTTAAAATGACTGTTGTCAGACCAATGGATACCACACTCATAAGAACTATCGTTCCAATGCAATAGGGCAAAGTTACAATCCATTCTGAAATTTTTCCGTTTCCTGCAGTATTGATGAGCCGGGAGTTATTGGATATATGTGGCAACGCCCACCGGAATACCGTCGTCAGCGGCAGTGGCAGCCTTACCAATTTTAAAGATGATATAAAACAGACTATTGTGTATGCAATCGTAAAAACAGTCGGAATTATATGCTTCTTTGCTGCTAATACCGTAACAATATAAACCGGGAGAATGGAAAGTGCCACCATGAAAGACAGCAGGACCGCCATTCCTAATTTACTCATGACTGATGCATAATCCCCAAGAACTACGCCCCCTATGGTCACCGATACCATAGCGCCTATCCCATATAAAAAAGACATAAAAATCAGGAAAATAATCTTTGCCCACAGCATCATACCTTTTGATATGGAAATTGAGAGCATATTTTTAAATGTCTGGTTATCATATTCCACATTTATGGAAGAGCTTGCAATAATCCCTAATACAATAGGAAGTATGAGGAAAAAACCAAATTCTATGGCAAACATAAATAAAATATCAAATGACAGTTTCGCTTTTACAACTATAATAGTTAAAGGAACCGGCAATATCCATGCTGCCAATAATGTACCCAAAACGAATTTTTTTCGTTTTACTTTCATAAACTCAGCCAATATGCACTTAAGCAATCCCCTCACCCCCTGTAATCCTTTTAAAGTAATCCTCCAGACTGTCATTACAGATACGGGTTTCAAAGACGTCTATCTCGTTTTCCATTAAAAATCTGTTAATTGTATTTGTCTCAACAATATTGGTCTGATAAACTTTCAAAATTGCTTCATCTTCCACTTTATACTGTTTAATCCCAAACTTCTGCTCAATCAGCATAGAAGCACGGGGTGAATCCGAAACTCTGAACAAAATATATTTCTGGTTTTTGTCCCTAAGCTTTTGTATACTGCTTTCCTCAATCAGATATCCGTTGTTAATGATTCCAATATCATCTGCAATCAAATCAATTTCTGACAGTATATGACTCGAGATAATAATTGTTTTTCCCCTTTCCTTACAGAGCTTTTCAAGAAATTCTCTTATTTCGACAATCCCTATTGGATCCAGACCATTGATTGGCTCATCCAAAATAAGTAATTCCGGGTCATGCATGATTGCGTTTGCAATTCCAAGCCTTTGCTTCATACCCAGTGAATAGCTGGAGTATAATTTTTTGTCCTTATAGGGAAGCCCGACAATTTCCAACGCTTTTTTTACTTCATCACGGCTCACAGTTCCCCTTAACATCGAAAAAATTTTAAGGTTTTCTGTTCCCGTAAGGTTTGGATAAAACCCCGGTGCTTCTATAATGGAACCAATCCGTGGATATATTTTTCTCTTGTTTTCATCGCATAAGCTTTTTCCAAATAAGGTAATGCTCCCCTCCGTTATCTTTGTAAGTCCAAGCATCATCTTCATAATTGTGGTCTTTCCTGCCCCGTTTCTTCCCAAAAGACCATATATTGTACCCGGTCTTACATGTAAATCCACATTTTTTACTACTGTCTGAGTTTCATATTTTTTTGTCAACCCATTTGTTTTAACTAAATACTCCATTAAACATTACTCTCCTTTTTTATATTTGGTATTATAGCACCCAAACCTTGCCAAAACCTTGCCAACTGATTATTTTTCCCTTAAAATAAAGAAAGCTGCCAAGGATGATATGCTCCCCCCGGCAACCTTTTTTATTCATTCTGTAATTGTTTGTTACTGTTCTTAAAAAACACAATTTTAAACCTCGTGAATTCTCCTTCCATGCTTTCCACATAAATAGATGCATGGTGCGCTGCCAATAGTTCCTTCACTATAGCCAGCCCCAATCCATTTCCCTCCATAGCCCTTGCTTCGTCACACTGATATAGTCTTTCAAAAATAAACGGAAGTTTCCCTTCTTCAATTCCCGTTCCCCAGTCCGTAATGTCTATACAAACCTTTTCATCCAAAATTTCCATATCCAGTTTCATCTTGTCCGCATCACTATGAACAACAATATTTTGAAACAAGTTGTTGATAATCCTTTCATATGCTATCTTATCCAGAAACATAGAACACTCCGTCTCGGGGATTTGAAACTCATATGTTATTTCTTTCTTTTCAAACACATTAAGCCAGTCCAATATTATAGTTCTCGTCAATTCCACAATATCAAGTTTCTGGAAATGAAATACCTTTTCCTTTGCATCCAATTTCACCCATTCAAACAAGTCATTTGTAAAATCTTTTAACTGGATTGCCTTCATAAGTGCAATATTCACATATCTGTCCCGTTTTTCCTCTTTTACCATGCGACCATCAATTGCTTCAAGATAACCAATCAATGATGCCAGTGGAGTCTTTACATCATGTGAAAGTCCGGTCATCAACCGTTTATATGACTGTTCGGATATCTTCTGCTCAATAATTCTATTTTGCATAATTTCTACAATTTCATTGATTTCATAGCAGATTTCTCTTATTTTACCAGCTTTCTGTGCCAATATCCGTCTGTTAAGGTTCCCATCCTTTACGTCCGCCAGTACGTCACATATAGTATCTAATTGCCGATTTGTTTTTACCATCCCTGAGCATAAAATAAAACAGACAATGAACAATAAACTGCAAACAAGTATTAAAAAAGTAACCATATTTTATACCTCCGTACTGAATCTATATCCCACACCCCTTATCGTCTGGATGTACGACGGACTGCTTTCATCCAATTCTATCTTTTTTCTGAGTTTACTTATAAAAGCGATCAGGTTATTATCATCAAATGAATATTCTTCTGCCCATACCTCTGCATATATTTGCTTCTTGGTAAATGCTCTTCCTGGATGAGATGCCAAAAAAGCCAATAAGTTGAATTCCTTATTTGTTAATTCTATCGTTTTTCCGTCCACATGAACGACTCTCGTCTCTAAATTAATACTCAGGTTTTTAAACTCTATCTTGCTTTTTTGTTCAGTCTGTTCGCTAAAAACAGTATAACGGCGAATTAGGGAATATACTCTGGCTTTCAATTCGTTCATCCCAAATGGCTTAGTCAGATAATCGTCTGCTCCCAACCGAAGCCCAATTACCTTATCCACTTCCTGGTCTTTAGCTGTTAACATTAGAACCGGTATGTTACTATTTTTCCTTAATCCTCCCAGTATTGTCAACCCGTCTATTTGGGGGAGCATAATATCTAAGATTACTAAACTATACTCATCCTGCAGCTTTTTCACTTTCTGAAATGCCAAATCACCAGAGCATACATAATCTACCGCAATTTCTTCCTCCTCTATACATTCTTTTATAAGATTGCACAGTTCTTTGTCATCATCAATTAAAAGGACTTTATTCTTCATAATACACTTACTCCCTTTCATATTTTTAAAACTTTTTATCAGATAATAACACCCATCAAAAGAAAAAACAATAGGTTCGCCCCGCCCCATTACTTATGTAGATTATAGCAACAGTTCAGCCAATCAACAACTTGTTTCTTTCCGTTTGACTCTTTGTTGCTCCTGTTAATTTAATATCCCATAGTAGAGCTAAAATCAATAGGATAGGATAACATCTCTCCCTCACAGCGTCATCGGAGTTTTCTTCCACGGTATAGACAATCCCTCCTTCGTACCGTTCCACAATCCCCACATGATTCGACTCACCATCTCCTTCCCAATCAAAAAAATACGGGTTCCGGCAGTTGAAGGCATACCATGACCAAAACTTTTGCCCGTTTTTGTCTCCCAGTTGAGTCTTTGCAATGGTCACGATCTGCTCATTTAATAATCTAGCAAGCAAACCTCCCCTCCCACCGGAATAATTCCAAAGCACATGAGGCTCATACTTCGGCTCGTCATACCAGGATGCCTTACTCCTGCGAAAACTGCAGGATATTTTCCCACCCGCATATTCTGTGACAAATATGTATTATGTTCCCGATTCCATTAGGAGATTAACCATTCTCCCTTTCTTCCACTGTTACAGCCATATCTACTTGATATCCCCTTTGCTACAATAAATATTTTTACATACATTACTCCTACATTTTCACTTTTTAACTCAATATTCAAAACGAAATTATCCTTATCAGGCTTTATCAAATCAAATTCTTTTCCAATCTGCTCTATCGTAAATGAAGCAAAAAAATTCTCAAAATTCTTTATTTCAATATTTATATCTAACAACAAGTCAACAAGCGTTTTTATCGCAGCAAACTCCTGTACTTTTACAGCTAACTTTTTTGATCTTTGTGACAAAATATTTTCAAATTCAGTAGCCATATCCTCTTGTATTCTTGAATATGTATATATATTTACCGCTTCCATATTCCCTCATCCTCTGCATACCATTCAAATTTATTTACAAATCAATCTTTCTTCCCATCTATCAAATCATAACTCATATCCAAAAAATCTAAGATTTTCGCCTCGCTTACGGTTCCGTCCAACAACATGGTGATCCAGTATTTTTTATTCATATGATAGCCCGGTAAAAATCCATAGGTCTCTGTCAACAGTCCAACCATATCTGGATCACACTTTACATCAATGATGTCGACTTTCGTATCTCCTTCTAATCCCAGTTTGGATTTTTCAACCTGCATCAACACCGCATACCATTTTCCATTCGGATGGCGAAGCACCGCACTTTCCGGTGATTCCTTCCATAGATACTCCGGAACGGTTCCATATTGCTTCTTCACATATTCATAAATTTCTTCCCGTTTCAACTCATCCACTCCCCAGTTCTTCTATATTGATCAATCAAACGATTGTACTTTTCGTATTTTAACAGGCAGGACATCTGCCCTGCCTTCCTTTCCTATTATAGCATTGTTATTCAAACGCTACAATTCCATCTGTCACTCATTTTTTCTGTTTCTAATAAACCACCATCCCATATCCCATAATGGAATCGGAACGGATTGCATAGCTTCTTTCTCTTACCGCATCCCCGGAGTTTCCTTCTACGGTATAAACGGTTGTTCCGTCACAGCGTTCCACGATTCCCACATGGTCGCATGTTCCATCATGATCCCAGTCAAAAAAGATGATCGCACCGGGACTTGGCATACTGCCAGCCCCCTGCCATCTTCCCTGGTTTTGGAACCAGTTCTTTCCATCCGTACAAAGGGAAAACTTGGGTACAGCGCCACGTTGAATGAGTCCTGCCTGATCTGCACACCAGGACACGAAGCAGGCACACCATTCCTCCCGGCTGTCAAATCCATACCATGACCAGAACTTCTGGCCGCCTTCATTCCCCAACTGGCTTTTTGCTATGGTCACCATCTGCCCATTTCCAAAAAGTCCGGCAAACAATCCCCCGCCGGAATAATACCGAAGCACATGGGGTACATACTCCGGATCGCCATAGCCTGACCAGCCATGGGCGGCTGCCTGTTCCTGGGAAAACTGCAAGGCATTGGCTTCACTATAGCCGCCATGGTTTCGGATTGCCCATGAGATATACCCATTCCCGTAATTATAGCCCTGTAAACTAAGTTTTAGCTTGTCCATATCCTGTGGGCTTTCACACCCGGCTTCCCGGACACAATCCGCATAATACTGTACGCCCACCTTGATAGAATAGTCCGCATCCTGGATTGCACCGGGTGTATTAGGATACTGGGTATTATACGGACACTCGCTGGCCTGCATGGGATCCGTTCCCCTGCCGCCACTCTCCTGCATCATGATCGCCTGGATGACAGGGACATATTCCGGGATTCCAAATTCACTGGCATATCTCTGAATGGCAGGTGTATGTGCCAGCACTTCTGCACTTAAAGCCTCACTGCTCTGGGAATTTCCCAAAAAGGCTGCACCACCGATAATCCCCACAATCAAGATCAAAATAACAAACACTGCACTCCCGCCTGCCATCAATGCCGCAAACGCTGCCTTTACTGCATGGGCGGCAGCTTCCGCCATGGCTTTCAGTCCTCTGGCAGTTGTTTTGGCTGTCTTGGCACTTTGTCTTGCTGCCTGGGCAGAACCCATGGCAGCCCGTTTTGCTTCCCTTGCCGCCCTCATGGATGTCAACGCCTGCTTTTTTTGTAAGATTGCCTGGGTTTTCACCTTCTGAGATGAAACCGGGGACGCTTTCACCATACGAGGCGCTGTTTTTACTGCCCGGTTTCCGGCTTCCTTGATCGTTTTCTCTGCTTCCGGCTTGACCTTGATGCTCCGTTTGGTTCCTGTTCGCCCTTTCTTTGCTCTTGCCTGCTCTGTCCGGGCAGATGTCCCACCGTTTCCAGTTTCCCCGTCCAAAGGGGCGGCAACCGCTTCTTTCTGCTTTTGTCTTTGTTCTTTTAACTTTTCATAGGTTTTCACTGCCAGCTTCTTTCCGCCACGATAGGCTGCAGAAGCGCTTTCTTTTCCAGCCCGCTGTTCCACTCGTTCGATCCGGTTTCCGGCATATTCCACCGGAGATTCCTCCCCGGTTTCTCTTCCTACCTTGTCTGCCGCCATCCGGGATTTTTCTTTCGTCTCCAGCATGGCAGAACGCACCAGTTCTTTAGGAAGCCGGGAGGCAGGATTGCGGATCTTCGGGTTCTGATCCCGTACCTTTTCTTTGATGTCTTTCACACACGCACCTCCCTGTACCGTCTTACCGTTCCATGCCCGGTTTCTTTTGTCTCTTCTGCTGTTTTTCCAGTTTTTCCAATTCTTTTACCGCTTCCTGTACCAGTGGATGATTGGCATAATAGGGAACACAGGACAATAGTTCCTTTCCCCTTTCACCCGTTGCTAATGGATACTCCCCTTCGTTATAAAGAGGATCGTCTGCATGATGCAGGGAAAACTCCAAAGACGGAACCATCTGAGGGGAACGCTTACAAAATCTCCGGTAATGTCGGAAGGCCTCTTTTAAAGAAGTGCATTCGATGCATTCTCCCATTCCATGGAGTTCCCCGCACTCCGAAGCAAGAAAGGTAATGGTTGTTTCTTCTCTCATGTCTCTCACCTCCCTTTGGAAAACGCTCCTTTATCGGATCGCTGCCTTCTGTTTTTCTTCTTTTCCAAACGGATGGGGTGCTGTTTCCTGCCGAAGCTCCTGCAAGGTATCTTTCAAAGATGCCTGTTTCTCTTGTCTTTCTTCCAGCTTCCCGATCTGCTGTTGTAGCCTCTCCGTTTTCTGTTCCAGCTTATGGATGCTCCGCATGGATTGGAATAATACCTTCTGTGTTTGAAAGAGGATCCCCTGTTCCGGATTTCGCTCTGTGATCCTTGCGGTATCTTTTCCCTGCATTTCCAAAAATGCGTTTTTCAGATGCCCTTTGGCAACGTGCAGTTCCTCCGCCATACTTCCCAAACGGTCAATCTTTCGATCCATCGACAGCATCACTGTATGCAGAGACGATTGGATTTTTTGCAAGCCTTGGATAAAATGCATTCCTTTGACCGCAGAGGCAAGAGCATCTTTGCCTTTTTCTTTCAGATCAAACACTGCCTGTTCTGCCCGTTCCACAAACTTTCTTTTGAATGTCCCTACCTGAAAACGGAGCATTTTCACCTGATGTTCTGCTTTCTGGATAGTGTCCACCGCAAAGAGTTTGATCTTGCTTTCCTGCATCACGCCCAATTGCTTCTTCACCTCTCCCAGTTCCTTTAGGACAGTTCCCAGCTGCATTTCCATGGAATCGATATGATCTGCCATGCGGATCACATCCCCTTTTTCCTGCTCCATGCCCTGTTGTTCCAAAAGCTCCAGCAATGCCCGGATACTGTCTTGCTCCCGAAGCGAACCTCTCGTTTCCTGCTTTTCCACTGTTTTTCCTGCTTCCATCTACATTCCCTCCTTCCTAAAAAGATGCTGCTGAAAAACGTTCAGCAGCATCCCACAAGATATCTTTTTTACTAGCATTCCCCTGGTTTCGTTGTCATCAAACGGTACAGCTTCGTGTTCTTCGGGAAGCTGTTCTCAAATGGCACCAGATTCCCAGAACAGCGGATCAGCCCTTTCCCTGCGCCTACATTGGTGATATAGGATAACTGGTTCTCGGAAATATTCAAAAGGGATGCCAGCTCATCCCGGTCTGTGGTCGCCTGGTTCAAAAGGATCAAAAACTCGCTGTTTGCCAACATCAGCCTTGCCGTATCCGATTTCAAAAGTTCCTCCACATTCTGCGTTAAACCTGTGACAAATCCCTGGTATTTACGAATCCTCTTGTAGAGCCGGTAGAAAAAGTCGGCGCTATATTGATACCGGAATAATAAATAAAACTCATCCGCAAAGATCCAGGTGGTCTTTCCTTTCTTCCAGTTCTGGATCACCCGGTTGAAGATACTGTCCAAAGTCACCAGCATCCCAAGGGGCATGAGCTGCTCTCCCAGTTCCCGGATGTCATAAGCAATGATGCGGTTCTTCGTATCCACATTCGTTTTCTGTGCAAAGGTATTCAAGCTTCCATTGATAAACAGTTCCGAAGACAGGGCAAGCCCCCTGGCTTCCTCTTCCGGCTGGAGCATGAGCTGTCGGTACAGATCCTTCAAGGTCGGCACTTCGCTTTGGTAACCGCTTCGGATATATTCCCGGTACACATCTGCGGTACAGCGGTCCAGGATGGATTTTTCCTTGGCGGACAAGTTGCCAGCTCCCACCAACTGTTCAAACAGGGACAGGATAAACTCCGACTTCTCGATCAGCGGATTCTTGTCATTGCCATAGGCAGAGTCCATATCCAGCGCGTTCAGATGGGTATGGGACGTTGCAGAAATGGAGATCACTTCCCCGTTCAGTGCTTCCACCAAAGAACCAAATTCCGACTCCGGATCTAAAATGAGAATGTCATCTTCCGTAGACAAGGCAAGATCCACGATCTCTTCTTTTGCTGAGAAACTCTTTCCGGAACCGCTGACACCCAATCGAAAGGAGTTTCCATTCAATAACTTCCTCCTATCTGCCACCAGCATATTTTTACTCACCGCATTCTGCCCATAATAAATGCCGCCCGGCTGCATGATCTCCTGAGTATGGAAGGGGATCAGCACTGCGGTGGATTCTGTGGTCAGGGTACGAAGGGCATTGATCTTGCGGATGCCATAAGGCAGTACCGTATTGAGCCCATCCACTTGCTGCCATTTCAAGGTTGCCATCTGACATAAATGCTTTCTTGCCACCGATAAGATGCTCTCTGTATCCGAATCCAACTGTTTCCTGCTGTCTGCCATATGCACCATGGTGAGGATGCCGAACATCATCCGCTGATCCCTGGTGGTCAGGTCATCCAGCATCTCTTTAGTTTCCTTCCTTTGCAGTTCCATATCATAAGGCACAATGGCAGAAAAGTTATTGTTGGCATTCTGGCGCCTCTGCCAGTTGGTCACATTGGTCTCCACACCCAGCAGACGGTTCTGGATCTCACGCACCGCTTCGTCTGTGGGTACCGGGAGGATATCGATAGACAGCATCAAGTCCCGGCTTAGATCGCACAGTTCCGAGATCATGTCATCCTTGACATAACTGGCATAATCCTGCATATACAAAACCCGCCCGAATCGTTCATTGATCTTGAAGCAGTCTTTGGAAAATTCCATGGATTGGGGACAGATCCAGTCCTTGAAACTGCTCCCCTTTTTGGCAAACGCCTTCATATCAAAGGGAAAGCACTGGGGTGTATCTGCCTGGAAAAAATCCCGGAAGATCTGCAGGCGCTGTTCTGCATCCAGTTCTTCTCCCACAGAAGACAGCTTGCTCAGATGGGTAATGATATCTGTCCCCACTCGTGCAAAATACGTCCTTGCTTCATCAATGTTCTTTTTATGGACACTGACGGTCAGATACCGTTCCTGATAAATGCTGTTGTTGGTGCCGCTGACTTTGGATAACAGCATTTCGTTATATTCCTTTCGGTATTCATCCAATCCGTCCTCTTTCATCGGCAGGAGCAGGGATGCTTCAAACTCTTCTTTATTGATCCGTCTGTTGTTTAAAGTGATCTTTGCCGCCGCACCGGAATCTAAGGCATTTAACAGTTCACTGTAATCCAAGAACATTTCCGTCTTATCCTCTTTGCTTGCGATGGCATAGTTGATATCGGAAAACCGGAAGGTCTTGGAAAATTTTGTCCCGGACTGGAATACTCCATCCGGCCAGATCCGCCGGATCGGGATCGCCTGTTGGACAGACCTTGGGACTTTGAATCTCTCTCGGTCCATTTTCAATGCCTGCTGTAAGGTTTTAATCAAACGCACCACTCCTTCCCGTTTTCTTTTTCTGTTTCATCCGTTTCTTTTTTGCCCGCTGTTCCCTTTTTTTCATAAGGGCTGCACCATCCCCCTGGGACTTTTCTCCTAGGGCCAGCGTTTCTTCCATGCAGGCATGGTACAGATCTTCACTTTGGAACAGCAGCCGCTTGGGGTATAAAAATTCAGACTTGATATACGCCCAGGCAAACTGCTCTGCGGTCATGCCATGGTACTGGAAGAACCCGCAGGCTGCGAAAGGCGCAGCGCCTAAGATGCACAGCCACCCGGTCATCTCCTGTCCCACATAGTTTCCCAGACCAAAATAAATCCCTACTGCCACAGCGATGGCGAGCAGGGAAAAAATACACTGGCGCAGGTTCAGTCCCATAAACATGGATTCCTGATAGTTTCGGATCTCTTTATTCATTTTTACTTCCATATGCTTCTATCTCTCTCTTTCTCTTTTCTTTTTTCCTGTCGGTTTCCCCTGTTCTTTTGGAATGTCCAGTCCCCATTGTCTGCAAAATTCTTCCACCCCTTCCCGGTCATACCGGGCGAGTCTTGAAAGGTCAAATGCCACCGGAGTGTAGGTGGAAAATCCTGAATGGGCTTGTCCCGGCAACACCTTTCCCAGCCTGTTCTCTTGAATGAAGGCCAGCTTATCCCTGGTGAAATCACCGCTTACAAATGCCTCCTGGGGCTTCAGCCCGTACCTATCCGGAAGATTCACCGTTAAGTCATCAAATAATTCCAGCTCCCCTTCCCTTTGGCTGTACATCAAAACCGCAAGCCCATTTCCATAAGCGTAGCTGGACACTTTCAGAGTGATCTCTTCCTTACCAAATTCCCAATGGAAAGGCAAGGTATCGCTGCTTTCCTGATTTTCATTTTTTTCATATATTTCTTTGCACATAGTTTTCCTCCTACAATCCCATCATTTCTTTTACGATCCGGTCAGATGCTTTCACCGCACCCACCAGCACCAACAGGTTAAACACCAATTCCCCTACATAGTTCCACACAATGGTCACTGCACTTAAGGACGTATCTCCAATGGCTGGTGGACTGGCAGAATAAACGGAGAAAATGATACAGGCCAGTGCAATGATCGCCCCTTCCAGACATACCCCTGCATAGGACTTGATAAAGTTCTTTCCCACCGACTGGGAGGGTTCTCCCGCAAAGGTGGAAATAGGGATGGGTGCAATGGCAGTATACATATACAGCTTGAACATCCTTCCATATACCGTAAGGATCATGATAAAAGACAGCACTGTGATCAGAAGGCTTCCCAGCAGCGTCACGATCCACAAGGGAATGGATTCCAGCATGCCTACCGCTTCGATCTTTTCCACGATCTCTGCCGGAAGCTCTGTCACACCCCCGTTTGCCATCCCCGACTGTGCCATGATGGTAGACACGATCCCCTGTACAATGGAAAACAGGGCTGTCATCAATTCCATGCCATACATGATGGCGCCTTGTGCCAGTGCAAACCGGATAAAGGCTTTGAGGGCATGTTCCGGCTTCTTCATGTCTGTGAAAGCTCGTTATAGAACATAAAGGAAATATCTCAAACATAAAAACAATAGAATTATCAAACTGTTAGTTATTGAGATGCTTTTCCATCTGCCGAAACTCCATAAAGAACTGTTCTGATACTTCCAACTCGCGTGATAAGCACCCTGCCATCCTTGAAGCTGATAGAATACCCCGTGCCGCTTTCCATGGATTCTTCCCGAAGCATGTAAGCCTTAACTCTGTATGCCATCCTGCTTACTTCCTAAAAAATGAGTGAGAGAATTTCCACCCATCATCCAGTAGCCCGCAGGACGGCAGGCTGTCTAAGACGCTATAAAATTTTCCGCAGCTTCTTCCGCAAATGGTCTAACCTTGCATAGACAGCACCCGTCGTCAAATGCAAAAGTGGGGCAATCTCCTTTGTGGAATACCCCTGCATTTTCAGCACGACGATTTGTAATGTACGCCTGTCCACTGTGACTAACGCAAGATACAGAGTTTCGTTCTCAATCTCATCCAGTAAATCCATTACCGACCTTATCTCTGCCTGTTTCTCCCTGCCCGCTATTTCCTCAAGGCATTCTCCGAAGTCGCTTGTCCATCGGTAAAACCGCCTGTTGGAATTAAAATCTGCCCTGTCGTCTGTGCGGATTTGCTCAATGACCCTTTCATCAACGCCGCACTCACGCAGAATCTTTTCCTCGGCTTCTTTCCAGATACGCCATTTCCTGTCCTCCCGTCCGTGGTTGTATGCCATCCTTATTTCCTCCAATCAGAATTGATTGAGAGGGCAGACAAAAGCCCCCTCATTTTCCCAAAGGAAAAAACAAGGGGGCTGAATGCCTTAAATTTTGTTTTCCATTATCTTCCTCAGCTTCGCAAGAATTTTGGCTTTGCGTTTATTGACAACGCTCTGCGTTATGCCTAACCGTAATCCGACTTCCCGCTCGGATAGTTCTTCAAAGAAGATTGCGTTTATCAATGCCTGCTCACTGCCCGACAATAAGGGCAAGGCGGCTTTCAGCCTGTCCACCATCACCGCATGGACAACGGTTTCCGCAACGTCCACCGCTTCATCCACAACGAAGTCAATTACATTTCCCGCACTGTCCGTAAATCCCTCCAATGAAAGCAGCTTGTGGTTCGTGTCCAGTTTTTTCAGATAACGCCACCGTTCTTTGTCCTTGTAGAAATCTGCGTACTGTTCCCGCACTACTTCAAGCAGACAACCCTGCACGGGGATAAACAGCTTGTCCATGTAACTCTGGTCGGCTTGCCTGCGGTAACAGAAATCTTTATAGGACAATTCCGCATAGACATTGTTTTCTTTGATATATACTTTTCTTGGTGCATATTTCACCGTAAGTACCTCCTATCTGAATTTTTGAAATGCTAAAATCCAGATGGAGAGGGCGGGGAGCGGCAATGAACGCCAGAAACAGCCCTGTGGCACATTCCGATAAAAAACGACAAAAGAAAAACCGCAAAGGCACTGTGACCTCTGCGGTTATAGGATATATATATTCTGTTAAGTAGAGATTCTACTTCTGGTTTCATGGTGAGAAGTAGCGTTGCATAAGCAGGGATTTTTTTAACTGGCTTCCTGCCATCCGCCGATATGCTATGTATAAGTCAAATCTGCGTTGCATGAGCAGATAGATTACTGCCCGAAAAAAGAACATAAAAAATCCCTCCAAACTTTAAAACAGGTCTGGAGAGTGTCTGTTAAGTCTTTTCGGGCATAGCAATACCGCCCACCGAACCTCGTTTTTTTTATTTGATGGGCGTTTGCCTTAAAACCTTATGAAATAAAACAGAACCGATAAACTGTGATTTCTATTCCACAAATTTATCGGCTCTGCGTCTATGCGTCTGGCTCTTTAATAATTGAGATATTCCATCTCTCTGCATTAATTAGGGTTTCCTGCCTGCACTTCGGGCAAAATAGTGGGAAATATTTTAACACTGTATTTTTTCGTAACTTCAACCTTGTCTTATTATTGCAGACAGGACATAAAACCCACTTTTCTATTTCTTTGTTCTGTTTCATTTCTATCTGGCATAAAGCATTACAGCCGTTATCTTTCTGAAATACTGACTGATTCAACTGCAACACTTCCCCCTCTTGTTACTTCAATTCTATTCACAAATTTTCTTTTCAGCAGGATGATAAAATCATCATTCTTGTTCTCTGTCTGCGTACATTCCAGAAGAACCGTTGAACCATCGTAATCAATGACTGTAATTCCAAATACTTTTGAAATACGAAATAATTCCGATATATCTGCATCCGAACAATGATTAACTTTAACAAATAAAATTTCCTTCATGTGGAGCGGCGTATCGGTATAATCTACCACTTTAATAACTTCAACGCTCCTGCTTAACTGTTTTTTTATCTGTTCAAAAGTCCTGTCATCGCTGGTTAGGCTGATTGTCATCCGCGATATCGTGTTGTCCTCGGTAATCCCAACGGTCAAGCTGTCCAAATTATAAGACTTTCCAGAAAACAAGCCTGTGATACGGGCAAGTACGCCTATTTCATTCTCCACAAATAGACAAATCCATCTTTTTTTCATTCTGTACTTTCCTCACTTTCTAAAATCATGTCATTAAGGGAGTTCCCCGGCGGGACAATCGGCATAACATTGATTTCTCTGTCTATGATAAATTCAATAACCGTAGGCGTTTTCGTATTCTGCTTTGCACTTATCAACGCTGTTTTTATATCCTCTGGTTTTGTAACACGGATGCCTTTCGCCCCGTAGCTTTCTGCCAATGCTATAAAGTCAGGCGTATATTCTGGACAACAGTGATTCGGGGTATTACATCCTGTTTCACAACTTCTTCGGTAACGCATACAGGTACTCGAATAACGCCTGTCATAAAACATCTCCTGCCATTGCCGTACATTCCCTAAATATCCATTATTCAATATACAGATAATAATAGGCAATTCATAAACAATGGCAGTCGCCATTTCTTGAATGTTCATCTGCATACCGCCATCGCCAGAAATAGCAATTACATCTTTATGGGGATTGCCAAGTTTCGCCCCGATTGCGGCGGGAAAACCATATCCCATTGTTCCCAAACCGCCAGATGTCAACATTTGCTTATTCTCGTCAATATCAAGAAACTGCGTTGTCCATAACTGATTCTGACCTACATCAGTGGTGATAACAGCGTCTTCAAAAAGTTCATTGATAGATTGGATAACCCTCTGCGGTGTCAAGCCTCTTTCTTCCATGTCAATCGGATATTCCATTTTTAGGCGGTTTATTTCATCTGTCCATTCTGAAATATGTAGTGGCTTTGCCTTTTCAAGCAAAGCACATATCGCCTTTTTCGCATCGGCTACGATTGGAACGTCAACAATAATATTACGGGAAATTGATGCTGTATCAATATCTATATGGATAATCTTTGCGTCTGCTGCAAATTCTTCGATTTTCCCAGTAATACGGTCATTGAACCTTGTTCCTATTGAAAAAAGGACATCACATTTACTGATTGCAGAATTGGCTGCATAACTTCCGTGAATGCCTATATTTCCAACATATAAATCATTTGTCGTCGGAATTGCCCCTTTTCCCATAATAGTTGTAATAACGGGAACGCCCGTCATTTCTGCAAGCTGTGTCATTTCTTTATTTGCATGGGCAATATTAACTCCACCGCCTATCAAAAAAACAGGCTTTTTCGCATGGCTCAAAATATCCAATGCTTTATTTAATTGCCCCATATGGACGGAAGTATTCGGCTTATAACCTCTTACAGTAATTTCCTTTTGATAGCTGTCGCTGCCATATGCTTTCTGGACATCCTTTGGCAAATCAACAACAACAACTCCCGGCTTTCCTGTTTTTGCAATATAAAAAGCCTTTCTGATTGTTTCTGCCAAATCCTCTCTTTTTCGTACAGTTACCGCATATTTGCTGATGCTTCTTGTAATGCCTACGATATCTACTTCTTGAAAAGCATCATTCCCAATAAGGCTGGTTGGCACTTGCCCCGTAAAGCATACAAGCGGAACACTGTCATAATTTGCAGTGGCAATACCTGTAACAAGATTGGTAGCTCCCGGCCCGCTTGTCACAAGGCAGACCCCCACTTTTCCTGTGGAACGGGCATATCCGTCTGCCGCATGGACTAAACCCTGCTCATGGCGTGGCAAAATAACGTCTATTTCCTTTTCTCCATATAACGCATTAAACAGGTCTATTGCCTGCCCTCCTGGATAAGCAAATAAAGTTGTAACAGATTCCTCTTTTAATGCTTTCACAAATAATTCAGCCCCTGTTATCTCCATAAATAACATTCCTCCTTTCGTATGCGTGTACTTGCTTGCATACAGTCTATTTTTTTCGGTACTACCATAAGGGCAGTACCGATTTTTACTGTTCCAATCCCTTTATGAACATTTGCACACTGCTTTTTATGTATTCATCTTTTTCTACTTTAGATAATTCATTGCCAAAAGACGCATTTAAAAACGCATAGCCAAATGTTGATGAAAAGACTGTCAGAGCCAGAGCATCAAAATCTGCTTTTGGTATTTTTCCCAAATCAAACATTTTATTAAGATACTGCGTAAACGATGATAAAAAAGCCTGTGGAACTTTCATAATGAGGGCAGACGTTTCCTCATATAATTGAGGCGCTCTCAGACCGATAGATAAATTTACAAAATCTGGCGTCATCCTGTCCATATATGCTTTCATAAACATTTCTATGTCTGCCTGCAAATCCCACTGCACATTTTCAAAAATTTCTGGTGTAATATTTGCCCTCCATCCCGCTTGGCTTACACCTTGCAGCACAATATCTTTCTTGTTCTTAAATTTCCGAAACAGGGTACATTCATTTACACCTGCAGCTTTTGCAATCGCTTTCGTTGTCGTAGCAACGTATCCATTATCTCTTACCAGCATCATTGCAGCATCTATAATTTTTTGACTTGTTTCATCCAAGTTATCACCTCCATGCAAGTGAACACTTTCATTTTAACAAAAAATACATTGAAAGTCAATAAAATTGATTTTGCCACATTTTTTAATACAGCAATGGAAATATCGGCAAGGCTTTTGACCTTGCCGATACCCAGTTATGCATATATGAGTTCTTTTCCTACAATCTCCCTCGCACAAGCCCTTATGTTGTTGAGCCGTCCTGTCCATTCTAAGGCGTTTTCTTCCTTTAGGCGTTCCGTTATGCCCTGTGCCTGTTTCATGTCCTCTATGAGCCTGTGGGAGCGTTCCTGTGCCTGCCTGTCAATGTCGGCAAGGTATGTATTCAGCCTGCCGCTTGTGAGAAGATTCGTGTATGTAACTCTGCGGTACTGCTTCAGATAGTTCAGATGCCGTTGCCCCCATGTGCCTATCGGCTGTTCTTCTTCGGCGGGTAAAGCTATACATGGAATTAGATAATCTCCTTGCCGCTCGTATTTGCCGCCCAGTTTCTCAAAAATCGTTTTTGCCATTGCAACCACCTCCGTCATCGTATTTTTATTTTAACTTTCTTTGCGTAGCCAAATTTCTCAATCAGTCCACCCATGCAGTCGGTATATCTGTCTTCCGCTATAAGGCTGTTCCGTAAATCTAAAAGGCAGAGGATTGTCAGCCCACCATTCATTATAATTAAGATACAGATGGTGCTTTTTCATCGCCCGCTCCTTCCCCCAAAGGGTATTTACGCCTCCTGCCATGCCTTATCAGCATAGTTGCCTTGAAACGCCGCTCCTGTATGTAACCGCCGAAGCGGTAGCAGACCTTAATGACCTGTTCTGCCCCTGCTTCGGTTTCCATCCGCTCAAACACTTCAATCCGCTCCACTAAAAGGTTGAGGTTTTCGGCGGTCAGTTCCTCTATGCCCACAAATCCTGACATCAAGTCAGCCCATTGTACAGCGTTCTTCTGGCTGTCCCTTACTTCCTGCATGGAATGTTCAATACCCTCTATCAATCCCAAAAGCTTCTCCTGTTCCGTCTGGTACTTGTCTATCAGACGTGCAAAATTTTCATTGGAGATACGCCCAGAAAGGGAATCCTCATATAAACGGTCAAACAGCCTTGTCACTTCCTCATAGCGTTTCTTCGCCTGTTTCAGTCTGGATTCGTTGTTTTTCCCCTTATTCCCGTCTGCCTTTGCGTTCATTTTCAACGCCAGGGCTACCGCTTTTTCCCTGTCCTCAAAGGCAAGATGGGCATGGTACTGGATGTCGGCAAGAACCGCATTATATAAATCCTCATAGAAAATACGGTGGTCAGAGCAAGCCTTTGTATTCTGAGCGTAAGTGCTGCAAACATAAATATGGTGCTTGTCTTTCCCCCAATACCTAAGTCCCAAAGATTTCCCGCATGTGCCGCACTTTATAAGCCCTGCGAATATGGAAACAAAATTATTTTTCGTGTCACGCCGTCTGCTTTGAATCTTAGCGTTTGCCCCGTCAAAAAGCTCCTGCGACACAAGCGGCTCATGCGTGTTGTCCACCCGTATCTGCTCTGATTCTGGGACATTCCTGTATTTTCCTACCTTGAAAATCACTTCCGTTTTGCACATCACCGAATGCCCAAGATATATAGGGTTTCCAATTATCCCACGGATGACGCAGGGTGCCCATTCGTATTTGTTTTCTGGGTTCTCAAACCTCCATGAATAATCTTTCTCATTGCGTGTATGAAGCCACCATGACGGGCACGCCACCTGTTCCGTGCGGAAAGCCTTTGCAATCTTCCTCACCCCGAACCCCTTGTTCGCAAGCTCAAATATACGCTTTACCACCCATGCCGTTTCCCCGTCCACAACCAGCTTGTTATGGTTATCTGGCGCTTTGCGGTATCCAAACGGGGCGTAGGAGCAGCGGTAAAGCCCCGCTTTTGACCTCGCCCGAAAAGACGAACGGATTTTCCTTGAAATATCCCTGCTGTAAAATTCGTTCATCACGTTCTTTAATGCGGCGATATCATTATTCCTGTTGGCGGTGTCCACCCCGTCATTGAGGGCGATATACCTTACATTTTTCATTGGGAAATAAATCTCCGTAAAATGCCCGACCTTTAAATGGTCACGCCCCAGACGTGATAAATCCTTTGTGATGACGACATCTATCTTTCCCGCTTCAATGTCATCAAGCATACGGTTAAAGTCTGGTCTTTCAAAATTTAAGCCGCTCCAACCGTCATCCACATAGATTTCCACCACCATAAAGCCATGTTCCTTTGCATACTGTGTCAGCATGGTTTTCTGTGTCTTAATGCTCTCGCTGTCGCCCTGTGCCATATCGTCTTTCGATAAACGGCAGTATAAGGCAGTCTTTAAAATTCCCATTCATTCCGTCCCCTTTCTCTGTTTTCTGTCTTTATTGTATTGCGTGTCCTTTATTATCTCAAAGGTGCGGGGAGAAGATTTCCCCCTCCGCACTTCGTTTACAAGCAGGGAAATAAATACTTCCCTCATATCTTTACTGCCCGTATAGACAGGCTGAACCGTTATCTTCGGGCGTGTAATTGTCCTTGCCATAGGCGTATATCCTCCCTTAAAGACAGAAAAGGAGCGTCTGAAAACGTCCCTAATCCAGATAAAAATACTTATTGTGTCAACTCTTTTTTCAATGAGGCAAGGAGATTTTCCGCTTCTTTTTCAGTCAGCGTAATGCCCTTTCCGCACTTCTCACGGTTGGGGGAAAAGCTGCGGATGTCATACTTCGGCTCTTTCCCGTTCCATGAAATTAAATTGATTTCCTTTGTATAGCCGCTGTCACTCGTAGACAATACGGCGATTTCCTTTACAATCTCATACTGAATATCTTTCATTTCCTACCTCAATTCTACTTTTTCTTTACTTGGACACTCTGTGCATTTACTACCCGAAAAGAGAAGATTAGCGGATTTCCCTGCCCCGTTTCCTCTGCAATTCACGCTCCAAAAGTTTGATGATGGTATCCTCCATCTGCTTTGGCGTTGTGTTCTTCGGGAAATATTTTTTCAGCTTGCTTGTGTTGATTTTTAAGGTTTCTTTCTGGTTTCCCTTTTCCTCCGTCATAATCGCAAAGATAGCGTCCATGTCAAGTTGTCCGCTCTGGCTCAAAGTTTTCATCCGCTGTGCCTGTGAGAGTGAGGGCGTTGCTTCCTCGCTTTCCATTGTGGCGAATAGGTTTTCCTGCTCGTCTTTCTTCAGAAAGGACAGCTCCACCGCAGGCGTGAGGGCGATTTTCCCTTCATCCACCATCCGCAAAATCGGCGGCATCAGTTCCGTCAATCGGATAAATCTCTGCACGGTCATCCTGCCAACGCCGAATCCCTGCGCCACCTTATCGTCCGTCCGCAACTTCGTCCCAACTTGTGACGAGGTTAAATCCGTGCGGAAGCCCTGCCGCTTCATGGCTTCGGATTTCATCTTGTAGGCGAACGCCCGCTCGCTTGGCAGGATATTTTCACGCTGTAAGTTGCTGTCCACAAGGGTGATGATGGCTCGGTCACGGTCTAAGGGCAGGACAAAAGCGGGGATTGTGTTTATCCCTGCAAGTTCCGAAGCACGCACACGCCGCTGTCCCGCAATGATTTCATATCCGTTCCCGTCCTCTTTCGGGCGTGTGATTATCGGCGTTACGATTCCAAATTCCTTAATGCTTTCCGCTAACTCTGACAGCATTTCATCCTCCACCACATGAAACAGGTTGTCGGGAAACGGGTATAAGTCTGCGGTCTTTAATACCTTAAAATCCTGTTTCTTCATTCACATTCCTACCTTTCTTTTGGTCTGGTTCTGTTTGTTTTCTGCAATTCCTCTAACACTTCTGGCGGTATTTTTTTCAATAACCTTTCCATCTGCTGATTGGTTCTCTGCAACTCAAATATCCTCTGGTTTGCTTTCTGTACTTTTAGTTCCTGCTCGTACTTTTCATCACGCATACGCCCCGCATAATCGGTTTCCTGCCCGATTCTCTCTTTCAAGCTGTCGATATACGCCTGCTGTTTGCCGATTTCCTTAGAGAATTTCTCCACGTCTGGAAGCCATGCGGAGAGCAGTTCTAACGCTCTATCTCTTTTCTTGCCTGCGTTAAAAGCGTTAATGTCGGAGAGGGCAGACACGATTTCTGCATACTGTTTATCCAGCCTGCCGCCCAACTTGTAGAGCCATGTGGGGATGTGTTTCCGCTTCGTTTCCACCACGGACTGCCCCCGTTCAAGCTGATTCCACCGTGCGGACATCCGCTCATGGTAGGCGGTCTGCCATTCGGATAGGGATTTCTGGTTTCCTAAAATAGACTTCGCTGACAGCTTATTGTCTGGCGTAAGCGGCACGAAGCATAGGTGCATATGGGGCGTCCTCTCGTCCATATGGACAACTGCGGAGAGGATATTTTTCTTTCCCACACGCTCCGAAATGAAGTCAAGAGCCGTCTGGAAATAGGCTTTTTGTTCTTCGGGCGGTAAGCTGTTCATAAATTCTGGCGAAGCGGTGATAAGCGTTTCCACCATCATCACGCTGTCTTTCCTCGTCCTGCATCCTGCTTCAGCCACCACTCGGTTTATCTCTTTCTTGTAGGTGTAGCGGGGCGGATTCACAAGATGGTAGTTATCTTTGGAGCGTCCCACGTCAATGTCTGGGTTGCTTTTATAGGCTTCTTTCTTCCGCTCGTTGTGGCGTTCGCAAGCCGCAACGCCGCCTGCCTTGCGTTTCTGGAAACGCAGGATTGCATAGGGCATGATTCATCTTCCTTTCTTCGGCGGGTAATCTGTATGCGTGACGGTCATGACGATGATGACGGTGATTTTGGGATACCCCCTACCGCCACTCATAGCCGTCACTGCCACGCCGACATTCTTCCATCCGAAGCCGTAAGGCGCAGGATGGGGCAGGGCTTACGCCCTGCTTTAAGGGAGTCCAGAGGGAACGTCTGGCACACGACTTTGCAGGGCAAAGTGTAGTGTGTTACACCCTGTAAACGCAGTCGGAAAAATCGGATGATTTTTCTGACCGCAGGGATGGCTTTACGAGCCGAAAAGGGCGAGTAATGCCCACGCCTGCATTTTACGTTTACGGGGTGTTCTCCCGTAGGGATGACAGCGGCGGGGTATCCCAATATTGCCGTCACCACCGTCATCGCTGTCACCCGCAGGGCATAACTGCCAATTTTACATACATCCGCTATGACGGTAGCGATGGCAGGGGGTATCCCAAAATCACCGTCATCATCGTCATGACCGTCACATAGGGCAGAGCCGCCGATGTCACATAGGTTTAAATGTCGGTGGCAACAGCAAGGGAAATCATCCGTCCGCTGCTCCTGCGGCTGAAATCATAATGGATATGGTTTTCAAGCAGGAAGCCAAGGCGGTACTCGTTCATCCACTTTGTCAAGACATTTGCCGCTGTTTCTGTTTCCCCCAGAGCCTCCAATAACTCTGTGGCTGTGCCAGTCCATTCCTCTTTGCCCTGCATGAAATTTACAATCCGAAAAAGGATGTCTGGTATCGCTTCTTTGGCAAGCTGTTCCTGCTCTTTCCTCTCCACCAGTTCCCAACTGCAATCACGGAAACGGAGCGTAAACTCCTGATAGGGCGTGTCCCTGCCCGTCACATACAGCTTTGCGGCATTGGATGCACGGCTTTCCTGTTGCAGGACAAAGGTTGCGTCCGCACTCCCCGTCAATCCCGTCGTGCCAGACACTTTGTTGAACACGTCGCTGTCGTTCTGCTTTCGAATATGGTGTACGACAATGACCGCAAGAGAGTGCCTGTCGGCAAAGTCTTTGATAAGGGAGATGTCCCCGTAGTCGCTTGCGTAGGCGTTGTCTTTGGATGCGGTTCGGACTTTCTGCAAGGTGTCAATCACAATAAGCCTGCTGTCGGGGTATTCTTTCAAATAATCCTCCAACTGCACGATAAGACCGTCTGACAGCTTGTCGCTTGCCACCGCAAAGTGAAGCCGCCCGCTCGCTTCATCCGTCAAGCGGAACAGCCTGTCTTGGATGCGGCAGAACGTGTCCTCAAGGCAGAGATAAAGCACATCACCCTCCTGTGTGGGCATATCCCACAAGGGGATTCCCTGCGACACACAAAGGCAGAGCTTTAACATGAGCCAGCTCTTGCCGATTTTCTGTGAGCCGCAGAACAGGGTTAAGCCCGTGGGTATCAGACCGTCCACCACAAAGGACGGCTTATCAAGCGGTTCATAGAGGAGCGTGTCGGCGTTGACTGTCTGAAGCTTCTGCATGGGATTCCTCCTTTCGGGCGGTGTCTTTGGTTTTGTTGCACATAGGCGTTGACCTCCTAAATTTATTTACTCCTGCAAGAACAGCAGGAGTATGTAACGCAGTCAGTCCATACAGTTCCACGCTTTCTTTAAGCGGCGTTCTCTCTGCCTGTGCTATGCACGGATTAAGCAGGGGGCAGGATTCGTGTTGTAATCTACTGTCCATTGCGGCAGGTATCCCTCTGGCGGCTGCTATAAAGTTTTCAAGGAGCGGTAATCTATTGTATTGGTTTCATGGCAATAAAAATGGGTGGGAGGATTTGACCTCTCACCCAATAGCCCAAAAAGGGAAGTATATTTTTAGACGTTGTATTCACTTTTTGATAAAATAGAAACACCCATCACTTAACCTTTTTCTTTCGGTCAGTAATGGGTGCTTTGCAATCAGATATTTAATTATAAGGATTAGTATATCTTATGTTCTCTAAAAATGCTTTACATCTGTAAAGCTGCCACAGGTCTTGACGATCCCGGCTGCAAAAAACAACACCAAAAGCCCATACCCAATGGCGGTCAAAGCCCCGTTGATCCCAGTGATGACACTCCAGATCGTCCCGCCCTTAAAGGATTCCGGGCTTTGGGTAAGGAGCGTCCAGATTTCTGCCAGCTTCTCATTCCAGGTGTTCAGTGCAGAGTTTAGGTTCTGCACGATCCAGTTATCACTCAAACAGTCTCACCTCCTTTGCCGGGGCAGGAAGCTGTCCTCCCTGCCCGCTTCTTTCTCTTCCTGCTACCCAACGATCAGGTCCAGGATCTCTTTTGCAAAGGTGATGATGACACCGCCTGCCAGCGTCAGAAACCCGTTGGCTCTCTGGCTGGGATCATGGCTCTTTAAACTCAACCCTACCTGCACCACACCAAATCCCAGTAAGATCGTAAGCGATGAATAATCTAGCGTTTTTACAAGTCCCGAAATCTGTGCGATAATCTCTTTAACTGGAGAAGCATCTCCCCATTTCCCGGTTTTTGTATTCAGGGCATGTTGACTATCAAATCATTCGATTGCTCTATG
>CAJTAL010000057.1 GCA_910574285.1 Lachnospiraceae bacterium | reverse complement strand
CTCTCTTTTATGGGTGTGCGAAAAAATAGTTTTGTGGTTAATTCTATTATCTCGCATTTTCCCGTAAAATGGGAGGTTTTTTTATTAAATTTTTTTAAGCGTCAAAGCTGTGCATTCTCAAAAACGGTAATTGTCAGTGCCACTCTTTCTTCAAAATAGCATACTGATATGTATTTTCATAGCGCGGTGTACCGTCAGGATTATTGACAAAGGACACAAATTCCATAAACAAACCTTCCCGGCGCATACCAAGCTTTTCGCAAAGGCGCTGGCTCGAAATATTATAATCCTCCGTATAGGCATATATACGTCTTGCCCCTTTTTCCCTGAACAGATAGTCGAAGAAAGCGTGGGCAGCCTCATATGCATATCCTTCGCCATGGTACGTTTTATTCAGCATCCAGCATGGACTGAACGTATCAAGCGGCGAATCCTCTTCCTGGTCATGAGGTTCGGCATGTTCAGGATATGCGTCTATCTCACCGATAACTTTTCCTGTCTCTTTTAGTACAATGGCAAAATAATATTCTGTCTCTCCAATGCGGTTCTTCATTTCTGCCCTTGCCTCCTCAAGCGATCCCAGCTTCATACAGGCAAAACAATTTACCATAGGCTCTTTTAAATATTCAAATACATCTGCGGCATCGCCTTCAAGAAATGGGCGCAAAAGCAGTCTTTCTGTTTCAATGACCATGACATCCCCCTTTACAGACAATGATTTATCATTCCATAAATCCGTATTCTTTATACCTTTCAAGCATCATTTTATAAATTATCCTATAAAGTTTATTTTCTGAATCATCTGTTCCAGCAACTCTTCAAATCTTGCATCATCCTCTGCCGTCCGCTTTGCAGGCCCTCTCAGATGATATTTTGATTTTGAGCGCCGTATTTTCTTACTGATATGCCGTTCCATCAGCATGCGGTCGATATTCTCATCCGTATACCATTTTCCGCTCTGATGGATTCCATACGCACCTTTTCCCAGTATCATGGCAGCCACACCATAATCCTGCGTCACCACCAGATCTCCCTTCTGACACAGGCCAACCAGCGCAAAATCCACGGCATCCGCACCGGCTCCAATCACTTTGACTTCACTGTACTCAGACTGCAGCACATGGTTTGTATCGCACAGAAGGATTACGGGTATTCCATATTTCTCTGCCATACGCTCCACAATCGAAATAACCGGACAGGCATCCGCATCTACCAGTATCTTCATAGAAACGCTCTCCACAACACTTTATTTAATATCACCATATTCACACAAGTATCAGGACTTATCTATATATTGTCTCTCAAAGGACAGCATGGCTTATCTCCTTAATGCTGGATGCTATTTCAAATTCTTTCATTTACTTATACTTCTTCCGGGAAAATATCATCCCGAACCCCTTTAAAGACATGCCGCCCGAGAGACTGTAGCGTATTCAGCATATATTCCACCACGCAGACCTGACTCGGTTCCACCCAGACAGCATTTTCATTCCCTGTCGGCAGCATCCGGAACGGATTTTTCCCGTCCCTTCTAGCTGTGTAATCATATCCTTCGTCACCCCATGCCTTTTATAAACCCACAAGACATCTCCTTCATTAGCTTCCAAAGGCACGTACAAACCTTTGCCTACACATTGTGGATAATATAATAAGGTATAAATTCCCAATATCTTGGCATATTATATATAGCAATAGATATTGTCATCATGGAAAGACATGAATTATAGTATATTTATAGTTAGGCTATTTACTATAATATACCAAATAGCCAGCGCATGCCGCACAATATCTATTGCTTTTTTTCGTGTTTTTCTCGACTAATTAATATGTTTTTATATACGTTATTAGGTCTACGCACTGGAAAATACGTACTAATCATTTTTTGAAGTTGGTCGTTTGATATCTTTTTCGATGTAATTAAAAAGTGTCGAATCACACTTTTTTTCATATAATCTGGTATGCTCTTTTTGAAATTTTCATCTATTTTCTTTAAAAATTTCTGAAAATCAACTACCATATCTAGTTTTCCATATGCCATCAACATTTGTATTTGATATAGTATTTCTTCCTGATTGGTATATTTGCAAAGATAACTAACCGTATAATCTTTTGCTGCATTATTCATTGGAATATTTAATAATTCTAAAAGAAGTGTTAAAGATTCTCTTTGTAAATAACCCAATATATCTTCGGCCTTAACTGTATCCCAATCCCTAGGTTGTAGATAAACAGTTCTATATTCATCTAGCAGATATTGTAATAACTCATCTTTTATTTCTTCTACCTGAATTGCCCATTCGTAAAATATTTTTCCTGGAAGATTAAAAATAATATACAATACTTTATCTTTATCATCTTTATTCATTCTATGTTCAAAACCTGGTAAACACTTGGACACAATATCCAAAAGAGTCATGCTCCTAATAATTTGGTTTATCATTTTTTCGCAGTCATCAACTTGTGTATCAAAATAATCTTTTACAATAATTTGATTGTTCTCGTATTCACCAATTTCATCTTTGTCTTCTTGTTCTTCCTTTTCTTCAATTTTTTCACGTTCTTTTTGGGTTGGTGCTTCTATGGTAATATTTCCATTAAGAGCTGCTAAATAAGGAACATTTACGTTTATGATATCTATTAATGGCCAATTTTCCATATATCTAATTGTGCTGTCGATAAGATTTCTGATTAAGTATAAATTATCAGTTAAATATGTAATAAAAAGAATAATATTCGAATTTATTCTATAACGAATATACTTGATCAAATTTTTCATATCAGTATCATCTAAATCATCATTCCATATCCTTATAATCTCTCTAGCAATAAAATATGATAATATATTTTTATCTACAAATCTATATCTAACATCTGAATTTGTCTTTTTTATAATTTTAGATTGCAGACAAGCATTAACAAAATATAGATATTCAACTTCATCGCCATGAACTTTATTATAATTAGATATGATTTGGTTTATGCTCTCCTGATCTATATCACTATTTTGATTTTTATAACACCAATATGCTATTTCATCAAGCAACACTAAAATTTTATCTACTGTCAATTTCTTCGCTACCGGTCGAATCTTGTTAATAATATTATTTTCAAATACTTTACTAAAGACATTTCCATCCGTTGCAAACGCATCTTTAAAATTTTGCAAATAAAATTCCACATACTGAATGATAAAAGAAGGATTCATGGAATACATCTTTCGCTGTACTTTTATCGCATTTGCAATTTTATTACAAATTTCTTTGTTGTCTTTCCCTTCCTCTTTTATTTCAACTATTTTTGAAATTAAGTTTTCTCTTTTCCTTTTATACATAGGTAAAATTTTATATCTTGAATACCTTTCCAACTCAACAGTTTGCTTAACTCTTTCTGCTAAGTCAAGCTCTATTAATTCTTTCGTAGCATAAATAATTATTCCAAAATATTCTTCTGCCCATGTTAATAAAGTGCATATCTGATTTTTGTCTATATTATGTATATCGTCTATTAAAATAATCTTTTGTTCCTTACGTATTTGTAAAAATTCATCAAAACTTCCATTCTGATCAACATAATTCTTCCTAAATACAGTAAGTAAAGCCTTGTTTAAACTTACTCATTGAAGATTTTCTGCCTCACAATATAAGCAATAATAATTGTTTTTGCTTAATTCTATATAAAGCTTTTTCAATAGCAAAGTTTTTCCGGCACTCTCATTTCCAATTATAGCTATTTTTTTCTTGTTTTTTACTACTTCTAAATATTTCTCTAAATGAGCAAATAATTCTGTTTCTCTATCTGAATAATCTTTTATAAGTTCAAGATCTGGAAATACGTAATAATCAAAAACATTATCAGAAATTGAGTTTACAGGATCCATACGTAAAATTTCCTCAAATTCTTCTTCCAACTTAAATTCTGTAAGTGGAACCATATTTAAAAGATTATAAGGTTCCATATTATCTTGAATATATAATTTTTTATTTATATTCCACATATATGATATGGATTTAAGAGTCATATCATCAGTATCAATTATATCCAGATAAAATTGACTATTGTTCCAATTTCCCCTATTACACAATTCACCGCCTGTTAAATAAACTACTCTTGCCCCATCTTTTTTTATTTCGTTTGAATCAAGTCCATGCTCATGACCGCATAGAATAAGATTATTTTTTCGAATCAAAATATTCTCAAATCTATTTTTTACTATTTCATTCATCCAATGATGAGCATGATGCATAACTGTAATATTTATATCTGCATCTAATTCATCTTCTATCTTTTTCATTACATCTTCGGGAATAAAATGTAACCCTTTGTCTTCATCTAAAGTAGAGAATATAGCTGAATTAATCAAGCAGATTTTGATAGTTTTATCTTTATATTTGTATTTTTTAAAACAGCACAGTTTATCCTTATCATCTATACAATGAATACCTTTTGCATAATTTAAATAATTTCTTTGCTTTAATAACTCTTGCGCTATCATTTCTAATGTAATTCCACTTCTAATTTTATCTTGTATCGCTTTATGTCCTTCATCTTGAGACAGATCAACATCATGATTACCTGGTACTGCCAACATATATACATTTTTCTTAAATTTATTCTTAATACTGCTAATTATAGTGCCAAACATATGATATGCCGCATCATACTGCTCATGTCTTCCCGAAAAAGCTATATCACCAGAAGCAATAATTAGAACCATATCAAAATTTCCAATGCTATTTAACACATCTACTATTTTGTGAACATTTGATACTTTTATATCCTTTTCCTTTTCAATATGCAAATCGCTTAAATGGTATATTACAATTTTCATTACAATCTGGTCTCCTTCGTATATTTACATTGAATTTAATTATAATAGATTTATTTACTTTTACACAATACTGACTCAATAAATAGCTTATCAAAATCAATACTTTAACTCTAACGTCCAATTAGCACAAAAATCACGCAAACCGACACAATATTACAATTCGCAGACAAACAGACTAAAAACCTGCATGCGATATATCAGAATACTAGACTTTTCTATCATCTTCTTTATTATCATATTCGCTGCTCTGCTTCCATTCCAAAAACTGATCAATAAACATCATGTCAAAATTAATGGGTTAAAGAAGCACGATATTTACCCAAAACCAATAAACATCTATTTCATTTTTCTTCTAAAACTTGGACAGATTCTCTTCTTTTTTCCACTGCATCCCTCCCTCCTGCATCTTTCTTCCTATATTATACCCTTCTTTCTCTCCCTGTGCAATCATTCCTCCACCCGTTCCCCATTCTCCAACACCAGCGCATAGATTCCGATGACTTCCAGCTCTTCTCCGTCCCGTCCATCAATCTGGACATAATAATCCCGTATGTAATGGGAGATGTAATGTTCCTGTAAAGAGTAAAGCTCCAGCGTCTGAAAATCCACCATGCATACATCCCTTGCCCCGGATTCCGCCCCTTCCTCTCCATAGTTTTCCATGACCTCCAACAGCTTATCCAGACAGGTCTGGCACAAATGGCTTTGCACTTTCTTCACGTCAAAGACGCTATTCTCGCCATATTCCACCGTAACTTCTGAGATTCCCCGTTCCGGATTCCGGTCTGTCCGGAAACTGCAGGCTCCTTTGGCACCAACGGTCCATCCGGAACCCCCTCCGCCCATTCCGTCCAGATTCCGGATCTGCAGATCCATCACATACCAGTCATTGACACAGATCACTCCCAGGTCGTCCCTTCCCCGGAACATGCTCATCAGGCTCCGGCTATGGTTTCCGCACAGATAACATTCCTCCGGATTTTCCAGCGTACTGTCTGCCGGAGGCTGTTCCTGCCTTTCCCATGTTCTCCTCGTTTCCTGTTCTTCAGCCGGAAACTCCGGTCTCTTAACCTCTGCTAAAATTCCTCCAAAATACATCCCTGCAGTAAAACACAGGATGCCAATTCCAAATACTGCCTTGTTTCTGCTCATACTCCCTCCACGATTCTAATAGATATAGTTCCAACGCTATCAGAATCAGTACAGCAAACACAAACAGCATTTTCATCATATATTGCCGTATTACCATATATTTCCAGTATTATAGTGCGTGTCTATTGTTTTCAGATAAAAATAACCTGCAAAACACAGGCTATTCTCTTTCTTCCTCTATTAGAAAATCCAGAATCCGCAGGATCTTATCCTGTTTCTCCTTTGGAAGACTCTGAAGCTTTTCCTTCAACTTTGTGCACCGCGCTTTCCGCCCGACACGCAGCACGTCCAGCATCACATCATCCGCTGATACCTCCAGGGCATTGATGATTTTGACAAGGGTGGCAAGCTTCGGTGTTTTCACTTCCCGTTCAATCGCCCCAAGATAGTTCCAGCTGATCCCCACGTGCTCTGCCAGCGCTTCCTGCGTCATTCCTGCCTTCTCCCGGCATTTTTGGATCCGTTTCCCTAATCCCTGCATCTGTTCGACCTCCATTTTTAGCCAACGCTAAAAGCGTGTATACCATTTCTATCAGTATATTTGTTCCCGGAACCTGCAAACAGTATCCAATAGAGTTTGTACCAACGCTTTTGGAACATGCTATAAAAATGGCACAATAATTTCTTAAACTGGCACGGTTGTGCGATTTACACCGTAAAAGTCATATGTTAAAATTGATATTGTCAAAATTATGTGCAGAAACAGCGCAGCAGTATCGGGGGCATTGCCTCATCCCCGGATATTGGCTGCGTTTTTTGCTTTAGGGAGGTGAAAAAAGACTTACAACTTCATATGGAACTATAAGAAGCAGCCTGTATTGACCGGGCTGCTTTTTTCATCACAGTATGCAGGAGAATACACCAGTAACATATTCTCTGCATTGCCGGGAAATCCGGTCAGAGGCAGGAAACCTTCCTGAAACAGGAATTTCATCCTTTTAATATAAGGAAGCAGTCTTTCCGTTCCTTATTGAACGGCAGATTGCAGGAAGCCTGATTTCAGGTATTGACCATAGGCAGGGCAGACGCACCGTCTCCCTGCCTGATTCAGAATAAGGAGACAACACTGATATGAGACAACACAAAGTCAAGGAAACACCGCCGAATCCAAAATCGTTCATGAAACGCTTTCATCGTCCGCATGGTGAAAAACGCCAAATCGACTATATGAAATACCTCTATACGGCGGCCCTTTTATTTACGCTCTTCGCCTGCAGCGTACAGCCGGTCATGGCGGCAAACGTGTGGGACAAGGCAAAGGAGATCATGAAGGATGTTTACAACCAGATCATCCTGATCTCCACCATCGCTGCCGTAGTGACTGCATCCGTAGCATTGCTGATGATGAACTTCTCCAAATCCGGCAAGACCGTGGATGAGTCCCGCGCATGGCTCAAACGGATCATCATCACTTGGGCAATCCTAAACGGGCTTGGATTCATCATGGCCTACATCACCCCGTTCTTTGCGGGCGGCCAGTGGAATGGCTAGGACAAGAAGGGAGGCATCCGCATGAAGATCTTAGACGGAATCGTGGAATGGATCGCAGAGCAGGTTATGAACATCCTGGATCTCATCACCACTTCAGTATTGGGCGCGCTGGGCTGTTCCATGAATACCTTCCTCCGCTACTTCCCGGCAGCCGAGAGCATGTACCAGATCTTTCTGGCTCTGGCCATCGGCCTCATCCTCTTAAACTGGGTCTGGCAACTCTTTAAAAATTATTTTGCAGGGGCAGGCGTTGAGGCGGAGGATCCGCTGAAACTATCCATGCGGACTTTCCTCTTCCTGTTCCTGACCTTTTATGCAAAGGATATTGTAGACCTGCTTTTGGATATCGCCGGAACGCCTTACAGCTGGATTCTGACCGATGACCTGCCCTCCATAAAGTTTGCAGACTTTAACTCAGTCATCACCGTTATCTTAGGAGTCTGTGCAAATGGGGCGGTGGCTCTGATTGCCCTGATCCTGGTGCTGATCCTGGCGTGGAATTACATCAAACTCCTCTTTGAAGCGGCGGAACGGTACATCCTTCTGGGGGTTCTGGTTTTTACGGCTCCGGTTGCCTTTGCCACAGGTGCTTCCCAGTCTACCGGAAATATTTTCAAGAGCTGGTGCCGGATGCATGGAGGACAGTTCTTCCTATTACTAATGAACGCCTGGTGTTTGAGGCTGTTCACATCCATGGTCGGCACCTTCCTTGCGAACCCGCTTTCCATCTGATGAAAGGAGAAGATGATGAAACATAAGAAACAACTATTGTATATAATCCTGCTGGTCGCCTGTATGGTACTGCTTTTCACCATGCCAGTCTTTGCCTCAGAACTGACGGAAGCCGATGTCGAGCAGGCTGTGGCAGACCAGGGAAAGGAAGCCGTAACCGGAAATGTCTTCATCTGGTTCCTGTGCGCCATTGCCTTTCTGAAGGTCAGCCAGAAGATTGACTCCTTCATGGCAAGCCTCGGCATCAACGTGGGGAATACAGGTGGAAACATGATGTCAGAGCTTCTGATTGCCGGCCGGAGTCTGGCCGGGGCTATGCACATAAAAGGAGGCGGCAGTAGCGGAGGCAGCGGATACCGGAAATCCGGTTCTCCGGGCGATGCAGCCGTAGGAGGAAATTTCCTGTCTGGCGGGCTCGCCGGATCCGTGGGAAGACAGACCGAACGGAGCGCGGTCAACCATGTGACCGGATATACGGAACACTCCAGCATCGGAAGCGCCATGTACCATTCTTCCTTAAATAAGGGCGGGGACTTTGCTAACAACGTTATCAGCAGCATCGCCCAGGGAAATTACAGCCAGGTCGGCTCCATCAAAGGGGAAGAGGCAGAGAAAGCGTTCATTTCCTATATGGGCATCAATACAGGTACAATCCAGTCTGGTGCAAATCAGACAAATACCAGCCATAATGGAACAAACCAGACCGGTTTCGATTGTGGCGGTACGAACCCGACTGATCCCATCCAGCCAATCCCATCATACACCAACATCGAGATTGGCGGCGGACGGATCACCGGGACAGAAACAACCGCAGATTCCGGGAACCGGGAGTTTGCCATGTACCATGCAGACCAGTATCTGGCTCCCACACCGGAGACTTACGATACCGTGCAGTCGGTTGACGGCGCTACCTGGTACAAGCAGTACGCCCAACCAGCCGTCAATAAAACGCCTTATGAAACGGAGGATGGAAAAGTTGCCTACCACGAATCCATTGTCCAGAAGCTTCCGCAGGCTCCCCAGAGAAAGGAGCGCATCTAATTGGCAGAACAGCAGAGCAGTTTGTCTGAAGCAGCCGGTGTAGGCACGGCTGTCTCTGACCTGCTAAGATTGAAACGGGCGGCTCCATTTGCAAAGGCTGTAAAAGGCGGAGTCGGCGGCGCTGCAGGCGCTGCAATCGGCGTAGCTCTTTCGCATAAGGAGGAAATCAAGAAATCCGCCGTTGCCATTACCGCGGCGCTGATGCTGCCGGTATTGTTCCTGACCATGCTCCCCGGACTTACCTTCGGAGACTTATCGGAGAACTCCGGCGTATTAAACAGCGGCACCCTGATCAATGAGAACCTGCAGAAAGCAAACCAGGCAATCGTGGAGGTTTTAATGGAGTGCCACGATGAGGTGCTGGCGGAAATCCAAAAGGAAGCGTCCAAGATTCCGGAAGGGGATACCGTATCCATCACCGATCCTTATGCCGCTTCCATTTCCGTTAATTCCAACCTGCTGATCGCGCAGTTCTGTGCCAGCAGGGAAAGCTATAAGGAAATCAATATAAAAGAGCTTCAGAAGGTCATCCGGGAAAATAAGGATGATCTTTTTTCTTATGATGTCTCAACGGAGACCGTCACCATGGAAGTTGAGGTTGACGCAGGTGCGGAAGGCGAGGCTGGGAATGGAAGTACCGAAGGCACTTCCACCGCACCTCAGACCAAAACGGTTACATTTACGCGTCACAATTATGTTGTGAAATATGCCGGTGATACCTATTTTGCAGACCACGTCTTCCATCTGACGGACAAACAGAAAGAGCTGGCTGAAGCCTATGCGGAGAATCTGGAACTCTTTTTCGGTTCATCTGCTTCTGGGGTTGCGACAGCCAATGTATCCGAGGAGGTATTGGCTTACCGGGCAACGGTAGAACGGATTGCCGCTAAGTATGGGATGAGCCAGTATGTGGAATTGATCCTGGCAGTCATGATGCAGGAATCCGGAGGCCGGGGAACGGATGTCATGCAGGCATCGGAAAGCGGCTATAACCAGAAGTATCCCCATTCACCGGGCAGCATTACGGATCCGGAATATAGCATTGAGTGTGGGATTCAGGCATTGAAACACGTCCTCACCAAAACCGGATGTACCGGGCCGACAGACCTGGACCGGATCAAGCTGGCGCTTCAAGGGTATAATTACGGCTCCGGCTATATTGACTGGGCGATGGCCAGGGATGGCGGCTACACCAAGGAAAATGCCATTGCATACTCCGATATGATGTGTGCCCGTCCGGGCTGGAATTATTCTGTCTATGGCGATAAGGAGTATGTGGATCACGTCCTTCGCTATTATATCGTCACATCTACAGGCGGCACCTATCCGGCAAACGGGATGCAGATTCCCCATTACCTGCAGACAGATTACGGGAATATCCCTTACGGTGGAGGCTCCATTGCTTCCAGCGGATGCGGACCCACCAGCTTTGCCATGATTGCAAGCTACCTGACTGGGACAACCATTACCCCGGTAGATGCAGTTTCCTGGTGCGGGAATTCCTATTATAAACCTGGTGTGGGGACCTACTGGTCTTATTTTGCAGCGGCGGCATCTCATTTTGGATGCGGTTCCGTTATCCAGACTACGGATGCCAATGCTGTCTTAAAGGCATTATCCGAGGGACATCCCGTCATCAGTTCACAACGGGCAGGGCTATTTACAAGCGGCGGGCATTTCATCGTCCTCCGGGGAGTCACTGCTAATGGAAAGGTTCTGGTGAACGATCCCAACGACAGCGCTTCCAAGAACTATATCAACCGGGAATTTGACATGATGTCCGAAGTCCATGCTACCTCTAACGCATACTGGATTTTTGACAAGAAATAGAAAGGAGAGCCTATGAGCAGAAAAAAATTTATTTTATCCATCTTTCTGATGGCCGCACTCGTATCAGTCGGCATTATACTGCCGGCCATGCACCGGAATCAGACGGAAGGACAGCCGGAAAGAAAGAAATCTCTTCCGGCTACCGGGAAAACAACGAAACCAACACCAATCAAAGAAGCATCTTCTCTGGCCGGATTACAGTATCTGGGGTTTGAAGATCTGGAAACCTTTCTCCCTCTTATCCAGATAGAGGATTTAAAAACACAATTGGCTTATTATTTACAGGAGACGGGATATATAAATATCGCATCCGTAACCTTTCTTGCAGATGAGACCACTTATCCTTCCAATGGAGAAACCCTGTTTCAGTTCTCCCTATCAGACGGCAGCAAGCTTCCTGTGACCTGCCTTATTGCAGACGGGACATTTACATTTGGTGAGGAAAACCAGCAGACATCCTCATCCGATACTGCATATACACGTATTTACACACGTCAGATAGATGATACTCTCCCTGCCGTAACAACGGAGGAGATTGAAGCCATGCAGGAAGGCGGTTATGCAGATACGGAAAATACGGATAGTAATACTGCTTCAAATTCCACCGTAAGCGGTAATCAAAATGATGGCACTATAAACCATTCAGGAAATAACACAGAGGAGGTGACGCCATGAGCAGCCTGGAAGAACAGCAGGTCGCTTTGATCCCCCGCAACTTTATGGAACGCGGTACTTTTATGGGTGGGATGTTCAAGATTCGAAATGCCATTGAAGGGGCTGTGCTTGCAGGTGGAATCGGGATTCCGGTTGTCCATCTGCCCTTGTCCCTGACCACACGCATTATTATCCTGTGCATGACTTCCCTTCCGGCCGCCATGGTTGCCCTCATTGGGATTGGTGGGGAAAGCCTGACTGCATTTTTGATGAATGTTCTCCGGTTCGTGAAAAACCGTAGGATCATCTACCGTTCTGACGTTATGCCGGATTACCGGAAACGGAGACGGCATGCAAGGAATCGGGAGACTAAGAGCCAGAAGCGGAAAAAGAACAAAGGAAACGCAAAGCAAGGTACTGCTGTTTGTAGTAATTGTACCTCTAAAGGAACTGCAGACCAGGATACTCAATTAGAAGCCCCAGAGTCTTTAGATACCGGACATTCCAGCCGGAAAGCCAGAAAAAAAGAAGCTGCCCGCCAGAAAATAGAAAAGAAACGAAAACGACGGATCTTCGATACTTCCACCAGCAGCGGCATTAAAAAGCAGGCAAAGGAAGACATCCGGATCCTGAAAGTAGAACGGAAGCTGGCGAAGAAAGCACAAGCTCAGGCGCTAAAAGATGCCAAAAGAGAAAAGGCTGCACGCGAACGGCAGAGGAAGGAGGATAAGAAAGAAGCCGTCCGCACAGCCAAATATGAAAAGAAAGAAGCCCTGCGGCGGGAGAAGTACGAACAGAAGGAAGCCGCACGGCTTGAAAAGGAAGCAAAGAGGGAGGCTGCCTACCGGAAGAAACATCCGGACAGCCCGCCTTCCTCCCCGGCGAAAAAGAAGAAGCGGAAATATCAGACATTGGAGGACTATCTTCCCATCGAAAAGATTGCCAACGGGATTGTCTATACGACAGACCACCGTTACGTCAAGATCCTGGAGATTGAACCGATCAACTTCCTGTTAAGAAGCGCCAGAGAACAGCAGAGCATCATTTACAGCTTTATTTCTTATTTAAAGATCAGTCCGGTAAAGCTTCAGATTAAGATGATCTCCAAAAAAGCAGATATCAACCGCCATTTAGAGCAGTCTGCAAGAGAGCTTCAACGGGAAGCAGATCCCAGATGCCGGGAGCTTCAACGGGACTATATCCAGTTTGTCCGGCATTTAAGCTCCAGGGAGGCAGTATCCCGCCGCTTTTTTCTTATCTTTGAGTATGAGCCGTTCAATGTAAACCGGAAGACAGAAGAAAAAGAAATCCTGGCGGCACTGGAGACAGCGGCGCAGACGGCAAAGACCTTTCTCTATCAGTGCGGCAACGATGTGGTCGCACATGAAAATGAAGATGAGTTTACTACGGATGTGCTCTATACGCTATTGAACCGGACATTATGTACCGACAAGCTTCTCCCGGAACGAATCACCGAAGTATTGGGACAGCGCATGGCGGAAGGCAAAGATGTAGATACCATCCACTGCAATGCATTTACCGCACCGGAATCTTTGGATCTGAAGCACAGCAATTATGTACGGATTAACGGGCTTTACCATACTTACCTTATGGTTCCCTCAGACGGCTATAAGAATAAGGTCACTCCCGGCTGGCTCTCCCTTCTCATCAATGCGGGGGAAGGGATTGATATTGACTTCTACCTGCATAAGCAGCCAAAGGATAAGATTCAGCAGCGTCTGGGACAGCAGATCCGTATCAATCGCTCCAAGATCAAGGATGCCTCGGATACCAATTCGGACTTTGACGATCTGGACTCCGCGATCCGTTCCGGCTATTTCTTAAAAGCCGGGCTTGCCAATAATGAGGATTTCTACTACATGAACCTGCTCATTACCATTACGGCGTCAGACCTGGAGGAACTGCAGTGGAGGATTCAGGAGATGAAGAAATTATTAATCTCTCAGGACATGGCCCTGCGTTCCTGCTATTTTCTGCAGGAACAGGGATTCCTTTCTTCCCTGCCGTTGGCTTCTCTGGATAAGAAGCTCTATGAACTGTCAAAACGAAACGTGCTGACCACCGGGGCCGCAAGCTGTTATCCATTTACCAACTATAGTATCTGCGATGATAACGGCATCCTGTTCGGAGTCAACAAGCATAATAATTCGCTGGTCATTGCGGATATTTTCGATTCCAAGCAGTATAAGAACTCCAATATCTGCATCCTGGGCTGTTCCGGAGCCGGAAAGACCTTTACCATGCAGACCATGGCGCTCCGGATGCGCAGGAAGAGTATCCAGGTATTCATCATCGCGCCTTTAAAGGGGCATGAGTTCTACCGTGCCTGCAAGAATGTAGGCGGAGAATTTATCCAGATCTCTCCGGCCAGCCGGAGCTGTATCAATATCATGGAGATCCGGAAGGTCGATAATTCCGTCAATGAACTGCTGGACGGTCCAACGCTGGATGCCTCGGCGCTTGCTTCCAAGATCCAGAAGCTGCATATCTTTTTCAGCCTGCTGATCCCAGATATGAACCACGAGGAGAAACAATTGTTGGATGAGGCTCTGATCAAAACCTATGCCAGAAAGGGAATCACCCATAAGAACGAATCCCTATTTAATCCGGAACGCCCTGACCAGTATAAGGAAATGCCAATCCTGGAGGATGTCTATGATATCCTGATGGAAAGCCGGGATACAAAACGGCTGGCACACATACTGAACCGCCTGGTTCATGGCTCTGCTTCCTCGTTTAACCAACAGACCAATGTAGATCTGACCAATAAATATACGGTGCTGGATATCTCGGAACTGACCGGTTCCAGCGACCTCTTAACAGTCGGCATGTTTGTTGCGCTGGATTATGTCTGGGACAAGGCAAAGGAAAACCGGACGGAGGAGAAAGCAATCTTCGTGGATGAGGTATGGCAGTTAATTGGCGCTTCCAGCAACCGTCTGGCTGCGGAATTCGTACTGGAGATTGCCAAGATTATCCGCGCCTACTCAGGAGCTGGGATCTTCGCCACCCAGGACTTAAATGATTTCTTCGCACTGGATGACGGCAAATATGGAAAAAGGATCATCAATAACTGCAAGACCAAGATCATCCTGAACATGGAGGATGAGGAGGCTCAGAGGGTGAAGCATATCCTCCATCTTTCCGAAACTGAAGTCATGAACATTACACATTTTCAGAGGGGGAATGGTTTAATCTCAACTAACAACAATAACATCACCGTGGAGTTCAAAGCTTCTGCACTGGAAAAGGAACTGATCACCACCGACCGCCAGGAGCTTTTAAAAATCCTGGCACGCCAGAAACAGAAGGCAGGTTAATTCTATGGGAACAGATTCAAATACAAAGCAAAACAGATTCTATTCTTTTTCAGCACAACATTTGCGGATTTGGAAGATCCGCGGTTCGCCAGATACAGAGAATGAATGGCCGTATGAAGAACAGAAAGCTGGTAAGAACCATCTTTCGACCAATATAACTAAATAATCCGTAGATGAAGCAGCTGATATGGCTGCTTTTTTCTTTGCCATCTTACGAGGGAAATCTGCCAATGGTAGAGCCCGTGGAGATGGCAAAATTTTATTTCCAAGGAGGTAACCTATGTTACAAAAAGCAAAACAACTTACAAAGCGGCTGTCCGCATTCCTGCTGGCAGTCCTTATCACCGCAGGCACCTGCCTCTCCGGCAGCGTCCCTGTCCATGCCGCAGACGGCACGATCCAGTACCAAGCTGGAGCCCAGATTAATTATGGGAGCTATTCTACTTCCAGAATGACCTTTGACGGCAGCAATACTGCTTACTGTGTAGAGCCGTTACAGCCTACGCCCTCATCCGGAACCTATGCCTACACCCTGCTTGGCAATGACTCTCCCATCCGGAAAGCATTATATTACTTAAATGGCGGATACGGGTATGACAAGCATATCAAAAACCAGTATCTCGGCGGATGGTCGGACGATAATTCCTATGTGATCGGCCATTTGGTGGTTGCCTACATTTATGCAGGCTATGCTTCAGACAGCGGAGCCTTCCATGGTGCGCCCCAGAATTATATTGATAAATCTGTGGAAATAGCAAATGCCATCAAGGGGCTTCCTGATCCTCCGGCAACCTTCAAGGCTTTCATCGTTCCGGGCAATAACGACCAGACCTTAGTTGGAAGCTGGTATCAGATTCCCTACGGTTACATAGAGCTTCACAAGGCTTCCGCAAATACTTCCGTCTCTAACGGGAATGGAAATTATTCCTTAAAAGGAGCGGAATATGGCATTTATAAAGGGGAGACACTGGTTTCCAAGCTGACGACCGACCAGAATGGCTACGCTAAATCCGGCGAATTGGAATCCGGAAGCTATACCGTCAAGGAACTGAAGGCTTCCAAAGGCTACATCATTGATATAACTGCCCATAATGTGACGGTAGAGCCGGAAAAGACGGTTTCCCTGAGTGTAACGGAAGTGCCCCAGAACGATCCGATGGACCTGCTGCTCCAGAAGCTTGATAAAGAAATGAAGACGGCACAGCCGCAAGGCAAAGCATCTCTGGCGGAGGCCCAGTTCACAGTGAAATTTTATACTGAGCAATCTGATAAAGACCCGGCTGCTGGCGGCGCAAAGCCTGCACGTACCTGGATCTTTAAAACGGACTCCGAAGGGAAAATAAAGTTTTCCAAAAATTATCTGATATCCGGGGATGAGTTCTATACCCAGAAGGACGGGAAAACTCCCTGTCTTCCCCTTGGCACCGTAACGGTACAGGAGACAAAGGCTCCGACCGGATATCTTGCCAATGATACCGTGTTTGTACAGAAGATTACAGCAGAAGGCAAAGCAGAGACTGTATCCTGCTATAACGCCTCTTCCGTAGAAGAACAGGTCTATCGGGGCGGTGTAAAACTCCAGAAACGGGATTTTGAGACAAAGGAAGCGGAACCCCAGGGCGGTGCTACCTTAGAAAATGCAGCATTTACCATCACGTCCTTAAATGAAAATCCTGTTGTAGTAGATGGCAAAACCTATACCAAGAATCAGGTGGTTATGAGCCTGACGACAGACAGCAAAGGCTCTGTCTCCACAAAGAAAGATGCGCTTCCTTTCGGACATTACCGGGCAGATGAAACCAAGGCCCCGGAAGGTTATCTGAATGAAGGAAAGCTCTCTGTAGAATTTGATATCACAAAAAACGGCGAGATCGTGGATCTGACTTCTGAAGAGGCTGCCATATCAAACCAGATTATTCGCGGGGATCTGGAGCTTGTGAAGGTTGCTGATGGAGAACAGAAACGGCTTTCTGATATCCCGTTCTCTATCACCTCTGTGACCACCGGGGAAAGCCACACGATTGTTACTGACAAGAATGGTTACGCCAGCACTGCTTCCAAATGGAATAAGCATACCCACAACACCAACCAGGGGAAGACCTCTGAAGATGGGATCTGGTTTGGAACATCCAAGCCAAATGATTCCAAGGGC
Organism: Lachnospiraceae bacterium; assembly: GCA_910574285.1. GTDB lineage: Bacteria > Bacillota > Clostridia > Lachnospirales > Lachnospiraceae > Sporofaciens. The sequence goes on along the minus strand of CAJTAL010000057.1, from coordinate 9,509 downwards.
GCGCTTCCTTATGATACCTACACCATAGAAGAACAGCGCTGCAAGGCAAACGAAAGCATGGATCTCTTGAAGTTCGAGGTCACCATTTATAAAGACTTCGTCAGTGTGGATTTAGGGACGCTGACCGACGACAAGATTGAGATCGGCACTATCGCCCTGGATAAGAATACCGGAACCCATATGAGCAAGCCGGAAAAGAAAGTGACGCTGATTGATACTGTGGAATATTCCGGGTTAAAGAAGGGCCAGAAGTATCAGGTCATCGGCACGCTGATGGATGCAGAATCCGGAGAAGCAATCCTGATTGACGGAAAGCCTGTGGCCGCTGAGACAGAATTTACGGCAAAGATGTCCTCCGGAAGTGTAGAGGTTACCTTCACGTTTGATGCAACCTCTCTGGAAGGCAAAACCACGGTTATTTTTGAGGAACTACATCAGGACGGGCAAAAGCTGGCTGTCCATGCAAATTTAAAGGATACAGACCAGCAGATCTCATTCCCAGAAATCGGTACGAAGGCAAAGGACTCCGATACCGAAGAAAATATCGCCAATGCGGATGATAAGATACAGCTTACCGATACCATTTTCTTTAAAGGACTGGTTCCAAATTTGGAATATGTGGCTACTGGAAGACTAATGGATGTAGAGACAGAAGAACCTCTCTTAGACAGCGACACTCCGATCACTGCACAGACCACATTTACCCCAGAAGCCAGCGAGGGTACGGTGGATGTTGTGTTTGAATTTAACGGCAGCTCCCTGAAAGGGAAAAATACGGTCATCTATGAATCCATCACCCAGGAAGAAAAAGAGGTGGGGATGCATGCAGATCCGGAATTTAAGGACCAGCAGATGTTCTTCCCGGAGATTGGCACAAAGGCAAGCTGTCCGGAGACAGATTCCCAGATGGCGATTCCAAAGAAAGATCTTACGATAGTAGATACCGTTTCCTATCATCTAGTTCCGAGGAAGGAATATAAGCTGACGGGAACCCTTATGGATAAAGAGAGCGGCGAGCCCCTGCTGATTGACGAAAAGCCGGTGACCTCCGAGCTTGTCTTTACCCCGGAAAAGGCAGAAGGCACGGTGGAATTATCCTTCACATTCGACGCAAGCGCACTGAAGGGCAAAACTATTGTTGCGTTTGAATCCGTATCCTATCAGGAGAAGGAGATCGCTGTCCATACAGATATTGAATCCACTCCTCAAAGCATCTATTTCCCGGAGATCGGCACGAAAGCCTCCTGCCCTGAGACAGAATCCCAGATGGCACCTGCGAAAAAGGAAGTAACGATTACAGATACCGTATCCTACAAGCATCTGGTTCCGGGAAAAGAGTATAAACTGACGGGAACCCTTATGGATAAAGAGAGCGGCGAGCCTCTGTTGGTTGATAAAAAGTCTGTTACATCCGAGCTGGTATTTACACCGGAGACAGCAGATGGAACGGTGGAATTATCCTTCACGTTCGACGCAAGCGCACTGGAAGGTAAAACGATTGTTGCTTTTGAATCTCTTTCTTACAAGGGGAAGGAACTTACGGTTCATGCTGATATCGAATCCGAACCGCAAACCATCTATTTCCCGGAGATTGGTACAAAAGCTGCCTGCCTGGAAACCGGAAGTCAGATGGCGCCTGCTAAGAAGGAATTGACAATTGTAGATACCGTTACCTACCAGTGTCTGGTTCCGGGGAAGGAATACAAATTGACCGGCACCCTCATGGATCAGGGAAATGGCGAATTTCTGCTGGTTGATGGAAAAACGGTTACTTCGGAGCTTGTCTTTACACCGGAAGCGACGGATGGAAGCGTGGAGCTTTCCTTTACCTTTGATGCAAGCACCCTGAAAGGCAAAACTGTCGTTGCCTTTGAATCACTTACCTATCAGGAAAAAGAAGTTGCTGTCCATGCAGATATTGAGTCCGAGCCACAGAGCATCTATATCCCGGAAATCGGCACTACTGCCAAGGATGGTAAGGATGGCGACCAGGAAGCCCTGGCGGAAAAGGAAACACAGATCATAGATACCGTAAAATATAAGGGTCTGGTTGCGGGAGACCCTTCCTACCGCCTGGTGGGAACCTTAATGGATAAGGAAACCGGCAAGGAAATCCTGATTAACGGCAAGCCGGTTACCGCAGAAACCACTTTTAAACCAGAAGAATCCAGCGGCTCCGTGGATGTCACCTTTACCTTTGACGCGACAGAACTGAAAGGGCATGATGTGGTTGTCTTTGAGAAACTCTTTGTTACGTTGAAGGAAGAGGACAAGGAGAAAGAGTTGGAAGTAACCAGCCATGAAGACATCAAGGCCAAAAGCCAGACCGTAAAGCTGACGGAAGTACCCACCGAGCCAAAGGAACCGGACATCTCCTCTCCTGTCAAGACCGGGGATGATGCGTCGATCCTGCTATACATCTGTATTGCTGCAGGCTCCCTGCTTCTTATCATTATCAGCGGGCTTGTTTTCTACTGGAGACGTAAGCATCAGAAGTAATTTTGATAGGGTAACTCATTCACTTTATGCCGACAGATTTAGCAGGCTTCAGGATGAATCACTGACAGCCGCATCGGCCGGCATTAATTTCAACACAGGCAGCTTTTTTACAGGCTGCCTGTATCTGGAGATAACTATGGAGATAACACACTGCCTCGCGGATGCCAAACATATCCGCCGATTCTTAGATGCCTGTGACGGGAACTGGCATCGCTGTATTTATGTAGAATGTGTCAACTGCAGAGTAAAGAATCCCTGCAATCAGTCTGGATTCCTGTCCTGCCCGGATTACCGAGCCGTCCCGCTGGTTCTTCCTCTTCCGGATGCAAATATGCTTTTCGCCTGCCGTCCGGAACCCAGAGAATGCCTTGCAGTATTAGGAGATTCTGTCTTCCTGGATATGTACGCACAATTCCTAAAAGAACAGAAGATCCTCTCTCTGGACTGTCCCTGCATGGCGCTGTTAGACATCCAGAATAAGGATTGTTATGACTGGTGATGAAACAGATATATTTATTTTTACTTCGATTCGTTGCACTTTCTCTGCCTGTCACGTACAGAGAAAAGAAAAACCGGAGGGATGACCTATGAAAAATCTTACCACTATCCTACAATTCATTGACCAGACGTTTACCGGCTTAATCTTCATACCCATGTGTTTTATCCTATATTGCAGGTTCTTTCCTTCCAAAGAGAGAAGCAAAAGGATGCGCATTTTTTACCGGGTATGTGTCGTACTGGTAGTATTGTTCCTACTCCGGTATTTCTGTGATAAATTTATCTTTACCTTAATCAACTATCCGAGATTTACAGACAGCGGCCTGTTTCCTCTGATCCAGGCAGTATTTTATCCGGAAGTATGATAGCAGTTAGCAGGCTTTTTACCCTTCAGCTAAATTTTCAGGCAAGGAAGACTAAGAAGATCCTAAGACAAAGGGGATCTGACAAAAATCCCTTTCCTATATAAATCGCATATGAAAGCATCCAAAATAAGCATTGGAAGATATGTGTAATCACAATTTTTCCAGTGCTTATTCTTTTGCTTTATCACATTAACGTATTAACTGGAGGAAATTGGGGAAAAGTCCCAAATTGGCACCTGTTTTTACTCTTGACTTATAGGAATCCGTTGCTTATTTACTTATAATATACGTATACAAAACGTAAGAACTGTTACTTTTAAGTATTTTATACATAAATAAAACGTAAGAGGGGGGTGAACATTTATGAAAAAACAGACAATACGCTGCCCATACTGCGGCAGTCCTGCAATCTTAAAAGATGCTTCCTATGTATATGGACATAACTCATCCGGGGGAAAGGTCTATGTATGCAGCCACTATCCGGCCTGTGATTCCTATGTGGGCGTCCATCAGGGAACATCCTTACCGAAAGGCTCCCTGGCAAACCGCACGCTCCGTAAGAAACGCATCCAGGCCCATCAGATTTTCGACCAACTCTGGAGAAAGGGAATTTTCAGCCGCCAGGAGGCTTACCGGTGGATTGGCGATAAATTCTGTCTGCAGACCCGTCAGGCACATATCGGGAATTTCAGTGACTATATGTGCGATCAGCTGATACAGGAAGCTTCCAAAGTTTTACAGAATAACCACATACCGCTTGGTATGGCCGGATAAAAGGAGGGATACCATGAATGGGATCATGAATTATGAACAAAAACAACTTGTAACTGCTCATTTAAGCCTCGTTCCCCGGATGGTGCGGGCGCTTACCAGAAGCTTTTCCCATCTGACACAGGATGAGTTTGATGAGCTGACACAGACCGGATACCTAGCTCTGTGCAATGCCGCTATGAAATGCAGTCCCACACAGCCCTTCCCGCCTTATGCAAGAGCGGCGGTCCGGAATGCCATTTATGATTACTGGCGGGACTGCGGGAAACGTAAAAACGCGTTCTGCTCTCTGGATGCAATCCTTACTGCCGAAGATGGCAGTACCTATGAGCCGGAATTTATGCTCTATAAAACAGATGCACTATCTCCAGAACAGGCGGTACTGTCAAAGGAATCCGCCTCTTACCTGAAGAGGCTGGAATGTACAGGCAGTAAGCATCTGAAAAAGGGGATTATCTCACTCCGTCTCCAGCAAAATGGATACACCAGTGCGGAAGTAGCGAAGCTCTATAATGTCCCGTCCAACCATGTCCGGGCATGGCAGAGCAAAGCAAGGAAGCAGTTGAGAGAGGATCAGGAATTATATGCGCTTTTAGCATAATTCAAAAAATACATGAAAAGAGGAGGTACTTATTATGCTGACATTATACACCGCAATCGGAAGCTTAAAAATCAAAAGGGATGAGATGGGAAATCCAGTCCCGGCAGTCATCAATAACAGGCAGGAATATGGATTATCCGAACATCAACTTGTACTCTGGAGCTGTCTTGCATTCCAGATCCTGCAGATCTATGAACTGGAGAAGGCATATGCAAAACGGCTTGCAGATTCCGGCCGTCCGGAAGGACTTTCCTTCTCCCATTACTTAAACCGCCTGCTTCTGCGGGGGCTGATCGTAAAGGGTGACGGGCTGACCGGAGTAGACGCCCTATACCGGCTCCTTGGAAAACTGCATATCCAGCCGGTTACTGACCATTTTTCGGTACGGCTCTTCACATGCATCCAGCTCTATCTGGAGGGGAAAATAAAAATCCGCGATTTCGGGCGGTATCTGAAGAAAGAGAAATGCGATCCAATGGAAGAGACCGTCCTGGAACTCGCCAAAGCGACGGAACTTACCACCGCAGAACTGCTCGCCTGTGTAGAGCAGGGGGCAAAAGCAAAAAACCCGAAGGAAGTATGGGATCTGCTCTATGAAGATACGGATGCGACCTACGAATCACTGGCGGATGAAGCACAGCTTCTCCACATCCAGTACCCGGTACTGCAGGCAATCGGGAACCTGTACCTTAATAAACAGATTTCATTCCAGCAGTTTTGAAAGGAGAACTATGCCAAAACCATTATTATCAAAGCTGATTGCCCAAGCGGTAATCGGCTTTTTCTTCCTATTGGTTGGATGTGTTTACGGCATCCATTCCAAAGATGATATTTTTATTATATTGAGCCTGTTCATAGGGCTTTTCAGCTTGATCCGTACCTATAATTTCTACCGATTGATCCACAATGAAGCTTATCAAATTTTATCAGGAATTTGTATCAAGCAGACTTCTATGACGCTCAAAGAGACCAGTCAGACAATATTTGTAGATGAAAAGAACAGAGAACACAGACTCACCCTGGATAAGAATATCAAACTGCTTTCCGGACATTACTACAGGCTCTACTTCCGGAAAGCTGTGGGATTAGCTTCTGGTGATATCGACTATTCTTCTATGGATTTACTTGGATATGAGGAACTGCCGGTGAATACCCCTACCACTCACTCGTGACGGGCAATATTTGGTGATTGGATGTCCAATCAACAAATAGCATCTTTGTTATTCGGCATCTTTCTGGCGTGCCCTGACAGCAGACGGCGTACATCCATAGAGCTGCTTAAACAACCGGTTAAACAGCTTCTGATTTGTAAATCCATTTTTTGCCATCAGTTCTGCAACCGGCAGTTCCGTATAAACCAAGTCATAATAAATATGGGCCAGCCGTACTTCACTGAGATATTCAAGAAAGGACATTCCCATATTCTTCTTAAAAATCCTGCAGAAATATTCCTTTGTAAAACCAAGTAAATCTGCGGCTTCACTAAGGGAAACCGGTTCACGGAAATGCTCTTCTACATAAGTTATAATTATCCTGAGTTTTTCAAAAGCAGACGGCGATGAAACATTTTTCCCAGGAATAACTTTTTGGGAAAAAAAGCGAATCAGGTGGGAAAGCGCCTGTAGAATAATCCCCTCTGATTCCATACTAAACGTAGGAATGTCCTTTGCCATATAAAGCCTGGTCAGTTCTTCCATTAACCGGCAGATACCAAAATAAACAGGGAACTCCTCCACGCTAATTTCTTCCGGTATACACCGTATCCGGTATGACTCAATATCAGGCAGATATTTTTCCATATATTTTTTGGAAATGTGGATACAGATAAACATAGAAGTATCCTGATACGCATAGAAACTGTGGACCTGCCTTGATTCTACTACCAGAATATGTTTTTTTACTTCCCTATAAATTTTACCTTCAATATTAATATCGGCTTCTCCGTTAAGAGGATATAAGATTTCCAACTCATCATGCCAATGAGGAGGATGATATCCTCCTGGAGCCGTAAGGTAGGATAACCTGATTCCCTGCGGGCTGATTTCATGGAAAGTTTCATAATAAGGCTGTTCCATAAGCACTCCTTTTTCTATCTGTTGTTATACGGATTATTTAAACATTCAGTACTTACAGCGTAAAGCAAAATCTGGAAGATGTCAATATTGACTTAAATCAAGCCAATATCTTATCTAGTATAAATGAAATTCAGGTGCTATGATAATACCTGTAAACAATAAATAAACAGAAAAAGGAGTGTAAAAGTATGAGTACAATTGCATTAAACAGAACAAACCACAAATCATTTACAAAGGCTGATGAGAGAATGACCCTTTCGGAAAGATTCCGGAATTATCTGGCAGAGAACAGCGCTGTAATCGTAAGCGGTATGATGGCACTGAATGGAGACTCCAATGCTTACAAAATTTACAATCTGCTTAAGAAGTAGCAGGTGCGGCAGATGGAAAAACTGAATAACGAAAATAACGGCTGAAAAAGGGCTAAAAACAACCTCTTCCTCAGCCGTTTTATAATATTTAGAATTATACCCATTCCTTGATTCTGCCTATTCCAGATACATACATTTCTATAATTTTGCAATAAACTTACTTCTATCAGCATCCGGAATCTTCATGGCCGTCATTGCCTGCTCCGCTGTCCATTTCATCGTATCCATCAGATTTTTGATTGTTTCAAGCAATGTTTCCTGTTTTGTTTCCTGTCTGGTTTCCCGTTCTTGCTTTTCAAAGTCTTCCTTCATAAGTTCTCTCAACGCTTCACACATGACTTTATCGCACCTCCTTATCGCCTCATAAATCTCCTTATTAGCAGAAACACTGACCTGCAGAACTGCATCTACATTATTTCTGTCTCCTGGCTCGGACATCTGTGCTGCTTCTTCAACGAAACGCCGGATATCTTCTTCTTTCACATGTTTTGAAAGAACACGTAATGTCCGGTGTGTTTCTCCGACAAGCCGTTTTGTCACTACAACCTGAGTATCAAACAGTGCCTGCTTCCCACTAATATAATATATTCCCGGATAACGCTCCTTAATCTCCAGTCCAAGATTTTTCATTGCTTCAAACAATTCTCTCGGATAGCTTTCCCGGAAAATAGAGATCGTTAGTTCATTAGCCGGAATCTGGTCTACAGTTTCTCCTAACCCTTTATACAGACAGGCATAACCAACCGTTTTATAGTAGTCATCTATGGATAGGGCATCGTCATTACTTTTATACTCCACGACATTAAATTTTCTGAAAATATGTCCAATTTCATTCTTTGTTCTGATATTCGAAAGTTTCTTAATAATCAGCAGATCCATCCGGATAGGTTCTTTGCTCAGGTTAAATTCCCTTTGGAACTCAAGGTCACCCTTATTTGATATAAATTCAAGCTCTGCTGCACCATAAAAACCGGGATGCCATTGGATATTGACTGCTTCAGGAATATCTGCCAACTGCCCACCTCCGTCCTATCTTTCAGGAAATGTTTTCTTACAATCCTATACTAACATCTAAGATAAAAATTAGCAAGTCATTCCTTCCTTGCAAATTGGTCGAATCAACCCTCTTCATTTCCAAAAAAATCTATATATAGAATTTATTTCGTTGACTATCACTATATCTTGTGTTATTATAATCATGTATTTAAGTTTTTGTGTTATCCCACATCGGGAGTCTGGACCATTCCTCCAGAGCACACGCGAGTTTAAGTTTGGAAATCAGAGTCATTAGGATAGCCGCACCCTGCGGTCGCTTAATGGCTCTTTTTTTATTTTTTAGGAAATCTGAAACATGGATTTCCTATTCTTTTACCTATTTTTATTATTTCAACGCCTAAGAGGGCAGAAAGGAGAAATTTTATGTCAGCAATCATTCATCTCATGGGAAGGGTCACCAGAGATGCCGTCATGCAGCAGGGGAAGAACAACGGTACGGAGTACATCTCTTTAGACCTTGCCACCTCACAAAGAAGCCAGAACACACAGAATAACCCTGAAAATCCGTATGAATCCGTTTTCTATCAGTGCTATCTGAACAAGCATCTGGCAGAACGGCTTTCGAAGGCGGGAGTCAAGAAAGGAACCTGCCTGTATATCTATGGAGATCTTGAACTCCATCCCTTTGTTTACAGTCAGGGACAGAGAGCAGGCCAGGCCGGTTCCGGCGCCAAGATCAATGTACGGGACTGGCAGTTCTGTCTTTCCAATAAGTCAGAAGGAGATGCAGGCGGAAACCAGGCAGGCGCACCGCCGTACAATGGAGGCGCGACTACGCCGGGAGCCGGAGGATATCCGAATCCAGGCCCGCAAAACGGCGGCTATCAGAATCCTGCCGGCTGGTATTATGTCAAGAAAAAGTACAAGTTAAACGTGGACTTTTTGCAAAATCAATGGATTCTTATTCCGCTGTTTTCAGCAATCATGTCTTCCAGCTCATCCAATTCAGCCAGCATTTCATCACGGAACTCCTGAATCCGTTCCATGATGTCTTCCAGCAGATCACGCAGATCTTCTCTCTCCTGAATCAGCCTCTCCACGTTTGTTGACCTCATCCTGCAGTTACCTCCTCTCTTTTTATCTGTTCCGTCCCTTAGTCTTGATCTATGTTTTATTTGCTCCCGGCAGCCGCGGATTAGAATATCCGGGAGGGTTCATGGGGGTCTTCCACCCCCCCCCCAGACTGTCCGAAAATTACATCAATCCAACAATTAAATTTGAATTTTTGCACTAAAAAATCAGGTATCTCCAGATCCTCTCACGAATCTTTTAC
>CAJTAL010000056.1 GCA_910574285.1 Lachnospiraceae bacterium | reverse complement strand
CGTACGGAAACAGGGCGTAGGGATTTTATGGCTCAAATCGGATGTTACGATAAAAGGATGTGAGAAAATGGAATCCAATGTGCTCTAAGAAAGTAAACATAAATTTAAGCGTCAAAGCTGATACATTAGCAGGACCTTTTTGACAGAGGTTTACAAACCGGAAGGAATTTGTTAAATTATCTTTAGCGGACAGGAATTGAAAAGAAATATCTGCCAAGCATGTATAAGGAGACAGCCATGGAGGATTTGAGAAATTATGAGGTAATGAGCGTCCAGGAGAGATGGAACGTACTGGCGATGGTTGCGAATCTGTATTATAACTCGGAGATGACTCAGAGTCAGATTGCGGAGAGATTATATACATCCAGGTCAAAGGTGTCAAGGATGCTCAAAGAGGCGAGGGAACTGGGGATCGTGGAGATCTACATACGGGAGCCGTGGGAACGTGATCTTGAATACGAACGGCGGCTTAAGGAACAATTTCGGTTAAAGAATGTCAGGGTAATCAAGCAGAGAGATACTTTTGAGGAAAATGGAAAGAACCAGGTCTATGAGGCGGCGGCATATTATCTTGATTCTGTTATCAAAGAGAAGATGGTAGTAGGTATCTCCTGGGGAAATACTTTGTACCATGTTGTCAAATATATCGCGGCGAACAATCACAAGAATATTCCGATCACGGTTGTTCCGATCATGGGCGCGGCTCATATCAACAGCCCGGAAAAAGACGGGCTGGATCTGTCTAAAGACCTGGCTTCGGCTTATGGGGGGAAGTACCAGTATATATATGCTCCGCTCTTTGTGAAGAACAAAGAAGTAAAAGAAAGTCTGATACAGGATGACAACATTAGAAACGCTTTGAATCTGGCTAAGAATGCGGATGTAATTCTAACCAGCGTAGGCTCTGTTGTACACAAATCCTGGAGTAATTATCTCAGCGAGAGAATGTTGGGAGCGTTGGAAGAAAAAGGGGTGGCAGGACATATCGGCGGTCATTTCTTTGATATCCATGGATGCGAACCGGATACGGCGCTGGTTGAAAGGATGATCGGCGTAGATGTGGATGATTTGAGGAGATGCCCGGAGACAATATGTATAGCTTTCGGGGAGAAAAAGGCGGAAGCAGTTCTGGGGGCAGTAAGCGGAGGATATATTAAGACCTTGATTATAGATGACAGATGTGCGGAAAACATCATGAAGTATAATGGCGTTCCATTATGTAATTAATAGTAAATTTTGGCGAAAAATTGACGGAACGATTGATATTTTCTTTTGTACTTGATATTATTATGATTATGGATAATCAAATCGGGTTAAAAGGAGGCCTATAAATGGAGAGTAAGTTGGTGTGGAAGGATGAGTATAATATTGGAGTAGATATAATTGACAAAGAGCATCAAAGACTTTTTAAGATTATTAACAAATTATTGGTGTTCAGTGATGAAGAGAAGAAGAGTCAGTGGGCATGCCAGGAGGGAATCAAGTTTTTTAAAGATCATGTGAGGAATCATTTTGATGAAGAAGAGGAATACATGGAGTCTGTTAATTACGAAGGGCTTAAGACACACAAGCATATCCATCAGGTATTTCGGGAAGAAACTCTGCCGACGCTTGAAAAGGAATTGGAGCAGATGGATTATTCGGCTAATTCGGTCAATCATTTTCTTGGAGTCTGCGCCGGATGGCTGGTCGGTCACACTTTGATGGAAGACCGTGCCATCGTGAATGGCGGCGTTGACAGATGGAGCGGTCTTCTTCCGAAAGAGGAGCAGGAGGCCATGAAGAAGGTGATCATTCAGCTCATCTATGACATGTTTAGTCTGGAGTCTCATGTGATCAGCGATATCTACGGCGGAGAGAAGTTTGGAAAAGGGGTGTATTACCGTCTGGTCTATGGCAAGGAGCAGGTGGAGGAAAAATGTGAGATTTTCATGGTCTTTGAAGACAGGCTGCTGATCAATACGGTAGGAAAGATTATGGGGGTAAAGACGGATAAGCTGGATACTATGCTGCTCAATGCCACAAGATTTATGGCGCGCCAGTTTGTGGGCCGGATCATGGAGCATTTGTCGGAGATGGACGGCTACGAACTAACGGAGGAGAATCTTCTTACATATGAACAGTTTAAGAAGGTATTTGAGAAAGAAAAGCTACAGGTCAGCCTGCTGATCGATACGGGAGGGGGATATTTCGCATATAGTACGATTGCGCCCCATCTGTTGGACAAGGAGATTGCGGCGCCCATAGGGGCAGAGAACGCGGTGGCAGAGATTGAGAAATATCTTATGGAGAAGAAGAAAGAACCCGCAAAGCCTAAGATTCTTCTGGTAGACGATTCTTTGACTATACGCGAGGGGATGAAAAAACTTCTGGAGGAGACATATGAAGTAATGCTGGCAAACTCAGGGGTAGCGGCGCTTAGGAGTATTATCCTGGATCGGCCGGATCTGGTGCTGCTGGATTATGAGATGCCGGTCTGCGACGGGAAGCAGGTACTGGAGATGATTCGATCGGAGGACGCCTTTAAGGGAATACCGGTAATCTTTTTGACCGGCCGGACGGATCCGGATACTGTCAGAAAGCTGACAGCGATGAGGCCGGACGGATATTTGGCAAAATACTTAAAGCCGGGTGAGATTAAGAATAAGATTGACGAATTCTTCGAGAAGATGAAGAATTCATAAGGTTCAGTCTTATCTTTGGTAAGTCTTATCTTTTCATAAAGAAAAACCATGGAGCGTATTCTTACGCAATTCCATGGTTTTTTTGTAATAAATAATTTCCGTGCCTTGACAGAACTATCTTTTCTTAAAAAGACCGCTTACCAGAAGCAATATTCCGCCGCATGCAATATAAAGGTCGCCGAGATTCGCTGTAATCCGTCCCAGGAATTTATTCCTGGCCGGGATTCCGATATAATCAATTACTTTGCCTCTCGCCAGCCGGTCGAAAGCGTTGCCAGCCGCTCCGGCGCTTGCCAGAGTCAGTCCCAGTTTCCTGATTAGCTTTCCCTTTTTTAAGAATATCTGTATATCGTATAACAGAATCCCAATACAGGCAAAGACGGTCATCCCTTTCACGATCACAGGTTTACGGTCCAGCAGGTTCAGCATGAATCCGCGGTTATATACCTTGCGTACAATAATCCGCCCGCCGAAAAGTTCGCGGTTCTCCCCCGGATTCATGTTCTCGTCCACCCACTGCCTGAATATCTCGTCTATGCCGAGAAGTACTGCGAATATGATTACCAGAGAGGACAACATCCTATATCTCCTCTTTGATCTTCACGATCTGTTCTTCCTGGCTCTCAATCTCTTCTTCACGCTTTTCGATCTGTTCGCATAAGGCAATGTACTCTGTATCGTCTACTTCGCCTTTGCGGAACTTTTCGTATACCATACGTCCGATATCCTTCATGTCTCTCTCGTTCGCGCGCTTCAGCGACCGGATGTCGCCTTTGATCTTCTGAACTTCAAAGGTTTCTTCCGCTTTTTTGCTGATATCAATCGCGGTATCACTTAATTTCTTCCCTAATTCACCAAAAAAATCTGCCATTTTGTCTCTCCTTTTCTTTGCTATGTACCCTCACGGTTTCTTTATATCTGATATAACGAGTGCGGAATAGCAATCTGATACAGATTAGTAAAGATTCTGAGTGTACATTATAATTGCCTCAGGATATCCAGAGAACGATACAGATCCATCGTTCCATATCCCCATTCCCGGTTCGGATTCTCTGCTCCCGGACGCTGTTCGGCGCCGATCAGTATGATGTTGCGGATCTGGCTGGAGTTGACGCCCCATGAATCGGTCTGCTTCAGCACCCATTCCATGAGAAGCGCAGCAGCACCGGCAGCGATCCCTGCCGCCACACTGGATCCGCTTCGGACTACGAATTCGTTGTTCAGTCCGGCTCCGCTTACCATGACGCCCGGAACTGCGTAATCCGGTTTGATCCGTCCATCTCTAGTATACCCCCTTCCCGAGTTAATATCAACCGAATTATCGATTCCATTGTAGAATGCAACCGTCATTGCCACCAGGCTGCTCCCGGGCTCTGCCAGTGTTGTATCCGGATTGGCCTGGAGGAAGTAGACGTCTCCTGTTACGAATCCCGGTACCGGAAGCCACAGGTGGAATCTTCCGTCGGATATCCGGACGGGCTTTATGCTGATTCGCCAGATTCCCTGGGAGGGGTTGCGGAAACGCATGAAGATCAGTTGGGAATCATTATTTTCCAGCAGCAGCCGATACTCCACCTCCACATCTGTCTGGTCGAAGAGAAATTCCTCACGATATTCATAGCCCTGCTTGAAAGATATATATCCGGTACGTTCACCGGAAGGGGAGGTAAATGCAACGGTCATTATGTTCGGAACTGTGGTCCATAATTCCACCACGAATCCGTTCACGCCTTCTTCTACCCGGATTTCGGCTTCTGCGACATCGTTCATATTAAGAAATTCATGGGAAAAATGGCGCCTTTGCACAGCGCCGTTACCGGAGCTGATCACCACACTTCGGTTCAAGGTAGAGGCGTATGCGTCCAGCAGCGCGGACAAAAGGGAGGTTCCGTTATGCCCGCCGAGGTTCGTTCCCAGAGCGATACAGAGTACAAGGGGCATGTTTCGTTTCCTCGCCAGTCCGTTGATATATTTCAGCGCCAGCATGATATCATTTTCCTGAAAGCACACGGCGTCCTGCCGGATGGCATAGAAGTCCTTCAGATAAGATTTTGCAGTCTTAAGCTTTACAACTGCAAGGGTTGATTCCGGAGCGGCGCCGATGAAGCGGTTATCGAGATCTGCATTTCCTGCCGCCACGCTGGCGATGAACGTACCATGTCCTTCCGTATCCATACTCGGTACGATCTCCAGCGGATTCTCGGAACGAAGGGCTTCGTTGATCATTTCCTCTGTATATTCGCTTCCGTAGTCCAGGTCTTCCGGCATAGTACCGTCCTGTATGGTCTGGTCCCAGATTCCTGCGATTCTCGTGGAACCGTCAATATTCTGAAAGATCGGGTTTCGGTAGTCGATTCCGGTATCCAGAATCCCTATCATGATTCCGCTTCCCATGAGGTTCAGAGTCGGATAGGTCTGGATCACGCGGATTCCGGCGTCGTCCATCGCCTCCAGATCCATCAGTTCATAACAGTTGGGAATAGAATTGTACCGGTAATTCTCCAATGACAGCGGCTTTGACAGCGACTGGCTGACATAGACCGCCTGAAATCCATAATCCATATTCTGGATGCAGGCATTTCCTCTTTCTGCTTCTTCCGACGTTATCTTTCTGTAGATTGGCGAGATAAAATCAATATAATCCTCAGACAGGATCATCTGCCTGCAAGTCTCTCTGTCCATAAAAACACCTCATATCTTTATCTTTTTTTGTGTGCTTTCCGGCACATCTTTCATAAAGTATATGAGGTGGTTTTGATATTCTATTCTTATATTATTATGGCTTTATGATTCTTTGAGATATACTTTTTATACTATTACGGCATCATGATTCTTTGAAATATTCTTCTATCTGCTGCAGGATAATCTTCATCAGCCGTGTCCTTGCCTCTACGCTTGCCCAGGCTACATGGGGAGTGATGAGGAGCTTTCTTGTGTCTTTGAGCTTCAGGAGGGGATTATCCGGAGACATTGGTTCATCCCGCAGTACGTCAAGTCCGGCTGCGGCGATCACATGACGGTCAAGGGCGTCTGCCAGATCCTGTTCTACGACGATAGCGCCTCTGCCGAGATTCAGGAATATACAGGAAGGTTTCATCTTCTGGAAAGCGTCGGCATCGATCAGGTTCTCGGTAAACTGATTGAGAGGCGCATGAACGGAGATGATGTCCGATGATCCAAGCAGCGTATCCAGATCGGTCTGGCGGTATCCGGGCTGCGGCGGGTGGCCTGACGGGGATGTGTAGATGACACGCGCGCCGAAAACCCCGGCGGCAGAGGCAACCCGTCTTCCGATATTTCCAAGTCCTATGATTCCCCAGGTCTTTCCGTTCAATTCGTGAAAATGTTCTTCAAAGTGTGTGAAAGATGTATCGCCTATGTAGTGTCCTTCTTTTACATAATCATCGTAGTAGCGTAATTTTTCCAATAGATAAAAAAGCATGGCAAAGGTATGCTGGGCGACGGATTCGGTGGAGTATCCGGCGACATTTCTCCAGGCGATACCACGGCTTTGGAGATATTCTTTATCCAGGTTATTCGTTCCGGTTCCGGTTACGCAGACCAGCTTTAGTTTAGACGCAGTATGGATAGTTCCCTCATGGATTCGAGGTTTATTCAGTATGATTACATCGGCGTCGGCGACTCTCTTCGGTATCTCGGCAGGGGTGGAGAAAGGGTATTTTACCACCTCGCCCAGCCGGTCGAAAGCGGACAGGTCAAGGTCTTCGCCTATGGTCTTTACATCCAGGAATACGATTTTCATGTTTAATTATCTCCTTTGTAGTCGGCTGTGAAAAGGGTACAAAAAAAGCGGGTGATGGGAATCGAACCCACGTATCTAGCTTGGAAGGCTAGTGTTCTACCATTGAACTACACCCGCAGACGGTATCGGGGTGACAGGATTTGAACCTGCGACCTCCTGGTCCCAAACCAGGCGCTCTAGCCAAGCTGAGCCACACCCCGATTAAGATTCAGTTGTTATCTCTTAACCGCGTATTATAATACCACTTTTTGAGAAGAAAATCAAGTGTTAAATTAAAAATTAGCAAGGTAAACAAATGTTCGAAAATAAATTGATATTTACGACTGCCTATGATATAATAAAATATGCATAAAAAGGCCGGCATACATTATGCTTTGTTTATGAGGTGAGTCTATTTGTAAGCAGAAAAATTATTGACATTAGAAAAGTCCTAAAAAGGAGATGTGCGAAATGGCAATTGAACAATATACGGAAAGCCTGACGCTAAAAGAAATGAAATGCATGATCGGTAAGAACCCAACTCAGAATATGAAGGCAGATGCTTTCTACTGGATGAGGGGTCAGGATAAATATACCATGTTGGAAAAGCAAAAGACATAATTTTAGAACCCCAAAACTATGTAGAATTGATAAAGGGAAACTATTAAATATTCAGGCGGCGACGGCAGTGGGTTAGGTATTGTTCTGACACCACAGCATCTGACGGAATTTATGTGCGATCTGGCCGGAGTGAATAAAAATAGCCGGGTGGCTGACATATGCTGCGGTTCAGGTTCATTTCTGGTGACTGCTATGAGCAAGATGTTTCAGAATGCAAATCCGGATGAAATTGAAAATATCCGCAAAAACGGGTTATATGGTGTTGAATTTGACGATGGGCTCTATACATTGGCAATTGCCAATATGATTATCCGTAAAGATGGAAAATCGAACATTTATAAAGGCGATTGTTTCAACAAAAGTATTACTGACGAGCTTAAAAGCAAGAATATAAATATAGGATTGATTAACCCGCCATATTCACAGAAAGATGTTGCCGAACTGGAATTTGTCGAGCATTTGCTTGACATCCTTGCAGTGGGAGGGACGGGGGTTGTCGTTGTGCCGATGAGCTACGCAATTGGCACAAAATTCAAAGATATAAGAGAACGGTTGATGAAGAAAAATACATTGCAGGCTGTATTTTCAATGCCAGATGATATTTTCTATCCCACAGGAACAAATGTATGCGTCATGGTTTGTACGGCGCATACACCCCATGACAGTGCGCAGGAAACTTTTTTTGGTTATTGCAAGGATGACGGTTTTGTAAAACGCAAAAAATTAGGAAGAATAGATGCTTTCGGAAAATGGGAAAGCATTGAAAAGGAATGGCTGAAGTTATACAGAAACAAAGATGTTGTTGATGGTTTGTCTGCAAGACACTGCGTCGGATATGATGACGAATGGCTGTGCGAAGCATATATGCAGACTGATTATTCCAAATTAACACAGGACGATTTTCAATCTACACTTAATGATTATTTGGCATATTTAATCCGGGAGGGCGAGGTCTATGAATCTTAATATTGGAAATTGGGAAAGGTTCAGGATTTCTGATATTTTTTATCCGTTCATAAATGGAAAAGGGATAACCGAGCGGGAAATAAAAGATAATCCAGGCAGGCTTGCTGCAATCCAAAGCAGCTCAGAAAATAATGCCTGTATGGGATTTATAGATGAAAAATACTGAAATGAAATGGGTTATAAAATTGTCTCACAGCCTTGTCTTACCGTCGCGCGCTCTGGGAGTGCAGGCTATGCGTCATTCCAACCAAAAGGATGTGTTATTGGAGACTCCGCAAAAGCTTTAATTATTCGGGGAAAAGATATGAATACCTATCATTATTTGTTTTTAAGGACAGTTCTTATGGCAAATATGTATAAATTTAATTATGGGCGGAAAGTGAAAGCTGAGCAATATATGGATATGAAGATTGCTCTTCCTGCCAATAGCAAGGGATGTCCAGATTGGATATTTATGGATAAGTATATGAAATCCTTGCACCATAAGGCAATCAGGACTTCTGTAAATGGGAAAAACGTGCCAGATGTGAATATACCTAAATGGAAAGAGTATAGGATGGATGCTTTATTTCAGATTGAAAAAGGGAAACGTCTGACAAAAGCGGATATGATAGATGGACAGGATAATTATCTGGGTGCAATCTCTGGTAATAACGGGGTTCGGCAAAAAATTTCAGCAAGCATATTGTGGAAAGGAGGCTGTATCACGGTTAATTATAACGGAAGTGTTGGGGAGGCTTTTTATCAATCAAAGCCATTTTGGGCATCTGATGATGTGAATATTTTATATGCAAAAGATTTTTGGGAAATGAACAAGTATATTGCAATGTTTCTCATAACAGTGATCAAAGCAAATAAATATCGTTTTGGATATGGAAGAAAATGGACCATGGAAAAAATGAAAGAAACAGTTATAAGGCTGCCGAGCCGGGCAGATGGAGGGCCAGACTTTATCTACATGGAAAAATATATAAAATCCTTGCCTTATAGTGACAGAATTTAAAATATTTCTCTATTCACTTGCACGCACCTACCGCCTAATAAGGCGTTTACCCTATAAATTGGGGCAAACTCTAAGAAAATGTGTAAACATATTTCGGAAATTACTAGCTTTGTATTTGATTGAAAGAACAGATGAAAAACGGAGGAGGAGATATTTAATGGTTAGACGTTATGCGAATATGGCTTTGACTTATGCAGTCGTTGCCATGATATTTGGAGTATTTTACAGAGAGTATACAAAATTCAATCATTTTACCGGTCAGACAAGGTTGTCTGTGATGCATACACATTATTTCATGTTGGGAATGTTCTTTTTCCTTATACTTATGCTGGCTGAAAAATCATTTCATTTCTCGGATAAAAACATTGGTAAGATTTTAATTGCTTATCAGCTTGGCCTGAACATTTGCGGCGCCGCGTTTCTTATGAGAGGTCTGACGCAGGTGTGGGGAACAGAATTGAGTAAAGGAATGGATGCGTCTATCTCTGGTATTGCGGGGATAGGTCATATTTTACTGGGTGTCTGCATCATACTCTTGCTGCAAAAAATCCGGAAACGGGCAGACTAATATAGTTACTTCTTCTATTTTTTAAATACCTTTTGCATGGAAACATATTCTGTGCAGAAGGTATTTCTTATGTTAAGCAGTTGTTAAGCAGTTGAAATATACAAAGCATTACATTCCTCTTGAGCAGCAGGAAAAGCAGATGACTGGCAAATAAGCAGTTCGAGACCGATGACAGCGTGCCGAATGGAAAAGTTATAAATATGGTGATAAAGGTCTGGTGTAAATGAAAAAGAGAGATATAAACAAGCCTGCAAATAAAAAGTCAATAGAAAATTGAATATTTTTTGAAAAAGTTTTATTAATATTCTTATAGACAGATCGGGGGAAGGATTGTTTCATGGGAAAATATCTGAATCCGGGGAATGACAGATTTCGGTCCATACGAAAAGGAGAATATATTGACAAAACAGGTATGATTGATTATATCAATCATACTCTGGGAACGAAACAGAAGCTTACATGCGTCAACCGGCCCAGAAGGTTTGGTTAGCTGATATTACTGCAGAGTCGGGTTCGAAATTTATTATCATTATCGATGAATGGGATGCGCTGTTTCGGGAAGCGAAGGAAGATAAGATTTTGCAGGAAGAATATGTTCAGCTTTTGCGGGGGCTTTTCCGAAGCAGTTTGACAGATAAGATGGCTGAGGCTGCCTATATGACGGGTATTCTTCCTATCAAAAAATATGGCAACCAATCTGCATTGAGTGATTTTTATGAATATACGATGGTGGATTCCTCACCGTTAGAAGAATATGTCGGCTTTACGGAAGGTGAAGTCCGTGAATTATGTAAACAGTCGGATATAGATTTTCGTCAGATACAGTATTGGCATGACGGATATATTCTTGGCAGTCATCAGCATGTATACAGTCCGAAATCAGTACTGGAGGCCATAAGCAGAAAACGTTTTGGGAGTTACTGGACGCAGACGGAGATATATGAATCTTTGAAAACATATATTACTATGGATTTTGACGGTTTGAAAGATGTTATTTTGTCTATGCTTGGCGGCATGAAATGTAAAATAGATACAAATACATTTCAAAATGACATGACCACTTTTTACAGTAAAGATGATGTACTTACATTGTTGGTACATCTGGGATATCTGGCTTATGATGTGTCTTCTGAAAGTGTATTTATTCCGAACCAGGAGATAAAAGAGGAATAAATCTATTTTCCCTTATTGAACCCGTTTTCTAAAGTTGTTATACTGTCATTACTAGGATTAATCATTTTATGACGCCTATCAGAAGGAGGACTGTTTCAGGGGGAATTATCTGAACAGCGCAGAGGCATTAACTGCCTTTGCAGAGGTTTATAAAAGTCCATACTTTGTAGATAAATCGGAGATAATCAGTGAGATCATCCCAAGAATAGGAACCACTGAAAAATATATCTGTATTACAAGACCACGCCGTTTCGGGAAGTCGGTTATAGCCAATATGATGGGCGCTTTCTTTTCAGAAGGGTGTGATTCTGAGGAGATTTTCAGAAATCTGAAGATATCAGATTCGTCTTTTTATAAGGAACACATTAATAAGCATCCTGTAATAACCATTTCTTTCAACCGCCTTCCAAGGCGGTGCAGCAGTTATGACCAGTATATCAGCCGCATTGAGCAAAATCTGATTGAGGATCTGGCGGAAATTTATCCGCATATCAGAATAGACACGGAAGAGGCGGTATGGGATGCGTTAAGGAGGGTGCACCAGACGGAGCCGGAGGCACGATTTATATTCATTCTGGATGAATGGGACTTTATTTTTCACAGACATTTTGTGACAGATGAAGATAAGATTGAGTATATTGATTTTTTGAGCAACTTACTGAAGGATCAGCCGTATGTAGATCTTGCATATATGACAGGCATCCTTCCGATTGCAAAGTATTCCAGTGGATCTGAGCTGAATATGTTTCTGGAATACACGATGGCGTCTGAGGAAATGTTCGGTGATACATTTGGATTTACCGAATCGGAGGTTGACCGACTCTTTGATAAATTCCTGATTAATCAGAAGAATCCGAAGATTACACGCAGTGACCTGAAAATATGGTACGATGGTTATTCTGCGAAATCAGGGAACCACGTTTACAATCCTCGTTCTATTGTCGCGGCTCTTACGAATAATAATCTGGGAAATTACTGGACCAGTTCCGGGCCGTATGATGAGATTTACTATTACATCGACCACAACACGGATGCGGTACGGGACAGCCTTGCCCTGATGGTATCCGGGATTCCTGTTCGTGCAAATGTACGGGAATATGCTGCGACTGCTATGAATCTTACCGACAGGGATGAGATATTCTCAGCAATGACGGTTTACGGATTTTTAAGCTATGAGAAGGGACATGTCAGGATTCCGAATCGTGAATTGATGGAAAGATTCGATGATATGCTGCAAAAACAGCCTTCCCTGGGCTATGTGCATCAGCTTGCGCGGGAATCAGAGAAGATGCTGCAGGCGACGCTTAATGAGGATATTGCGACAATGAAATCCCTGTTGGAATTTGCGCACAATACGGAGACTCCTTTGCTGAGTTATAATAATGAGGCAGAACTGATGGCTCTGGTAAATCTGATTTACCTTGCAGCACGTGATTCCTATCGCATTGAGCGGGAGGATAAGGCTGGAGTCGGATATGTGGATTTTATTTTCTATCCGGAGATTGATCGAAGTGCGGACTGCATTATTCTGGAATTGAAGGTGGATCATACGGCTGATGAAGCGCTTCAGCAGATCAGGGACAGGCAGTACGCGCTGAAATTCGAGAAAAAGATTGGCGGGGCGCCCCAATATACGGGGAGAGTGCTGGGAGTAGGAATTGCTTATGACAAAAGACTAAAGAACATACCTGTAAGATTGAGGTGCTGCGCGGGGCGTTGGCGGCATATTGTAGGTAGCGTATATAATGTAATTTCAAATTTGATTAAATCCTTGACATCACAAGTTCTTATGATATAATGAAAAAAGTATATATGGTTATACAGATAGTGATAGAGTAAAAGGCTGAGACCGTGTAAGGAGCTAGGAAAGACATTTTTCAATAGTTCTTAAGTAGAGTAACGTCATCCCCCCAGAGAGAGGAGATCATTGGGCTGAAAGTTTCCTTGGGTTCAGATGTGACTTGAATTTCCCACGCGAGCCGTATCCTTGAAGTTTTTCGGAGTGTATTTCGGATCGAAGGCACGATGAAGGATGGTAGGGGATGCCGTCAGATGCACGTTACGCATGAATGAGTGCCCGTATGGCAAGAATATAGAATATAATATACGGATAGATTCTGGATATTTATATTTTGTATAATGAGAAGATACGGGAATCAGGGTGGTAACACGGGTAATTGCTCGTCCCTTTTTGGGATGGGCTTTTTTGTCATATATGGAAGTTTATTTTGTAATATGGCGTAGCCCATTATAGTATATGGAAGAAAGGAAGAAGACTGATGAATGAAAAAGTGCAAAGCATCAAAGAAGAAGCGTTAAAAGCGATCGAAGCGGCAGATATGCCGGAGAAGTTGAATGATGTGCGTGTGAAATTCCTTGGCAAGAAGGGAGAACTGACTGCAGTCTTAAAAGGGATGAAAGACGTCGTACCGGAGGAAAGGCCGAAAGTCGGGCAGTTGGTGAACGAGACGCGCGCGGCGATTGAGAATCTGCTGGAGGAGAGTAAGAAGAAGATGGAAAGGGCCATCCGTGAAGAGCGGATGAAGCAGGAGGTAATCGACGTTACCCTTCCGGCGAAGAAGAACATGGTCGGACACCGGCATCCGAATACGATCGCGTTAGAAGAAGTAGAGAGGATCTTCATCGGCATGGGCTATGAAGTTGTGGAAGGTCCTGAAGTAGAGTATGATCTATATAACTTTGAAAAATTGAATATACCGGACGGACATCCGGCGAAGGATGAGCAGGATACGTTCTACATCAATAAAGACATTGTGCTGCGGACCCAGACTTCACCGGTGCAGGCGCGTGTCATGGAGCAGGGAAAACTGCCCATCCGAATGATCGCGCCGGGGCGTGTGTTCCGTTCTGACGAGGTGGACGCGACACATTCTCCTTCCTTCCATCAGATTGAAGGTCTGGTGATAGATAAGAATATCTCCTTTGCCGATCTGAAAGGGACGTTGGAGGTATTTGCGAAAGAGTTGTTCGGTCCGGAGACGAAGACGAAGTTCCGTCCCCATCATTTCCCCTTCACCGAGCCAAGCGCGGAGGTGGACGTTACCTGCTTTAAATGCGGGGGGAAAGGCTGCCGTTTCTGTAAAGGCTCAGGATGGATCGAGATCTTAGGCTGCGGCATGGTACATCCCCATGTGCTGGAAATGTGCGGAATCGACCCGAACGAGTATACCGGATTTGCATTCGGCGTCGGGCTGGAGCGTATCGCGCTGCTGAAATATGAGATTGATGATATGCGGTTGCTGTATGAGAATGATATCCGGTTCCTGAAGCAATTCTAAACAAGTGCTGTTTTTGAAAAACAGATCATAGATGACTGAAAAAGCAGATGGTCGACATATAAGTAATAATGAACAATAGTAAGTGATAAAGCAGCAGGAATTATATTTTATCTTATATTTATTTTAGAAGAGATTGGAAAATGATGCAGAGAGGAGCAGGAAGATGAATACATCATTATCATGGATAAAGGCATATGTCCCGGGTCTGGATGTTACTGCGCAGGAATATACGGACGCGATGACATTGGCGGGAACAAAAGTAGAAGGGTATGAGGCGCTGGACGCGGATCTGGATAAGATCGTGATCGGTCAGATCGACAAGATCGAGAAACATCCGGATGCCGACAAATTGATTATCTGTCAGGTTAATGTGGGTGAAGAGACCGTCCAGATTGTGACAGGCGCCAACAATGTTAAGGAGGGCGATAAAGTCCCGGTTGTCTTAGACGGCGGACGGGTGGCGGGAGGCCATGAGCCGGGCAGCCGTGTGGCAGGCGGAGTCAAGATCAAGAAGGGAAAACTGCGCGGAATAGAGAGCAGAGGTATGATGTGCTCCATAGAGGAGCTGGGTTCGAACAGGGATATGTATCCGGAAGCTCCGGAAGAAGGAATCTATATCTTCCCGGAAGACGCGAAGGTGGGAGCAGATGCGGTGGAAGCTCTTGGTCTGAACGACGTGGTATTTGAGTACGAGATTACCTCCAACAGAGTCGATTGCTTCAGCGTGGTCGGAATCGCCCGGGAGGCGGCGGCAACCTTCGGAAAGGAATTTCATCCGCCGGTAGTGACAGAGACAGGAAATTCAGAGGACGTTAATGATTATATTAAGGTGACGGTAGAAGATCAGGAGCTCTGTCCGAGATATTGCGCGAGAGTGGTAAAGAATATCAAGATCGGTCCCTCTCCGAAGTGGATGCAGAGGCGTCTGGCTTCCGTTGGTATCCGGCCTATCAATAATCTGGTTGATATTACCAACTATGTGATGGAAGAGTACGGGCAGCCCATGCATGCCTATGACCTGGATACGATTGCGAAGCACGAGATTATTGTGCGTACGGCCAGGGAAGGCGAGAAATTCACGACGCTGGACGGACAGGAACGCCAGATGGACGAGACGGTGCAGATGATCTGCGACGGCGAGCGGTCTGTCGGCATCGCCGGTATCATGGGAGGCGAGAATTCCATGATCACGGATGATGTTAAGACCATGCTTTTTGAGGCGGCTTGTTTTGACGGAACGAATATCCGCAAATCAAGCAAGAAAGTAGGGCTTCGTACCGATGCGTCCGGTAAGTTCGAGAAAGGGCTGGACCCGAACAATGCTCAGGCGGCCATCGACCGCGCCTGCCAGTTGGTGGAGGAGATGGGAGCCGGAGAAGTCGTAGGCGGGATGGTGGACGTCTATGGTAAGAGAAAAGAGCCGGTGAGAGTGCCTTTTGATCAGGATGAGATCAATCGTTTACTTGGAACAGAGATCACTAAGGAAGAGATGATCGGATATTTCAGGAAAATAGGGTTGGAATACGATGACGCGGCAAACGAGGTGATTGCTCCTACATTCCGGCATGATTTGTTCCGCATGGCGGATCTGGCGGAAGAAGTGGCCAGATTCTACGGATATGATAATATTCCGACGACACTTCCAAGGGGGGAGGCTACGACCGGAAAATTATCATTCAAGCTCCGTGTGGAGGAGATCGCGCGGGATATCGCGGAATTCTGCGGATTCAGCCAGGGGATGACTTATTCATTTGAAAGCCCGAAGGTATTTGATAAGCTTCGGATTCCGGAGGATTCTCCGCTTCGCAGGGCAGTCGAGATCATGAATCCGCTGGGAGAGGATTACAGTATCATGCGTACAACATCTTTGAATGGTATGCTGACGTCCCTGGCGACCAATTATAACAGAAGAAATAAGAAGGTAAGATTGTATGAACTGGGAAATATCTATCTTCCGAAGACGCTTCCGCTGACGGAGCTTCCCGAAGAGAGGATGCAGTTTACCCTGGGTATGTACGGAGAGGGAGACTTCTTCAACATGAAGGGCGTGGTAGAAGAGTTCTTTGAAAAGGTGGGTATGCAGGGGAAGGAGACTTATGATCCCAATTCCGGCAAACCCTATCTTCATCCGGGGCGTCAGGCTAATATCATCTACGGCGGAACAGTGGTGGGATATCTGGGAGAAGTACATCCGGATATCGCGGATGCGTACGAGATCGGGACAAAAGCGTATATTGCGGTGCTTGATATGCCGGAGATCGTAGAGCGGGCTTCATTTGACAGAAAGTATACCGGAATAGCAAGATTCCCAGCGGTAACCCGTGACATCAGTATGGTGATGCCGAAAGAAGTTCTGGCAGGCCAGGTGGAAGAAGTCATAGAGAAGAAGGGCGGGGCATATCTGGAAAGTTATGCGTTATTCGATCTCTATGAAGGAGCGCAGATTAAGGAAGGATGCAAATCAATGGCTTATTCCATCGTATTCCGGGCAAAGGATAAGACGCTCGAAGATGCGGAAGTCTCGGAAGCTATGGGCAGAATCCTGAAGGCTTTGGAGGGCATGGGAATTGAACTTCGCAAGTAGGTGAGACGTTTTGATTTCCGGTCGGCAGATTCAAATGAATGGAGATAGAAAATGAAGAAGAAACAGATAGGCGGTTTGGTCATAGCAGTTATTTTATTTATCATTACCGGAGTATCCAGCGTGCTGACGAATACATTTTCCGAGCGCATGATAGAAAAGAGCATGGCGCAGATGCTGGCGGATAATGTAGAGTTTCAGCCTCCGTCAGATGATTATATTGCAGTAGTCAAGGTAGTCGGAACGATTCAGGAACAGACGGCGGCGGGCATGTTTGATGCAGATATGGGTTATCAGCATAACACAACGATGGAATACATTGATAATCTGATGTCTGACGGCTATAACCAGGGAATCCTGTTATATGTGGATTCTCCAGGCGGAACTGTGTACGAATCAGAAGAATTATATCTGAAGCTTAAGGAATATAAAGAGAGTACAGGACGGCCAATATGGGGCTATATGGCGCATTACGCGGCTTCCGGGGGATATATGATCTCTATGGCAGCAGACAAGGTCTATGCGAATCCCAATACGACGACAGGTTCTATCGGAGTGATTATGACAGGATTTGATATGACAGGGTTATATGAGAAGCTGGGAATCCGGTATGTCAGCATTACCAGCGGGGCTAATAAAGACAGTTCCAGGCTGACGGATGAGCAGATCGCGATCTATCAGGAACAGGTGGATGAGTATTATACGAAGTTTGTAAATATCGTATCGGAAGGACGCGGTATGGAGGCGGAGGCAGTGAAGAAGCTTGCGGACGGCCGGGTATATACGGCGGAACAGGCTTTGAATAACGGCCTCATTGATGAGATCAGTCTGTATGAGGACATGACGGCGGCGATGAGTTCAGAACTTGGAGCATATGAATTCTATGAGCCGGAGAGTACGATAGATTTCTGGACGTCTCTTTTTGCGAAGGCAGAGAGTGTGATTCCAAAGTCGGAGGCTCAGATACTGAAAGAGACCGCGGCAGAGATGGAAAGCGGGGTGCCGATGTACTATGCAGAACAATTACGTTAGACAGCCGGGAGCGGACGCGGAGTATGCCGGATTCTGGGTGCGTCTGGCAGCATACTGTATCGACATTGTGATCGTCTGGACAGGCCTGCTTTTCGTCAATCTGGCGCTGGGGATCGTGTCGGCAGTGGGGAGGGGGGTGCTTCAGACGGAAGTTCTCTTCCGGTACACGGTGAAAGATATCCTTCTGTATGTGCTGCAGGTGCTTTATTTCATTCTGCTTACGCATGGAACAGGGACGACTCCGGGGAAAAGGCTCTTGAATCTTCGAGTGGTCAATGCCGACGGAAGCCAGAAGCTTGATCTCTTAAATGTGGTATACCGGGAAACCATAGGAAGATTCCTGTGCGGTCTTTCTGTAGGTATCGGTTACATCATGGCGGGGGTAGACAGGGAGAAGAGAGGGCTTCATGACATGCTCTGTGATACCAGGGTGGTCTATGCAAAGAAAGTCAAAGTATTTCCCGTGTATCAGGCGCCTGGGAATTATCCTGCGGCGCCTCCGGGATACGTCCCGATGCCGCCTCAAAACGGCGGACCGGCGAGGCCGGGCAGCAGACCGGCGCCGCCGCAGGGCAGAGATCCGGTAAGTTCAGGAAATGATATATCAAAACGGGATATTCCGATTCCGGACGGATTAAAAGATATAGGTCAGAGGGAAGAGAAGGATCCAGAAAAGAATAATTAAAAGTGATTCTATAAAAGGGAAAATCATAGAAGAGAAATTTATAAAAGGGAAAATCATAGAAGAGAAATTCATAAAAGGGAAATTCATAGAAGAGGGATTCATGTATGAAGCGTCAGGACTTTTATTATGAATTGCCGGAAGAATTGATTGCGCAAGATCCATTGGAGGATCGTCAAAGCTCCAGGCTCCTTGTCCTTGATAAGGAGTCCGGAGCTATTTCACACCGTATTTTCAGAGAGATTACTGATTATCTGAAGGAAGGGGACTGTCTGGTCATCAATGATACGAAGGTAATTCCGGCAAGATTAATCGGTTCCAGAGAAGGAACCAATGCGAAGATAGAGATACTTCTATTGAAACGTAAGGAGAACAATGTGTGGGAGACTTTAGTCAAACCGGGAAAGAAAGCAAAGGTGGGGACGAGGATCAGTTTCGGAGAGGGGCTTCTGACTGGGGAAGTGATCGATATCGTGGAAGAGGGGAACCGTCTGATACGGTTCACGTATGAAGGGATATTCGAAGAAATATTGGATCAGTTGGGGCAGATGCCTCTGCCACCTTATATTACCCACCAATTAGAAGATAAAAACCGATATCAGACAGTCTACGCAGTCAACACCGGGTCGGCAGCGGCTCCTACGGCGGGACTTCATTTCACGCCGGAGCTTCTAAAGAAGATTGAAGAAAAAGGGGTGGCGATTGCGAGGGTTACTCTTCATGTGGGTCTCGGAACATTCCGCCCGGTAAAAGTAGATGAGATTACGGATCATCACATGCATTCAGAGTTTTTCCGGATTGACGAGGAAGCGGCGGAGAAGATCAACCATGCGAAGGATACGGGAAACCGGGTCATCTGTGTGGGAACCACGAGCTGCCGGACGATAGAGTCAGCGGCGGATGAGAAGGGGAGGCTTAAGGCGTGCAGCGGATGGACGGAGATATTCATCTATCCGGGATATCGGTTCAAAGTGTTAGACTGCCTGATTACGAATTTTCATCTCCCGGAATCCACGCTGATTATGCTGGTTTCCGCGTTGGCGGGACGTGAGAATGTGCTGAGGGCGTATGAAGAAGCGGTGAAGGAAGGTTATCGGTTCTTTTCTTTCGGGGATGCAATGTATATTGGGTGAGTAGTTCCGAAATACGGTGCAAAACATAAAACTTTTGGATTGCTTTTTTGACAGAGAATCGGGTATAATAGAATCAGAACTTAGGTGCAGAACAATATATTTTTGAACAAAACAGGAGGCCGAGCATGGAGAATTACATTAGAAGAGACCGTTATCTGGAGCAGTTGGTCAACCGGAGAGAGAACGGACTCATCAAGGTTATTACAGGAATCCGGCGCTGTGGAAAGAGCTTTTTGCTGTTTGAACTGTTTTATAATTACCTGCTTGGGGAAGGGGTCCCGAAGGATCATATCATTACGATTGCCCTGGACGATGATTTGAACCTGGTCTACCGAGATCCGGCAGAGCTGTCTAAGTATATCCGTTCTAAGGTCACGGATCGGGAGGGTATGTTTTATATTTTCATTGATGAGGTGCAGTATGCGATTTCCAGGGAGGAGCTTAAGAACCCGGAGAGTATTCACCTGTATAATGTTCTCAACGGCCTGCAAAGGCTTCGTAACGTGGACATTTATGTGACCGGGAGTAATTCCAAAATGCTCTCCAAGGATGTAATGACGGCTTTCCGGGGCCGCGGGGATTCGGTTGAAGTCCATCCGCTTTCCTTTCAGGAATACTACGGCTACGTGGGCGGGGATAAGGCGGAGGCCTATGAGGAATATGCCCTGTACGGCGGCATGCCGCTGGTTTTGTTCCGGAAGACGGAGGATGACAAATTCAAATACTTGTCTTCGCTTTTTGAAGAGGTCTATTTTAAGGATATTATAGAGCGGTATCAGATCGGACTTCCGGAGGTCTTAAGCGAATTGACGGATGACCTGTGTTCCTCCGTGGGATCGCTTACCAATGCTACAAAAATAGCGAATACTTTACAGACGGTAAAGGGGATCAAGGTGGACAGCGGGACCATTGCCAGCTATCTGACCTATCTTTCCGAGTCTTTTCTGTTCCGCCGGGCCAGGCGGTACGATGTGAAGGGGAAGAAGTATTTTTCCTATCCGTCGAAATATTACTGCAGCGATATCGGGCTTCGGAATGTGCGGCTGAATCTACGGCAGCAGGAGGAGACGCATATCATGGAGAACATCATGTATAACGAGTTGGTCTGCAGAGGATATTCAGTGGATGTAGGCGTGGTTGATATTTTTGAGACGGATGTAGATGGGAAAAGGAAGAAAGTTAGCTGTGAGATTGATTTTGTCGTCAATAAGGGCGTAAAGAAGTATTATATCCAGTCCGCCCTGACCCTTGAGAGCGCCCAGAAGGAAAAGACGGAGCTTCGGCCGCTTTTGGGCGTCAAGGATTTCTTTCGGAAGATCATCGTTACAAAGAGCGGGATGAAGCCATGGCTTGATGAAACGGGGATTCTGCACCTGGGGCTCTATGATTTCCTGCTAAATCCTGCTGCGTTGGATTTATAACGGGTTACACCGGCCGATACAGATATGATGAAAAAGTTATTCCAAAGTGCCGACAAAAGATATAAGGAATTCAATGTTATGAGCTTAATGATAAAGGTATCTTTGACGGCTGGCAAATAAGTAATAATAAAGAGGAAGTAAGATGGCAAGTATTAGGGAAGTAGCGCAGGAAGCGGGCGTTGGAGTCGGAACGGTATCACGGGCGTTGAATGGATCGGGCTATGTCTCGCCGGAGACGAGGAAGAAGATTGAGAAGGCGGCGAAGAAGCTCAAATACACTCCGAATGAGCTGGCAAGGAATCTTTACCATAACAAGACGGGAATCGTAGGCGTGATCGTGCCTGATCTGGAGCATCCCTTTTTTTCGGCCCTGGTTAAGCATATCGAGATGGAACTGTATGAACAGGGATATAAGACGATGATCTGTAATACCGTAGGTATCAGCAGACGGGAACAGGAATATCTGGACATGCTTGAACGGAACATGGTGGATGGGATCATAACGGCGTCTCACGGTCTTGAGGTTGAGGAATACCGGAAGCAGGTGAAACCGATCGTGTCTATTGACCGTGACCTGGGAGCGCAGATTCCGCTGATAGGGTGCGACCACGCGAAGGGCGGAAAGCTGGCGGCCGAACTGATGCTTAAGGCACAGCGAAAAAAAGTGTTTCTTGTGTCGGGAATATCCCCTAAAGTGATGGCGAATGACCGGTATGTTACTTTTATGAAAGTATTGGAAGAAAATGGAGTGACTGTGCTGCAGGAAGTGATGGAGTGGAATATATTTAGCTGGGACGCTCATTATCATATGGCGGAAGAGATATTTCGGCTGCACCCGGATATCGACGGGATATTCGGGGGAGACCTGGCTGCGCTGGCCTGCCTGAATGCGGCGCAGAGAAGAGGGATTCGGATTCCGGAAGATATCTCCATCGTCGGTTTTGACGCCATGACGCCGTCCAATATGGTATATCCGCAGTTAACGGCGATTAGGCAAAACGTAGAATTATTGGCGGAGGTTTCCGTGAATACGCTTCTGGATATGGTGGAACAGCGGAAAAATGTTCCTCATCGGCTGATTTTGGATGTAGAAATACAGCGCGGCGGAACAGCGTAAGGAAGATTCTTTGGTAAAATTGTAAAAAAACCGGGAGTTATATTTGTTGAAAATAGATAAGAAAAAGTAGAGTGAGAAGATTTTGTACAAAATGCACAATACAAAATCTTCTTTTTTTGTAGATAAGAGAAAAATAACGATAGGGAATTGACAATTTGTATGATACGTACTATAATTTCTAACATGGAACGGGTTCCATAATAAACAAATAATAACAGCGAAAATATAGATAAAAATCCTAATATATAAAGATATAGTTAAATGGAAACGGTTTCATATATAGTTTAAAAGTGTATAAATAATCCAAATAAACAGAGGATGATTCAGCCTCGCAGACAGAGCGGTTTTACCGCAGCAAGGTGCGCTTTGGAAAATAGTTATGCAAGAAAGGATGGGACGGATGAATACAGGAAAGTATACAAAGTTGGAAATATTTGCAAGAGCTTTGCATGCCGAAGGGAGTGTCAGGGTGATTTCCGGAGGCGGAGAGTGCCGGAAGTTTCCCGGAGGAAAGGCATACTACAAATGGATAAAAGTACCGGTGGAGAAGAATACGGAGTATGAGATTGTATGTGAAGAGTGTCAGGTTTCTATCTGTTATCTGAGTGATTGCGAGAACCTTCTGGAGGAAGGGGTCTGCTATCTGGAACAGGATGAGGACGGAAGATTTATAAAGAAGGAAGAGAAGGACTGGTACGATTCTCCGATTCGGGAGGCATATCATTTTACACCATGGAAGAACTGGATCAATGACCCGAACGGACTGTGTTGGTTTCAGGGGTATTACCATATGTTTTATCAGTTTAATCCGCATGGCCAGAAGTGGTCTCATATGTATTGGGGGCATGCGGCCAGCAAGGATTTGATCCATTGGACGCATCTTCCGGTGGTGTTAGAGCCTCAGGAGGAGATTCTTGACCGTCCCGGCGAGTTATCGGGCGGCGCGTTTTCCGGTTCGGCGGTGGTACAGGAGGATGAGGTTATCTTCTATCTGACCCGGAGTATGGGGCCTCCTGTTGATGGAGAGCAGACGCGGCAGCAGCAGTGGATGATGAAGAGCGGCGATATGCTGCATTTTACAGAAGAGAAGCTGGTAATCGCCGGGGGACCCGCAGGAGCCTCCTATGATTTCCGTGATCCCAAGGTGATGCGGGCGGACGGAAAGTGGTATATGGTGCTTGGAAGCGCCCTGAATGAAAAGGCTGCGATCCTTTTGTATGAGTCGGAGGATCTGGAACGGTGGAATTACAGAGGGCCGCTGCTTGTGGAGGAAGAAGAAGGGATTCGCTGTGTAGAATGTCCGGATTTTATGGAGCTGGACGGGAAATACCTGGCAATCGGCGCCTTGATGCACCATCAGGATCCCTTTGGGAGATATCAGATGAGCAGATATTATGTGGGAGATTTTGCCGAAGGTGTATTTACAGAAGAGAGCAGAGGCTGGTTTGACTTCAGCAGCAATTGCTATGCGATGCAGAGTTTTGAGCATGAGGGGCGGAGGATCAGTATCGGGTGGATATCTGATTTCTACGGGGAACATCTGGAAGTGGAGAACGGTGTCTGCGGGAGCATGACGATACCCAGGGAAATGCATATCAGAGATAACCGGCTGTACCTGACTCCGGTGAAGGAGATGGAAGCTCTGAAATCAGGAATCTTGTATCAGGGACAGGAAGAAGAGATATGTCTTAAGGGTATCATTCCCAATACATATAAGGCTGAGTTGGAATTTACCAAAGATATTCCATTTTCCATATGCCTGTCTGAGAGTGACGGCAGCAGGATGATGCTTGTGAACGATGAGAAGGGGCTCCGGCTTACGACTCACGGAGTGAAGAGCGAGCATATTACGTTCCCTGCGGATGTAGAGCGGGTAGAGAAGCTTGAGATATTCGTTGACCGCCGCACGGCTGAGATATATGTAAATGACGGGGAGGCGGCAGGAACTAAGTTGTTCTATGACACATCGGACCAGGGATGTTTCATATTACATACAGACACACCTGAATGTATCAAGAGGGCAGAAGTTTTCTGCATGAGATCAATCTGGGAGAGATGAGAAAGGAGCGAGAAAGATGAGAAAAAGAGCAGTTGCAGTCTTGCTCGCGGCCGTGATGGTATCAGGTGCTTTCACGGGATGCGGGAAGACGAAGGAGCGGGTGAACGAGGAGGGTGAATCGGTGATAACCGTATGGAGCCCCAGCGATGAACCGGCGATCGAGGAATGGTGGGTTGAGAAGATCGAAGAATTCAACAAGGAGCATGAAGGAGAGATCGAGCTGCGCCGGGAGGCTATTGTGCGCGCGGATTCTTATGCGTATGAGGATAAGGTCAATGCGGCGATCACGTCTAACGACCTGCCGGACATCCTGTATGTGGACGGACCGAATGTTTCGATCTACGCGGCAAATGAAGTGACGCTTCCTCTTGATGATTTATTCTCGGAGGAGGAATGGGGAGATTTCTTTGACTCCTCGAAACAGCAGAATACATATGGAGGGAATATCTACGCGGTGGGTGCTACCGAAAGTTCCGTGGCGCTGTACTATAATAAGGATATGCTTGATGAGGCCGGTATTGATATCCCGGAGGACAAAGAGGATGCCTGGACATGGTCCGAATATTATGAGGCGGCAAAAAAGCTGACGAAGGACGGAGTAGTGGGAACGAACATCATCATGGATAAGGGTGAAGGCCTGTCCTATGTACTGGAACAGTTCTGGATATCCAACGGGACGGATTTTGTCAATGAGGACGGAAGTTCCGCAGAAGGATATCTGAACAGCGCCGAGGGCGTGGAAGCGGCGAAGTTCTTAAACAGTCTGATAGAGGATGGATATGCCAATATCGACCCGATCCAGAAGGAATTCCACAACGGAAAAGCGGCAACGATGCTCGGAGGTTCCTGGGAGGTGGCGACTTTAGAGAAGGATTACCCGGATCTGAACTGGGGAGTTACGTATTTCCCGGTGGCGGACGGGGACGGAATCTTAACCTCTCCTACCGGCGACTGGGCGGCGTCTGTTACGAAGAATGTACAGGACATGGACGCGGTAAAAGAAGTGATGAGGTTCTTGTTCTCGGAAGATAATGTAACGACTTATGCGCAGGCGATCTCAAAACCGCCGACAAGAATCTCAAGCTATGATGTCCTGACGGAGTACAATGAATATCCTCGATCCATTTTTAAAGAACAGCTCATGGAAACAGGGCATCCAAGACCGAGGACGCCTTCCTACAGTGTACTGACGGCGGAATTCGCCGAGGCCATGCTGAATATCTTTACCGGCGTAGATCCGCAGGAGGCGCTGGATTCTGCGGCGGCAGCCATGGATAAGGATTATAACAAATACTATGCAAACGATTAAGAGGAAAAGGGGGATTGGTTATGCAAAAATCAGTAAATAAAACGAGTGAGAGGAAAGCGGCGTATCTGTTCATTTTCCCGGCGGTCGTCCTGCTGGCCGCGTTTTTGATCTATCCGTCTTTGCAGACGATCCGGTATGCATTCACGGATTATAATATAATGCGTCCTGACAGGATTGTCTTCTGTGGGTTTAATAATTTTATTGAATTGTTCCAGGATGGAGATTTCTGGATCGCAGTGAAAAATACACTTTATTTTACCATTCTGGTCGTTCCTTTTCAGACGGTGCTTGCACTTGCGCTGGCCCTTCTGATCTCATCCCGGCGAAAAGGCGTGTCCATCTTCCGTGCGGCTTATTTCAGCCCGCAGGTTACGTCTATGGTAGTCGTTGCGATCCTTTGGACCGTTATGTATAATTCCAGCCCGGACAGCGGTCTTTTAAATGCGCTTCTGGTCAATCTCGGATTAGAGCCGTGCGGTTTCTTAAATGACCCGGATACGGCGATGAATTCGATCATATTCATGTCTGCATGGCAGGGAGCCGGATATCAGATGATGATCTTTCTTGCCGGGCTTCAGGGCATCTCGGCAGAGCAGTATGAAGCGGCTTCCATAGACGGCGCCGGAAAGATCGCGAGCTTTTTCTATGTGACGCTTCCGGGACTTAAGAATGTCATTCAGTATGTTGTTATGATAACGGTTATTCAGGCGATGAAGCTCTTCACCCAGCCTTATGTTATGACTAAGGGCGGACCGCAGAACTCTACCAGGACATTGGTGTACTATATCTATGAACAGGGATTCCAGAAGAGAAACTTCGGATATGCCTGTGCGGTGGCGGCTGTATTTTTTGTAATCGTAATCAGCCTGTCATTGGGAATGAAGAAGATAATTAAAGCAGATTAGGCGCGGGAGGAGTGAATACTATGACAAAGAAAAAAACATTTGGAAACGTTGCGTTTTACCTTGGCAATACTTTGATCGCATTAATATTCGTGTCGCCTCTGATCTGGATGATCTCGTCTTCTTTGAAACCGGAAGCACAGATTTTTAAAGGATTGAATTCACTGTCGACATTTATCCCGACAGGAGCGTCTCTGAATAACTACGCAGAAGTATTCCAGAGAATCAATATGTGGAAATTTATCGGCAACAGTTTGTTCTATGTGCTGGTGATCATCCTTCTGGATCTGTTGGTGAATTCCATCTGCGGATACGCGCTGGCAAAATTTGACTTCAAGGGAAAGAACCTTTTGCTGACACTTGTGATCAGTCTGATGGTTTTTCCGGCAGAAGCGATCATGCTCCCGATGTACAGGGAGATGGCAGACTTAGGATGGATTAACTCCTGGGCGTCCCTGATTGTGCCGTTTGTTGCAAAATGTTTCAGCATCTATATGTTCCGCCAGTTCTTCCTTGATATTCCGGATGAACTTTTAGAAGCGGCGTCTATCGACGGGTGCGGACCGGTGAAAACATTTTTCCAGGTAGTAATGCCGATCTCAGGGACGGTATACGCCACAATCTTTATCCTGGATTTTGTGGCTCACTGGAATGATTTTATGTGGCCTTTGCTGGTTGTCACAGGAGAGGAAAAGCGGACGATTCAATTGGCGATACAGACCTTCTTTGGTTCGAAGCCTATTAATTACGGACCTATCATGGCATCTCTGACCATATCAGCGATACCGATGCTGCTGATGTTTATCTTCCTTCAGAAATATTATGTGGAAGGTATCGCTTCTACCGGAATTAAAGGTTAGGAACGGATTTCCGGAATTTCATATTCGTTTTACCAGCCGTATGGCGGACGTGATGGGATTCCGGAAATATGTGAATATAAAGACGGGAGGGAAATTTATGACAGGAGCGTTTCATATAGAAAGCAGATTATTCCGTATTGTGGATAAGGCGGTCAGCCTGGTCAAATTGAATATCCTGTGGATTCTTTTTTCGATTCCGCTGGTCACAGGAGGAGCGGCGCTTTGCGCGCTTCATGTAACGGCAGTAAGGATTCTGAAAAATGAAGAAGGGTATATATTTCGGGACTTTTGGAATGTATTCCGGGATAAACTGGCGCTGTCTCTGAGATTATGGGTGCCTTTGATGGCGGCGGCGGCAGCGCTTTTTCTTGATGGTATGTTCTGGAGGAATGTGGAAGGGAACTTTGCCGCCGGTATGCGAGTTATGGTCTGGGTACTGTTGGGAATATGGATTGTGTTGGTGATCTATATCTTCCCTCTTGCGGCGAGGATGGATACGACGGCAGGGGTAATATACCGCAGCGGAATCCTGCTGTTATTCAAGTATCTGCCTCAGTCGGTGTATCTTTTGTTTATTACCGGCGTCTTTTTTGCGGCGGGGATTCTGTGGACGCCGGTATTTTGCGTTGGTGCGCTGGCCGGAGGTGCGCTTGCGGCTGTGGTTCATGGAAAGATGCTTCTGTGGATCTTTGAGAAAGAGGAAGCTTTATATAAAATTGTGCAAATACACAAAAAATAGGAATGACATCTTGAAAAAAGGATTTTATTTATAGTAGAATAAAATTACTTTAAAAGATGCGGGAGTAAATCCTATGGCGAAAATTCTGATTGTCGAAGATGAAAAGAATATGCAGGAAATTATTGCGCAATATATGCAGCGCGGCGGTCATACTTGTTTTACCGCTGATGATGGTATGGATGCGCTGCTGACGCTGAAAAATAATCCTGTGGATTTGATGGTACTGGATATTATGATGCCCCATCTTGATGGCTTTTCTGTGTGTAAGATTGCAAGGGAAATGAGTAATCTCCCGATTATCATGCTGACGGCTAAAAGTAATGAGGACGATAAATTGAAAGGATATGATCTGGGCGCAGATGATTACATGACAAAACCATTCAGCCCGAAAGTGCTGCTGGCCAAGGCAAACGCTTTGCTGCGCCGTTCTTCTGCCCTTCCGGCAGACACTATAAACGCCGGAAAGATTTCAATCCTTGCAGCCTCCCATAAAGTTTTTCTGGATGGAAAGGAAATCACGCTGACTTACAAGGAATATGAACTGCTTCGCTTTTTCATGTCAAATCCAGGTCAGATCTTCAGCCGCGAACAATTACTGAACCGGATATGGGGATATGATTTTGAGGGAACGACCAGAACCGTAGATACGCATATCAAGACTCTCCGTCAGAAATTAGGTGACGAAGGCAGGCATATCGTTACACTTATCCGGTCTGGTTACAAATTCGAGGTGACAGTATGAAAATAAGAGAACAATTGAATGTTTTTACCATTCGGAAAAAAATAGTGATGGCTTCCAAACTGATGGGAGCCATTTTGGTGTTGTCTTATATGTTTTCTACCAGGCTGCCGTTAAACGAAGATATTTCTCTTATGATCTGGCTGATATTTGTTGCCGTCTTAATCTGTGTGATCGACCTGTGGATGGCCAGGTTTATTTCAAAGCCGGTGTCTGAACTGAATGAAGCCGCCGGCCGGATGGCAGATTTGGACTTCACACATCTTTGTGAGGTGACAGGGCATGATGAATTTGGGGAACTTTCCCACAGCCTGAATGTTATGGCACAGAATCTGCAGGAAGCATTCGGGAAATTGGAACAGGTAAACAGTATGCTTGAGCAGGATGTGGAGCAGAAAAAGCGTCTGCTCTCGGAGCGCAAAGAGCTGGTAGACAGCCTCTCCCACGAAATGAAAACGCCCCTGGGAGTGATCCGGGCTTATACGGAAGGGTTGCAGGATGAAACAGATGAAGCGAAAAGGCAGAATTACTATGAAGTCATTATAAAAGAGACGGAACGCATGAGCAGCCTGATAACTACTCTGCTTGATTTATCTGCGCTGGAAAACGGAGCTGCCGGTCTTCACCCGGAACGCTTTGAATTTGTTGAATTTTTGGAAACAGTTGCCGGACGATTGCTGATGGATATCCCGGATGCTGATTTTAATCTGCAATATGAATTGCCGGAACTTCCAGTCTATGTCAATACCGATAAGAGCAGAATGGAGCAGGTGCTTAATAATCTGATTGTCAATGCAAAGCGAAATGTCCGGCCAGGCGGCATTTTGAAACTTTCGCTCACAGAACAAGACGGTATGCTGGACTTTTCTATATATAATCAGGGGTATCGGATCCCGGAGGAGAATCTTACAAAAATCTGGACGAAATTCTATCGCGATAAAAATACAAAATACAGCGGTTCAGGGTTAGGGCTTGCGATTGTGGCGCAAATCCTTTCTATGCAACATTTAACGTATGGCGTTTTAAACAGGCAGGATGGAGTAATGTTCTATTTTTCTATTCCTTCTGTAAAATAGGCCGTAGAAAAAAGGTAAGCGATGAATAACCTACCGGTTTTACATATTCTAAAATCTGTGGGATAATCTTTTTGACTGACAAGTGAATGATGTGATTCAAGATTTGTTTATAATC
>CAJTAL010000055.1 GCA_910574285.1 Lachnospiraceae bacterium | reverse complement strand
AAAAGTGTAAAGAATTATGTTGAGTTTAGCGATGAATTTTTCAGCATATCTGGCATTTGAAGGAGGCGACTTTACATTATTTTTCGCTTTACATTAGCGCAGCTGTGGGGAGTCCCCCAGCGAAGGAAACGCATCTACCTTGTCGGGGATTTTGCAGGGTGGGGTGCCGGAAAAATACTATTTGAGTCCGAAGGCGTGTCTGGGTATTCTGCGGAGGGCTTCCGCGCGTGGCAAGGAGCTGCCCGCCATACTGAGGAAGGCGCTGGAGCGGCAGGCGGCGTCCGGGGAGTAGTGGCCTGCCTCTGTGACCAGGGCGGGCTGAGGATGGATGTGATGGAGGACATGGCCTGCACCCTGCGGGCGGAGGCGCATCATCCGCCGTGTGTCCTGGATGCAGCGGGGTTCTGCACGGAGCATTCCGCACAGGCACGGGGCATCGGCTATGAAAAGGAGACCTCGCCCACGCTCCGTGCCGGGACGGTGCCTGCGGCGGTGGCTCTTGAGAACCACCCGGCAGACAGCCGCGTGAAGCTGTCGGGGGACGGCAAAGTCCAGACGCTGACTTCCCGGATGGGGACGGGCGGCGGCAATGTCCCGATGGTGATGGATGCGGAAACGCCCAAGACGCTGAAAATCCGTGCAGGGGGAGGCTCTGGCGGGAAAGGGCCGATTATACAGGAGGATAGATCGGCAACGCTCTCCTGCAATAACGACCAGACGGTTTTCGTGCCGGTGCAGGCTTACGGCATCTGCTCCAAGGACAGCAACGCCATGAAATCAGATAACCCGCACAGCGGCTTTTACGATGCGGCAACTGCCCGGACACTGGATGGGAACGGCGGGAACCCATCCTGCAACCAGGGAGGGATCGCCGTGGTGGAGCCGGAGGGGATGTCGGCGTTCCACATCAACCAGAGGGACGAAGTCATCGACCTGCACGGGAAGTCCGGGGCATTGATGGCGACCCGGAACATGCAGATGCAGACTTTCGTCCTCCAGGGCTCCATGATCGGGCGGGACGACAAAAACGGGCCGCAGGGCAGCGGCATCAATAAGGATGTTTCTTTCACGCTGGATGCAACGGACCGCCACGCCGTGGCGCAGCCGACCTACTGCACGAGCAAGAATTCCCATTTCACGCGGGCGGAGAGGGAGCTGGCGAACACGCTGGTGGCTACTGATTATAAGGACCCGCCCGTCATAAACGATCTGAAGGAGGAGCCGGACTACATCGTGAGGAGGCTGACGCCTACAGAATGCGCGAGGCTGCAGGGCTTCCCGGACTGGTGGTGTGACGGCCTTGGCACGGAGGACCCCACAGAGGATGAGCTGGCGTTCTGGCGGGAGGTCTTTGAGACCCACCGGAAGATCATGGGGACTTCCAAAAAGCCGAAGACCGACAGGCAGATAGTGAAATGGCTGAAAAACCCCCACTCGGATAGTGCCGAATACAAAATGTGGGGGAACGGCATCGCGCTGCCGAACGCCTATTTCGTGCTTGCGGGCATTGTGTACTACGCCCAGTTCCCGGACTTTTTATTGTAACATTTTTCCTGCAGTTTCCCTTGCTATTTTTACCACTTTGAGTGATTAATGTAGTACCACAAAAAAAGGAGGGCAAACAGCATGGAAAGAAGATTTAACGCAACAGGGGAACGCAGGAAAGAGATGGTAAAGGTTATTTCCGGGATTGTCGGGATGAAGGCGGTCTACATGAGGATGCCGACCTGCGCATACGCCATCAGCAATTTTACGGTCAGCAAAGAAGGGACGCTGGCCTGGGATGAGCGCAGCAGTGAGGAACTGGTGGAAAAGGTCCTGGCAGGGCTGGCACAGGCAGGCTTCACGGCAGAGCCGGAAGATTCTACAGAAGAAGCGGGAGCAGCCGCAGAAGAAACCACGGAGGAACCGGCCACAGATGCGCCGGAGACGGCGGCAGGGGAAGAAAACGCCCAGGCAGAACCGCAGGAGGCGGGCATCGGGCTTACGGTGTCGCTGCCGAGGGAGTCCTTCACGGATGCCGCCCTGGAGAACCTGCACAGGCTGGTGGAGGCCAAGGCCGCCCTGATCAAAAAGGCGCTGGCGGTGGAAAGCCTCCCGGTGGAGGCGGATGCGGAGAAGGTCTCCTTCCCCTGGTTCGCGGACGGACAGGACGGGGATTCGGCAAAGGCATACACGCACTTCATCACCGCCCTCTGCGACATGGCGCGGAAGCAGAAGCGCGTCACGGCGAAGGAACGGCCGGCGGACAACGAGAAATACGCCTTCCGGTGCTTCCTGCTCCGGCTCGGCTTCATCGGGGAGGAATACAAGGGCGAGCGGAAGGTCCTGCTGAAGAACCTTTCCGGCAACGGCAGCTTCAAGAGCGGGGCGAGGAAGGGGGCGGCAGACAATGACATTTCCGAGTAGGGAGATTGTAGAGCGCGTCCGCAGGGAGTACCCTGCGGGGACGCGGGTGGCCCTGGTCAGGATGGACGACTGCCAGGCCCCGCCAGCCGGGACGGAGGGCGTGGTGGAAGGTGTGGACGACACGGCGAGCCTGATGGTCCGCTGGAACAACGGTTCGCACCTCCATGTGATCTACGGCGAGGACGAAGTCCGCAAAATATAGCGGCCGGGAGCCATAAACTACACAAAATCCGGTGGCAAACCTTGTGTACTTTATGCCAGTAATTGACTTGCTATAATCCCCTTTTAGAGCGAATATGTGTACTACCGAAAGGGAAAACACACAAAACGGAGGTA
Organism: Lachnospiraceae bacterium; assembly: GCA_910574285.1. Taxonomy (GTDB): domain Bacteria; phylum Bacillota; class Clostridia; order Lachnospirales; family Lachnospiraceae; genus Sporofaciens. The sequence continues at coordinate 27,392 of CAJTAL010000055.1, read as the reverse complement.
AAAGGGATGAACGAAAAAATGGCAAGGCAGATAGCGGAAGCAAAGAAACAGACCATCGGGGTGGAGATAGAGATGAACGGCATCACGAGGAGCAGAGCGGCGAAGGCCGCGGCAGACTTTTTCGGAACAGGGCGGTACAAAGACACAGCAGGTCGGAACGGCTACTGCACCTGGAGCGCCTGGGACGCCGATGGCAGGGAATGGAAATTCCAGAGGGACGTCAGCATCGCGGGGCCGGACAGCGAAAAATGCGAGCTGGTGACGCCGGTCCTCACCTACGCGGACATTGAAACCCTGCAGGAACTTGTCCGGCAGCTCCGGCACGCCGGCGCGAAGAGCGACGCGGGGAAGGGCTGCGGGGTACACATCCACATCGGGGCAAAAGGCCACACGCCGCAGAGCCTGAGAAACCTCGCCAACATCATGGCGGGCCATGAGGGCCTGATCGCGGAAGCACTCGACCTTGACCGGGGCAGGATGAGCCGCTACTGCCGCACGGTTGACCCGCGCTTCCTGGAGCAGCTCAACAAAAAGAAGCCGCAGACCATGGCGCAGCTCGCGGACATCTGGTACGCAAGCCACGGCGCGGGCTACAACCGCAGCGCCCACTACAACGACAGCCGGTACCATATGCTCAACTACCATGCGACCTTCACGAAGGCCACAGTCGAGTTCCGGCTCTTCCAGTTCGACGCCCCGGCAGACGGGAAGCGCAACGGCCTCCACGCAGGGCAGCTCAAGGGGTACATCCAGTTCTGCCTCCTGCTCAGCCAGATGGCGAAGGAAGTGAAGAGCGCAAGCCCGAAGCCGCAGCAGCATGAGAACCCCAAATACGCCATGAGGACCTGGCTCCTCCGGCTCGGCTTCATCGGGGACGAATTCAAGACCGCGAGGGAGGTCCTCACCCGCCGCTTAAGCGGGGACGCATCCTTCCGAAACGGGAGATAAACCGCAGGACCCAGCCTCCTGCCGCCTTACCCAAGCCGCAAAAAGCGGCCTTAAGGCAGTAGAAGGGTAGGCCCTTCGGAAAGGAAGGAAGACACAATGGAAAAAAGATATTACATCGCATACGGCTCCAACTTAAACATCCCCCAGATGCGGATGCGCTGCCCTGGGGCGAGGATCATCGGCACTTCGGTGATTGAGGGCTACCGGCTGCTGTTCAAAGGCAGCAGGACCGGCTCCTACCTCACCATCGAGCCGCAGGAGGGCGCGAGCGTCCCTGTGGCGGCCTGGGAGGTGAGCGCGGAGAACGAGGCGGCCCTGGACCGCTACGAGGGCTTCCCCACTTTCTACTACAAAAAAGAGGTGGAGCTGCCGCTTAAAGGCATCCGGACCGGGAAGGTGCGGCTGCGGAAGGTTTTCGTCTACATCATGCATGAGGACCGCCCGCTGGGGCTGCCGAGCCGGTCCTACATGGAGACCTGCAGACAGGGCTACCGGAGCTTCGGTTTTGACGAGGCGTTCCTGGAACGGGCGTATGCCGACAGCGCGGCGGGGGAGGCGCGGGAATTTCCGGGCGGGTGGAAGGCGGGGGACGCCTGCTTCCTGGTGACGAACCGGAAGAACGGCTGCACCGGCGCATACACCGTGCGGGCGTTTGACGGGAGGTACTTCTGCCTGCAGAACAGGAATGGGAGCCAGTGCTGCGCGTCCGCAGGGCGGATGTTCCGCAGCAGGGAGGCGGCGCTTGGAAGGGAGGCAGATGCGGAATGAAACACACGGACAGGAAAAAGAGGGTATGCCCCAGGTGCGGGCAGGCTTACCGCGGGAGGCCGGCAGTCTCGCGGGAGGATGGAAGGACATCCATATGCCCTGACTGCGGAACGCGGCAGGCGCTTGAAAGCATCGGTGTGGATGAAAAGGAGCAGGATGCCATCCTTGCAGCCATCCACAGATGCGCGGAAGGGGGCAGCGAAGGATGAAGGCATATGGCAGGAACCTCCGGTGGATCGAGGACCACCAGTACGGGGATGAGATGCACACCGGGATCGCCATGCCCGCGTCCGGAAAAAGGCGCGGGCAGAGGCGGAGGCGCTACAAGCGGCCGTTCAAAAAGTCGGAGCGGTAGCACTCCAAACACGTGATCCGCCGGGAGCTTGGCGGGGATCAGGCGCCATAAACTACACAATTCCCGGCGCGGATATTTGTACAGTTTATGCCCGTAAATAACTTGATAATATGTGCTTTTAGAGCGAATATGTGTACTACCGAAAGGGAAAACAAAAAAACAAAACGGAGGTACACACCATGAAGAAGATCGAACTTTTTGAGAAGGCCATCGCAGAGAAAGCAGCAAGCCTTAAGGAATGGGGGATCAACCCGACACTGTTCTGGGCATACCGCAACAGCATCACGGCGGGCAACGACAGGATAGACTTCGGCGAGGCCATCTGGGACAGCGAGGTCGGGGAGATCACGGAAACGCTGAAGGAGAACGGCATCACCGAGTTCACCATCAGCAGCACCTTTTTCAGCCTGATCCCGACGCTTGCGGAATTTGCAAAGCATGGCTTCCAGATGGCGGGGCTGACCGAAGTGAAGGCGAACTACACGGACTTCCAGACCCAGGAGCGGGCGGTCATCCCGGCGATCCAGATGGCGGCGGAAGAAGCGTAAGGCACGGGGCGGCCTGCCGGGAAGGAAAACCGGCAGGCCGGAAGCCCCGGAAAAAACTGGAAGGCAAAAAATACATCCGCAGGGCAGTGCGGGGCGAAGGAGGATTTTTTTATGGCAGGGATGAAATGGTATAAAGTATGGCTGGTGGTTCCGGGTACGGATTTTAATGCGGAAGGCTGGCCCTGCGAGCCGGAATGGTGGAACGACATGGAGCAGGCCCCCGATGAGGAGACGGCGATCCGGCAGGCAAATGAAAAGGCCCGGAGGCAGTGGGAGGAGCCGAACCAGTATGAGCCTGGGGCGGAGGCACCGTCGGACAGGGAGCTTGGACAGGAATGCCCGGTCTGCACCGGGGCGGCGGAAGTCACCGACGAGGAATATGCGGAGTGGAAAAGAGAGATGGAAGAGTCGGTGGAGCTTCCGTTCCAATAGCATCCAGGCGGGTTTTCCGCAGGGCAACCGGGCCGGAAGGCTCTTTTGCCCGTGGCAGATATACACAGTTTCCCCAGCAGATATTTGTGTACTTTATGCTCCGGATTTGCTTGCAATTATCGGCATTTAGAGCGAATATGTGTACTACCGAAAGGGAAAACAAAAAAAGAAAACGGAGGACACAGACCATGAAGATCAACGATGCAATGAGGATTTACAGACTGCCGAACCCCACCACGCCGGAAGATTTGGAGTGCAGATGGAGCAAGCTGCTGACCTTTGGCGACAGGGTGGTCATCGCCGGGTACTTTTTCAACGGCCCGAACAAGCCCTGCTACTTCGGGGCGGCTTACGAATTCCTGGGTGACGACCACACCTGCGAAGGAGCCATCGGACTCCGGGCGGCAAGCGGAGCCGAGTTCGAGGATGACGGCCACGCAATCGCCTGGGCGATGCAGCAGTAAACGAAAAACAGAGCATTACAAGAACGGAGCCGGAAGGCTCTGTATCTTGTACCGATAGATTGGGGCTTGCCATAGGCAGGCCAATTTTTATGCCATCTTCTGGAGGTGATGCCGATGGCGATGCGGAAGCTGAAAAAATACAGGCCAACAAAATTTAAGGCGAAGGACAGCCGCTATGATAAGGACGCCGCCGATTTTGCCGTGATGTTCATCGAGAGCCTCTGCCACACCAAGGGGACATGGGCAGGGAAGCCCTTTGAGCTGATTGACTGGCAGGAGCAGATCATCCGTGACATTTTCGGCACTCTGAAACCGAACGGCTACCGCCAGTTCAACACAGCATATGTTGAGATCCCGAAGAAGCAGGGCAAGTCGGAGCTTGCCGCCGCTGTGGCGCTGCTCCTTACCTGCGGGGACGGGGAGGAACGCGCCGAGGTGTACGGGTGCGCCGCCGACCGGCAGCAGGCCACCATCGTCTTTGACGTGGCGGCAGATATGGTGCGGATGTGCCCTGCGCTTTCCAAGCGGGTGAAGATACTCGCCTCGCAGAAGCGGATCATCTACACGCCCACCAATTCCTTCTACCAGGTGCTTTCGGCGGAGGCGTATTCCAAGCACGGCTTCAACATCCACGGCGTGGTGTTTGACGAGCTGCACACGCAGCCGAACAGGAAATTATTTGACGTCATGACCAAAGGCTCCGGGGACGCCAGGATGCAGCCGCTGTATTTCCTCATCACCACGGCGGGGACGGACACCCATTCCATCTGCTACGAGACGCACCAGAAGGCAAAGGATATTTTAGAGGGGCGGAAGATTGACCCGACCTTTTACCCTGTCATCTACGGCGCGGATGAGGCGGACGACTGGACGGACCCCAAGGTGTGGAAGAAAGCCAATCCCTCTTTAAACATCACGGTGGGGATTGACAAGGTGGAGGCCGCCTGCGAGTCAGCAAAGCAGAACCCCGGCGAGGAGAACAGCTTCCGGCAGCTCCGGCTGAACCAGTGGGTGAAACAGGCGGTGCGGTGGATGCCCATGGATAAATGGGATGCCTGCGCCTTCCCCGTTTCCGAGGACGGCCTGGAGGGGCGCGTCTGCTACGGCGGGCTGGACTTGTCCTCCACCACGGACATCACGGCGTTCGTGCTGGTGTTCCCGCCGTTAGATGAGGAGGACAAATACTGCATCCTGCCGTACTTCTGGGTGCCGGAGGAGACGCTGGAGCTGCGCGTGCGGCGCGACCATGTCCCCTACGATGTGTGGGAGCGGCAGGGGAAGCTGATGACCACGGAGGGGAACGTGGTGCATTACGGATTCATTGAGAAATTTATCGAGAGGCTTGGCGAACGGTTCAACATCCGTGAGATTGCCTTTGACCGATGGGGCGCGGTGCAGATGGTGCAGAACCTTGAGGGGATGGGCTTCACGGTGGTCCCGTTCGGGCAGGGATTCAAGGATATGTCGCCGCCTACCAAGGAGCTGATGAAGCTGGTGCTGGAACAGATGATTGCCCACGGCGGGCATCCGGTCCTGCGGTGGATGATGGACAATATCTTCATCCGCACCGACCCGGCAGGGAACATCAAGGCAGACAAGGAAAAGTCCACGGAGAAGATTGACGGGGCGGTGGCCGCGATCATGGGGCTTGACCGGGCAATCCGTTGCGGGAACATATCCTCGGAGAGCGTCTACGATACCCGCGGGCTCATCATCCTGTAGTGGTAAAATGCACAAACACCGCCGTAAATGTTTGTTCAAGATACTGCCGGAATCCGCTTGCTATTCTGTGGCTTCAGAGCGAATATGTCACTTACCGGGAGGGCATCCCGGAAAACATTTGGATGGAGGGATTTCTGATGAAGCCATATGGGGCAGCGGAAAGGTTTGGAAAATATGAGTGGGAGGATTTCGGCGGCTGGTCGAGGAACCACACCAAAGCGGCATCCATCCGCAGGTGGAAGCGGCCGCTGAAAAAGAGGGCGAGGCAGGTGTGCCGTGCCGTGCTGAGACGGCTTGTCTGAGTGGCTTTCCGGGGCGTAATTTACACAAAAACCGCCCCAGATGTTTGTGTAGTTTATTCCCGTAATTGGCTTGCTATTACTGGCATTCAGAGCGAATATGTGTACTACCGAAAGGGAAATCAAAAAAACGGAGGTAACGCACATGAAGGTACACGAATTTATCAAAAAACACAAGATTAAGGAATCCAGGATGCGGATCTACGACGCGGAGCTTGGGGATGAGGTTTACGGGATTTACGAGATGGGCCTCTACCGCGACTGCGAGGTGGTCAGGGCATACCCGCACAACGGCGACACGGTTTTGGAGGTCGCATCGGTAAACGGCTAAGACAGGACGGCACAGGGGGCGCTGCTTCGGCGGCGCCTTCCTGCTGTCCGTTTTTGGAAAGGAGCGTGGTATTTATGGGATTATTCAGCGGCTTGTTCCGGGCGAGGGACGCTCCCCAGAACAGGACATCGGGGAGCACCTACAGCTTTTTCCTTGGGAACAGCACAAGCGGGAAAAGGGTGAACGAGCGCACCTCCATGCAGATGACGGCGGTGTACTCCTGCGTCCGGATTCTTTCCGAGGCGGTGGCGGGGCTGCCGCTTCACTTTTATAGATACACGGACAATGGCGGGAAGGAGAAAGCAGCGGACCATCCGCTGTATTTTCTGCTCCATGACGAACCGAACCCGGAGATGACTTCCTTCGTGTTCCGGGAGACGCTGATGACGCACCTGCTCCTGTGGGGGAACGCCTACGCGCAGATCATCCGCAACGGCAAGGGGGAGGTCATCGGGCTTTACCCTTTGATGCCGGACAGGATGGGCGTGGAGCGGGATTCCAAAGGGCAGCTCTATTACGAGTACACGGTGAGCATGGAGGACGCTCCCACGGTGAAGGGAAGCACGGTCATCTTGCCGCCCACGGAGGTGCTGCATATCCCCGGCCTTGGCTTTGACGGGCTGGTGGGCTATTCCCCCATTGCCATGGCAAAGAACGCCATCGGCATGGCGATAGCCTGCGAGGAGTACGGGGCGAAGTTCTTCGCCAACGGCGCGCAGCCGAGCGGCGTGCTGGAGCATCCGGGGACGATAAAAGACCCGACCAGGGTGCGGGAGAGCTGGCAGTCCACCTTCGGCGGCAGCCACAACGCCAACAAGGTGGCTGTTTTGGAGGAGGGGATGAAATACACGCCCATCTCCATTTCCCCGGAACAGGCGCAGTTCCTTGAGACGCGGAAGTTCCAGATCAATGAGATCGCACGGATCTTCCGTGTGCCGCCGCACATGGTGGGCGACCTGGAAAAGAGCAGTTTCTCCAACATCGAGCAGCAGAGCCTTGAGTTCGTGAAATACACCCTGGACCCGTGGGTGTCAAGATGGGAGCAGTCCATGGCGCGGTCGCTGTTGACGGCGGAGGAGAAAAAGAAATATTTCGTGAAGTTCAATGTGGACGGCCTGCTCCGGGGCGACTACCAGAGCCGCATGAACGGCTATGCCGTAGGGCGGCAGAACGGGTGGATGTCCGCAAACGACATACGGGAGCTTGAGAACCTTGACCGTATCCCGGAGGAAGCGGGCGGCGACCTGTACCTCATCAACGGGAACATGACAAAATTAGCCGATGCGGGGCTTTTCGGGAAAGCCGGGGCCGCACCGGGAAAGGAGGAGTCGGATGAAAACGAAGAAGTTCTGGAACTGGAAGAAAGTGAAAAACCAGGAAACGGGGGCGGAGGAGCGCGTCCTGGAACTGAGCGGTACCATCGCGGAAGATAGCTGGTTCGACGATGACGTTACGCCGCAGCTTTTTAAGGATGAGCTGAATGCCGGGAGCGGCGACATTACCGTATGGATCAATTCACCGGGCGGCGACTGCGTGGCGGCGGCACAGATCTACAACATGCTCTCCAACTACAAGGGGAAAGTCACCGTGAAGATTGACGGCATCGCTGCATCAGCGGCATCCGTAATCGCCATGGCAGGCGACACCGTCCTGGTATCCCCGGTTTCCATGCTGATGATCCACAACCCCGCCACCATCGCCTGGGGAGACCATGCCGAGATGCAGAAAGCGATGGATATGCTTGCCGAAGTAAAGGAGTCCATCATAAACGCCTATGTGCTGAAGACCGGGCTTTCCCGGCCGAAGCTGTCGCACCTCATGGATGCGGAAACGTGGATGGACGCGAACAAGGCGGTGGAGCTTGGCTTTGCGGACGACATCATAGCGCGGGCAAAAACAGAGCCGGGGGAAGATGGCGAAGAGGATACGGAAGGGGAGGATGGGGAAGAAAAGAAATCCCCTTCTGCTCACAGCTCCATGCTGTTCTCCCGCAGGGCGGCGGACAATGCCCTGCTGAATAAAGTCATTGCCAAATACAGGGAGAAAAAGCCCAGGGCGGGCATCGGGGAGCAGGCGAAGATTCCCGCTCCAGGAGAAAAAGGCACACCAAAAACAGAAACCGGCCGTTCCGTGGACGTACTCATGGAGCGGCTTAATTTATTAAAGCGATGAGAAGGAGGATTCCATTATGACGATTCTTGAACTGCGTGAGAAACGCGCGAAGGCATGGGAGGCGGCGAAGGCATTCCTGGATTCCCACAGGAAGGAGAACGGCACCCTTTCCGCAGAGGATGACGCCGCATACACAAGGATGGAGCAGGAGATTACCGACCTTGGGAAGGAGATCGCAAGGCTGGAGCGGCAGGAGGCACTTGACGCGGAGCTGAACCGCCCGGTCAACAAACCCCTTACGGGGAAACCGGGTGGAAAGGCGGAGGCGGACGGTGCGGAGGATAAGACCGGGCGTGCCTCCGACGACTACCGGAAGAACTTCTGGAATGCCATGCGCTCCAAGGCACCGATGCCTGCGGTCACCAATGCCCTGCAGATTGGCACGGACTCCGAGGGCGGCTACCTGGTGCCGGATGAATATGAAAGGACGCTGGTGGAGGCTTTGGAGGAGGAGAACATCTTCCGCCAGATGGCGAAGGTCATCAAGACCTCCAGCGGCGACCGCAAGATCCCGGTGGTGGCATCCAAGGGTACGGCATCCTGGATTGACGAGGAGGGCGCATTCCCGGAGAGCGACGACTCCTTCGGGCAGGTCTCCATCGGCGCCTACAAGCTGGGGACAATGATCAAGGTCTCTGAGGAGCTTTTAAACGACAGCGTCTTTGACCTGCAGTCCTATATCTCCCGCGAGTTTGCCCGCCGCATCGGGGCGAAGGAAGAGGAGGCGTTCTTCACGGGGGACGGCAAGGGCAAGCCGCTGGGTGTCCTGGCGGCAACTGGCGGCGCGGAAACGGGAGTGACCGCAGCGTCTGCCACGGCAGTGACGGCGGATGAGCTGATGGATTTATATTATTCGCTGAAATCCCCGTACCGCAAGAAATCCATGTGGGTGCTGAACGATTCCACCATCAAGGCCATCCGCAAGCTGAAGGACAATAACGGGCAGTACCTGTGGCAGCCGTCCCTGGCAGCCGGGACGCCGGACATGATCTTAGGCCGCCCCATCAAGACCTCGGCGTATATGCCGGCCATGGCCGCGGGCGCAAAGACCATCGCTTTTGGCGACTTTTCTTATTACTGGATCGCTGACAGGCAGGGGCGTTCCTTCAAGCGCCTGAACGAGCTGTTTGCTGCAAGCGGGCAGGTGGGCTTCCTCGCTTCGCAGCGTGTGGACGGGAAGATGATCCTTGCGGAAGCGGTGAAGGTGCTGGAACAGAAAGGGGCTTCGGCTTAAGGTTTTTCGGAGGGAGGTGGAGGCATGGCAGTGACGCTGGAAGAGATGAAGAACTACCTCCGTGTGGACTATGACGAGGACGACGCCCTGATTGAAAGCATCATCGGGGCGTCGGAACGCCTCTGCATGGACGTGGCGCGGATGGATTCAATGGAGGAGTTTTCTGCTGTGGAAAATGCCAGGATTGCCGTGCTGTATGCGGTGGCCTACCTCTACGAACACCGGGAGGAGGCCGACCACCGCGCCCTCACGCTCACCCTGCGGGCTTTGCTCTTTGGGGCAAGGAAGGAGGCGTTCTGATGGACGTGGCGGCGATGAACGTGCGGATCATGTTCCAGAAAAATGAAACGGTGTCCGATGCCATCGGGAACCATGAAAATGTGTGGGCGGACTACTATTCCTGCCATGCCACTGTCAGCGATTCCCAGGGGAAGTCCTCTGTGGAATCGGAGGCGGCGGGGCAGACCGTGGCACACCCGGACATCAGCTTTACGGTGCGCTTCTGCCAGAAGGCAAAGGCTGTGGACACCACGGGCTTCCGGATTTTATGGGACGGCGGCATTTATGACATTCTGAAGGTAGACCATCTGAACAATAAAAAACGGGCATTGAAATTCAAATGTGAGAAAGCAGGGCGGTAATGATGTCAGACAGGGTAAGGATCGACCAGCTTGCGGCCGCAGTGATGGAGGGGCTGACGGAGTACGCGGACCTTGCGGCGGATGATCTGAAAAAGGCGGTGAAGAAAGCGGGGAATTCCGTGAAAAAGGATATCCAGGAGGGAGCGCCGAAGGACACGGGCGCCTATGCGAAAAGCTGGTCTGTGAAGAACGTGAAGGAGACTTCCAACTCCATCGAGCTGGTGGTGCATTCCAGGAACCGCTACCAGCTCTCGCACCTCTTGGAATTCGGTCACGCCAAACGGGGCGGCGGGCGCGTCCCCGGAAAGGCGCACATCGCGCCTGCGGAGGAGCGGGCGGAACGGACGCTGGAGCAGGAAATTGAAAAGGCTCTGAGGGGGTGATGCATTTTGGAAAAACTTGTAAGCATGATTGCGGAGATGGGGCTGCCTTTTGCCTACGACCATTTCGTAGAAGGGGAGTCGCCGGAGCCGCCGTTCCTCTGCTACCTCATTCCGGGGAGCGACAATTTCGCAGCGGACGGGAAGGTGTACCACAGGGGCGCAAGCGTCCATGTGGAGATTTACACCGATAAGAAAGACCTGGCGGTGGAGAAAAAAGTGGAGGATGTGCTGGACGCGCATGAGGTCTTCTACAACAAATCGGAAACATGGATTGGTAGCGAGCGGCTTTATGAAGTTCTGTATATTTTTGGATGGGAGGCATGACGGATGCAGAATAAAAAGAACAAAGTGAAATACAACCTGAAAAACACGCACTATGCGATGCTCACGGTTTCGGAAGACGGGGCGGTGTCCTACGGGACGCCTATCCCGATGCCCGGCTCGGTGTCCATCTCGCTGGACGCCAACGGCGAGCCGGAGAACTTCTATGCGGACGGGACGGCGTACTATGTCATCAACAACAACATGGGCTACGACGGCGACCTGGAGCTTGCCATGATCCCGGAGTCCTTCCGCAAAGATGCCTTACGGGAGGAACTGGACAGCAGGGGCGTGCTGATTGAGAACGCCTCGGCGGAGCTTGCGGCTTTTGCGCTGCTCTTTGAGTTTGACGGCGACCAGAGGCACATCCGCCATGTCCTCTACAACTGTTCCGCCTCAAGACCGGGCATCGAGGGCAAGACCAACGAGGAGAGCCGGGAGGTGCAGACGGAGACGCTGACCGTCAAGGCCACGCCCCTGGCGGACGGGATGGTGAAGGCGAAGACCGGGGATTCCACAGACGAAACTGTTTATAAGGACTGGTACAAGGCGGTGTATATGCCCGCGGCGGCAGATGATGGCGGCGGGGAGCAGGGCAATGAGGAGGGCGACGCATGAGCATGACAAGGAAGATTGAGATTGACGGGAAGGAAGTGCCGTTCCGGGCATCGGCGGCCGTTCCGCGTATTTACCGGATTAAGTTCCACCGGGATATTTACAAGGATCTGAGTGCGCTGGAAAAGAGCATCGGGAAAAGCGATGAGGAGAATTCCAATTTAGACTTGTTTTCACTGGAGCTGTTCGAGAACATCGCCTTCATCATGGCGAAGCACGCCGACCCTTCCATCCCGGACACGCCGGAGGAATGGCTGGACGGCTTCAGCACGTTCTCCATCTACCAGGTGCTGCCGCAGCTCATCGAGCTGTGGGGGCTGAACGTGAAGACCGACGTGGAGGCTAAAAAAAACTTCGCGCAACTGACCGCCCGATGACCACGCCGCTGTTCCTGCTGCGGTGTGTGCAGCTCGGCATCTCCATCCGGGACCTGGACCTTCTGACCATCGGCATGGTCAACGATATGTACGCGGAGAGCAGCAATGACAGCGCCGACTATTCCATCATCGCGGGGCAGGACGAGTTCGATTTATTTTAACCACAGATTTGGTTTTATTTACTGATAACGCCTGGGAATCCGGGCTTTTTTTGTGCCGTTAAGGAGGTGGCGTCGTGGCGGCAAACAGGATAAAAGGGATTACGGTAGAGATCGGCGGCGACACCACGAAGCTCCAGACGGCACTAAAAGGCGTGAACACGGAAATCCGGAACACGCAGTCGCAGCTTAAGGACGTGGAGAAGCTGCTGAAGCTCGACCCCGGCAACACGGAGCTGATGGCGCAGAAGCACCGGTTACTCGGCCAGGCAGTTTCGGAAACGAAAGAGAAACTGGAAACGCTGAAAACGGCGGCGGAGCAGGCAAACACGGCCCTTGCCAATGGGGAAATCTCGCAGAGCCAGTACGATGCCCTCCAGCGGGAGATCATCGAGACGGAGAACAACCTGCGCGACCTGGAGCGGCAGGCGGGGCAGTCCGCCGTGGCTTTGCAGAAGATCGCCGCCACGGGGGAGAAGTTAAAGACCGTGGGTTCCGCCATCGAGGGCGTGGGGCAGAAGCTGATGCCCGTCACTGCGGCGGTGGGCGGGCTTGGCGCGGCTGCCGTGAAGGTGGCTTCCGACTTCGACTCGGCCATGAGCCAGGTGGCGGCGGTTTCCGGGGCGACAGGCAAAGACCTGGAAGCCCTGCGGGATAAGGCCCGCGAGATGGGCAGCAAGACCAAGTTCTCCGCATCCGAGGCGGCGGAGGCGATGAATTACATGGCCATGGCAGGCTGGAAGACGAACGATATGCTCTCCGGCATCGAGGGAATCATGAACCTTGCAGCCGCTTCCGGGGAGGATCTTGCCACTACTTCCGACATCGTGACGGACGCGCTGACCGCCCTGGGGCTTTCGGCGGAGGATTCCGGGCATTTCGCTGACATCCTTGCGGCGGCAAGCTCGAACGCCAACACGAACGTTAGCATGATGGGCGAGACGTTCAAATACTGTGCGCCTGTTGCCGGGGCATTGGGATTCACGGCGGAGGACACTGCCGAGGCCATCGGCCTGATGGCGAACGCGGGCATCAAGTCCTCCCAGGCAGGCACGGCCATGCGCTCCATGATGACCAACCTCACCGGGGAAGTGAAGTTCGTCGGGGACGCTTTCGGGGAGCTGACCATCCAGACCACGGACACGGACGGCAGTATGAGGAGCCTTGGGGACATCCTGGCAGACTGCCGTGCGGCATTCGCACAGATGTCCGAGTCGGAGAAGGCCGCCAATGCGGAGGCGCTGGTCGGGAAGAACGCCATGAGCGGCTTCCTTGCGGTGATGAACGCCGCGCCGGGGGACATTGAGAAATTAAACAGTGCCATCAACAACTGCGACGGCACGGCGGAGAAGATGGCGGCCACCATGCAGGATAACCTTGCGGGGCAGCTTACCATCTTAAAGAGCCAGCTTGAGGAGCTTGCCATCTCCATCGGGGAAATCCTGATGCCGTACATCCGCCAGATCGTGGGATGGATTCAGGGGCTTGTGGACTGGCTGAACAGCCTGGACGAAGGCACGAAGAAGATTATTGTCACGGTGGCCCTTGTGGCTGCGGCGCTCGGTCCCGTCCTGATTGTCATCGGGAAAGTGGTCGGGGCCATCGGCACGATCATGACCGTGGTGCCGCAGATTGCCGGGGCAATCTCAAGTGTGATCGGGTTTGTATCCGGGACGGTGATCCCGGCGATCTCTGCCGTGGTGGCGGCTATCGGGTGGGTGCCTCTGGCGATTGCGGCGGTGGTGGCAATCCTCGTGGTGCTGTACAACAAATGCGAATGGTTCCGTGAGGCGGTCAATGCCATCTGGACGCAGATCAAGGAATTTTTTGTTTCCGCATGGGAAGTCATCTGTTCTTTCTTTACGGAGACCATACCGAATGCCTGGAATTCCCTGGTCTCATTCTTCCAGGGCATCCCGGCGTGGTGGAGCGGGCTGTGGCAGTCCGTGGGCGACTTTTTCAGTAACATCTGGACGAACATGATGAACAATCCCGTGCTGACGGGGATTGTGGACATGATACGCTCCCTGTGGGAGAGCCTCTCCACGACGCTGCAGGGCATTTGGAACGGCATCAAGACGGCGGCTTCCGGGGCTTGGGAGCTGATCAAGAATGTGGTGCTTGGGCCGGTGCTTCTGCTGATCGACCTGGTGACCGGGAATTTTACCAAGCTGAAGGAGGACGCCGCCAACATCTGGAACAACATCAAGAATGCGGCGTCCAATATCTGGAACGGCATCAAGCAGGTGGTCGGCTCGCTGGCGCAGGGGCTTGCGAACCACGTTTCCATCCTGTTCAACGGGCTGAAAACCACAATCGCAAATATCTGGACGGCAATCAAGAATACAGCCTCGTCCGCCTGGAACGGGCTGAAAAACCTGGTGTCGTCCATTGCGTCCAATCTGAAACAGGCGGCGGTGAACGCTTTCAAGGCCATGGTTTCCGGCATCGGCTCCGCGCTTTCCTCCCTGGGGAGCGTGGTGCAGTCCGGGTTCCAGTCCGCCATCAGCTTCATCACCTCGCTGCCGGGGAAGGCGCTGGAATGGGGGAAGGACTTCATCAACGGAATCGCGGACGGCATCCGCAGCGCCATCGGCAACGTGGTAAATGCGGTGTCGGATGTAGCGGACAAGATACGCTCCTTCCTGCACTTCTCCGTGCCGGACGAGGGGCCGCTGACGGATTACGAGAGCTGGATGCCGGACTTCATGTCCGGGCTGGCAAAGGGCATCGAAAAGAGCCGGGGCATGGTGAAGAAGGCCGTGTCCGGGGTGGCGTCCGACTTAATGCTCCAGCCGCAGGCGGCTGTCCAGGGGATGCAGGGCGGCAGGGATTCCTCCGGGGATCCTTCCGTGGGCGAGCTGCTCGGAGGGCTTAGGGAGATGCTTTCCGGCCTGCAGGAGATGGCGGGCGGCGGAACCATCTGTATCCCCGTGTATGTGGGCGGGACGCTGCTGGATGAAGTGGTGGTGGACGCGCAGGCAAGGCAGAACTTAAGGTCGGGAGGGAGGTAAGGCGGCATGGCGTATATACAGTATTTAACGATTGACGGGGTGCCGCTCCCCCTGCCGGACTCCTACGAGGTGCAGATGGCGGACGTGGAGGCGGATTCCGGCGGAGAGACGGAGGCCGGGACCACGCAGAGGGACGTGGTGAGGATGGGCGTGGTGTCCATCCCCGCCGCTTTTTCTGTTTCCCCAAAATGGCTGAAGCTGCTGACGGGGTTTAAGCAGAAGGAAAAGCTCACAGTAGATTATTTTGACACGGAAACGCTGGAAATAAAGCGGACGGAAATGTTTATTAGCGGCTACAAGGCAAGCCTTGTGAAAGACACATCCTATAAGGGGCTTTGGAAGGTGTCGTTCACGCTGAAAGAGTTATAAGGACACAAAAAGCATGGCGGGAGGAGGTGGAATCGGATGTACCCGGTGAGCGATGCGTTCCTGCGGGCGGTGCAGGAGAACACACGGAACTACTGCTGGACGGGGCAGATCACGACAAAGGGCGGCGCTGTATACCCGTTTGTTTACGAAGATATCGTGAAAGGGAGCGGGTACCTCACGGCGCAGTGCTGCGGCAGCGCAGAGATTGAGCTGGGGACGGTGTACGCCGCCGAGATGGGCATCACGCTCTTTTCACAGATTGACCGCTACACGCTGGAAGGGGCGGAGGTGCGGCTCTCCTACCACCTGCGGCTTGCGGACGGGAGTTTCGAGGAAGTGCCGATGGGAATCTTCGAGGTCAGCGAGGCGAACCGGACGGCGCACTGCCTGGAGCTGAAAGCCTACGATTATATGCTGCGCTTCGAGAAGAGTTTTAACGGTTTTGAGACGGTGGGCAACGCCTGGGCGTTCCTGGATTTATGCTGTAAGGCGTGCAACGTCGTATTGGCGCACACACAGGCGGAGATCGAGGCCATGCCCAACGGCACGGAGCTGCTCTCCATCTACCCGGAAAATGACATCGAGACATACCGTGACGTGCTGTACTTTGTCGGGCAGGTGCTTGGCGGCTTTTTCTGCATTAACCGGGAAGGGAAGCTGGAGCTGCGGAAATATGGGACACAGCCGGTGATGGAGGTAAAGAGCAGGCACCGTTTCACCAGCAGCTTTTCCGACTTCATCACCCGGTACACGGCGGTCAGCTCCACGAACCTGCGCACACAGACGGCGGAGTATTACGCCCTGGAGCCGGACGACGGGCTGACCATGAACCTGGCGGTGAACCCGCTCCTGCAGTTCGGGCTGGAGGAAACGCGGGAGACGCTCTGCCGGAACATTTTAAATGACCTGGCGGTGGTCAGTTATGTGCCGTTTGATTCCAGCACCATCGGGAACCCGGCATTGGATTTAGGGGACGTGCTGACTTTCACGGGCGGGCAGGCAGACGGGAGCCAGACCGCCTGCATCACTTCTTCCAACTGTAGGATTGGTGGGAAACACACCTTGAAATGTGTGGGGAAGAACCCAAGGCTGGCGCAGGCAAAATCGAAGAACGACAAGAACATCTCCGGCCTCCTAAACCAGATCGAGGCGGGGAAGATCGGGATACACACGTTTACCAACGCCTCCGCTTATACGGTGGCAGAGACCAATGTGCGGATCATCAGCATTGAGTTCGCGGCGAAGGAGGAGACCCATGTGCAGTTTTTCGGGCAGGTGCTGGTGGATGTGTCCGCAGGGCAGGTGAGCCGTTCTGCCAGTGCGAAAGGGAGCATCGTGGTCCCGTTCCCGGCAGGGGGCGGCGGGGATACAGGAACAGGCGCGGATGCCGGAACAGATACCGGGGATGGCAGCGGCGGCCAGGGGGCAGATACAGAAAGCGTCACGGTGGACGTGGAGCTTCCGGTCACATGGACGGAGGACGGGAAGGCAGTGGCGTATGTCACATACGAATTCAATGATTCCGAGATCCTCATCCATTACCCCGTGGAGACCTGGGGGAGCGGGAAACACATCCTTTCCCTGTACTATCCGATTGACGGGCTTGTGCCGAACATCACGAACACTTTCAACGTCCACCTGCGGATGGAGGGAGGGACGGCAGCCATTGATACGGGCGGGTGCATCGCCTCTATCAGCGGCCAGGGCATGGCTGCGGGCGCGGCGTGGGACGGCACCATCACGGTGGAGGAATATGTGCAGCCGTTCACGCTTAAGGGCGGCCTGCAGGCGAAGGCGTTCTCCGGGGAGATGGGATTTGAGACAATGGAGCTGGTAAAGAAATATTATTCGGACAGCATCAGGAAGGCGGGCATCGGCGCGTTCGGGAAGCCCGTGGAGCTGCCGCAGGAAGGAGAGGGGACAGGATGAAGCTGAAAGGGACTATGGTACTGGAACTTACGGATGAAGCCACGGGGGAAGTGGAGAGCGTCACGGAGGAGAACATGGTGACGGAGGCGGTGAACGACATCCTGGGCATGAACCCCATGGGCGTGTTTTACTCAGAAGAGAACCTGGCGGATGTCTTAAGTTGGAATGGGACGCTGCTCCCCATCTGCCCGAACATGGTCGGGGGCATCCTGCTCTTCCCCAGGACGCTGGAAGAAGATGCCGCCCATATCTACGAGATGTCGGATAACCTCCCGGTGGCCTATGCCTCCAACAATGTGAACACCACGGCGAACACGGCCAGGGGCAGCATGAACCAGACGGAGAGCAAGGCTTTGGAGAACGGTTATAAATTTGTGTGGGAGTTCACGCCAAGCCAGGGCAACGGCACCATCGCGGCGGTGGCGCTGACCAGCGCCCAGGGCGGGCAGAACGCCTACGGGAGCCTGGTGGGGGACACCAGCACGTTTTTAAAGATAAAGAAGCTGGACATCGGCGACCTTGGGAAAGCGAAGCAGGAGGTGCTGTTCGAGGCAGTGGAGATGGATTTTGAAAAGGACCTGCTGTATTCCATCACCTTTGCGGACTCCAGCGTGCGGATACGGAAGGTGCGCATCCCCGTCTTCACCATCGGGCTGAATGAAAAGCTGGACGATTCCACCTACACCGTGCTGGAAGACCACGCCGTGCCGGCGGAGACCTTCCTGTTCCTGGGCAGCTACACGAAGTACGGGGAATTCCTGGACGGGAAGGACGGGTACTGGTACGGCTTCTCCAACCAGGCGAATTCCTCCGGGAACGCAAGGATGCTGTGGGTAAAGATATCCAAGGCGGACTATACCGTGACGGAGGGGGAATGGACGCTGTCCAACGCAAGGCTGATGGCGGTGGGGGAGCGGGACATGGAGGACAGCTACCCCGAAAGGAAGTGCCGGTGCTGTATGCGGAACGGATACCTGTATGTCCCTGCGTATGACAAAAAGGGCATTTATAAAATAAACGTGGCGAATTCCGCAGACGTGGCGCTGGTCGCTTTCGGCTTCACTTCCAAGATGAAGCCGCTGTGCGAGTCCGCGACCTGCGAGCTGTACCTTACGCTGATCGGGGACCTGATCATCGGCGGGGACTTCCAGGTCACGGCAGACGACATGGTCATCCACACCCAGGGGAGCGTGAGGCTCGGCAGCGCGGCGACGCCGCTGTTCCAGTATAAGCAGTTCCTGGTGGGGTGGGGAGGCAGCTACGGGAACGAATACCGCCATATGTACCTGCTGACGCCCTACCTTGCCACCATCAACAACCTTTCCTCGGCGGTGGTGAAGGACGCCAACAAGACCATGAAGATCACCTACACGCTGACGGAGGAGGCATGACGGACAGCTTTACGGCAGGGGGATGCGTTTCCCCTGCCGTGATAAAAGGGTGGTGTGTGCCGGGAGCCCCGGCGTGCGGCGTTTCTTCAGTTCCGGGAGTCCGGTTCAGATGCGGCGTATCTTGTGGACGGCTCCGCGACCATGGAGAGGGATGCGGCTTCGGCTTCAATGCCGCGCTTCATCTGCTCAAGCTGCGCGATCCTTTTTTCAAGCTCAGCCTGTGCCTCCCGCTGCTCCTTTGCCGCCAGCTCTTCGGCTGTGAGGGTGCGGATGTGGATGGAGCCCTCCTCGTATTCCACGATGAGCGGGGCGCCAATGGAAAAGCCGAGTGCTTCCAGCCAGTGGCCTTCCATCTGTATCTTCGGGACCGCGGTGCATGGGCCGGTGCCGGAGTGCAGGACGCCGCCGCTCTGGTGGTGGCGGTAGGTGTAAACGACTTTGATGTTCTTTGTCTTCATAGGGTGTCCTCCTTGGGTTTTTATTCCTCCCCCCTGCTGCCTCCCGTTTTCCGGGCAGGCGGGGCTTCGGGGTAGTGTTATTAATCACTCTGAAACCGTGAAATAGCAAGGGAAACAGGAGGCATAAATGTGACAAAGATTCCCACAGATACTTGTGTAAACGACACAAACAAATATCCTTTTGGATACGGGGCTGTCCGCCATTGGCGGGCGGCCTTTTATCATACAAAAAATCATTTAAAGGAGGGTTTCAACATGAAGGAATTCTGGAACACGATCCAACTTATTTTCACTGCCATCGGGGGATGGCTCGGCTGGTTCCTGGGCGGCTGTGACGGCCTGCTGTATGCGCTCATCGCATTTGTCGTGGTGGACTATGTCACGGGCGTGATGTGTGCCGCAGCGGATAAGAAACTGTCCAGCGAGGTGGGCTTTAGGGGCATCGCAAAGAAGGTGCTGGTCTTCCTGCTGGTGGGGATTGCCAACATCCTCGACGTGCAGGTCATCGGGAGCGGCTCCGTGCTGCGGACGGCCATCATCTTTTTCTACATCTCCAACGAGGGCGTGAGCCTCCTGGAGAATGCCGGACACCTTGGGCTTCCCATCCCGGAAAAGCTGAAGGATATTCTGGCGCAATTGCATGACCGGGCGGAAAACGGGAAGGGGGACGAATGAGGATGAAACTTGTGGAAAGCATACTGACAAGGAATCCGTGTTACGCGGCGGGGAGGAAGATCACGGTCAAGGGGCTGATGCTCCATTCCGTGGGCTGCCCGCAGCCGAAGGCGTCCGCATTCATCAGTTCGTGGAACAGCTCGTCACACGGCAGTTCTTGTGTCCACGGATTTATTGACGGAAACGATGGGACGGTGTACCAGACGCTTCCCTGGAACCACAGGGGATGGCACTGCGGAAGCGGGAGCAAAGGGAGCGGGAACAATACCCATATCGGGGTGGAGATGTGCGAGCCTGCGTGTATCAAATACACGGCAGGCTCTAACTTTACCTGCTCCAACCTGGAAGAAGCACGGTCGGTGGCAAAACGCACCTATGAGGCGGCGGTGGAGCTGTTCGCCATGCTCTGCAGGAAATACGGCCTGGACCCGCTGGCGGACGGCGTCATCATCAGCCACAGGGAAGGCCACAGCCGGGGCATTGCCAGCAACCACGGCGACCCGGAACATCTGTGGGCGCAGCTTGGGACGGGGTACACGATGGATTCCTTCCGCAGGGCGGTCAAGGCGGCGATGGGCGGCGCATCCTCCGGCGGCAACGGAACGGGCGGATACACGAAGATCATGGGGAATGCCACGGCAACTGCGGAACAGATGAAAGCGTATCTGAAAGCGAAGAATCCGGGCGTGGCGCAGTCTGTCCTTGACATGATCCCGCTGTATCTTTCGGAAGGAAAAGCGGAGGGAGTACGCGGCGACATCGCCTTTGCGCAGTCCTGCCTTGAGACAGGGAACTTCACTTTTTCCGGCTCTGCGGTCACGCTTTCACAGAATAATTTCTGCGGCATGGGCGTGACTTCAAACGGGATGAAGGGGAATTCCTTTGGCACGCCGCAGCTCGGCATCCGGGCGCAGGTGCAGCACCTGAAAGCCTATGCCTCCACGGACGCGCTGAAGAACGCCTGCATTGACCCGCGTTTCAAGTATGTCACGAGGGGCTGTGCGGAATATGCGGAGTGGCTTGGGCAGAAAGAAAATCCGGCCGGGAAAGGATGGGCGGCGGGGGCCGGCTATGGCGGGAAAATCCTCTCCATCCTGAAAGGCATCCTCGGCACGGCGGGAGGCGCACCAAAGCCTGCTCCCGCAGAGACCGAAGCCTGGTACCGCGTCCGGAAGTCGTGGGCGGACGCCTCTTCGCAGAAAGGGGCGTTCAAGTCGCTGGGGAATGCCAAGAAGTGCGCGGATGAGAATTCGGGGTATTCCGTGTTCGATGAATCGGGGAAGGCGGTGTACACCAAAGCGGCGGCATTCCAGCCGTACCTTGTGCGGGTGTCCATCCCCGACCTGAACATCCGCGAAGCGCCTGGGACGGATAAGCCCAAGACCGGGAAGGTTACGGGCGTGGGTGTATTTACCATTATAGAGGAGGCGGATGGGAAAGGCGCATCCCGGTGGGGGCTGCTGAAATTCTATCGGGAAAAGAGAAACGGATGGATTTCGCTCGATCACGCCAGCCGGATATAAATACAGACAGCAGGGCCCGCGGCATTTTCCCATGTGCCGCGGGCCCGTTTTTTAGTGGGTGTAAACTACACAGGAAACGGATGGAAAGTTTGTGCATCTTATGGCGCAGAAATGAGTGGATAATCTGCCGGAACTGATTTAACATGGCACTACCCCAAAGGGGTGTCGCCAGAAACGGCGGCAGAAAAATAAAGGAGGCACACGCCTATGAAAAAACAGTTTATGGAAACAGCCCGCCTGCCACGCAGGGGGCGGCGGAAGGAGGGATGCTGATGTTCACTGCGAAAGAACGCACACTTCTCACTTCCCCTTACTTCCGGCTCATCCGCCAGACGGATGACTTCTTTGAGGTCCAGTCCAGATGCACCAAACACTGCTGGATCGTCCAGAAACTTTCCTATGACCGGTATCCGGTCCGCATCTACCACAAGCACACGAAGGGGACGGCCTACTACCATAGGCACGGCCATGCCAACACGGTATCCTCCGCCGTCCGGCAGATCAAGAGCCACGATGTGTGGCAGCTAAACGGGAGGCGCGCCATGGCGTAAAGCCCGGCGCGAATAGTGACAAGCCTGCGGCACATAAAATGTCGTGGGCCATTTTTTGATTTCAGGGGGTTCAGTTCCCCCGTTTCCGTGGCCTATATGTGAAAGCTATTTTTCCGCACGGCGGGAGGCGCAGAAAAAATGCCGATGCAACCGTCCGATTCCCGTCCCTGCGGTGGCATATGGCAGGAGGTGTGTTTTTCATGACGGAGGAACAGAAAAGGAAGGTTTCAGACCTGCGGCGGGCAGGCATGGGATATACGGAGACGGCAAGGCTGGCGGGCGTGTCCAGGGACGCGGTGCGCAGCTTCTGCAGGAGGAACGGCCTGGCGGGGCAGGCGGCGCAGGACGGGCAGGAGGACGCCCAGGCGCAGGAAGGCATCTGCCGGGAATGCGGGAAGCCGCTGCAGCAGACGGCGGGCGTGAAGCGGCGGGCGTTCTGCTCCAGGGAGTGCCGGGAGAAGTGGTGGCACGGGCATCCGGAGCAGATAAGGCAGAGGGCGGTGTATTCCTTCACCTGCGCCGGGTGCGGGGAGCAGTTTGATGTCTATGGGGATTCCAGGAGGAAATACTGCTCCCACGGGTGCTATATAAAAGCCAGGTTCGGGGGAGGCGGCGCAGATGAGTGAGGGGGAATTCCGCGCGGAGATGCGCTACCGGATGTCGCTTGCCGTGGCGCGGGCGATGCTCGAAGAAGGCGCCATCACCAAAGAGGAATATTCGGAAATTGATACAATACTTTTGCAGAAACACCGGCCAATTCTGGGTACATTATTAGCCGGAAAAACCTTGCAATAAGTGCGGTCTGGAGTGATGAATGGTAGCGGAAAGGAGTGGTTTCTATTGAAGAAAATCAGAAAAATCGAGCCGGCCCTCCCCGCACTGGCAGGGCGGAAAAAGGTGGCCGCCTATGCCCGTGTTTCGAGGGACACGGAGCGGCTCATGAATTCCGTTTCCGCACAGATAAGCCATTACAGCGCGCTCATCCAGAACAATCCGGAATGGGAATACGCAGGGGTGTACGCGGACTGCGGGATATCCGGGACAGGGACGGCCAGGCGCGGCGAATTCTTAAGGATGCTCGCCGACTGCGAGGCGGGCAGGATCAACATCATCCTGACGAAATCCATCAGCCGCTTCGCAAGGAACACGGTCGACCTTCTGGAGACGGTCAGGCATTTGAAGTCCCTCGGCATCGAGGTGCGGTTCGAGAAGGAACATATCAATTCGCTTTCAGAGGATGGGGAGCTGATGCTCTCGCTCCTGGCGTCCTTTGCACAGGAGGAGAGCCGGAGCATCTCGGAAAACGTGAAGTGGGGAGTCAGGCGGCGGTTCCAGTCCGGCGAGATCGGGACGGCGAACAAGCACATCCTCGGATACCGGTATGATGAGGATGAGAAAAAATATGTCATCATACCGGAAGAGGCGGAAGCAGTCCGCTGGATGTTCCAGATGTACATTGACGGCGTTTCCTTCCGCCGGATTGCGGAGAACATGAACAGGGTGGGCATCCGCACCACTCTTGGCAACGATTTCCAGGAAGCCTCGGTGCGGCAGCTCATTTTCAACGAGGTCTATGCCGGCGACATCCGGCGGCAGAAATGCTACATGGCGGACCCCATCACCAAGGCAAAGGTAAAGAACGGCGGGGAGCTGCCGCAGTATTACATGGCAGACTGCCATGAAGCCATCATTGACCGGGAAACCTACGCAAAGGTCCAGGCGGAGATGGAACGGCGGGCGGGGCTTGTCAATCCCGCCTACCCTTTTACAGGGAAGATGAAATGCGGCGTCTGCGGGCAGCCGTTCACACGGAAGAAAGGGACCATAAGGGGGAAGACCTATGTACACTGGATATGCCGCTCCAAAAAGGAGACGGGCATGAGCTGCACCAGCGTGAATTTCAGCGAGGAAGAGCTGGAGCGGATTTCGGCGCGGACGCTTGGAATGGATGAGTTTGACGGGGCTGTGTTTGAAAAGGCTGTCCGGGGCATCACCGTCATGGAAAACGGGGACCTGGAATTTCATCTCACCGGCGGGGAGACGAAAGTCTGGAAGAACCTGCACCTGGACCCGCCCAGGCACATCGCCACGGTCACGGACTGCTTCCAGGGGAAGATACGGTGCGCCGCCTGCGGGAATACATACCACCGGGTGAACGGCGCGGGGAAGTGGGTGTACTGGTACTGCATCGGCAAGAAAAGGAAGAATGTGGAGTGCCATAACCCGAACTGCACCGATTACAAGCTGAGGCAGGTTTCCGCGCACATGATGGGGCTGGAGGAATTTGACGAAGCGGAGTTTGAAAAGCAGATAGAGGAAATCACGGCATTTCCGGATGGCAGCCTGGAATTCAATTTTTATGGAGGGAGGAAAGAGCGATGGCAAAGAGCGTGATCACGATACCGGCCACGGTGAACAGGCACACGGCGGCGCCGATAGGCAGCTACAAAAAGCGCAGGGTTGCGGCTTATGCCCGTGTTTCTACCGACCATGAGGAGCAGCAGAGCAGCTACGAGGCGCAGGTGGACTATTACACGAACTACATCAACGGGCGCGAGGATTGGGAATTCGTATCTGTATATGCGGACGAAGGCATAACCGGCTGTAACACGAAAAAGCGCGACGGCTTCAACAAAATGGTGGAGGACGCGCTTTCCGGCGCCATCGACCTCATCATCACCAAGAGCGTCTCCCGCTTCGCAAGGAACACGGTGGACAGCCTCACGACCATCCGGAAGCTGAAGGAGAACAGGGTGGAGTGCTACTTCGAGAAAGAGAACATCTGGACGTTTGACAGCAAGGGCGAGCTGCTCCTTACCATCATGTCCTCGCTGGCGCAGGAGGAGAGCCGGAGCATCTCGGAGAACTGCACCTGGGGGCAGAGGAAGCGGTTCGCGGACGGCAAGGTCACGGTGCCGTTCAAGCGGTTCCTGGGCTACGACCGGGGCGAAGATGGAAACCTCGTCATCAACGAGGAACAGGCGGAGACCGTCCGCAGGATTTACGGCCTCTTCCTGCAGGGGCGCTCGCCCCACGCAATCGCAAAACTGCTGACGGCGGAGGGCATCCCATCGCCCGGCGGCAAGGAGGCATGGTCTTCCAGCACGGTCAAAAGCATTCTTACCAACGAAAAATATAAAGGCGACGCTCTCCTGCAGAAGGTGTACACGGTGGACTTCCTCACCAAGCAGAAGAAGGTAAACGAGGGCGAGGTGCCGCAGTATTATGTGGAGAACAACCACCAGGCCATCATCAGCCCCTCCGTGTTCGAGGAGGCGCAGCACCAGATGGCGGCCAGGCATTCCGGGAAGAACCGGGCGGGCAGCATGGGCGTATTCTCCGGCCGGATAAAATGTGCGGACTGCGGGGGCTGGTATGGCTCCAAGGTGTGGCATTCCAACAGCAAGTACCGCAAGACCATCTGGCAGTGCAACCACAAGTTTGACGGCGGGGAGAAATGCGGCACGCCCCACCTTGACGAGGAAACCATCAAACAGCTTTTCCTGAAAGCGGCCAATGCCATCTTTGCAGAAAAGGACGGGGTGCGGGAGGATTACGATTCCATAAAAGACACGCTTTTCGGCACCGCGGAGCTGGAGACGGAGCGCCTGCGGCTGCAGGAGGAGATGAACGTGGTGGCGGAGCTGATTGAACAGTGCATGGCGGAGAATGCCCGCGTCGCCCTTGACCAGACGGAGTACCAGAAAAAGTATGACGGGCTGGCGGGGCGGTTCAACAGGGCGAAGGGGCGGCTTTCGGAAGTCAGCCAGGCCATCACGGAGCGGCAGGCGAAGCGGGAGAAGATCGGGAGGTTTGTTTCCGCCCTGGAAAAGCGGGACGGCCCGCTCACGGAATTTAACGAGGACGACTGGTACAGCCTTGTGGAGTACGCCACGGTGTACAGCAGGGAGGACATCCGCTTCACTTTCAAGAACGGGATGGAGATAAAGGCATGAGAATATAGTCCCCCGGAGCAGGGAAGAAAACGGCTCCGGGGGATTCTGTGTGGTTAATGTTTATGCTGCTATTTGTGTGGGATCATGCTTTGATGGGAAAGCTGATTTCTGCATCATTCTTTGGCTTTATCTGGAATACCATCCGCCACTGCACTTCTGACACAGGCTCAAAATGCAGGGAGGAAGCTGCCATCCGTTTGTCAGGAGCGGCATTTTTCCCGGCCATAAAAACTGCTGTGGGGCCGTCTGGCCCGCCCGGCGGCCCTTGGGCATCACCCATTCTTGGGCGGTCGCCTTCTGCGCAGTCGCGGATGCAAAAAAGGCTGCGGTCTATTTCTGGTGCAATGCTGTAAGAGAGTATCTGGCAGTATTCTGGGTAAACCACACCTTTCGCTCCAATTTCTGCGAAGCTGTTCCTGATCTGTTCGCAGCCATGTAGTGTCAGAGTGTATTCCTGACCGGTTATGGGATGGGCTGTCTTTACCGTTTTGCTATCGCAGGAAACGCCAGAGGAAAAATGCCCCGCAGTGATGGAGATTAAGTTTGCCTGGAAAGCAAGTGATATTTTCTGAGGGGACAGTATCGGTTCTCCGTCCCAGTCATAGCAAAGCCGTTCAAAATACCAGCAGCATTCCCTGTCGCAGGCATAAGCATCCATCCATTCCTCCGCAGTTTTGTTATTTTCAAAACCGTCTTCGCTGGCAGGTACATTCCCCATCTGAATTACATTTTCCGGATACCATCTCAGGCTGCTGCTCATGTGGCGCACCAGTGGCGTACCATCAAGGCATATTTCTACGGCAAATTCCCTGCTTCCGGGGTTGTCCGCATCTATCTGCTCAAATTCTTCTGGGGTTTTTAGGGACATCCGCCGCGCATAATCCCATTTTTTCAGGAATGCCGCCATATCCTCTATCGGGATTTTTGCGCATACATCAAGGGCGGCGCCTGCTTTGCCTACATAGACTGCTGGGATAAGTATTTCCTGTTCGCCCCATAGAAAAGAGTGATTGACAGGGAGGGCTGTCAGCTTGGTTTCAGGCGAGCCTTTCCCCCATATATTGTTATCATGGTATACGTCCATTCCGTGTGCCTCCTTAAGTGTTCAATGAAGCAATTATACCACGGATGCCAGGATATTTCCAAAGCTTTTGATTTTTTATGGGAAAAATCACGGAGTATAGGAAAAATCGTGGAGTATGGGGAAAAATCACGGGGTATAGGAAAAATCATGGAGTATGATAAAAAATCGCGGGGTATCGGTAAAAAATCATGGGGTTTAAGGAAAAATCAAATTGTATCAAAGACAGCGTTTACATAGATGACGGATACTCCGGTACGAATTTTGCTAGGGTTAGATAACGATACCATTTTGATATGCGGTGTCAACATCTAGCCCTTGCTTTATCTTAGACTACGATACTGTCTACGTCTGTACCGATTTGACGGAAATAAGATGTGTTTTTGATAGGTTCTTGCGTGTTCTCTACTTTACCAACAAAGTTATAAAATATCTCAATCTTGCGGGTGTTGGTTTCCCTGTCCAGTTCATAAATCAGAATACGGTCAATAAATTCATGCACATTCTCATAGGTCAGTTCCTTTATCTGTGTGTACCTCTTTATGTTATTCGTTAGTTTATCTGAACCAAAATCCCTTCTTTTTCTTCAAATTAAATAAGATACAGGATGCCTCAATCTGACGCATTTTCCGTCAGATTATTTTATCTCTGTATCTTTTATGTTATCATTCCTTTTG
>CAJTAL010000054.1 GCA_910574285.1 Lachnospiraceae bacterium | reverse complement strand
CAGGTATCTTCAGACGGTTCGCATAGGCAAAGCAAAGGAACTGTTGGAGCAGGGCGTAACTTCAGTTGATACAGCTATACAGACAGGCTTTTCAGACCAGAGCCATTTTTCAAATTTTTTTCATATGTTTATCGGATTGTCGCCTGCCGCATACAAACGCATTTTTAAGGAGGGTGGCTGGAATCGTGGATAAAAAAACTACCACAGGGCATGTCACAGCTCTGGTTACGATTATGATATGGGGAACGACTTTCATATCCACCAAAATACTTCTTGTAGATTTTACACCGATAGAGATACTGTTTTTTAGATTTTTGCTCGGTCTGCTTGTATTGATTATCATTTACCCGAAACGCCTAAAAATAAAGGATAAAAAACAGGAGCTTATATTCGCTGCGGCGGGGTTATGCGGGATATGTTTATACTATCTGCTTGAGAACATAGCATTGACTTATACGATGGCTTCTAATGTCGGCGTTATTATTTCTGTCGCCCCGTTTTTTACTGCTGTTTTATCGCATGTATTTCTAAAGACAGAAGAAAAACTGAAACCACAATTTGTTGTTGGTTTTGTAGTTGCTATGATAGGGATATGCCTTATCAGTTTTAACGGTAATGAATTAGAGCTGAATCCTATTGGTGATATTCTGGCGATTGTTGCGGCATTCGTATGGGCAGTTTATTCCTTGCTTACACGAAAAATCAGCAGCTATGGATATAATACCATCCAAACGACAAGGCGGATATTTACATACGGAATACTTTTCATGCTCCCGTTCCTTTTTGTTTTTGATTTCAGATTGGATGTGCAGAAGTTTGTAAAACCAGAGTATGTTCTAAACCTTATCTATTTAGGTTTGGGTGCGTCAGCCCTTTGCTTTGTTACTTGGAATTATGCTGTCAAGGTGCTTGGGGCTGTTAAGACAAGCGTGTATATTTATATAGTCCCTGTCATTACTGTTGTCACATCCGTTATTGTGTTAAAGGAAGAAATTACATGGATTGCTGCGATAGGAATAGGGCTAACCTTAATCGGCTTGTTTCTATCGGAAAGTAAATTAAAATTTAGGAAAAGAGGAAAGTGAAAATGAATGTAGAGAATGAAAAATGTGTGATTATTGTCGATGAAAATTTACCTTTTGGGATTATTGCAAATACCGCCGCTATCCTCGGCATCACTATGGGAATGAAAATGCCCGATGTTGTCGGGAATGATGTGCTTGATTTAGAGGGAAATCCCCACATGGGGATTATACAGTTTCCCGTACCGATATTAAAAGGAAATACCGAGATACTTAATAAACTAAGAACAAAGTTGTTTGAGCCGCAATTTTCTGAATTGACAGTTGTTGATTTTTCTGATTTGGCACAAGGGTGTAAGACTTACAATGAGTTCACCCGCAAAATGGCGAATACCTCAGAAAGCAGATTAAATTATATTGGAATCGCTGTCTGCGGAAATAAAAAGCAGATTAACAAGCTGACGGGGAGTATGCCTTTGTTACGGTAAAACAGAGGAAGCAGAGGGCTTATCTTTTTGTTTCCTCTTTTACCTTACATAGTCGATGTGAAGAACTTTCGATATATGTTCCGACTATTTTAGAGATGTGCGTTCTATTTCTTGGCGATAAAAATCAATTTTATCGTCCAGCTTTGCCATATGTTCCTGCAATGCTTTTATCTGCTCATTAAGGGACTCACGATGCACGGTCAGCATTTCCATTCTCTCATTAAGGGTAAGGTCGCCTTCTGCCCGCAGTTCGGCATAACGCTGTATTTCTTTAATCGGCATACCCGTGTCTTTCAGACGCTTGATAAAGTAGGTCCATGCAAGGTCTTTGTCCGAATAACAGCGGCGGTTACTGGAATTGCGTTTCGGCGTAATCAGATTTTCATGCTCGTAGTAACGCAGGGTATGTATCCCTAAATTTGTCAGCCTTGAAAATTCACCTATGGAATATTCCATAAAAATCACCTCTTATCTCTTGACATAGAGTTTACTCTACATTGTATGCTCGTATTATAATTTGTCACCAATTTCCGTCAGGAAATTGATGACCTGCTTGCGCATCAGCGCAATACCTATTATATCAGCAAAGAGGAGGTTTTGCAAATGGTTCAAAACACAGAAAAGTACACGGTAATCATAGGGGCAAGTTCGGGGATAGGGTATGAAACGGCAAAAGCTTTTGCGGAGCGTGGGAGCAGCCTAATCCTTGTTGCCCGCAGAAAAGACAGACTGGAAACTTTAAGGCAGGAAATTTTAGCTTTACATCCGGTGCTTGATATTGTGGTTAAGGCTGCGGATTTGGCTGTTCCCCAAAATATTTTTCAGTTATACGAGAGCATAAAATCATATCCGCTGAGGACATGGGTGAACAATGCAGGATTTGGAAATTATGGCAGCGTCGGGAATCAGGATTTGGAGAAAATCAGTCGGATGCTGCACTTGAATGTGGAAACCCTCACTGTTTTTTCTTCCCTGTTCGTCCGTGACTTTAAAGATACGGAGGGGACACAGCTTATCAATATTTCTTCCTGCGGCGGCTATACGATTGTGCCTAATGCGGTAACATATTGTGCTGCAAAGTTTTATGTCAGTGCTTTTACGGAGGGCTTGGCGTGGGAGTTAAAAGCTGCCCATGCAAAAATGCAGGCAAAGGTATTAGCCCCTGCCGCAACAAAAACGGAATTTGGGAAAATTGCGAATGACGTCAGTGAATATGATTATGACAGATTATTTGGCACTTATCATACAAGCACACAGATGGCGGCATTTCTGCTTGAATTGTACGACAGCGATAAAACGGTGGGCTTTGTGGACAGGGAAACCTTTTCATTTCATTTGTATGAGCCGCAATTTCAACATGCAGGCAGCGCATAGGATTTGTAAGCCCTAACAAGACTAAGACAGAGCCAATGTCAGCTTGTTGGCTCTGTCTTTTTGAGGAAAACGTGATTACATATTGAGGTTTTCATCTCCCCATTGTTTCATATGCTCAAAGACGGGAATGAAACTTTTGCCTAAGTCAGTAAGGTTATATTCCACATGGGGAGGGACTTCTTTATAATCATGGCGGGTAATAAATCCATCTGATTCTAATTCCCGGAGCTGCTTTGTCAGGCTTGATTCCGTAATATCGCCGATATGCCTGCGAAGCTCTCCGAAACGGTGTATATCCCGAAAGGCAATATAATAAATGATTTCGATTTTCCATTTACCGCCTAAAATTTTTTGTATGGTAGAAACGGTTTTGCAGCGTTCAACAGCCAATGTACTTTTTTTCATTCCTGCCACTCCTTTCTAAAATAGTATAACACGCCTTTTCTTAAAAATCAATGTACCGATTTGATATAGGTACTGCAAAAAAGTACAGTACTTGTAATATCATTGTACGAAAGTATAATTAGTATAGACTACAGAAAACTATCCCTATATGTGATTATTTTAATGCTTGAGAGCCATCAATACAAGTCTATTTTAATCTTTCAGAGCCACCACAATATATAGTGTATCTATGTTCAAAGTACACTTATCCTTAACCGCTTGATTATCCTATCTCAGAATAGTTTTAGACCTGCAGGGGCTGCAACGCAGTGTATTTACCCTTGCAGGTCTAAAACTATTCTGAGACAATGTTATAAGTGGTAAATAATAGACATACTATATCTAGTATATTGTAATGGCTCTCAAGCATTAAATTATAAGTGGCTCCCAAGGATTAAATTGGTGGCTCTCAAGCATTAGAATAATCATTCCGCTTTATTTCCATAAGCATTTTTCATTTTATATCTTGCTTTCCAAAAAACATTGTTGTTACCGACATTAAAATCACTGTTAAAACCACTATAACAAATACAGATGTTAATACAGGTATCGTTGAAGCTGTGCCATTCAGAATAATTTGATTACTCCAATAATTCGGAAATAGCCTTGAAACAAAATTTTCAGCACCAGCCAGATAATTTCCAGCATACATCATTACTATCGTTAAGATAAAAGTAACGAATGGATTGGCAAACAGTCCAACAAAAAAAGTAATACTAATCAAGAGCAGATACATCATCATCTGCAAAGCAATGGAACTCAATACATTTATAGTGGAAAAACCATCCATTGCAGATGCGAATGTTCCTGTTCCCATTGGCAGGCCAGACACAAACAGATAATAAGAGCCAATACAGACCAGAATCGTTCCCACAACAAAAACAACTGTCGCAATAATAACAGCCAAATATTTTCCCCAGACTACGGTTGACCTTTTTCTAATCCGCAAGAGCATCAATTTAATCTGACCACGTTCAATCTCCCCTGAGAATTGGAATGCCGCAAACAGAATGAGCAATATTCCTATGATGCCCAGTCCAGACAATACATTCCAGACGATAAAAACAAAATCCATGCAGGAGTAAATGCCTGTGTCGCCAGTTATTAGATTTAGTTCGATTACCCCATGCGCATATCCCAATGTAACAACGATTGCCAACAGCATAGGGATAAACAACATCAAGCTGCTCTTCCTCCGACTGTTCTTATATAGTTCTGTTTTGATAACCTGTGCTAAACTCATGTTAGTTTTCCTCCCTATCTCATCAACTCTACAAAAGACTTGCCACTGTTTTTCATATCCATATATGTGTTGGAATACGCAATGATGCCATCATTCAAAATAATGATATCATCAGCAAGGTCGCAGACCTCGGTAAGCTGGTGGCTGGAAAAGATGATAGATGTTCCATTTTCCCGGCAAAGTTTACGCAACAGTTTTTTTACATCTTCAATCCCGATAGGGTCAAGCCCTACGAACGGTTCATCCAAAATCAGCAAAGCAGGTTTGGTAATGATTGCCTGCGCAAGTGCCAGCCGCTGCTTCATTCCAAAGGAAAATGAGCGGACACTTTTTTTGCTGGATGATTCCAGTCCCACAAAAGAAAGAAGTTCATGGATGCGTTTATCCTGCTCTACAGCGTGAACGGCTTTTGTCAACATCATAATAACTTTCAAATTCTGATATGCAGTCATATCATCATAAAAACTTACATCCACAAGAGAGCCAATTTCCGCTTTCAGCGTTTCATCTGAAAGTTTCATCTTCTTTCCGTGAAAGATGATTTCTCCCTGATAATTGGTATTCAATCCAAGAATGGACTTCATCAACGTTGTTTTCCCTGCACCGTTCTTTCCAATCAAGCCAAGGATATGCCCCTGCTTAATTTGAAAAGATACGTCTCTCAATACAGGATATTTCTTGTATCCCTTTCGAAGATGCCGGACATCCAGAATAATATTTTCATTCATACAGTGATTCCTCCTATTTCTGTTTGAAATAAACCAGCACGGCAATGACAGCCAGTACAATCAAGATTAAAATTGCAAGAATTAGTTTTGGCATTCGTTTCCCTCCTTTTCTATACGTATACTTTAACATACAAAAAAGCAGCTACCGCAACTGTCCTTAAAACAACGGGTAACTGCCCTCGAATTTATTGATAAAAAAGCATGATGCTTACAGTAAACATATTCTTGTTATATTCATGCTCCATTGTTCCGTGATATTTTTCTACTGCCAATCTGACATTTTTCATTCCCCATCCATGATGCCTTTTATCTGTCTTGGATGTTTTAAAATTTCCTTTGCTGATTACCGGTTCTTCTATACAGCTATTCGCAATTTGTATAATAATGAATTGGTTAATACGCCGGATTGTTACGGAAAGCATTTTTGCGGATGCTTCTGGCAGCTTTCTACACGCTTCCATCGCATTATCCAGAAGATTTGTCAAGATTGTGCATAAATCAACCGGGTCTATCTTACAGTCTTTTGGATATTCCGCATGAATACTTGTTTCTATATTCTGCTGTCTTGCAAGTTCGGCTTTCTGGCTCAAAATATAATCAACAGCCTCAATGCCTGTAAACTGTTCTACAGAATAAGCAGCTCTGTCTTTGCCGAGCCTGTCAAGATATGCCCTTGCTTCCTCAACCTTACCGTCTGCCAGATAGCTTTGAATCATGGAAAAATGATTTTCCATATCATGATACAGGCGGGCATTTGATTCATAAGATTCTTTCGCAACTTGATAATTCTTTGCCAGCAGCTCATTTTGCAGAGCAATACTTTCCTGTTCTTTCCGTATCTGGCATAAACGATAATAGAAATAAGCCGAACAGATAATAAAGACAAACGCCAGTGCTAAAATTGCCTGGAACAAATCCGCCTTAAAATTTGTTACGATATTTGTTGACATCCAATAAGTTGCGCTGACAAATCCTAATACAGCTCCCGCCAATGCAATTCGGACTTTCCCCAACTGTACTGTTGCCCTTTTTAATATAAAATGGACAATCCATATAATAAGCCCATCTACCAGTTTAAATAAGATAACCAAATATAAGCGCATAGTGCTGAAACCAGCTTGAAGTTGTGCTGAAACCGCATAGCCAGTAATATCCTCTATGAATCTTAAAATGGAACCTTCCACAAAATTCAGTCCTGTAAGATAAACCACCGCCACAAAAAGAAAACTAAAATAATTTCCCTTAAACAGTATACATGCACCAAATGAATATGCAAAAGCACCATAAACAATCGTTACGAGACTAAATGAAATATCTATAAAATTCAACAAAATTACTCCAACAGTAATAATGTTTGCAACTGCCAAAAACATAATAATCTGCTTTTTCTTTTTGAACTGTGTTGGTGCTAACACATGAATAATTGAAAAATAAAAAAACGATTCAACGAATGTTACCAGCCATTCCACACATATTTGAATGCCAATCATATTTGCTTCCTCCAAAAGCGGAGCATTTTTATCTTAAAATCGGAAATGTTCGTTTTACTGATTACAACACATTGATTGTCCGAAAAGAGTATACCAGCATCATCTATACCAATCACATTTACCAGATTTACGATACATCCTCTGTCCGCAAAACAGAAATATTCCCTGCTTATTTCCTCAAAGACCTGCGACAGTGTTTTTCGTACCGATTGCGTTTTTCCTCCCGCTAAATGAAATACAGCATATTTTCCATCTTTTAAAATATACAGTATTTCTCTATATGGTAACTGCTCAACATGATTTTTAATCTCAACCGTGTAAAATTCATTTCTTTCCAGACGGTACAGTTTATAATAATCCTCCAACGCAAACGGTAATTTTTCGTCTATGACCGTTTTGGGAATATACCGAAACACCGAAAATTCATACGCTGTAATCGCATACTCCAAATGAGATGTGATAAAAATGATTTTCGCAGCGGGCATAGTATCGTAAATCACTTTTGCTAAATCCATCCCGTCCATTCCGGGCATCTCTATATCCAGAAGAAGTAAGTCATAATGGATTCCATCCTGTAAGTCGTACAGCAAATTCTCACTGGATTGATATGTCTGAGTTTTACAGTCCACGCAATGCTCCTTAAAAAATTTATCGGTAATGGTTTCAGCGCAGGAAACGCTTTGTTTGTTATCATCACAAATTGCTATATGTATCATTATGCTTTTCTCCATTTGCCTGTATTCCATTTGATA
This sequence comes from Lachnospiraceae bacterium, assembly GCA_910574285.1. Classification (GTDB taxonomy): domain Bacteria; phylum Bacillota; class Clostridia; order Lachnospirales; family Lachnospiraceae; genus Sporofaciens. The sequence goes on along the minus strand of CAJTAL010000054.1, from coordinate 22,912 downwards.
TTATACTGTACTTTGATACGGTTCTCAATGGTAATCTTAAAGAAAATGGGAATAGGTTATCCTACTCCCGTACTGTATGTTTTGAATAAGCATGGAAAAGTTTTGTTCTGTAAATGCAATCTCTTCTTAAATGCCTTATAGTTCGGAATAGTGTGGTGCTGGCGGTCTATCTCTTGTTTTCGGTTGCTTGCTTCTTTACCGTACATGAGCATTTGTTACAGGATTATTTTATACTAAAATTGTAATTCCTAAAGTAATGCTTGATAATTTTGAGACAGAAGAATTGAAGATGGTTTAGCTTCATGAAAACACCCATATTCGGTTGGGACATTTATGGTGTTACTTTTTATGGGATGTGCTACGGATTTTGCTGTGGCCCAATTTCTTCTTGACAATTTGTCTGAAAGATTTCAGAGAAGATATGGAAGATATATGCGATAAAGTTACGATACAACGGAGTGGTAAGGAGGCATACGAATATGGGAAAATGCCTATTAAATCCATTAGGGTTCTGCAAAAAACAACTTTTGAAACTATGGCAACATTTGTAGGAGAGAAAAATTATATAGATACGAAGCAAAGGGTGATGAAGATTGCGGGTTATAGGTCTTATAATAAATGGTGGGTTTATATTTTATGTGTTTGCAGTCTGTCGGTATTAGTAGGAATATTTTTTTGTATAAAAGAAAACTCTTTGCCGCGTTATAAAGAACTTTATGATATGGTTTTGATAGATGATATGGGAAAAACAACGATTTTAGAGAATAGCAGAATTTTAAGGAAAGCAATTTCAGTAGATGGAGAGAAAGTTTTTATTGACAGAAGTACAATGAATCTTGTTTTGAAAGATTACAAAATAGAGGCAACTAATTTCTCGATTCTTTTTGGTGGATACGAAAAACTACCAGGTTTTGGAGGAAGAGGAAATTTTATTGATGTAGATTATGATGGAAAAGAGGAAACGCTGGAAATTCCATATGAGAATAGCGATAAATATATTTCAACAATTATTTTTAAAATGATGTAGGGAGGTAAGGAAGATGACAAATTTAATATCTGGAGGTTTTAGTTTTGCGTTGATGTCTGCAGATTCTAGTGCGAAAGCGGCTTTAAAGCCAATGAACATGGTGTCAAGAGAATTAAGAAAGCAAAATCCGGATCTGGAATTGGTAGAACGCGCAGGGAAATATGGTGGGAATGAACTGAATAAGGCAGACGAATCCTTGGATAAAGCACAAGAGGAATTGATGAAGGCTCAGAAAATAGCAAAACAAGAAGAGAAAGCAGAGAGGGAAGAAAAACTGAAAGAAAAAGCAACAGAGAAAAAAGAGAAGGAATCTCAAACAATCATGGAAGATACGGTTGAGAGGATATTGGAAATTTCTGAAAAAAATGTAGAAGAAAAGAAAAAAGATATTTTAAATAGTGGAAATATAGATGAGTCTAAATTAGACATAGATAATACCAATATTGATTTAACAGAATTGACTAAGGAAAATTTGACCCTATCCACAGTTGTGAAGCATTTAATCAGGAGAAACTCATATGTCTATTGAAAAAGTAAGAGAATATTTCAAAACAAGGGGAATTGACGGAAGGATATAGGAATTTGAAATTTCAAGTGCAACCGTACCCCTTGCTGCCAAGGCTTTACATTGCGAGGAAAGCCGTATTGCAAAAACGCTGTCATTCCACATAGGGGAAAAGGTGATATTGATTGTTACTGCAGGTGATGCCAAGATTGATAATGCAAAGTATAAAGCCCAGTTTGGGAAAAAGCAAAGATGTTGTCTTTCGATGAAGCAGAACCCTTAGTTGGACACGCTGTCGGAGGTATCTGTCCATTTGTTGTAAATGAAGGTGTGGAAGTTTATTTAGATATATCGCTGAAACGCTTCGCTACCGTATTCCCTGCGTGTGGCAGTTCTAATAGCGCGATTGAGCTTTCGCCCCAGGAATTAGAAAAATATTCTGGCTTCATAAAATAGATTGACGTCTGCAAAATATTGTGATAAAAAGAACAGGCAAAGGGGAACCCTTTCCATTTGTTTTTACTTTTTGGATTTGCGGCAAGCTGGCGTAGTGTTTACTTCATCTAAATAGATACTTCCCCAATCGCACATAGCATCTAAGATGGGGGCAAGCGTATTGCCGAAGTTTGTTAAAGAATATTCCGTTTTAGGAGGAACGACAGGATAAACTTTTCTGTTTATCAGTCCGTCGTTTTCAAGTTCTCTTAACTGCTGCGCCAACATTTTATCAGTTGCTTTGGGGACTAATTTATGCAGTTCACTATACCGCAGGGTTTTACCCATGAGATGCCACAGAATAACTGATTTATATTTCCCGCCAATTAAGTCAATCGTTGCTTCTACGGGACAGTTATAACTGCTTTTGCAATTCACACTCATAGAAATTCTCCTAACTTACTTTTTGGATAGTATATACCTAAAAAGTACATTCTTGCTTTTAAATTTGTTTGCGATATAATTATAGTACAGGGAAACCTAAAATACAAGTTTAACAGGAGGAATACTTATGGAATTTTTAGAAATTGCGAAATCACGTTATTCTGTCCGTGATTACAAAAGCAAAAAGGTAGAGCCAGAAAAGCTGGAAAAAATTTTATTAGCTGCCCATGTCGCACCTACGGCTGCAAATTTACAGCCTGTCCGTCTTATCGTTGTGCAGGAGGACGAGGGATTGAGCAAAATAGGAAAAGCGGCAAATCTTTATGGAGCGCCTTTGGCAATCATCGTTTGCTCCGAGCATACGAAAGCATGGACACGCCCGTTTGATAACAAAAAGACAGTTGATATAGATGCGTCAATCCTTACAGACCACATGATGATGGAAGCAACTGAGTTGGGGTTAGGTTCTGTATGGATATGCTATTTTAAGCCCGATGTTATCAAACAGGAATTTAGTCTTCCGGACACCCTTGAGCCTATCAACATTTTAGCAATAGGATATGCAGACGGAAGCTCGGCTGACCCAGAACGGCATGCGTCGCAGCGTATTCCGTTGGATGAATTAGTTCATTACGAAAAGTTATACCTTATTGAACAGTAGTAGTTTAATAAGGACTTCCGGAAAAACTTTTCTTATGTGAAAAGAATAAGATTACACATCTTAATATGAGGCTGAGTATGAAGAATACGATAACGATAAATTATTATAATGATAATGCTGTTGGTTTTGCTGAAGATACAAAAGCTGTTGATTTTGCTGATATACAGCAAATATTTTTGGAACATTTATCAGAAAATGCCGCTATTCTGGATTTCGGCTGTGGTTCTGGACGCGATACAAAATATTTTCTGGATCATGGATACCATGTTACAGCAACGGATGGTTCTGAATCCTTGTGTAAGATAGCAGCCGATTACACAGGCATTCACGTAAAACAGATGCTTTTTGAAGAACTGAATGATGAGAATCAATATGATGGAATCTGGGCGTGTGCATCTATTCTTCATTTACCCAAAGTAGAACTACCGAATATATTTTATAAAATGCTCCACGCATTGAAAAGTAATGGTGAGATTTATACATCTTTTAAGTATGGCACATTTGAAGGTGAACGTAATGGACGGTACTTTACAGATTTTATTGAAACAGAGTTTATAGAATTGATCAGACCGGTTCAAGGATTGAGAGTTGAAAAAATGTGGGTTACACGAGATGTCAGGGAAGGAAGATGTGACGAGAGATGGTTGAATATATTGCTGCGCAAGGAGGATCTCTGCTAAATATTGAGGCAAAATATTATAATAAACTGGATATCGAAGGATTCTCTCAAATGATGAAAGATCCATCTTACTGTTATAAGTTTTACTGGCTGGAAGCAGTTGTACATATTATTTCGGAAGGAAAGACAGATACAACATTTGATGAGATCATTGATGAAATGATTGTCAATGCCTGGTATTCTGTCAGAGAGTTTCATATTCATCTCAGTGGAATGCAGGCAGACGGATTAGTTAGAGATGGTTTGGAGAGGGCAATTCTGCAGTTGACAGCATTGAGTGATCTTCCGGCGAATGCATCTAAGGTAGAAATTAAAAATGCCATTAAGAAGTATCAGACGGAATTAAAGAAAGCAAAAGGACAGTTGACCAATATGGTGCCATACAGGGCATTAGCCGGATTCTTTGCAAGAAGTAAGGAAGCGGCAGACTGGGGAAGTGTAAAACGTATCACTGCATATATCAAAAAAATAAACGAACAGGTGACTCCGTTGCCATACATATTGGGCGATAGTAGCAAGATAAAAAAAGAAGTATATTTTCATCCGGATTGGGTGGCGATGATTCAGGATAATATGGTCAATATACTTGGATGGATCCAATATGAAAAAGTAAAGTGGCTTCAAAATAATAATCCGGAAGTCCCCGGCTTGATTTATAAACTTACACCAATGGATGAAAAGATGCGAAAGCTTTCAAGTGTGCGGCAGCTTTGGCAGGGGGTTATGGAAGAGCAGGAAATTCGTGATGTTTTCACAGGACAGCCAGTCCAGGAAAAGCAGTACGATATGGATCATTTTATTCCGTGGTCATTTGTGATGAATGATGAATTATGGAATCTTATGCCGATGGATTCGTCTTTGAATTCGTCGAAAAGTAACCGATTGCCAAAATGGGAACCATTTTTTAAAGAATTTGCAGGTAATCAGTATCTGCTATATGAGATGATTCATGCTAAACCGGGAATTCACAAAAGATTTGAAGCTTGTTATCGGGATAACCTGCATTGCATATGGGCAGGTCAGGAATTGTACCGGAAGGGAAATTCCAAAGAAGTATTTTATAATATTTTGGAAAAGAATATGATGCCGGTATATGATTCAGCCAGAAGACAGGGATATGAAATCTGGAACTACGGATAATAAAAGATAAGGATCTTTTTTAATTTGTATACGCTGAGGTATTTCCCCGTTTGAAAATTCCCCGTTTGAATGAGATTTTATAGACAGTACAAAACGCATATGTTACAATATTGGTATTATAGAGAAAGGAAGTGTTTGATTAATGGGAATAAGAATTTTTGCATAGCAAAGGCTATTGCATACATCAATAAAGACATATTATAATTTCAAATGACAATAGCCTTTGCTAATCCTAAGAAATTATTAGGAGGTGCAAAGTGGGCTGTCAAAATCCGATTGATTTATTGCCGAAGGAGTTATTGGAGCAAATACAAAAATATGTTGATGGTAAAACCATATATATCCCCAAAAAGAGTGAAAACAGAAAGCATTGGGGAGATAATACCGATACAAAGCAGCTTTTAGCTTCTCGAAACTGCCGGATATGTTCAGATTACCAAAGTGGAATGGACAATCTGATAGGGTAGAGGAATTTCCGCCGGATTTATGGTATTCACAGGCTCAGCAAGTGATAGCGTTTTTGGAATATTTAGATTATGGAAAAGTGAATTTGATAGGCACAAGCGGCGGGGCATGGGTTGCCGTTAATGCTGCATTAGAACGTCCGGACCTTGTACATAAGGTTGTTGCAGATAGCTTTGATGGAAGGACATTGCAGAATGGTTTTTCGGAAAATCTTTTAAAAGAGAGAATGGATGCAAAAAATGACGATTTTTCCAGACAGTTTTATGAATGGTGTCAAGGAGAAGATTGGGAAACCGTTGTTGATCTTAATACAAAGGCATTGATAGAATGTGCTGATTCAAAATTCCCATTATTCCATAAGCCTTTAGAATTGCTTAAATTACCGATATTATTTGTTGGCAGCATGGAAGATACAATGTGCCGTAGAAATCTTGACGAGGAGTATAGTCAAATGGAACAGCTTATATCGAATGGTAAAACATATTTATTCCCAACAGGCAATCATCCCGCTATATTATCAAACGCAGAGAAGTTTGCGGATATTGTGAAAGATTTTTTGTTTTCTAAATAATCGCTGAACATGAGTGCAGGAACAAGTTGGAGCGAATTTGGATTTGAAGATATAGGAAGGAAAGCTCTGCTGTAGCTTTGGAGGGAACAGGAATGTGAACGCAGAGCTTAATCCTGATATGAAAAAGAGCCATCGGAATTTGCATTCAATAAATTTCTTAAATTGTATTTTATTGAATCGGAAGAAAACTTATTCTTATCAATTTTCATATAATCATTTGACAAAAAATTTTGTAACTGTTCAAATACGATTTTTTTCCTTTTATCTATATTATATTCAGCTTTTATATCTTCCCAATTCGGATTCCAGATATCATTGTCGATACATATTCTTTCCAATAAAATCAAATCACTTTCATCTGTTGTATTTTTATGTTTTGCTCGGTTTGCCAAAATCAAAAATTCTTCATAAAAATATTGCTGCAACTTCGAAAAATCTATATCTTCATCACATAAAAAATTACCTACCGACTCTCCCTGGTTCATAAAACTTTCAGGTACTGTTTCACTATGATAGGCATATTGCTTCCCCATAATATATGCGTACTTGTTATTTTTGTCTTTTATTTTCGAACAAAACTCCTTATCTGCTTTTTTTAATCGCAAAAGAATATTTTTCAATGTATAAGAATTAAGATGGTTTTTCTTATCAATTATATATTCTGGCATGATTCTGTACATACTGCAAAACAACAAATTCCAGATTGTTTTCATACGATAGAAATCTGCCTCCGTACAATAATAAGTATCCAGAATCTCTCCTTCATTTATTGCGATGTAAAATAAAGCACCTAACTCAAAATATTCTCCTTTCCCGCTGCATTTCCTAAATGGAAAATTAAAAAAATATATATTTATGAGTTTCATAAAAACATCTGGATTATTAAATTCCTCTTCTGCAAATAGTTTTTTTCGATGCTTGTAATATAATTTTCTGAATTCTGCTCCCAAATCACCCCATGCATCACAGTATTTAACGGAAAAATGTGAAAAAACCATATTTTCATAGCAATTCAAATTATTAAATGTTTCTACTTCCAGATAATAATTATTTTTCATTAATTCCTTTATCTTTGTTACTTCCTTCTCAAAAATAGGCCCTGTTACATCTTCTTGTTCTTTTTTCGACACAAATTTTGATAATGGATCTTTATAATTTCCTAAAACAGGATATACTAAAGCATACGAATTGATTGTAAACACTGAAATCCCAAAATCTGATCCTGTTGCATAGAGGGCATTATCGTGTGTATTTCTGTCCCAAATATACACAAACCCGCTTTGTCCGTTTTTTACGGCTTCATTTTTGAAATAGTCAATTGCAAATATTCTCTCTTTTGTAAATTTAGCCAGATTAATTTTTTCCTTATTTCTTTTGCTATACCATAATATGGAATACCCTTCAAATAATTGTTTTGTAATCTCTGTATTAATCTCTGTCCAATCAATAATATTTTCAATTTGATATTTATATATTTCTTCATTTTTACTATCATAATAAGGCGTCAAACATGTAACAGGAATATTTTCATATAGTAATGACATAACAGCGTGTCTCAGTAATACGGAATAATCCTCTGAAATGATAATAAAACAGATTTCATTTTTCCCTAATAAAGGAAGACGGTTTCGTATTTCCTGCCTATATGCCATTAATTCCGTAACCGTTTCTCTTTCGGTCTTCTCACCGACTTTAAGTTCGAACAAATAGAATCTCTGGTCTGACCCAAAGGTTAAAATGTCAGGATATAAGTGCCCATTTGACATATTAATATTTTTTATATCAGACACAATGTCAAGATCTGATTTTAAGGCTTTTATAATATCAGAAGTATACTCCGCATATTTCCGTTTCAAAATATTATTAATTGATAATCCAAACATGTTTGTTGAATCGTCTTTTGGTATACAAGATATTTTTTTATAGAAAATGCCTTTTTGAATATCTTTTGTTACTATTTTCTGTAATTTACGTTCTTCCATTGTATCCGACAGCCCCTTTACGCTCTGTAGTGATACAAGCTTGTTCCGCTTAAGATATTGTCGATCTGCCGGTTCACAACCTGTTCCAACATGATAATCCGTTCTTTTGGAAGATCAAGTTCCCCATCCTGCCGAAAATGAAAACCTTTAAGATTCAGCAAGTCCTGTCTAAGCCGCGGGGTCAGCAGGCTGTGAGCCGTTACATTAAAATCCATACCGATTCTTGGAATCTGCTGCTTCAGGTATTCTGATACTTTCTCAGGAGATTTCAAGCCATACAAAAGACTGCGGTTGTGGTCAAACATGGGAGCCATGCCAAGGATTTCCTGCGTTCGGTTATCTACCATAAATCCATAGTTTCCCGCATGGCGGTCTTCATTAACAATCAGTGCATCCAGCACGATCATTCTGCGGAATTCATCCTCAAGCCCTATCCTGGAAAAATATTCCATCAGGTAAGCAACCTTATTATGCTTTCGCTCATCCAATAGCCTTATTGCCGGGACATATCCTTTCGATTCGGATGTAAATAACGGGCAGCAGGAAACGATTCTTCCGTGCCATTCTCCGATCTCGTAATTCACAGCATCCGGACAGAGGATCTCTGCCAATTGTGATGCATAAAAGTCAGAAAAAGGCTCGATTTCATAGGAATCAGATCCGGTTTTCAGCAAATATATCTCATTTCCCCGGCGAATCCAGCATTTTGCATAGAATCCGTCTGTTCCGTATTCCGGCGATGTGGAGGAAAAATCGGTTTTATAATCGCCCCCGTCAAACGCAATCTGTGCGATGACCTCGTTAAAATCATTCTGATAAAGCGATACTTCTCTCCAGCACAATTGACTGTCTGCGGATTTGACCCAGAAGGTATCATTCAGGCTTAATGCTTTCGATACTTCAAGAAAACCTTGCAGATCCTCGCATTCCGCCTGGCGCAGGAGCTTCAGGATATGTTTCCTGTGCTTCGGAGCCTGTCTGTGGGCGATAAAACTCTGGATATCCTCAAATCCGAGCGGAAGCGGATTACCGAAAACATCCAGTTCCTCCAACAAGATTTCTCCATATTCGTTTTTGGCAGAAGAGAAAAGCATTACTTTTTCATCCCTGTTCATCAGGAAGTGTTCCCGCTGGTCTTTCATAAGCTCCGACTCCTTTTCACGCTAAGAGGATAATCTGTTCCGGCTCAAAGGCTGAATCTATCCGTATGTATCAGTATCCGAAATAAGTATCGATTCCCTTAGCTATTCCCTGAACAATCTGAGACTGATATTCCGGCGTCTGCATTTTCATATCTTCCTGCGGATTACTCATATATCCGATCTCTGCGATCGTAGTGGGAACTTTACTCCAGTTATTGCCGCTCATCGTATCGGTTTCCCATACCCTCTCTCTCCTGCAGCCTGCTGTTTCGCACAGCTTATTGAGGATGCAGTCTGAAAGCAGCCTGTTTGCCGAATACAGCTCCGATATGTAGGGATTCTGCGGAGTGGTACAGATAGTCATGGCTCCGTTTGCCGACTGGTCTTCCGAACCATTCGCGTGAATGCGGATATATGCGTCGGCATCAGCGTTATTTGCGATTTCTGCGCGCTGGACACAGCTAAGAGGGACATCGTTGGTATCGCGTGTCATAATAACGGTGTAACCCCGTTTCTCTAGAACTTGTTTTAATTGACGGGAGATACTCAGTGTCAGTTCATACTCCGGTACTTTGCTGCTGACGCCGCTTGTGCCGCCGGTATCGGCGCTCTTGTATTCGGAAGAGCCGGGGCCTAACGGCTCCGTTCCTTCTGCTGTGACAGCCGAATGACCGGGATCTATAACAATTGTCTGTGCTTTTTCGGAATCTTCCTTTTTTTCCTCATCTTCCCCCTTTTCTTCACCTTTGTCCTCGGTATCTGCTTTGGAAACTTCTTTATCAGACGGCTTTTCTTCCGTATTTTCTGCTTGTTTTGTTTTCGGTTTCTTTTTTTCAGTGTCTGCCGGTTTTTTAGTTTCGGCAGTCTGATTTTCTGACTGAACGGGCTTATCCGTATCTTGGGCTTCTTCGGAACAGCCTGTCAGGAACAATGCGGTACATAACAGTACAAAAAATATTTTTTTTAATTTGGTCATAATCTTTGCCTCCGGTAATTTATTATACTAAATGTTACTGTTAATCACAAGTACCTGATCTGTGAAACAAAAATAAACAAAGTAACAAAAAAATAAATAAAGGGATAAGGCCCGGCCTTATCCCTGGAACATATTTTCTACATAATTCTGCATTTCCTGGCGGCTTTTCATCTGACGCGATCCGTCTACGATGCGTTGCTGTTCATCCGGCGGTAGAGATGCGAATTGTGTAAGGATGTCGGTGTGCTGTGCCAGCGACATGGTAAATCCGATTGGAAATTCATCTTGAAAAGTCATGTTCTATCACCTCGCGATTAGTATGTGCATAATCAGAATGAAATATGCCGGAGATTCGGGGAAATCATAATTCACATTTTCTTAATTATTATTTAATTCTTTTGCTATATCAAAAATCAGAAAAATATTGTATAATATCTCTCATCACTTTAATTTCAGGAGTGCATACATGAACAGACCAGTCTTAGGGATTCCACAGAATACAATAGAGATTTTGCAAAGATATAATTTTTCATTTCAGAAAAAATTCGGACAAAACTTTCTAATTGACCCTCATGTATTAGACAAGATTATAACGGCGGCGCAGATCAGTAAAGAAGACACGGTGTTGGAGATCGGTCCGGGGATTGGCACGATGACGCAATATCTGGCGGAGACAGCGGGAAAAGTCATAGCGGTAGAGATCGATAAGAACCTGATTCCTATACTTACTGATACACTTGGCGGATATGAAAATGTGCAGATTATCAATGAGGATATTCTGAAAATAGATATCAATGAGCTTGTAATGGAGGAAAATGGCGGAAAGCCTGTGAAAGTAGCGGCAAATCTCCCGTATTATATTACGACGCCGATCATTATGGGACTGTTCGAGAGTCATGTGCCGGTGGAAAGTATCACGGTTATGGTACAGAAGGAAGTCGCGGACCGGATGCAGACGGGACCTGGAAGCAAGGATTACGGAGCGTTGTCGTTAGCCGTTCAGTATTATGCCAGCCCTTATATCGTGGCGAACGTGCCGCCGAATTGTTTTATGCCGAGACCGAAGGTCGGATCTGCGGTGATTCGGTTGGATTGCCATAAGAAGCCGCCGGTGGAGGTTAAGGACGAACATTTATTGTTTGATATCATCAGAGCGTCTTTTAGCCAGAGGCGCAAGACGCTGGTTAACGGGCTTAATAATTCGGACAGGCTGTCATTTCCTAAAGAAACGATTATCCAGGCGGTAGAGAAGCTGGGCAGGGGAGCGAGCGTCAGGGGGGAATCTCTGACTCTGGAAGAATTTGCAGAACTAAGTGATTATCTGACGGATAACCGGCCGGAACATTAGTGTTCTTTAAGTAACTATTGTTTTATAAGATATGGAGAGGAGAGATTTGATGGAGAAAAGAAGCGAATTCTCATTATTTGAGATCACACCGGAGATAGAACATTTTGCCGAGCTGTGTTCACAGAAAAATGAGATTGATAAGGAACTTTATACAAAATACGAGGTAAAGAGAGGATTGCGCGATCTGAATGGAAAGGGCGTCCTTGCGGGCCTGACGAATATCTCCGATGTATGCGCGAAGAAGTTGGTGGACGGGAAAGAAGTTCCGTGTGAAGGAAATCTTTATTACCGCGGGTACAATATCAAGGATCTGGTTAAGGGATTTTTATCAGACAATCATTTTGGCTTTGAGGAGATTACATATCTGTTGTTGTTCGGGGAACTTCCAAATGAAAAGGATCTGGCAATATTTCACGATATGCTGGTGGAACGCCGTACGCTGCCGCCGACTTTTGTCAGGGATGTTATCATGAAAGCGCCGAGCAAGGATATGATGATCAGTCTGTCAAGATCTATTCTGAATCTGTATTCTTATGACGACAAGGCGGACGACACGTCGCTTCCGAATGTGCTGCGCCAATGTCTGAATCTGATCAGTGAATTCCCGATGCTGATGGTATATGGTTATCATGCGTATAACTACCGCCAGGGGAAAGACATGTTCATCTACGCGCCGTCGCCGGAATTGTCTACGGCCGAGAATATCCTGATGATGCTCCGTGAGGATCGGAAGTATACGGCGCTTGAGGCAAAGATTCTTGATATGGCTCTCGTGCTTCATATGGATCACGGCGGCGGAAATAATTCGACATTTACCACGCATGTGGTTACTTCTTCCGGAACAGATACTTATTCTACGATCGCGGCGGCGCTTGCGTCTCTGAAGGGACCGAAGCATGGCGGCGCCAATATCAAAGTGACGCAGATGTTCGAAGATATGAAGAAAGTTGTGAAGGATTGGAAGGATGAGGACGAGGTGCGTCAGTATCTTTGCAATCTTCTGGAGAAAAAGGCGTTTGACAACAAAGGGTTGATCTATGGAATGGGACACGCGATCTATTCCGTATCGGATCCGAGAGCAGATATCTTCAAGGGCTTTGTAAAGCAGCTTGCCCAGGAAAAGAACTGCGAAGATGAGTATGCCCTTTATGAGACAGTGGAGCGTATGGCGCCGAAGGTGATCGCAGAGAGAAGAAAGATCTATAAGGGTGTTAACGCGAATGTGGATTTCTACAGCGGGCTTGTATATAGTATGCTGGATCTGCCGTCGGAATTGTATACGCCGATTTTTGCCGCGGCGCGTATCGTAGGGTGGAGCGCCCACCGTCTGGAAGAGTTAAGGAATGTTGACAAGATCATTCGTCCGGCGTACAGACCGCTGGCGGAGCATAGAGAATATATAAAGATGGAAGACAGACAGGTATAAGATATGATGAAAAAAGATTTTTATTATCTATCCAGAGATGGAAAGACACAGATTCATGCGATAGAGTGGATACCGGAAAGCGAAGTCAGAGGAATACTGCAGATCTGCCACGGTATGGTGGAGTATATTGAGCGTTATGAAGAATTTGCCTCTTATATGTGTGAACACGGCTATTGTGTGGTCGGGCATGACCACTTAGGTCATGGCAAATCGATCAATACGGAAGCGGATTATGGATATTTTCCGGAACAGGATGGGAATCGGTTTGTGATAGGCGATATACAGCAGTTGAGGGTAATGACGGAGAAGGAGTATCCGAATCTGCCGTATCTGATGCTGGGGCATAGCATGGGTTCCTTCCTCCTCCGGCAGTATCTGACGATGTACGGAGAAGGACTCGCGGGCGCGGTAATTATGGGGACCGGATATCAGCCGATGGCGGTACTTGTGGCAGGTCAGTTGTTATGCAGGATCACGGCGCTTTTCAAGGGATGGAGATACCGCAGCAAGTTCGTGGATAATTTAAGCTTCGGCGGATTTAATAAGAGATTCGAACCCAGCGAGACTGCCAGGGATTGGGTTACATCGGACCGGAAGCTTCGCAGGAAATATGTGGAGGATCCTTTGTGTATGTTCCGGTTTACTCTGGGCGGATATTATCAGATGTTCGAGGGAATGAAAGTTCTGGCAAGGAAAGAGAGTATTGAGCGTATCCCGAAGGATCTGCCTATATTATTTACCGCCGGAATGGATGATCCGGTGGGGGCGTTCGGCAAGAATGTGAAGAAAGTATATAAGAAGTATAAAGATGCGGGTATAGAGAAGACGGCGATTAAATTATATGCGGGCAGCAGGCATGAGATCCTGAATGAGACGAACCGGGAGCAGGTATATGAGGATCTGTATCGGTGGTGTGAACGTTGTGTGAAGAGAGAACGGACGGTGCGTTAATGTACTGTCCGTAAAAGGGATTATTTAACAGATATTCCCTTAACTTTTCTTTTTTTCCGCCGATAATACAAATATGAACATAGAAAAAATTTTTTCCAAAGAATGAAAAGAAAGAAAAGGGGGCAATACAGATGAAAATCGATGACCTTTATTATCAGAATGTCCAGTCAGCGACAGGCTATGCTTCTGTAAATGCAAACCGGGCGGCAGCAGCGGATAAAGTGACTGAGGAACAGAGTAAGGATGCGGTAAAAGGCGTAGATAATAATAAGACGAATACAGACCGCGTAGAATTCAGCAAGGATACGAGAGTTACGAACAAGATGAGCGACTCCGAAAGAGCGGCGCTGGTACAGAGCTTGAAAGCAGATCTGGATAACCAGATGGCTCGTTTCACCAACATGATGACCCAGATGTTCCAGAAACAGGGAATTACGGGCGCTGCCGCACAGGGCGGAGACGCGATGTGGAGGATGATCGCCAGCGGTAATTATACGGTAGACGCACAGACGAAAGCCGACGCGCAGGAGGCTATCTCTGAGGACGGATACTGGGGTGTAAAGCAGACATCACAGAGAATCTTTGATTTTGCTTATGCACTGGCAGGCGATGATCCGGAGAAGATGAAAAAGATGCAGGCTGCGGTAGAGAAAGGTTTTGAGCAGGCGACGAAGTCCTGGGGCGGCAAGCTTCCGTCTATTACGGATGAGACGCATAGCGCCATCGGCGATCTGTTCGACAGCTACTATGAGAAAGCCGGAAAAGCAGAATAGAGAAGAGATTTGGATGTATGCGGAAGGGAACGGGAGAAGATACTCACGTTCCCTTTTTTTGAATATGTCGAGTGACGACCGAAAAGGTATCTGCGATGGACGGCGTCGCTGCATCGCAAAATATGCGCTAAGGAGGTACGGTTATGCCAGGAGTGAAAGAAGCGGGTAATTCTCAGGCTTCCGCGGCAGCGGCGGCGGCAGTGGCTGTTACGGATGCAAGGCTTGCCGGAAAGAGCGCGAAGCTTGCCGCAGGGCAGGTATTGATTGAGGAAGCGGCCAGACATGCGGCAGAGATGAAGGAAGAGATTCTGAAAGAAAGCGCTTCAAGAAAGGAAGAAAATAAGGACGAGAGGGACCGGACGGAAAAAAAACGGGACGCGTCGGAGCTTTCGGAACAAAGCAAATGGTTCGGAATAGAGAAAAGGCTCCTGAAGGATGAGGATATAAAATGGACTCTGGAGATGATGAAGGAGCAGTGGGAGGCATTTCAGAACTGGATACCGGCAGGGGACAGGGAGCTATCCGAACATCTGGACGAATTGTCCAGGCTTTATCTCGCCCTTCTGGAAGCGATCCTGACACATACGGCAGGAGAGGAGCAGGCGCTTCAGATAGACAGGCTGAACGAGGTCCTGGTCTTAAAGCTGACGCTTTTGATGGATGTGGATCTGAAAGACCTGATGGATATGTTGGAACAGACAGGTCAGAAGGAGACTCTGAACCTGATTAAATCAAGTGTATATAAACAAACGACTGGTGAGTCGATCTCCGCCAGGGCTGCGGGCAGATTCTTTGCACGGGGAAATGTGAATTCTACGGGAAACACCCGCTATTTCATGCCGGAATCACAGGGGCAGGGAGCAGTAAGCGGCAGGGGCAAAAATGGTATGTATACCGCTTCCGCCTCGCCTGCTTCTGCCGGTGGTCTGTCCGCAGCATCTGAGGAGGGAAGATTCTATGAATTGACGAAGGACAGGAATGTCCGGATGAGTCAGTCGCTGGATATCCGCCGGCAGTCTGGCGAGCTGCAGATGAGCCAGAGGGCAAGGAATGTGAGCAGCGCCAGGGGAAGCGGAAGCGTTATCGCAGGCGGGAACGGCAGTCTCCTGGGAAGTAAGACGATGCCGGGAGGGAAAGAGCTGGCCGGGGCGAATCGTTTTGCCGCCCACATGAACGGAAGCGGGAATCTTTTTACCAATCCGGCGATCAATGCAAGGAATGAAGAGGTGTTGGGACTGCTTGCGGCAGTGACCTCTATAAAAGGACAGATATATGCCGCGAATTCCGGGAGGAATAATGCGGTGAACTCGTCTTTACGGAACGCCCTCAACCAAATGATCGATTATTATTTGACCCAGAAGGGGGCTTATAAAGTATATGGATATACGTCGAATGTGTATGAGAAGACGCACAGTCCCCAGAAAGCAATCGAGGAAGGGATAGAATACGCGTACCGGCTTTTTATGGAGAAGAAGGGAGACGCGGTATACCGGCAGCAGGCGGCGTATTCTGAGGAAGCAGGATTCTTCCAGAAGCTGTTAAAGGGTCAGTCCGTCCAGGCGGAGCTGCTTCGGGGGATGCGGTTATTGGAAGGAAACTGGAGGGATTTTCTTAAGTCCATCGGTGAGAGCGAGAAGAAAGGTATCACCTTGAAGATGCAGAAACACAGCCCCTGGGGGATGTTGATGGAGCCGATGAGCCTTGATAAAGATAAAGGAGAAAAGAAAGAGAAAAAGATCGCGCTGACAGGGATTGCGTGCGTAGCCGCGCTGATAGTAATATATCTGTGTTTCCGTTTGTTTTTCTAGTACAGCATTGCATTAATTGATTTTCATGAAATAATATCACCGCTCTGGTAATGTCATTTTGTGAGGTTTTTTAATAAGAAAATTGGAGAGATGTGGGATGCTGCATATATTTATATGCGAGGATGAGGAAATCCAGTTAAATTACATAAAAGATATGATATCAGAATACGTTACATGCAGAAAGATAGACGCACAGATTGCAGCGGCCGAAAGAGCTCCGGAGTCCATACTGAAAAAACTGCATGAAGAGAGCCCGCCGGCTCTTTTCTTTATAGATGTGCAGTTAGATGGCTGTGAGATGGATGGTTTTGAACTGGCATGTCGGTTAAAGAGTCTGAACCGTGAACATGGTATTGTATTTCTGACTTCGAATGCACCTTTGGCGTACAAGGCGTTCGAATACAGGTTGGAGGTTTTGGATTATATTGTCAAAGAACCGGAGTATTTTCTCCGGGAGACAATCAGTGATCGGTTATCGGAGAGGTTGGATGTTGTCTTTGAGAAGGTTGACAGTCGGTGGGATAGGAAGAATAAGAAGACAATTCTCCTGTTCTGCGGGAGCAAAGTGACGGAGGTGATCATAGAGGACATTATCTTGATTCAGTCGGTGGCGGGGAAACATCTGACTGAGGTGATTCTACATGATCATATGATTACCGTAAGAGAGCCGCTGAAAAGTCTCTATAGGCAGTTGGGCAAAGATTTTATCTACGTGAATAAGTCGTGTATTGTGAATCGGTATAAGATGAAGGAGTTGGATAAAAAGGAGCGTTTTATGCATTTGTCCGGAGGATTTCGGGTGGAAGTATCTTATCGGGAGCTTAAGGGGGTAGAAAGGGTTTTGAAGAATAATTGCGCAGGATAAGGATGAAGGGATAGGGGCAAGAGAAAACATGCAGATAATATATATTTTTTTGGGGGCGGTATGTGTATTGCTGCCAATATGCGGATTATTGACCGAAAAACTGAAGATATGGCAGTATGTATTGCTGGTGGTATATATAACCTTAATGGGCATATTGAGTCCACGGATAGGGCGTATCGCAGGAATATTGATGTTTGCAGGATTATTAATATTTTTGTCGCTAATACTTAGAAAGAATAAGCTGGAAAATCTTTGTCTGGCATGCCTGATTTATATGTTCAATATCTTTTTTAACAATGTTATGATATTGATAGCTTCTTTTTTTTCTGGAGTATCTGTAAATGTGATAGAACGGGAATATTATTTACTATTTTCAATTGTATATTGTATTATCTTATTGTCTACAGTCAAGATGATTCGTTTTCTGGTATATGAAAAAATGCATCTGATGCTTTATTTAGAAAGATTATCGTTTACAGTAAAATATAGTCTTTTGATTAATCTGTTTATATATATAGTACTTTTTGTAATTAATGTATTTTGGGGAAATCATGTGGAATACAGTAATAATGTTTTATGGTTTAACTGTTTCTTATTTTTTTTATGTGCATTCGTTAGCTGCTATCTGATTATTGTCTGTACAAAACAAGCGAGAATGGAAGAAGCCAGGGATGCTGAGATTAAGAAAAGACAATTATTAGAAGATTATATTGCTTGTTTGGAGAATATGATGGAAGATGCCCGGGAATTCAAGCATAACTATAAAAATATGCTGTCTACGATGGCTGGATATATGCATGAAAATAAGATGGAAGAATTACAGTTATATTTTGATAAGCAGCTACAGAGACCGTCATACAGTAAGCTTGATGAAATGCAAACATGGCAGCAGCTTAAAAATATACAGACGATGGAAATAAAAGGGTTGCTATTTGAAAAGGTGTTATCGGCATTAGGTAAGGGAATTCGGGTACAGGTTGAAATAGCAGAAAATATTGATGTAAAATTTGAAAAACTTGATGATTTGATTCGAATCTTAGGAATTTTTATTGATAACGCAATTGAAGAAGTGGAGAAGAGAAAGGGTTTAATAGGTATTGTAATTGCAAAGACCGATGACAGGCTTCTTTTTCAGATTAAGAATGAATATGAGAATCAACCGGATATGTCAAAGTTATTTTGTAAGGGCTATTCTACAAAAGGTGAGGACAGGGGAGTGGGCTTATATGTAGTCCGGTCTTTGCTTCAAGATCATGATGATATTGCTCATGAATGTAGGGTAGAGAAAGGGATATTTATACAAAAAATAGAAATATCAACATAATCTATGGACAGAGCCAATAGGCTCTGTTTTTTTAGACCGTACTTTTAAATTACGTTCATGCTCAAAAAGGTAACGTTGATGGAAAAAGGGTTGAATTTGTAAAATATATTGGATAAAATAGCAGGCAGAAAGGGAAATGAGATGAAGAATTATACACATGTTATAGCTAATTTTCTGGTTAATAGAATGAATGAATATAGAATGTATTCTGAATCTGAAAAAATTGTAATTACATATGGAATAGAGATAATTTTTAATAATATTTTGAAAGTGATGATTTATTTAACTGTAGGATTTGTATGCAATATTTTTTTAGAAACTCTATTGGCTATATTTATATTAGTAATTTTAAGAGTTGTGACGGGGGGATGTCATTTTCAATCGGATTTTGTTTGTACGTTATTATCAGGAGTAATGATTTTTTTGCCAATTATATTTTCAATATATGTAACAATAGGGCGAAAGAGTTTTGAGGTATTACTTTTAGGAACCGCAATAGTGTATTTTGTTTTTGCACCACAGGACAAAAAGTATGAAGAAGCGAGTAAGATAGAGTTGCTAAGTGTTAAGATTGGCATCACTGTATTTTTGGTTGTAAGTTGTTTAAGTAGTTTAGTTATCAACAAGCCATTGGGAATTATTGTTTTGTGTGTATCTTTTTTACAAGGGTTATCTTTAATACTAGGAGGTAAGTATAGTGATTGAAGGAAATGTTATTAAAGGAATTGAAAGAATTGCAGTATGTTTAGCTAGAAATAATACTAAAATAAGTATTCCCTGCTTTATGTATAAAGTTAAAAGACCTAAAAAAATTGAGGAGCATATTCAAAAATTAACTTTAGAAAATAAAAGAAAAAAGTAAATACATTTAATATACAAAGAAGATGAGAGGAAGCAAATATGTACAATGAATATATAAAAATTGATATGGAGAGAAGTTACGCAATTGGAAAACGTACTTTGACGGATCCGTTTATTATTTTAGAAGAAGGAGCTATGCTAATATATGATGAGTTGCTCAAAATTGAAAAAGATAAATTTGATTTTGAACAATTTTGTGTTTTCTTTGGTACAAAATATAGTGCTCCTGTGGATATAATACAAGAAGATGTAAAATTAGTGATTGATGCATTGGAAAGAAATGAATTAGAATCAACGGTCCCGATTATTACTGAAAATACATACCAAACAGCTTTTGGTTATTACAATAGACAGAATAAGATATTTAAGACTTTTATAGAGCTGACATATTCTTGTAATCTTAAATGTAAGCACTGTTATTTGGGAACAGACATAAATAGTTTTAAAACGAAAATGAATTATGAAGTAGTAAAGGATGTACTGAATCAGTTACATGATGCAGGGTGTATTGAGACTACATTTACTGGCGGCGAATGTTTTAAAAACCCGGATGCTTTAAAGATTATCAAATACGCATGTGAAAAAGGATTTATAGTAAGTGTATTGACTAATGGTACTTTATTAACGGAGAAAGAGTGTTGTGAGTTGGTTGAACTACCTATTTCGGAAGTGAGAATATCTCTGTATGGATTAGAAACTTCACATGATGAATTTGTTGGAGTAGAAGGTTCGTTTGACAAATCTGTAAAGACATTAAGTAGATTAAATTATTATCGCCCAGGTATTGCCATGGCATCAACAGTTATTACTAGAAATAATTATCAAGATGTGGTGGAATTATATGAATTTTTGAAAAATAAAAAAATCAGACACAAAATTACTCCATTAATTTATCCAACGACCAAGGGGGATTTAAGTCCTACAAAATTGAGAGTAACGTCATCTCAGTTGAATGAGCTTTTTAAAAAAGGATTGATTAATGCACAAAAAACAATGTGTGCAGCAGGGAGAGCCAGGTTGCGTATAGATCCTAATGGAAATATTAACCCGTGTGAATTATTCAGAGATATATGTTTTGGAAACATATTAGAACAGAGGTTAGATGAAATATTAGATTCTTCAACACGAAAAACGTGGATTCGAAAATTAAATCAGGAATTAGAAAGAAGTGAATGCAATAAGTGCAATAAAAATGCCTTATGTCCACAATGTATTGGTGTGGGATATTTAGAAAACGGGAATTTTCATGATAAACCAACTGCAATATGCCATATAGTAAATGCTAAGATATGTAGTGAAGAGGATAAAGTATAAAATGAGAAAGTTGTTAGGTCACTATAAGCTGCAAAGTTCAATATGTATTGTTTTGATAGTTGTTGCGGCTGCAATAAATATATATGCGGGATATCAGCTAACGTCATTTTATGACATATTGAATTCTCAAAATATTCAGAATGCGATAAAAAAGGGCTTTTTTTTGGCATTAGTATGGATTGTCGCTGTTGCGCTGCAATATCTTGCGGAGGGCTATCAGGCATACCTGAGTAAATTATTTAATATTCATCTCAGGGATGGAATCATGGAAAAGATAAGTGTCTGCAGTAATGAGAATTTTTCCCGGAAAGAGGGAGGAGAGTATGCTTCATGGCTCGTGAACGATGTACAACTTATAGGAAAGAATGCAATTACCCCGTTTTTCTTAATTGTTAAGGGGGCAAGTATGACGGTTTTTGCAGTAATTGCATTGATGAAGCTTCACTGGATTCTGTTGATATGCTCGATTGTAAGCGCAATTATATTATCAATAATCCCGAATCTTTTTGATAAGAGGCTGAAGTCGATCGTGGAAAAGTTGTCCGCATGTAATGAGAGTTTTTCGCAGAGTGCATATGACCTGCTGGGCGGCTTTGAAGTTTTCTTTGTGACAGATAAGATTCATAAGATGACAGAAAAGATTCGAGATACTTATGTTTCATCTGAAAATGAAAAATATCGCTTCGAGATTCAATCAACGATTATGAAGATGCTGATGGATAGTATTTACCGCATTTTTGAGCTTTCCCTGGATATTCTGGCAGCCATCCTGTCTTTCTTTGGAATTGTGAATTATGGAGTTGTATTTGCAATGTCCAATTTAACGAATCGTTTTTTGATGGGAACTGATAGCTTGTTTACGAACATGACGCTGCTTAGGAGTGCGGAGGGAATATTCGAGAAATTGGACCATTGGACTTTTGATGATGCAGAATCGAAGAATCAACAGGAGGCGCCTTCGATAGAGTGTAGTATAGCTGTAGAGAATCTGGTGATTCATTATCCGGGGGCAGATGTGAAGGTCGGGGAGCATTATACCTTTGAGATTGGAAAGCATTATGCAATTGTGGGTGAGAGCGGAAGCGGGAAGACGTCCCTTGTGAGAGCTGTGATTGGATTGAATAATCAATACGACGGCAGGATATTATTTGATGGAATCGAAAGAAGGAGTTACCATGATAAGTCTGTATTGAAGCAGTTTGCGTATATCAGCCAGAATACATATCTGTTCACAGATACGATGCGTTTCAATCTTACGCTGGGAGAAAAATACAGTGATGAAGAGCTGTACCGGATGTTGGAAAAAGTTAACCTGACAGAGTTTATCAGTGAGTCTGAGGAAGGGCTGGACAGGATGATAAGTAATCAGCAGAATAATATATCGGGAGGGCAGAGACAACGGATTGGGATTGCGAGAGCTCTTTTACAAAAGAAAAAGATATACATTATTGACGAAGGAACATCTGCATTGGATTATAAAAACGCGGCTTTGATTGAAGATTTTTTTCTCAGTGATTCGGAATATACGATTCTGTTTATTACACATCATTTGGACTTGAGTGAGAAGAAGTTTGATAAGATATACGCTATTTGAAAGTCCAGCTAAGAAATGTCAATAGCTAAAATGAAAAATATTAAAAAAGTTTTTCAGAAGAATTTGATGTAAAAAAGGGTAACTTTAATAAGCCCACCCATGTGGAACTATCTAAAATTCATGAGACCTGTTAGGCTGCGTTCCGTACCTTGTCAGGATGCGCTGCCAGATACCGCTCACAGTGTTCCTGAGGAGTGATGATCTCAAATGGTTTATTATCCCGGAGCATGGCAAAAATGATGTTGCAGATTTTATGCATGACAGCCCCGACAGCCACGTTTTTCTTCTTGCTTTTGCATTTGTCGGTATAATAGCCGTGGATAACTGGATTTACTGGTGTTTTTGTCCTTTTATCCACTTTAAGATTATTGATAGCCACCATATGCAGGATACGCCTGGCAAGGCTGGAACCCCTCTTGGACATGTGGACTTTGTCCCCATTGAACTTGCCGGATTGCTTCACGGCAGGATCCAAGCCGAAGTACGCATAAAGCTTCTTTTGGGAAGAAAACAGGTCAAAGGAGCCCATTTCAGCGATCAGGACGGTTGCACTGAGAAAACCGACACCACGCAGGGACTGGAGAAGGAAGATACGGTCATAAACCGGCGTCCCTTCCAGCT
>CAJTAL010000053.1 GCA_910574285.1 Lachnospiraceae bacterium | reverse complement strand
GAGGGGGAACTCCTCCTTCTGTTATATCTATATAGATTTATTAGATTGGACTTTGTAACTATTAACCAGTAGTCATTCTTGACTACACCATTATTATACTAGGAGGTGCAAAATCGGAGGGCGAAACAGCTTCCGAAACGGAAAAAAGGCTCAAAAACCGAAAAAACAAAATGGCGGAATCCGTGAAAAGGCTTATTTTCAGGCATTTCAGCAATTTTGCATTGTATCAATTTCGGTGTTGCGATGTTCATCGGTACAACGAAATTGATACAATTCAACGATGCACCCCCTAAATGCACCCCCCTAAACCTAAAAAATGCGGGCCGGAAACTGATTATTCCGGCCCAGAAAAAAATTTTCTTTCTATATTAAATAGCGAAATTTACACATTTTTACCTATCCATCAACTTTCACTTCGTTCCCCGCCTTGAAAGTGAATCGGATGTCGTCTCTGGCATAAACCGTGGCGTAGTCAAGGAGCGCCGTCCAAAGTTCCTCATCAAACTTTCCGCAGAAGCCGTCCAGCTTTTGCAGCCCGCCGATAAACCGCATATAGGTTTTCCTCTTTCCCTGCCTGTCGGAAATCTCCCCGGATGCTTTTTCGTACCCGTCCCTTGCCGCCTCATACCGGGCGACCAGTTCATTGCGGCGTCTCTGGTATTCCTCCTGGTCCATGGCTTCAGCTTTGTTTTCCGCCACAATCCTTTTTACCATTTCCGCCACCATCTTCGTCTCAGTCAGAAACCGGCTCTGCTCCACCTCCAGCTCCGTGGTGTCGCATAATGTCCGCATCATCACCTTGGTGTTCGCTATCAGCTCATCCTTTTCCGGGATGACCGCATTGACGGCTTTCACGAAGGCATCCTTTATCTCGTCCTCTGTAAGGTGCGGCGTCCGGCATTTCTTATCGTTCTTGAACTTGCGGTTGCACTGGAAGATCACCCTGCGGTATTTGTCCTGTGAGTGCCACACCTTGGAGCCGTACCAGTTCCCGCACTCGGAACACTTGATTTTCGAGGAAAATATGCTCGTGCTGCTGTACCTTGCGCCCATGCTCTTCCTCCGCTCCATCTCTTCCTGCACCAGCTCCCATGTTTCGGGAGGGATGATTGCCTCGTGGTTCCCCTCCACATAATACTGCGGGATTTCCCCCTGGTTCCTCTTCCGCTTTTTGGTGAGGAAGTCCGCCGTGTACTGCTTCTGCAGGAGCGCATCCCCTTTATACTTCTCGTTGGTGAGGATGCTCTTGACGGAACTCTGGTGCCAGGTGTCCTTCCCCGCGGGGCTCTTGATGCCAAGCCCCGTCAGCTTCTTGCCGATGGCATACGGGCTCAGTCCCTGCAGGAAAAGCTGGTATATCAGCTTTACCGTTTCTGCCTGCTCCGGGTTCACTCTCAGGCTGCCGTCCTCGCCTTTCTCATATCCGAGGAAAGTGCTGTAGGCAAGGCTGCCTTTGCCGTCCGCAAACTGCTTCCGCTTGCCCCAAGTGGTGTTCTCTGAAATGCTCCTTGACTCCTCCTGCGCAAGGGAGCTCATGATGGTGATGAGCAGCTCCCCCTTGGTATCCAGCGTGTAGATGTTCTCTTTTTCAAAATAAACCTCGATGCCCTTCTCCTTCAACTTCCGTACTGTCGTTAAGGAATCCACCGTGTTCCTTGCGAACCGGCTGACCGATTTTGTGATGATGAGGTCAATCTTCCCCGCCAGGGCATCCTCAATCATCTGGTTAAAACCGTCGCGCTTTTTTGTGTTCGTTGCAGAGATGCCTTCGTCCGTATACACTCCGGCAAATTCCCAATCCTCCCGGCCGTTTATGTACCGGGTATAATAATCGACCTGCGCCTCATAGCTTGTCGCCTGTTCCTCGGAATCCGTGGATACCCTCGCATACCCCGCCGTCTTCCGCTTTTTCGCCGCCGCAATCGGCCTGGAGTCAAACCGGTTCAGCGTGGCGGGTATGGTTGTTACTTTCTTCGCCATTCGACCACCCTTCCTTCCACAAAATGAAATTCTAACCTATCCTCGTATGCCGTCACTCCCGCAACCTCCTTCACAAAGCGGGGTTCGTAATCCTCCCGCCCCAGGACTTCCGCCGCTGCCTCCCGGAACTCATCATCCAGCAGCCTGCGGAAGGAGCATCCCCGGCACACCCACACCTTATATTTTTCTTTCTGCCCTTTCGGCCCCATCTTCCAGTAATCGCATTCCAGTTTCCTGCCGCAGCACCCGCAGGTGATTTTCTGCGAAAATGCGCTGCGGCCTCTTTGGTATGCCCGCATGACCTCTCTTGCCTTCCCGCTTTTCATGCGGAACTCAATGCGGTCTGCATTTATGACAATCTGCTCGACTTCCCTCCGGACTGCCACCCCGTCAAAGGCGGCAAGCTCCAGTGCGGCGGCCGCCGCCTGCTCCAGCTCCGTTTCATAGACCGGCCGGAGCCCGCACACATCTTTCCCTTTGCGCTCCCTGGTATTGCAGTTCCATTTCTTGCCGTATTTTGTGGTGCGCCTGCTCACCGAACGGCCGCATTCCCCGCATTTCACCAGTCCGGAAAATGCCGTGAGCGTGGGGTTTTTATTGGCGGCGGCATCCGCCCGCTGCTCCCGTATGAGCTGCGCCTTTTCAAAATCCCCCTGCAGGATGAGCGGCTCGAACATACCCTCCACCATGTACATGGGCAGCTCGCCCTTATTCCTTTTCCTCGTATGCCCCTCGGAAATATAATTCTTCTGCAGGAGCATGGAGCCCGTATAGGACGGGTTCGTGAGGATGAACTTGATGGTGGAGTCGTCCATCGGCACGCCTTTCTGCCCCGTGATGCCCCGCTTTGAAAGCTCCTTTGCAATCCCATAGGCAGATGTGCCGGAAAGGTACTTTGCAAAAATCTCCTTTATGACCTCCCCCTGCTCCGGTATGACGCGGTACATCTCCCCGTCCCACTCATATCCGTATGGCGCTTTATGCCCGTTCGGGATGCCCTGTTCAAACCGTTTCCGGATGCTCCACTTCACATTCTCTGAAATACTGCGCGATTCCTCCTGTGCGAAGGACGCAAGCAGGGTGAGCAGCAGCTCCCCCTCGTCGGAAATGGAGTGGATGTTTTCCCTTTCAAAATAAACATCGATTCCAAGCTCCTTCAGGTGCCTCGTCACCGTCAGGGTGTCCACGGTATCCCTTGCAAAACGGCTGACGGACTTTACCAGCACTATGTCAATCTTCCCGGCATCGCAGTCCGCAAGCAGCCTGTTGAAGTCATCGCGGTGGCTTGTGTCCCTTCCGCTGATGCCCTCATCCGCATATATGCCCGCAAACTCCCAATCAGGATTTTTTTGTATCAATCCGTTGTAATGGCTGACCTGCGCGGAAAGGGAATGGAGGAGCATTTCCGTCTCCATCGACACCCTGGCATAAGCCGCCACCCTCTTCCTCTTTTTCAGTTCCGGCAGAACCTGCCCGATTACGCTGATTCTCGGCATATCATCCCTCCTTGTCAGTGTCACATGATGCCATAGAATCGGCTTTATATCCACTCATTTCGGTCTGTAAACTAACCAAAATCGGGCGGTATTTTTCCCGGAAAATTGTATCAATCTGACCGTACTCCTCTGCCGTCATTGCCCCCTGTTCCATGAGGGATTTCGCTATGTTCATGGTGGCGTGGTACATCTTCTCATTCCGGAACTGCTCCTCACTCATCTGCACCACCTCCGAACCTGTCAGCCACATAACACGCATGGCAGCAGTATTTCCTGCCGGCATTGCCGTAGGCCGTGAACGGCTTTTTGCAGTAAGCGCACACGAATTCATAACGTGCCTTCCGTTCTATCTGGTCCGGGTGGCTGTTCCACCACTTATTGCGGCATTTATCGGAACAGAACTTCTTGGCTTTCCGTCCCGGATTCTGTTTCACCTCCGCCCCACAGCACGGGCAGATACCCTTATCCCCATCCGCAGACGGCACTGCTGCTTTTATTTTCCCCGCACTCAGTCCCTTCCTCTGGCAGAATGATTTTACTGTGTTCTCTGAAATTCCAAGTTCCTGCGCAATCTTCATATATCCATAGCCAGCGGCCCTCATCTGCCGTATCCGGTCTTTTTGCCTGTCAGTCATAAAAACGCCTCCTCACTATACGGAGATTTGAACCGCAGTTCGGCGGGGTATTTTTCCAAAAAAAATAACGCCTGCAGGAATCCCGGAAGGAACTCCTGCAGGCGCCAAAACCACTTATACCCTCTTTGCGTAATCCAGACTCACCCATCCATTGCGTCCACTCTGGTAGGATTTCAGTAATCCCCACTTGGATGCTCCTTCACCATCTGCCTCATCCACAATCGTGAAAGAGCCGATTCCCGTATATTTCCCGGTCCTATCGTAGTTGGCGCCCGGACCTTTCCGGATGTTTAAGTTGGTGATGGTTACCCTCACCAGATACGGTTTGAACGCTGCCGCACTGGAATACACCGCCTTCCCGGATTCATCAAACACGGAATACCCCGGATTCTCATCCGCACATTTCTTTGCGTTCTCCAGGACCTTAAATGCCCCTTTCTGCGAGGCAGCGTCTGCCCAGGTCTTGCGGACGCGGTACCAGATTTCCGTTTCTGCAGGAGCGGAAGAAGCTGCCCCTCCCGC
The DNA here is from genome assembly GCA_910574285.1 of Lachnospiraceae bacterium. Lineage (GTDB taxonomy): Bacteria > Bacillota > Clostridia > Lachnospirales > Lachnospiraceae > Sporofaciens. Next base: position 26,588 of record CAJTAL010000053.1, on the reverse strand, counting down.
CGTGCCGAGGATGCCTTTCAGTATCGTGAGGATTTTCTCCCCATAGCCGGCTCCTGTTGCCCATCCTTTCCCATCCGGGTTCTCTTTCTGCCCAAGCCACTCCACATATTCCGCACAGCCCCTTGTGACATACTGGAAACGCGGGTCAACGCAGGCGTTCTTCAGTGCCTCCGTGGAAGCATAGGCTTTTAAGTGCTGCACCTGCGCCCGGATGCCGAGCTGCGGCGTGTCAAAGGAATTCCCCTTCACGCCGTTTGAAGTCACGCCCATGCCGCAGAAGTTGTTCTGATCCAGTGTGACCGCAGAGCCGGAGAAACCGAAGTTCCCGGTCTCAAGGCAGGACTGCGCAAAGGCGACATCGCCCCGCACCCCTTCCGTTTTCCCTTCTGAAAGGCACAGCGGAACCATGTCGAGGACAGACTGCGCCACACTCGGATTTGTCGCCTTGAGGTATGCCTCCATCTGCTCCGCTGTTGCCACTGATGTGGTATAAAAAAAGTTGACACCCCATTCTCAAGGATTTGAGATATAATCAAGAGAATAAGGAGTGAACAAAATGGCAGAAAACAGACAATATGACCACGAATACAAAGTACAGGCAGTGAAGCTCGCTAAAGAAATCGGACAAGCTAAAGCTGCTAAAGAACTGGGAGTTCCCAAAAACACCATGTATGGCTGGGTACGGGCTAACCGTCTTGGCAATCTTGACCTTGGAGCTGGTTCACAGACTCCACAAAGCGCTATGACGCTTAACGAGGAACTCCTAAAGCTTCGCCGACAGGTAAAAGAACTGGAGAAAGAAAACCGCCGTTTGAAGAAAGAAAATGATTTTCTGGAGGAGGCCAGCGCTTTTTTCGCTGCGAGCCGTCTGAAGTCAGCAAAAACGAAAGAATGAAGTTTATTGCATTAAAAACGAAAGACGGCGAATTAAAAGGGGATATCGCTTTTTTCTGCAGAGTCCTCCATGTCAGCAGACAAGGATTTTACCAGTATCTTGCAAACAAAGACTGCCCATGGAAATATCAGCCACTGGCGGATGCCATGAAAGAGATTCTTACGGAGGATAAATGCAATGATACTTATGGCCGTATCCGCATGTATCAGGCATTGACATTGAAGCAGCCAGAAAATGTGAATATTCCCAGTGAACGCACTGTTTACCGTATCATGGAAGAGATCGGAATCAGTCATCCTCCCAGACGCAAGCCAAAGGGGATCACAAAAGCGGACAGGGAAGCCAGAAAATCAGATGATCTGTTAAAACGTGATTTCCATGCAGAGGAGCCGCTGACAAAATGTGTTACAGATATAACAGAGATCAAAGCCAGTGATGGAAAACTGTATGTTTCTGCTGTTTTTGACTGTTTTGATTCCAGCGTGGTCGGTCTGGCAATGGATACCAACATGAAGGCACCGTTATGTGTTCAGACACTGGAAAATACTTTTAATGCGTACCCCGGTATCCGTGGAGCCATTATCCATAGTGACAGAGGGAGCCAGTACACCAGCCAGCTATACCGCGATGCGGTCCGGCAGTACGGCATACAGCAAAGTATGAACAGTGCAGGCGGAAGATGTCATGATAATGCCCGCTGTGAAAGTATGTGGGCAAGGATGAAATCAGAACTGCTGTACGACCGTTATGATACGGAAAAAATGACCACAGATGAACTCAGGACGATTATCTGGAGATATTTCATCAGCTACTGGAATAACCGAAGAATCTGCTCTGCCAACGGAGGGCTTCCTCCTATGGTTAAACGACAGCAATACTATGATTCCCTGAAAGAAGCAGCATAGGATACAAAATCCTTGAGGAAAATGTGTCAACCAATCTTGACAAAATCACACGGCATTTCCCATAATCTTGGTGTATCCATCCGTGCCGGATGATGGACTACCCATTGCCGCCTTGACCGCTTTACGGAATCCGTCCATCGTGTACCCCAAGCCAAGCTGCGTCCATAAATGTTCCGGGTCGCCGTGGTTGCTGGCAATGCCCCGGCTGCACCCTTCCTTATGGCTGATGATGACGCCATCCGCAAGCGGGTCAAGGCTGTACTTTTCACAGAGCATGGCGAACAGCTCCACCGCCGTCTCATAAGTCCGTTTCGCCACTGCTTTTGCCGCCGCCATGTCGGAGCAGGTAAAATTTGAACCTGCCGTGTATTTGATACACGCAGGCTCGCACATCTCCACCCCGATATGGGTATTGTTCCCGCTCCCTTTATTCCCGCTTCCGCAGTGCCATCCCCTGTGGTTCCACGGCAATGTCTGATACACCGTGCCATCGTTCCCGTCAATAAATCCATGGACGCAGGAACTGTCATGCGCCGGGCTGTTCCAGCTATTGATGAAAACGGATGCCTTTGGCTGTGGGCAGCCCACGGAATGGAGCATCAGCCCCTTGACCGTGATCTTCCTCCCTGCCGCATAGCAGGGGTTCCTTGTCAGGATGCTTTCTGCCAGTTTCATAATTACTCGTCCCCCTTCCCGCTTTCTGCCCTGTCATGGAGCTGCGCCAGGATGTCCTTCAGCTTTTCCGGGATGGGAAGCCCAAGGTGTCCGGCATTCTCCAGAAGGCTCACGCCCTCGTTGGAGATATAGAAAAAGATGATGGCCGTCCGCAGGACGCTCCCCGTGCCGATGACCTGCACATCGAGGATATTGGCAATCCCCACCAGCAAAAAGATCAGCACCTTCTTTGCGATGCCCTTGAAACCCACCTCGCTGGACAGCTTCTTATCTGCCGCGGCACACATCACGCCCGTGATATAATCCACCACGACAAAGGCAATCAGCGCATACAGCAGCCCGTCACAGCCGCCGAGGAACCAGCCGAGCCATCCCCCGATGCCTGCAAAAATGAGTTGAATCGTGTTCCAGAATTCCTTCATAGTGAAACCCTCCTTTAAAAGATTTTTGTGTATGAAAAAAGCGGGTGCCCGCTGTGGGCATCCGCCAGTTTCCAGTATTATTCAGTTTTGTTTTATGCCTTAAAGCCTTGTTTTCCTCCCGGTCAGCACATCCACCACCGTTGCCCCTTCCCCGAATGCCGCCCTTGCCTCCGCAAGCGCCTCCCCGGAAAGCCCCCTGTCGTTCCTGCGGTACTGTGCAAGGCTCTCCGCATTCTGTGCATCCCGTTTCTTTGCCGTAGCCTCCCTGTCAAAAGCGTAGCCTGCGTATTCCAGCTTTTCGCAGAAGTCATCCATCAGGTACCGCCCGTTGCTTTCCCATCTGATTGCGCCGTCCGCATCGACTGTCGCCTGTGTTTCCGCCTGCGCCACCGCTTTCCTTACTTCCTCCTCTGCGTTCTTCTTCCAGAACTCCCCAAGGCTGCCGCTTATCTCCCTTTCAAATCTCGTCATTGTGTTTTCCTCCGTTTTCGTGATTTCCCTTTCGGTAGTACACATATTCGCTCTGAATGCACATATTATCAAGTCAATCCGGGGCATATACTGCACAAACATCCGGGGCGGGAATTGTGTATTTTATATCTGCTTCGGCAGCCACTCCCAGAGCCTCATGTCCTCCTGCCCAAGCGACCACATACACATCCCCCGCAGCTTCCAGCGGTACGCCGCCTGGTTCGCCCAATAGACCAGCGAGTCCACATCCTGGTAATAGAGGATAGAAAACCCGTCCGCATCCCCTAAAAACAGCCGGGAAATCCAGATATTGATATCCCTCGGAGTGACCTCTGCCGTGTAGTTGTTCCCGCAGGATATCTCCATCAGCTCCGAATGGAAAAAATCATAATCCATCGAAATATCCTCACTGCGTGTAGAGCTTTCCTCCACATCGGCAGTCAGCGTGAACACCTGGAACTCCTCATCCCACGCCGCACTGCTTCTGCTGATTCGACCGAAAGACTTAAAACTGCCGTCCGGCATCCGCACGTCAAACCGCTCGTAAGGCTCATATGTCCATGCATCCCCAAGCCTCATCAGTTCGCAGACGGTACGGTTATCGGATCGGTATCCGGCATAGCCTCCGGAAAAGCCGCTGATTGTTGCCGTAAACCGCAGGGTATAGGACGCACCGGAATACACCCGCACCCTGTTCCCGCGGATACGCATTTCGATGGTGTACATAGTAGGATTTCCCCGGAGGTCGGCATTCGGTGTCCGGCTGATTGTCTGGCTGTAACTGCCAAGGAGGGCGGAACCCTTGTAAAGCTCCACCCTCTGTGTGTCATAGTTCAGACAGCAGAACACATCCCCGCAGAACACCCCTGCCTTCCCGCTGCCATTCGCCGGGAACGCCAGCCTTGCCCGCAGGTGCAACTCCTGAAAGCCGCTGTACTTCCATGCAAGCTGCCCGCTCCCCTCAAGCTGTGAATACGGGCGGTTCTCATAGCCTTCCCGCCACACCTGCCACTTGCCGGAAAGCGTCGTCCAGTAGCTTTCCGGCAGGGGATTTTCATCACGGAAGTCCTCGTACCAGATGAGCGCCGAGTCCGGCTTCCTGCGGAGCATCTCCAGCGTCAGCTTGAAGCCCCTGTCCGGCTGCGCCATGTTCCCGTCCACATCCTTGAATTTCCGTGGTGCAAGCGTGTAGGTGGCGGAGCCGGCGCTCGGCCATTCTGAAAAAGCCGAGCAGACACGGAAACCGTAAAACTGCACCCCTTTCACATCCACCGAGACCGTGATGGTGTGCGTCCCCACAGAGAGGAAGATTCCCTTTGCCAGCACCGACCAGAAGGTGGTTCTCCAGTACGGCCACCACAGCCGGCTTTCCGTGAAACGCTTCCTGCTCCCGTCAATGGAAATGTATATCCCATTTTTATCCCAGAAGGGGAAACAAAGGCGCACAGCAATATCATAAATCCCCGCCGAAGATACCGTAAAACTGTAAGTGGCGGAGCCATTATCCCCCATCGTCACCATGCCCTCCGAAACAGACACGATGCCGGAATAGCTGTCCGGGTTCCCTCCGTTACGGTCAACAATGATATTTTCAAATTCCGTCTTCTGCTCCTTGCCGTAGGCGGTAAGGTAATGCCTGCGGTTGTATGTGCCGGAAAGCAGCGGGTAATCAAAAGAAACCGCATCCCGTCCCTCCATATAGTCGTACACATGGGGAAGCGCCCACGGCACCTTATCGTAGTCATCCCAATAAGCCACGATGGGGATGAATGGCTGCGGCGGCTTGTCATCCGTGAAGTTATAACCGCCCGTCATCCAAAGCTGTGCGGCATAGTAGGTATTGGAAGTCCCCCGGTAGGTCACGCCCATATTTTTTGGTGTATCGTGTATCCTCCAGTTCCACCCGTAGGCGGGCATCCCCAGAAACACTTTATCCGGGTCCATCACTTTCACGGCGTAATCGTAGATGCCCTCCAGCCATGAGCGCGGGGACACCGGCCCCGGCGCACTGCCCGCCCATGCCATGCCGTAGCTCATGATGGAGGCAGTATCGCAGTAATTGTTCAGTTCGCCGTAAACGCACCAGTTCTCCCCGCCGACAGAACCGTTGATGCTGTCCATCCCCGGCAGGCAGATGTTCATCAGCTTTGCAGGGTTGTAGGATTTCACGGTATTGTAAATGTTGCGGAACATAGCCGTGGACTTCGCCGCTGTGGAGTAATCATCCCCTTTCTCCAAATCGATGTCCACGCCGTCACACCACGGGTATTTCTCCATGATCCGCACAAGCTCCGAAAGGAACTTATCCTGCGCCCCGCCCGTGTTTTCCCGCAGCGCCTTGAAGATGCTGTTCGTGCCGTCATTGGCGACCGTCAGCAGCCATTTGATGTGCGGCCACTTTCTGATATACGTCCGCATGGTGGAGCCTTCCGCAATGGAAACGCCGCTCTCGTAGATTTCCCCGGTCGCCCTGACCTTAAAAGAAAAAAGCCCGATCTGGCTGATGCGGTCGCCGTAATCCCGGAGCGCCTGGTACATCCTTGTATTGCCCATGAACGTCCATACCATGATCTGCTTTCCTTTGAGTGTGTCCATCAGAATGTCCCGCCCCCTTCCTGCATCTCCTGCATCGTAAATAATAATCTCGCCGTTTTCCCGCTTTCCAGCGCCACCTTATGTTTGGAATCCCATGCGGCGCTGTACTGGTAGAATCCCTCTTTCTGAAATGCTGCGCCGTTGCGTGTACACTCCCTGCTTTCAGCAAGCAGCGCAATATCATCCTCTGCTTTCACGGCATCGGGAAAAGACACCCTCTGGCCGCCCACGCCCTGGGCAAGCCGCACCGTCCCCGCCGCCATATCCGATTTCGGGTAGATGTGGATATCCAGAGGAGCGGAGGTCTTCCCCAGGTTAAAGAGGATGACCGTCTCCTCCGAGCGCACCACGCCGTTGAACCATGCGGGAGCCTTTATCCCGCCATCCTCCCGGAGCTTCTGCAGGCAGGTTTCCGTATGAGGGGCATATCCTGCAAGCCCCGGCCCTTCCTGCAGTTGAAGGTCGGTAAACCAGATGCGCCCGGAGCAGTCGGCAATGGTGGGGACCACCGTCACGCTCACGATGCGCATATCCTTCTTTTTATTGACCACCTCCGCAAGCCGGACAAACTCAGCCATCCAGCGTCCACCTCAGTTCCGAGGGATGCCCCACCCATCCCATTGCCACCGGCCCGCCCTGCAGGAGGATGTCCGTGATGTAGAACTCGCCCGTGCAGTCTGTGATACAGACACGGACGGTGACGGATTTCAGCCTCTCGGATGAGAAGTTTTCCGGGGTAATCTTTGCGGTTGTCCTTGAAAAATATGCCATGCTGACCTCCCATCAATACAGGTCGATAAACCTTGACTCCGTGCTGCCGTCCTCATATTCCAGCACGATCTCAATGCCGACCTGCGAATTCCCGCTCAGTTTCTTTAAATTCTCGGATGCGATCTGCGCCGAGATGGTATAGCTGTCACGGTTGGCGGGATACACCGTCTGCGACAGGCTTTTGGTCATGCCCGCCACGCCCTCCGCCTTAAAGGATGCCGTTCCGCTTGCACCGTTTTCCCCGTCCGCCTCAAAGCCGGAGGACACCCAATACGCAAGCCCGTCATCGGCGCGGGAATTCCGAAGGAGGTTAAACGGCACAAGCTCCGCAATGTCCTCGCTGGACACCACGCTGACGCCCTCTAAGGAATCTGCGGCATTGTCCCACTTGCTCGTGGAGCTGCCCAGGTTCTTAAGCACCGTGGAAAGCTCCAGCACCGTGTTCCACGGCTCCTGCAGGTTGTATTCCCTGCGGACGATCCTCGTGGTGACCGAAAGCCCCAGGTCCTTATCCTCCACCCGCACATAATCCCCAAGCTCCCACGCCTCATGCTCATATCCCGTCAGCACAGACAAATCCATGGCGTTCAGCACATAAGAGACGGTCGGCTTACAGTAATCCGCAAGCCTCATGCGGGTAAATTCAAGCATCTGGTAAGGATTGGTGAATGCGGAGCAGTCCAGGGAGGAAACACGGATTTCCTTGGAATAAGTAAAATCCTCCACATAAGGCTTCCCGCCGTTGATGCTGGCAAAGGTCATGCCGTCTGCACCGACGGCATAAAGCCTTGTGACAAGCCCCGTGGTGTCCACCGTCCGTTCAATATCCTTCATGTTCTTTCCGTACATGAACAGCGCGCCGCTGTCCTTCCCGTTTAAAATAAGCAGATGCACCAGCCGGTTCGGGCAGTCAAACACCAGGTCGCCGCCGTGGAGGTCCGCTACATTCCGAAGGATGGAAAGCGCGTTTTTTTCCGTGGAAGTCCATGTGCGTTTCGTGGTGACCGTGATCGTGCCGACTTTCCATTCCGTGCCGGAAAGTGCATAGGCCATAGCCGCATCCGCCGTCTCCGCATCAAAGGCTTTCTCCTCCTTCCGGACGGAATAGGCAAGGTTGTAAAACTCCGCCTCGGCATACACCTCTGTCACGGCGTTGCCGGAGGCGTCCTTGCTGTCCGTGACCGTGCGGATGATGTACACGTCATCCACGATCTGGATTTTTTTCTCGTTGTCGATATACTTCCGCTTGGCATCGGCAAAGGGGATGGAGAAGGAAAGCGTATCCTCGCCGTTGACCTCGCCCGTCACGATGATGCCGTAGGCGTTTTCCAGCACCGCCTCCCATGCGCCGTTTGAGTCCAGCACCACCGGGCGGGCATAGCCGATTTTCTCGTAGGGGGACTTCGGTATGTCATAAATCTGGATGTCCGTCAGTTTCGGCGTCCTTGCCGTGTCATTTGTAGTGAGAGTCACCCGGAAACGGATGTATGTGCGGGCAGGGGACGGCATCTTCCCGTCCGCGCCCACCGCCGCCCAATCGCTCCAGCTAATGAGGTCATTGCTCGTGGAGGTCTCCACAAGGGGAATGTCCGTCACGCCGGGGATGCACTCACTGGAAACGGACACCTTGCCCGCGCCAGAAATGCCATACTCTACGGCACGGGTATAAAGCACGCCGCTTTCCGGGTACGCGCCATTACTTCCTTTTCGCAGCGTCACACACCCCGGCTCTGCCAGGGCATCCACCGGCCCCGCAATATCGCCTCCGTTGGCAAAGGCCGTGGCACGGAAATAATCCGCCAAATCCTCTGCCGTAAGCTGCGAATCGCAGTCTAAAAACCAGTCGTCAAAGCCGCCCGCAAACCAGTAGGAGCCGGCGTGCATCCCCATGATGAGGTCTGCCGTGCAGGAGCGGTTCAGCTCCCCGGTAAAGGGGAGCGCCGCAGAAACCCACACCGCCCCGCTTTCCCGGTCTCCTATGACATACCACGCCTTCTTATTCCCCGGCTCTATCACGCAGGCAATGAAATACCACCCGTTGTTCACAAAGGAAAAAGGCGGCGTCACCGACTCATCCAGTATCAGGGAGCCTGCGGAATTATACAGCATGATCCTCGGCTTTCCCCGGATGAGGGAAAGGTAGAAAATCGGCTGCCCCGGCCCCTGCCTGGTGTTAAAAATCGGGCAGTAGGTATTTCCGATGGAATAGGTGGTAGGGTTCATCCAGCCGCCCACAATGATCCGTTCCCCAAGGCTCTGGAAAACGGAGCCGTCATTCGTCACTTTCAGATAGGTTTTCTCCGAAGTGGGGTTCGTGATGTTCATGCGGAAATGCCGCCCCTTCTGCCCGCCCCGGAAGCCGGCGCTCGTTCCCGACCAGCCGGAAACAAACATCTTCCTGCCTTTCCCGGAGGAATCGGCGAGCATGGTATCCGCATCCGGGGCATTCTCATTGAACCGCCATAGTCCGTCCTTTGCATACTCAGCAGGGAACTCCCCCGTGAAATCCGTCTGTGTATTTAAAACTGCCTGCAATCCCATAAAAAATCACCTCCAGCGGCTCTTTGCCTGTATTTCAAGTTCCGTGAACGCGGCATTCGATGCCGCCACCTCTACCGTGTTCAGCCCCGCCCCAAGCGTGGGGAAGTTCAGCTCGCCGATATACGGCAGGGCGTTGCGGAGCGTGTTCCCCTCCGCGTCCTCCACCCATGCCGTCATTTTCGCCGTATCAATTACCAGCGTTTCCCCTTCCGAAAGCGTGGCGTTTGCTATTTTCAGCTCCGCCCCGTTTGTAGAAATGCTGATATGCCTTCCCGCCCCGGATGCCAGGACGCCTTTCAGCCGGTACACGGGATTGGAGTATAAGTTTCCAAGCCTCCGCCTCACCGTGTGGTTTCCTGCTTCCGTGATGGTAAAGACCTCATCCTCCGCAGCGTAGCCGAAGGGGTCAGGGCAGAAAAAAGCGAGGTCGAAGGTCGCCGCAAGCCGCACCACCCGCTCAAAGGTTACGCCCTCCTGAAGCCTTGCGTAATACACCCGCCCCGGTTCCGTGTCAAGCATAAGCGCACATACGCCTTTGTCCGGACTCAGCCAGCTTACGATTTCATCCTTGCACTCAAGCAGCTCCGCCGCCGTCCGCTTTGGAGGGATGAAGCAGGATATCTCTATCACCCGCTCGGAAAGGGACGCGCCCAGGTCAATGAGGCCGTCCCTGCCCGCCATGGAAATGGTGCGGTTTTTCAGCTCCGGCACCCGGTTCTCCGTTGTCATGCGGCTTGCGATACCCATGCTTTTTGATGTGATGCCGTCAAAAGAAAATCCCATCTGTCCGCCCCCTTCCTACGAATAGCCGTTTGCCCGCCGCCCCTGCTGGAGCTGCCGGTAAAGCTGCTGTGAGATTTTGCGGATGTCCTCCTCGCTCCTCACGTTCATTTCCTTCACTTCAATCAACGGACCATTTATGGAGCTTCCCTGCGACGCTCCGTCCCCGCCGTTTCCTGATACGGAAATTTCCTGCAAGGATGCAGAAGGGTTCAGGACCATATCTGCCGCCACGCCGTCCATTGCCTTTGCCACCATGCTCTTACTGTCCTCAATGCCTTTTGCCAGCCCCTTCATGAAGTCCGGCATCCAGCTCTCGTAATCGGTCAGCGGCCCTTCGTCCGGCACGGAGAAGTGCAGGAAGGACTTGATCTTGTTCGCCACGCTGCTCACAGCGTCACCCACAGCTCCGATACAGCTTTTGATGCCGTTCACGATGCCCATGATCATGTCCTTGCCCCACTGCAGGGCTTTTGACGGCAGGCTCGTTATGAAGGAAATCGCCTGGTTGAATCCTTCCTTGATGGAGGACACAATTTTTCCCATGGTCCCCTTAATGCCGCTCCAGATGTTATTGAACACTGTGGTGACCGTACTTTTAATGCTGTTCACGACACTCGTAACCACGGATTTGATGCTGTTCCACACCGTGGAAATGGTGGACTTGATGCCGTTTACCACTGTCGTGACCGCAGTCTTTATTGCATTCCATACCGTGGTTATTACCGTCTTTATCGCATTCAGCACCGTAGTGACTGTATTTTTGATGGCGTTCCATGCCGTGGTGATAAAAGTCTGGATTGCCGTCACCACCGTGGTGACCACGGTCTTTATCCCGTTCCAAATGGTTGTGAATACCGTCTTTATCGCATTTAAGACCGTAGTGATAATGGTCTTGTAAATATTGAAATAAGTGGTGATGATGGTTTTAATCACTTCCACCACTGTGCTGAATATCGTTTTTATCCCTTCCCACAGCCCGGAAAAGAAATCCTTTATCCCGTTCCAAACAGCCTGCGCTGTGGACGAGATGGCCTCCCATGCCGCCGCAAAGAAGTTTTTGATTGCCTCCCATACGGCAATGGCGACTTCTTTCACATTCTCCCAAAGGTTAATCCAGAACTGCCGGAAATCCTCATTCGTGTTCCACAGATAAATAAAGGCCGCCACCAGTGCCGTGATTGCCGCTATGATTAAGAAGATGGGGTTCGCCAGCATGGTGGTGTTTAAGGCAGCAAAGGCAGTCTTTACGGTATTGATGACGCCTGCCACTTTCGGGACAATCGTCATGATTGTGCCGACCGCAGACACCACTTTCCCAACGACAATCAGCACCGGCCCCAAAGCCGCCGCCAATAGTGCGACCGTGGTTATGACTTTCTTCGTCCCCTCGTCCATGCCGTTCAGCCAGTCTACGAACTGCTGCACCCACCCCACAATCATTTTGATGGCGGGCATCAAAAGCTCCCCAAAAGAAATAGCCAGCCCCTCTAAGGCTGACTTTAAAATAGTGATCTGCCCCTGCAGGTTGTCAAGCTGTGTGTCCGCCATCTGCTGCGCCGCGCCGCCGCTGTCGATGATGGACTGCTGCAGGTCATCCCAGGTAGTCCCTGTATTGGCAAGCAGGGCGTTCACGGAGGACAGGTCGGTCTTGTTGAAAATCTGCCCGATGATATTGGACTTCTCCGCCGCCGTCATGCCGTCCATGCTCATGTTCAGGTCACCCAGGATGTCGTTTAAGGAGCGCATATTCCCCTCGGAATCGTAAACATCCAGGCCAAGCTGCTCCATACAGGCAGCCGCCTTGTCGGTGGGGTTCTGCAGGGAAAGGATGACGTTCCTTAAGTGTGTACCGCCCTCCGCGCCCTTGATGCCGTTGTTGGCGAGGATGCCGAGGGCCGTGTTCAGCTCCGCCGTGCCGCCTTTCACGGTCTTGGCAGTCGCACCGATGGTGAGGATGCCCTCGCCAAGCTGCGCCACAGATGTGTTGGTGGTGGAGGCGGTCTTCGCCATCTGGTCAACCATCGTCCCCGCCTCATCCACGCCCATGCCCAGGGCGGACATGGCGTCCGTCACCATGTCCGATGCCGCTGCAAGGTCGATGCCGCCGGCCGCCGCAAGGTTTAAGACAGTGGGCAGCGTGTCGCACATCTGCTGCGTGTCGTACCCGGCAAGGGCGAGGTAGTTCAAAGCCTCCGCACACTCGCTTGCGGAGAATGCTGTCTCGCTGCCCATCTTCTTTGCCAGTGCGGAAAGCGTATCCATCGTGTTGACGCTCTCGCCGTTGACCGTGGACATGGCATCCTTCGTGATTCCCATCGTTGCCTGCACCTGCGACATGGAGCTTTCAAAGTTTGCCGCCGTGCTGACCGCCGCCGTGCCGAGGGCAGTCACGCCTGCCGTGACGGGGAGCAGCTTCTGCCCGGCGGAGGAAATGTTATCCCCGACAGTCTTCAGCTTTTCACCCGTGGCGGCGATTTTCTGTAATGCCACAGCGGACTGCCCTGCCTGCCGCTCCAGGTCACGCAGATTGTTTTCCGTTTCGATGATCTCCCTCTGGAGGGCATCGTACTGGTCCTGTGAGATTTCCCCATTGGCAAGGGCCGTGTTTGCCTGCTCTGCGGCGGTCTTTAGGGTCTCCAGCTTTTCCTTCGTCCCCGCCACTGCCTCGCCCAAAAGCCGGTGCTTCTGTGCCAGCAGCTCCGTGTTGCCGGGGTCCAATTTTAAGAGCTTCTCCACATCCCGCAACTGTCCCTGCGTATCCCGGATGGAGGAATTGACTCCCTTTAATGCGGTCTGTAGTTTGGTGGTATCCCCGCCGATCTCAACAGTGATACCCTTGATTCTGTTCGCCACGGCGGACACCCCTTCCTGTTAAAATGCCAAAATAAACCCAGGGGGACGCCGCCTAAAAGCGGTCAAAATCCTCCTGGGTAGCGATTTCCTTATAGCCCTTGTATTCGTCATTCCTGCTCTCTGCGAACATATCGTTGACCATCCCGATGGTAAGCAGGTCAAGGTCGCGGATGGAAAGCCCAAGCTGTACGCACCGGAGCAGGAACAGCGGCGTTGTCATTTCCCGGTCAGTCGGGCGAAGTTTTTTTTAGACTGGACATCCGTCTGCACGTTCAGCCCCCAAAGCTGTATCAGCTTGGGCAGCACCTGGTAGATGGAGAAGGTGTTGAATTCATCCAGCCATTCCTCCGGGCTGTCCGGGATTTTGGGGTCTGCGTGTTTCGCCATCACATAGGCGATGTTCTCGAACATCTCCAACGAAAACAAATCTAAGTTGGAACTCTCCTCGTCCCCGTCACCGATGGATTTCTCCAAGGAACGCAGGTCTTTATAAATATCCCGGTGGAACTTCATCCGGTAAATACGCGGGATAGCCGCGGACGCCTTGAAAGGCACCTGCTTCCCGTCAATCTCGATATTCTGTTTCATGCTCATAGGTTATCCCTCCCCTTCTGTATCAGTCGTGCCGCCATTTTCTGTATCACCGCCGGAAGTGCCTCCTGATGCCGCATCCGGCAGGTACACGCTCTTGTACCAGTTCTGGTAGACCTCGTCCGTGGTGCTGTCCCCGGTCTTTGCCTTTACATAGCCGCTCGCCAGCGGAGCCGCCGTGATGGACAGCGTCTCGGTCTGCACCTCGATCTCCTCCTCGTTGGTCTGGGACTCAATGGTCGGCCGCGCCGCCGAGCAGTTGTACAGCACATGGCGGATTTTGCGCACATCGCCGTCAAACTCGAACAGCAGGGCAAAGTTTTCCGTCTCCGCGTTGGCGTTCTCTAAAAGCACCTTATTCTCATCCAGGGCCTCCTTCAGCACGTCGGTGCGGAAGCTCTCCGGCACCATGGCAAGCTCCAGATCCCCCTCGTAGCCCATGTTGTTGCTGACGGTATAATAAGCGTACCCGTCTGCATAAAAATTGCTCGGCTCGCCGTTGGGGTCCAGGGAAAGGGAAACGGCACCGGGCATCGCAACAGGCGTGCCAAAGGACACCACCCCGTCCGTTTCCAGCGTCAGCAGTGCATAATGCACGTTGCAGATGTTGAATTTCACTTTATTCTTCTTCGGCATCGTAAACCACCTCCATGTCAAACTGGTAGAGGACCTTGTACAGCTTCTCGCTGGCAATCCAGACCTCCGACTTGTTGTAGAAGATGCGCCGCTTATCCAGCGCGTCCTCCAGTTTCTTCTCCACCGACGGGTCCTTGGTGTCGGTGTACAGCTCTATCTTCACGCCGCTCGCCTTGAAGTACACCATGCCGTCAGCGGCGAAATTGTCGCTCTGCGGCAGGAGGTAGCAGACAAACGGCGGCTCCGGCGATTCACCCTCCGCAAAATGGTCATAGGCGAAGGGGATGCCGGTTTCTTTTAAAAGTGCCAGTAATGTTTTCAAACCCTATCCCTCCAATGCTTTCTGTATCTCTTTTTCAAGCTGCCGGGTGCCGGCCTGCTCCGCCGCCGCGATATGCGGCTTTGCCGGGACGCGCCCGCCGCCCCTCTTGGCGTGGCCGTGTTCCAGAAGGTGCGTCAGTTGGTAGCGGTTCCTGGAATGCACCGTCACTTCCAGCGAATTGGACGTTTCCTTCGTGGTCTTCACCGCCCATGACTTTGCATACTTCCCGGTGTCCTTCGGCGCGTTGGCTTCGATATCCTTCCGCACCGCTGTCCCGGCTTTCTTCACCGCTTTTTTCACATCCTCCGTGGCAAGGTCCGCATATTCGGTCAGCCCCTTCATGATCTCCTCCGCCATCCGGTCGATAGATACGCCGCTCGCCATCCTCACCGCCTCGCTTTCCTGCATTTGAATTTGATGCATTTCTTTTTATAATTCATGTGGTCGATGGCGAGGATGTCGTACAGCTCCCCGCCAAAAACCACCCGGTACCCCGTGGAATCAACCGCGGACGCTTTCCTGCACCAGCGGACAGTAAACGAAACCTCCGATTCATCCGCCACGGTTCCGGCCACATCTGTCTCACTGGTCTGCTTCCCGGCCTCACCGCTTACTGTAGCATGGCAGGAATAATAATCTGCCCATGTGTTTTTGTGGTTGCCGATGCTGTCCACCTCCACGGCATTCTTCTGAAAGGTGATGCGGACATTCAAAAGGGAAACCTCCATCAGAACGCCTCCTTCCGGCTGCCGGAAAGAAGCGCACGGAGCGTCAGCATCATGGCATGGTGGTCGGCATCCTCCCGGTGTTCATACAGATAGGCGGCCGTATACTGTACTGCTATCTCTGCATTTTCCACTGCGTAAAATTCCTGCGTGTCATCCATCCTCGCCACATCCATGCAGATTTTTTCCGATGCCCTGACCATGCTTTCAATCAGGACATCATCATCGTCATAATCCACACGGAGGTAGTTCTTCATTTCTTCCAGCGTCACCGCCATGCCTGCAGCGCCCCCTTTCATTAACCTGCGGATGCGGCCTTCTGCACCAGCACCTTCACTGCCTCCGCAAGGATCATCTTCCCGTCCACACGCTGTGAAGCGAGGAATCCCACCTGCCCGGTGGCTGCAAACAGCTCATTCAGGCGCTTGAAGCTGCGCCCCTGCCTGTCAGCAATCCAATAGTAGCTGAAATCACCGAAAGCGATGGTCTTCGCTCCCGCGGCAATGGCCGGCATATATGCAGAAGTCTTGATGGGGCGGCCTAAGATCATGTCCGGAGCCCCGGCTGTCAGGGACGGCTGCCACAGGTACTGCCCGTTATTGTCCTTCAGCTTGCGGATGGCCTTGATGGTAGAGTCGTTCAGCACCCACACGGATTTCTTGCGGTACGGGGATTTCAGCGAATAATACAGATCCATCAGCTCATCCGCCGTCACTGCCGTGGCAGATGCCGCAGTCACGCCCGTTTCCGCGCCGCCAGTGGCCGCAAGCACCCCTAACGGTTTCCCCTTGCCGTCCCCCGTGAAGAACGCCTCCTCTTCCTTCGCCCCGATGCGGCGGGCAAACTCGCGGGAGATATAGGACTGCAGGTCAAACACGCTGTCGTTTAACAGCTCCTCGGAAACCTTAATCATAGTGCCCAGCTTGTAAGCCCCGATGGAAACCTGCCCGAAGGAATCGTCGCTCTCCGGGTATGCGCCCTCCTCGTCAATCCATGACGCCGTACCCTTGGAAGCCACCACGGGAATCTTGCGGTCCCCGCTGGAGGTCTTGATGACCTTCGCCATCTGCCGGAAGATGTTCTCCTCCTCCAGTGCTTCCACCAATGTGCGCTCGTATTCATCCGGTACCAGATAGCCGCCCTCGGAGTCCGTGCCGACCTGCAGGGCATTGGTGACTGCGGGCATCGGTGCCTTGGAGCGCATGGCGTTCCAGAAGTTCTTCCGGTAATCGTCGGAGGCGCGCCCGGTCTTATCCTCCCCATCGTCCGCATCTGCCCTGCCGCCCGGCTTCCCTGTGAGGGGCCTGTTCACCGGGCGGTTCAGTTCCGCATCCAGGGCCTCCTGCCGCTCCAGCCTTGCAATCTCTTTCCCAAGGTCTGTGATCTCCTGCTCCATCTTCGTGTATGCGGCGTCATCCTCTGCGGAAAGGACTCCGTTTTCCTTCCTGTGGGAATCTAAGAATGCCTTTGCCGCCTCCCATGCTTTTGCGCGCTTCTCGCGCAGTTCAAGAATCGTCATAATGAAATCCTCCTTCTTATCGTTTCAATAAATTAAGCCGCTCCATGAGTGCGTCCACGGAACGGCCGGTTTCTGTATCCGGTGCAGGGATTTCTGCCTGCGCCTGGATATCTGCTTTCGGTTTTTCCCCGCCATATTTGGCGGCCAGTTTATTCAAAAGGGCGTTGTTTGCCGCCCTGCGGGAGAACAGCATGGAGCTTGAAGCCGGAGGGAATTTCTTTTCGTCTTCCTCATCCTCTTCGGAACTGTCCCCTTCGCCCTCCTCCGGCTCCTTTTCCGGCTCCGCCTTTGCCCGCGCCATGATCTCATCCGCAAAGCCAAGCTCTACTGCCTTATTTGCATCCATCCACGTTTCCGCATCCATCAGATGCGACAGCTTCGGGCGGGAAAGTCCCGTCTTTAACACATAAGCATTGATGATGGACTCCTTCACTTCGGCAAGCATATCAATGGCCTTCTGCATCTCGGCATGGTCGCCCCAGGCGATGGTGGCGGGATTGTGAATCATAAGCATGGATACCGGGGACACCAGGACGGTGTCGCCTGCCATGGCGACCACACTGGCGGCGCTTGCAGCGATGCCGTCTATTTTTACAGTTACCTTGCCCTTGTAGTTGGAGAGCATATTGTAGATTTGTGCCGCCGCCACGCAGTCGCCGCCCGGCGAATTGATCCACACGGTAATATCACCGCTCCCGGCATTCAGCTCATCCTTGAAAAGCTGCGGCGTGACGTCATCATCAAACCAGCTTTCCTCTGCGATGGTGCCGTTCAGAAACAGAGTCCTCTCCTCCGGAGCCGTCCCCGCCTCCGCCTGGTTCCTCCACTTCCAGAACTTCTTCGTTTTCATTGGATTCCTCCTCTCCGTCCTTTTTGCCGAACAGACCGGCATCGGACAATTTTGTCATGTTCCCGTTTATCAAATACAAATCACCTCCCAATTCCTCCGGGATACGGTCAAGGTTCTCCAGCTCCCGGATGTCGTTTGCGGACATCCACCCGTTCTGCCGCCCCACGGCGTACCCGTTCATGCGGCTCTGGTAATCCCCGCGGAGCAGGCCGTCCACATTGAACTTCATGAAATACTGCTTCTTTTCCTCTGGGGTCAGCAAAGACCGCGCCATGGACTGCTCCCATCTTGACACCCATGGGTCAAGTGTATATTTCACGAACTCAAGGCTCTGCTGCTCGATGTTGGAGAAGCTGCTCTTTTCCAGATCGCCCACCATGTGCGGAGGCACACGGAAAATCCTCGCAATCTCATTGATCTGGAATTTCCTCGTTTCCAAAAACTGCGCCTGTTCCGGGGAAATGGAAATAGGCGTATACTTCATGCCCTCCTCTAAAACTGCCACCTTGTTTGCGTTGTGGCTGCCGCCGAAGGTGGACTGCCAGCTCTCCCTTACCCTTGAAGGGTCTTTCAGCGTCCCCGGATGCTCCAGCACACCACTCGGCTGTGCGCCGTTGGCGAAGAACTTCGCCCCGTATTCCTCGCAGGCAATCGCCATGCCGATGGCGTTCTTTGCCATGGCAATGGGGGAATAGCCCACCAGCCCGTCAAAGCCGAGTCCGGGGATATGCAGCACCTCCGACGGCGGCAGGATGACCGTGCTGCCCTTCACGGTCGGCGCGTCATCCATGCTCACCGTGTATTCATAATAGAGCTGCCCCTTGCTGTCACGCTCCACGCCCATACGGTCCGGCATCAGCGGATACAGCCCGATGACCTCTCCCTTGCCGTTGCGGATGATCTGTGCGTAAGCATTGCCCCAAAGGAGCAGGTGCGTCATCAGCGTTTCCCGGAACACAAAGGAAGTCATCTCCGGGTTCGGCTCATCATGGAGCAGAAAATACAGCGGGTGTTCCGCCGCTTTCTCCTTCCCGCCGTTATCCGTATAGCGGTACATATGCAGCGGCAGCCCCGCCACCGCTTCTGAAAGTATCCGGACGCAGGAGTACACTGCCGTCATCTGCATGGAAGAACGCTCATTGACACGCTTCCCGCTCGTGCTGCCGCCCATGAAAAAACTGTAGGCGCTGCCGGAAGTCCTGTTCTGTGGTGCGTCCCTCGCCCTGAACAATCCACTGAATAATCCCATAGGAACCACGCTCCCTTCCAAAAGACAGACAGCAGAAAGGCACCGCCAAAGCGATGCCCGTCTGCTGCCTGTGTTATGTGTTTTTTTATTTATTATCTTCCCTGATCTGCTTTATCAGCCTGTCAAGACTCACCCCATCCCGGAATCCTGCACGGTAGTAGTATTCGTTTTCCCGCGTGGCTTCCGAGTTTGTCACATCCTCACACAGCTCCATCATTGCCCTCTGCTCTGCGCTTAACTGCTGGAACAGCAGCTCGTGTGCCTGGTCTGCTTTTTCCGCTTCCGCCGCCTGCTTCTCCGTAAGGGGGTATTCCTTTTTAAAGGTATCATGATGCATCCCCATCCGTTCCGAAATGATAAGCTCAAGGAAATCCTTATCTTCCATCCTTCCACCTCCTTCGCCAGACAGCATAAAGGAATATGTGGAAAATAGCCATATAAGGAACCACCAAGGATTCCGCACACAACTCTGTAAAACATTAAAATACCAACAAACCGCGGCTGTCATACACACTCTCCGAGGTTTCGTTCCCACAGCGGATGGCGCGGTCAAGCCCCATGATGGCTGCCACGGCACCGTCAATCTTCTCCGTGGACTTTTCTTTATCTGCCTTAATATTGCCTGCCGGGTCGGTGCGGATGAAGATGTTGTCCATCATCCACCGGAGAACCGGATGCCCGCCGTGGGCAATCATCTGCTCCAGCACCAGCTTCATCAGCTCCTTGGTGGGCGGGGACATATCCTTGAAGCCCTGGCCGAATGGAACCACCGTGAAGCCCATCCCCTCCAGGTTCTGCACCATCTGCACCGCGCCCCACCGGTCAAAAGCAATCTCCCGGATATTGAAACGCTCCCCAAGCCGCTCAATGTATTTCTCAATAAAGCCGTAATGCACCACGTTCCCCTCCGTGGTCATCAGTTTTCCCTGCCGCTCCCACACATCGTAGGGGACATGGTCGCGCCGGACACGCAGCTCCAGCGTTTCCTCCGGCACCCAGAAATATGGGAGGATGCAGTATTTGTCCTCCTCATCCAGCGGCGGGAACACCAGGACGAACGCCGTGATGTCCGTGGTGGAGGACAAGTCCAGCCCTCCGTAGCACACGCGCCCCTCCAGGCCGTCCTCCGAAACCGGGAAGGCGCAGGCGTCCCATTTATCCATGGGCATCCACCGCACCGCCTGTTTCACCCACTGGTTTAAGCGGAGCTGCCGGAAACTGTTCTCCTCCCCCGGATTCTGCTTTGCCGACTCGCAGGCGGCCTCCACCTTGTCAATCCCCACTGTGATATTCAAAGAGGGGTTCGCTTTCTTCCACACCTTGGGGTCCGTCCAGTCGTCCGCCTCATCCGCGCCGTAGATCACCGGATAAAATGTAGGGTCGATCTTCCGCCCCTCTAAGATATCCTTTGCCTTCTGGTGCGTTTCGTAGCAGATGGAATGGGTGTCCGTCCCCGCCGTGGTGATGAGGAAATACAGCGGCTGCATCCGGGCGTCGCCGGAACCCTTGGTCATGACGTCAAATAATTTCCGGTTCGGCTGCGTGTGCAGCTCGTCGAACACCACGCCGTGGATGTTGAAGCCGTGCTTGGAATACGCCTCCGCCGAAAGCACCTGGTAGAAGGAATTGGTGGGCGTGTAGATGATCCGCTTCTGCGAGGCGAGTATCTTCACCCGCTTATTCAGCGCAGGGCACATCCGCACCATGTCCGCCGCCACGTCAAAGACGATGGTGGCCTGCTGCCGGTCGGCGGCGCACCCATACACCTCCGCCCGTTCCTCCCCGTCCCCGCAGGTCAAAAGCAGCGCCACGGCCGCCGCCAGCTCCGACTTGCCCTGCTTCTTCGGAATCTCCACATAGGCCGTGTTGAACTGGCGGTATCCGTTAGGCTTTAACGTGCCGAAAATGTCACGGATGATCTGCTCCTGCCAGTCGATCAGTTCAAAAGGCTTCCCCGCCCATGTCCCCTTGGTGTGGCAGAGGCTCTCGATGAACATCACGGCAAAATCGGCGGCATCCTTATCATAGCGGCTGTCCTTTGCCTTGAATTTTGTCGGCTTATACTTTTTCAGTTTCCGCATTGCCATCGGCATCACCTCCAGAAGATGGCATCAAAAATGGCCTGCCAGCGGCAAGCCGTAATCTATCAGTACAAGACACAGAGCCTTACGGCTCCGCTCTTGGAATGTGCAGTTTTTATTTTTCAGAAAAGTGCGTCAATCTTATCGTACTCGGTCTTAAGCCTCGTGTATTCCTGCGCTATGCACTGCCTCCTGAATCCGTTTTTGCAGGCTTTCCCCTCTTTCCAAAGGCGGTCAAGCTCCGCTTTCCGTTTCGTCAGTACCTCGGTTCCGTTTCCTTCCCGTGCATCCTTCAAATCCCTTTCAAATCTTGTCATGCCTTCATCCTCCGCTTTCTGTGTTTTCCCTTTCGGTAGTACACATATTCGCTCTAAAAGCACATATTATCAAGTTAATCCGGTCCGTGATCTGCACAAATATCTGCAGGGCAGATTGTGCAGTTTTAATGGTTGGGGATGTGCTTCCCGTCCTCTATCCAGTCAACCAGGACGATGATCTCCCCTTCGGTTTCCATCCGTTCAAGCTCCGCCACATCATCCATGTCCCAACCGACCGGGTACACCCCGCAGAATTCCACAATGCAGTCGATCTCACCCGTTTCAATCCAGTCCCGGTTCAGGTTCCATGCGCCGCAGACCGTATCCACATGGCCGTGGCTGACATGGTTCTTATCAAGGATGCCCTCGATTTTTTTGATGGTTTCATCCTTGTAAATGTCGGTGTCTTTCGGGACGGTGATGTAAAACATACACTTTGTTGCAGCCTCGCCCCGTTCCCTTCTTGCGTCAATCCACTCCTGGATGACCTCTGTCCTTTTTTTCATAGCTTTACGCTCCTTCCTTTATCTTTGCAATGTTCATCCCCTGCCGTAGCACCTGTGGATGGCTGCAAGGATCTGTTCCTGCTCCTTCCCGTCCACGCCGATGCTCTCCAGCGCCTCCCTGGTGCCGCAGTCCGGGCAGAGCGGCGTTTTGCCGTCCGCCCGCGAAACTGCCGGCCTCCCGTGGTAGGTCTGCCCGCACCTTGGGCAGACCGAAATCCTCGCAATATTATCTGTTTCTTTCATTCCAATTCCTCCTTTGCTGCAGGTTCCCGGATGCCAAGCGCCTCCTCCTTGCTGCGGAACATCCTCCCTGCGGATGCGCGGTAACGGCTGCCCCTGCTGTTCTGGAGCCAGAAATATTTCCCATCGAATCCCAGAACGGTGTAGTTGCCCGTGTAGCCGTTCTTCCGGTTGGTCACCATGAAGCAGGCATCCCCGTTTTTCCACCCGCCCGGAAATTCCTCCCTGCTGTCGGCATACGCCTGTTCCAGAAATGCCTCGTCAAAACCGAAGCTCTGGTATCCCTGCCTGCAGGTCTCCATATAAAACTCGCTCGGCAGTCCAAGCGGGCGGTCCTCATGCATGATGTAGACGAAAACCTTCCGCAGCCGCACCTTTCCGGTCTTAATCCCTTTGAGGGGCAGCTCCATCTCCTTTTTGTAATAAAAGGACGGGAAGCCCTCGTAGCGGTCCAGGGCCGCCTCATCCTCCTCCGTCACCGCCCATGCCGCCACAGGTACGCTTGCGCCCTCCTGCGGCTCAATGGTGAGGTAGGAGCCGGTCCTGCTTCCCTTGAACAGCAGCCGGTAGCCCTCAATCACCGAAGTGCCGATAATCCTCGCCCCAGGGCAGCGCATCCGCATCTGCCGGATGTTTAAGTTTGAGCCGTAAGCAATGTAGTATCTTTTTTCCATCTTGAAATCCATCCTTTCCGAAGGGGGCACCCTTCTACCGCCTTAAGACCGCCGGAGCGGTCAGTGGTAAGGCGGCAGGAGGCTACCTCCCGCGTTCCCTTCAAGCGGCCCTTCCATTGCGGAAGGATGCGTCCCCTGCAAGCCTCTTTGTGAGGATGTCCCTTGCGGTCTTGAATTCGTCCCCGATGAAGCCGAGCCGGAGGAGCCAGGTCCTCATGGCGTATTTCGGATTCTCATTCTGCTGCGGCTTCGGGCTTGCCGTTTTCACTTCCTTCGCCATCTGGCTCAGTGCGAGGCAGAGCTGGATGTAGCTCTTGAGCTGCCCTGCGTGGAGGCCGCCCCTGCGCCCGTCGCCCGGCTCGTCGAACTGGAAGAGCCGGAACTCGACCGTGCCTTTGGTGAAGGTTGCGTGGTAGTTGAGCATATGGTAGCGGCTGTCGTTGTAGTGCTGGCTCCTGCCATAGTTTGCGCCGTGGCTCGTGTACCAGATGTCCGCAAGGGCTGCCATCGTGGCCGGCTTCTTCCTGTTGACCTCCTCTAAGAACCGCGGGTCAACCGTGCGGCAGTAGCGGTTCATCCTCCAGCGGTCAAGGTTTAAGGCGTCCGCGATCAGGCTTTCGTGGCCTGCCATGATGTTGGCGAGGTTTCTGAGGCTCTGCGGCGTGTGGCCTTTCGCCCCGATGTGGATGTGTACCCCGCAGCCCCGGCCCGCGTCGCTCTTCGCTCCGGCGTGTCTGAGCTGCCGGATGAGCTCCTGCAGGGTTTCGATGTCCCCGTAGGTAAGGATCGGCGTCACCAGTTCGCACTTTTCGCTGTCCGGCCCCGCAATGCTCACATCCTTCTGGAATTTCCACTCCCTGCCCTGCGCGTCCCATGCGGAGTAGGTTTCGTAGCCGTTCCTGCGCGCCGTGTATTCGTGCCTGCCCGTTCCGAAGAACTTAGCGGCAACCCTCGCTGCCTTGTCTCTTGCGATGCTGTTCATCTCCACCTCAACCCCGATGGTCTGCTTTTTCATTTCCTCAACCTGCCTTGCCAACTTTGCGTTCATGCTGTTTTCCTCCGTTTTCTTTGTGTGTTTTCCCTTTCGGTAGTACACATATTCGCTCTAAAAGGGGATAATAGCAAGTTAATTCGAGGCATATATTACACAATGTTTTCCGCAGTTTTTTGTGTATTTTATTGCAGTTTCCGGCAGGCATCCTCCCCGTAAATTACATGGAGGCTGCTTCCATTGTCCCATGCGACCATGACGCTCGCCGTGTCATCCACGCCCGTCACGGTTCCTCTCGTCCCAATGGGCGGGGCCTGCACATCATCCATCCGCACAAGCTCCACCCGTGTGCCTGCAGGGTACTCCCTGCGGACACGCTCCACTGTCTCCCTATTCGGAAATCCCATCTGCTACACCTCCCATCCCTGCATTGACCTGCTGTATCAGTATCTCATCAAGCAGTTCCTCTGTCAGTTCCGGATGTTCTCCGGCATCCACCCGCATGGCAGGATTGACTGGCTCCGGCCGGAGTGTTTCACTTTTTGGCTCGCCGTTCTTAAAAGCCGAGCTGCCGGAGAGGTTCTTCAGCAGGATTTTCCGTTCCACCTTGTATTCCGCCCCGATGAAGCCGAGCCGGAGCAGGAAGCACCGGAATGCGTACTTTTCGTTGTCCGCAGGCTTTTCCTTTGCCGTGATGCGCTTCTGGTTCCTTGCCATGTCGCAGATGGCGGCAATGAAATGGGTGTAGGCTTTCACCGATTCGCTGTCCTGCCCCTCCGCAAACCATGGGAAGGAAACCTTCTCCCCGTCCGTTTCAATCGGGAGGCTGTCAACCGCCAGCGCCTTTTTAATCAGGCTCCCTTTGGCATCCACCAGCTTCCGCAGGTTCTCCAGCGCGGCATCCGTGAAGGAATCCCTCGGCATTGCCACCGTAAGCCCCAGATCTGCCCCCTGTGCCTCCGTTTCCGGCTCCTCCGCTTTGTTTTCCGCATCCGCGCTTTCTTCTGCCGTGCCGCCTTCCTGCGCCGTTTCTGCCGGGGCTGCGACAATCCCTCTTTCCGCAAGCCGCTCCAGCAGGTTCTCTATTTCCTCACTGTCCGCCCGGTCGTCAAACTCCACCGCGCCGGTCTTGTCGATGTGGAAGTAATCCACCTGGTAAGCCGCTGTCGGCATTCCGAGGTATTTCGGCTTTACCTCTAAAATCTCCCCCATTGCCTGCACCAGCGCCTTCCGCTCTGCCCCTGTCCTGTTGAATTCAAACCTCATTTTTTTGTACCTCCTTCGTTTTTCGGTACTACATTAATCACTCTGAACGGCAGGAATAGCAAGCAGTATGTGAGAAAAAATGTCACAATAAAAAGTCCGGGAACTGTGCGTAATACACAATGCCCGAAAGCACGAAATAGACATTCGGCAGCGCCACGCCGTTGCCCCACATCTTATATTCAGCGGAATCCGAATGGGGGTCTTTCAGCCATTTGATGATCTGCTTATCGGTCTTCGGCTTGGTGGAAGTCCCCGCAATCTTACGGTGGGTCTCAAAGACCTCCCGCCAGAAGGCAAGGTCATCCTCCGTTGGCTTTTCCGTCCCAAGGCCGCTGCACCACCAGTCCGGGAAGCCCTGCAGCCTTGCACACTCCGTCGGCGTCAGCCTGCGGACGATATACTCCGGCTCCATAATATGGTAGTCCCCGCTGAACGCCTCCTGGTTGCCGAGCCACTGCTTGGAGCCCATGCTTGCGGAAAGTGTGCCGAACACCTCCTTGCCGGATGCCGTCTGTACATCGTTGATGACAGGCGGGTCTTTATAATCAGTAGCCACCAGCGTATTTGCCAGCTCCTTTTCCGCCCGCGTGAAATGGGAATTCTTGCTTGTGCAGTAAGTCGGGTACGCCACCGCATGGTGGTCCGTGGCGTTCAGCGTGAAGGAAACATCCTCATTCACCCCGCTGCCCTGCGGCCCGTTCTTATCGTCCCTGCCGATCATGGAGCCCTGCACCGACACCACCGCAATACCGCCCTGGTTGCAGGAGGGATTTCCGCCGTTCCCATCCAGAGTCCGGGAAGTATCTGCCTCATAAAATCCGCTGTGGGGATTATCCGACTTCATGGCATTGCTGTCTTTAGAGCAGATGCCGTATGCCTGCACCACCAGTTCATTGCAGCGGCTCTCACCCACATCAAAGGTGTTCAGCGTGTTTGCCACCTTCCCGTCCTTCCAGGTCGGCGCATCCCCTTTGTAGTGGGCGCGGTACCCCTTGCAGAAAGGCACGAACACCGTCTGGTCATTGTTGCAGGAGAGAGTTGCGGATTTGTCATCCTGTATGATCGCCCCTTTGCCGCCGCCCTCACAGCCGGAGCGGATTTTCAGCGTCTTGGGCGTTTCCACCACGAACGGCTGGTTATTGCCGCCCATGCCGTAGGTGGAGCTGACCGTAGGCGCCGTTTCCAAAGGCCCCGTATATCTCGTATCCTGCGAATGGTTCTCATAGAGCGCCACCGCAGCCGGGACCGTCCCTGCACGGAGCGTGGGCGAGGTTTCCTCCTCATACCCAATCCCACGCGCCTTTGCGGAATGCTCCGTGCAGAAACCGGCCGATTCCAATACGCACGGGGGGTGGTGCGCCTCTGCCCGCAGGGTGCAGGTCACGTCATCCGTCACGTCCATCCTCTGCCCGCCCTGGTCGTTCAGGCAGATGCCGCCTGCCGCTCCAATGCAATCCGCAGCACCTCCGGCAGTTCCTTGCCACGCACGGAAGCCCTCCGCAGAATACCCAGACACGCCTTCGGACTCAAATAATACCTTTCCGGCACTCCCGCCTGCAAAATCTGCG
The DNA here is from genome assembly GCA_910574285.1 of Lachnospiraceae bacterium. Classification (GTDB taxonomy): domain Bacteria; phylum Bacillota; class Clostridia; order Lachnospirales; family Lachnospiraceae; genus Sporofaciens. The sequence goes on along the minus strand of CAJTAL010000053.1, from coordinate 142 downwards.
ACAAGGTAGATGCGTTTCCTTCGCTGGGGGATTCCCCAAAACTGGGATAATGTAAAGCGAAAAATAATGTAAAGTCACCTCCTTAAATGCCGCAAAACCAGTAGATTTTCGTCTGCTGGCTTTGCATAATTCTGTAGATTAT
>CAJTAL010000052.1 GCA_910574285.1 Lachnospiraceae bacterium | reverse complement strand
TTCTGATGGAGGGGGAACTCCTCCTTCTGTTATATCTATATAGATTTATTAGATTGGACTTTGTAACTATTAACCAGTAGTCATTCTTGACTACACCATTATTATACTAGGAGGTAATTTGATATGCCAGTTAGTTTACAGAAGGGTCAGAAGGTAAATCTGACGAAGGGAAATCCGGGATTGAAGAAGGTAGTGGTAGGATTAGGCTGGGATGTGAACCAGTTTGATACCGGCGGGGAATTTGATCTTGACGCCGCCGCGTTTCTGCTTGCAGATACCGGTAAGATTACGAAGTCGGAGGATTTTGTGTTTTATGGGAATCTGAAGCATCCGTCGGGAAGTGTGGAGCATATGGGAGACAACCGTACGGGCGCCGGAGAGGGAGACGATGAGCAGATCAGGATCGATCTTTCCAGAGTACCGGAGAATTTGACGAAGATCGCGTTTACCGCGACTATCTATGAACCGGAACAGAGGAGGCAGAATTTCGGTCAGGTGAATAACGCGTTTATCAGAATCTATAACGAAGAGACAGGAGAGGAACTCTTAAGATATGACCTGGGAGAGGACTTCTCGATCGAGACGGCCGTCGTATTCGGTGAATTATACAAGAATAACGGTGAATGGAAGTTTAACGCGATCGGAAGCGGATATCAGGGCGGATTGGCCGCGCTGTGCGCAAATTTCGGCGTGGATGTAGAGTAGTGTCAGGAGGGGATTAAGAATGTCAATCAGTTTACAAAAAGGTCAGAAGGTCAGTCTGTCCAAGGAAAACGCTGGGTTATCTACGGTTCTTGTAGGTCTGGGCTGGGATGAAGTGGAGCAGAAGAGAGGGTTTCTGGGGCTTAAGGCACAGCAGGATATCGACTGCGACGCTTCCGCGATTCTGTTAAAGGAGGGGAAACTTAGAAATAACGGCGATCTGGTGTATTTCGGAAATCTGGTGCATAAGTCAGGTACCATAAGGCATATGGGAGATAATCTGACGGGAGCCGGAGAAGGCGACGACGAGCAGATCCTCATGGATCTCTCCAAGATTCCGCCGGAATATGACAGGATTGTGATCGTTGTAAATATCTACGACGCGGTACGGAGGAGGCAGCAGTTCGGTATGATCCGCAACGCGTTTATCCGGCTGGTAGACGGCAGGAATAACCGGGAGATGTGCAAGTATAATCTTACAGAAGATTATTCTGGTATGACGGCGATGATATTCGGGGAAATATACAGATATAATGGCGAGTGGAAATTTAGCGCCATAGGGCAGGGAACGAATGATCCTTCGCTTGGTGATCTCTGTAAGCGTTATGTTTAATACGTAATAGTTTTTAAAGAGAAACTGCGATAGATTTCTCTTTTTCTGCAAATAATAGAAGATAAAGCGTGATAGGAGAGTGCATATGATTGAAGAGTTGAAGAAGGACGTCCTTAAGAACGGACTGTCCGACGAACAGGCAGAACAGAGTAAGAAAGAATTTGGAACCAACGAACTCGCCAGAAAGGAGCAGGAGTCCCTATGGTCAATGTTTATCGGAGCGTTTAACGATATCTGGATAAAAGTATTGTGCGGCGCCCTCGTGCTGAAGATCGCGCTGGCAGTATTAGGCGTGATGATTCCGGCGCTTGCGGGTGAGAATGATGTGATTGAGATCGTCAGTATAATCCTTGCGATCGGCCTTGCGACAGGATTCAGCACACTGTCCGAGTACCGGAATACGTCGAGAAGCGAGGCCCTTCAAGAAGAATACAATAAAACTTACGCCAAGGTGATCAGAGACGGCAAGCTTGTCAAGATCCTTACCAGTGAGATCGTGAAAGGCGATACCGTCCTGATTCAGTCCGGTGATAAGGTGCCGGCGGACGGATTGTTATTCGAGGGAAATGTGAAGGTATCCCAGGCCGCGCTTAACGGGGAGTCCAGGGATGAGAATAAGTTCGCGGCGCGTACCATGGAAGAGGCGGAGTCTACGGATTATGCTTCGGAAAGTAAAGTGTTTATGGGATCTGTCGTTACAAGCGGCGAGGCGTATATGGTGGCGACCGTGATCGGAGACGCTTCCGAGCTTGGTAAGATCAATAAGGCTTTGACGGATGAAAATGAAGAGGATGAGAGGAAAGATACATCAAGTCTCAAACTGGAAGTCGTTGCGGCAGGTATCGGTAAACTGGGCGTCTCCGCCGCGGCGATTGCCGGCGTTCTTCAGGTCGTGCTTACTGTCATGAGGACAGACCAGGCAATCACACCGGTATTCGTCGTGCTGCTGGCTGCGGAGGCGGTGATGCTGATGGCGTCTATCGTCATTATGGCGGTTCCGGAGGGACTTCCGATGATGAACAGCCTGGTTCAGTCTATGAATACGGAATCTATGTACAAGAAGAATATTCTCGTCAGCCATAAAGCGGCGTTTTCGGATTCGGCATACATGAACCTGTTGTTCAGCGATAAGACAGGAACGATCACGGAAGGGAATCTTTCTCTGGTGGAGTTTATCAGGGGAGGCGGCCAGATCACGGATAAGATTGCAGATCAGGATTTTCTGGAAGCCATTACGCTTAATAACCTCGCGAAGATTTCCGAGGGTAAGGCGATCGGAAGTAATAATATGGACCGGGCGCTTTTGACCTATTCGATGGCGAACGGCGGCACGGAGAAGGTGGACGGTTCTAAGGTAAGAGAGATCAGCGGATTCGATTCTGAGAAGAAATGCGCGACGGTTCTGCTGAATGACGGTACTATCTACTGGAAGGGCGCGACAGAGAATATTATCGGCGAGATCACCCATTACGCCGCGGAAGAGGGCGGTATCAGGGAATTTACTCCGATGCAGAGAAGTAAGGTAGAGGAGCAGATGATCGCGCAGGCAAAGCGGACGATGAAACTTCTGGCAGTAGCGAAGTTTACGGGAGATAAGAAGATTCTGCTTGCAGTCCTCTGTCTGAGGGATAATGTCAGAAAAGACGCGGTCGAGACGGTGGGCGTGCTGAACCGTGCGGGGATCCAGGTGGTGATGGTAACAGGCGACGCGGAAGAGACGGCCGTAGCGATCGCGAAGGAAGCAGGAATCCTGAAGGACGAGAGCAAAGACGTAGTTATTACACATGATGAACTGGAACAGATGTCGGATGAAGAGCTTAAGAAGAAGCTCCCGGATCTCCGTGTCGTAAGCAGGGCGAAACCGTTGGATAAGAAGCGGCTAGTAACGGCGGCTCAGCAGATGGACAATGTCTGCGGTATGACAGGAGACGGTGTAAACGACGCTCCTGCTCTTAAGCAGGCGGATATCGGATTCGCGATGGGAGACGGAACGGCAGTGGCGCAGGAAGCAGGAGACGTAGTGATCCTGAACAACAGTCTGACTTCGATTAAGGATTGTGTATTGAACAGCCGTACAATGGCTAAGTCTGTCGGAAAATTTCTGATCTTCCAGCTGACCGTTAATATCAGTACGCTCCTGATGAATATCATCGCGCCGATCCTTGGGTGGACCGAGCCGTTTTCTATCGTACAGATCCTGTGGATCAATCTGATTATGGATACGCTTGCGGCCATGGCGTTCGGAGGCGAACCGATTCTCCAGAGGTATATGGACGATAAGCCGGCGAAGAGGACGGATAACATCCTTACCGGATTTATCAAGTCTGCGATCGGCGTAAGTTCTGTATTCATTACGCTGGGCTCAATCTTAATCCTTGAAAATATAGGAGGAATTACAGAATTCGTGATGCCGGCGTCCTGCACGGATCCGGAACTATATGAGAAGACGTTCATGTTTGCGTTCTTTATTTATTCGATCATCTTCAACAGCCTGAACACCAGATCGGACAGATTCAATCTGTTTGAGCATATCGGTGAAAACAAGAAATTCCTTCTTGTCATGGGTTCGATCTTTGTACTGCAGACCGTTATCATTCAGATAGGAGGAGAAGTGTTCAGTACGACGATGCTCAGTATGCGGGCTTTGGTAGTGGCGATGGTATTAGGCTTCCTCATTATTCCGGTTGACATGATCAGGAAAGCAGTTGTGAGGAAATAATGTGGGTGATCCATTTAGACCTGGATAATACGCTGATTTATTCTTATAAGCATGTGCCAAAAGACGCCGTTTGCAGTCCGGGCGTCCATGACGGGGAGGTTACGGCCTGCTGCGGACGCCGTTCCGGCGGCAGATGGATCAATGTCGAGATATACCAGGGCAGGGAGATCTCTTATATAACGGAGAAGACGCAGAAGCTTCTTGGAAGGCTTAAGGAAAGGTGCCTGATCGTTCCGACGACCACCAGGACGCAGGAGCAGTATGACAGAATCCGTCTGAACGCAGGAAGCTTCGAATATTCACTGGTATGTAACGGAGGGGTTCTTCTGGTTAATGGAGCGAAAGACGGCGTCTGGTATCAACGTTCGAGAGAACTGGTATCGGGCTGCGCCGGGGAAATGCGTCGGGCAATCGGGCTTCTTGAACGGGAACCTCTTCGGAAATTTGAATTACGGTTTATCGAAGAATTGTTCCTGTTCACAAAGTGTGAAGAGCCGGATACGGTAGTCTTGAGCTTGAAGACCCGGCTGGACGCCGGAAAAGTGGATGTGTTCCGCAACGGTGAGAAGGTCTATGTCGTGCCGAAAAAGCTGAATAAAGGGACGGCCGTGCAGAGATTCCGGGAATATATCGGCGCGGACGAGGTGATTGCCGCCGGCGACAGCGAGTTTGACGTATCGATGGCGGAAGCGGCGGATGTGGGTATCGTTCCGGCGGGATTTTGCAGAAAATATGAGGCTGTAGGCAATTTGACAGAGATGAAAGGCGAGGATATTTTTTCGGAAGAGATGCTTGTATGGATGGAGAATTATCTGAGCCGAAAGGACTAGTGTGCTGTCTGTCATAATACGGGGGTGCCGCAAAATAGCAGGTTTCTACAAGATAATGTTCAGATATGATGGATGCTGTAACAATATCTTGTGGAACCGCCGCATTTTGCGGCGCCTCTTTACCGTAACAGGCGCGAGAATATGCCGAGGCGAGCAGGGAAAAGTCTTCCCTGCTCGATTCAGGAAATCAGTCTATCTTCAACTGAATGCCCCCTTGCCGTTCGGAGGGCTGGATAATCACGGTTACCGGCAGACCGCCGTGCCATTCAAAGGAGTAAGATTCGCCGGAGGACTGACCGATAAAGGTCTTCCAGTTCACATCTGTCTTTATATGCGGGTCACAGTTTCCATTTCCCATCCAGCAGATTACGGCGTCCGGATCGACGGAGATGGTATTGCGGGTCTCTACGTTGCTGAGGGCGATTGGGTTTCCGTCCGTGAGGATGGCGACATAGGCGTTATTGCCTTCACCGGTGAGGGTAGAAGTTGCCAGTCCCTTTTGCGAGAGGACGCCTACTCCGATAAACCGGACGCTGTATCTGCAGTCCTGGGTGAATGCAAGAATATTTTCGGATTCCACGGAGATGACTTCGCCGATTCCAAGCTTGTATATCAGGACATGCTGGGCGTTGCAGGCATAGTAGGTCTCGGAATTCCCGTTCATCGTAACCTTCATAAGCGGAATATTCTCCCCGGTAACACGCCGGGCGATAGAACCGAAAATCGCCTGGGTCAGGTTCGCCTGAGGTCCTAACAGGACTTTCTCAAAGCGGTAGTTTGTATTGCCGGGACAGTCTCCGGCAATGTAAGCGCCGGCCTTGGTGAATAAGATATCATTTCCCGTACAGGTAACCTTCAAGGTTAATTCGTTGATTGTCTCAAATGTAAGCATAGATGTTGTTCCCTCCAGTTTAATTTGTCTGGACACCGTATAATTCACACAGGCCGGCGAGGTCTCTGGCGACTCCGTTTCCGATTGCGTTGAATTTCCAGGTGTCATTGTACAGATAGATCTCTCCCAGCATCATGGAAGTGACATTCTCATAATAATCTGTCAGCATAAAGCTTAATATCTCCCGGTGATCGGCCGGGTTAAGAAGCCGGATATAGGCGTCCTTCACCATGCTGAAATTCAGGCGCCGGTCAAAGGATTCATTGATGGTTAGGACAAACACGATCTTGCGTATCGAAGCGTGAAGCTTTGTAAAATCAATGTCGGCAATTTCGCGGTCCTGCGGGGAACCGCCGGTATTCAGGATAACGCTTTCGTCAGGACTTCGCGTCTGTCCGTAGAATACGAACCAGTCGTCGGCAGGGACCTTGCCTGAATCATTCAGCAGATATGCGGACAGATCGATATCACACTGCGGGTTGAGGACGTTCCAGCCCATGGCAATTCTGACCCGTTGTAATTGTCCGGCTGTCCCGATATTCATCTTCTGGCCTTTTTGTATAAGATTGCAAAGAGGAGGAATCGGATGTGTGTCCCGGGCCGGGAGTGTCTCCCTTGGAGACTGTGTATGTACAGGAGCATATGAACCTTCGCTGGCATGTGTACGTGCCGGACGGTATGAATCCGGTATTCTGCGGGTTCCCGTATAATTAATCGAAGAAATATTCTGCCGGTTCAGGGCGCCCTGGACCCGGGTTTGGTTAATGCTCAGGATATTGCCGGAATTGAGGCTTCCGGATGATCTTATGGGAATATTGGTCATATATTCACCTCCGGTTTATTCTCGTATTTATTGTTATATGTCTATTATACAATATGAAGGATGAAAATGGTATTGTTGTTATGAAACTCATTACGAAAATATTAATTTTCTTTTTATTTTATGCCAAACGGTTGAAATAAAAGATACCATTTGGCATAATTAAAAGATAAAGGTTCTGAAAAGATATATGAAAGGAAGGATATATGAAGGGAACAGAGGTTGAATGCTGTGATGTAACATGTGTTCATGAGGATATCGTATCGAGAGTTTGGAAGAAGCTGCCCAGGGAAGAGCTGCTGAATGAGCTTGCAGATTTTTATAAAGTATTTGCCGATTCCACAAGAGTTAAGATTCTTTGCGTATTACTGGAATCGGAGATGTGTGTCTGTGATCTTGCCGAGGTCTTGAATATGACGCAGTCGGCAATATCCCATCAGCTTCGGGTGTTAAAGCAGATGAAGCTGGTGAAAAACCGAAGAGACGGGAAGACGGTATATTACTCGCTGGCTGACGGGCATATTCAGACGATTATCAGCCAGGGGATGGAGCATATTACGGAATAGATATCATATAGTTGTTTAGGTTGTTGAAGTTATCAAAAAGGGATAGTGACATGACGAAGCAATTGAAAATAAGGTGCATCATCTATATTGTTGGAGTGATCGTGTACGCGGGGGCAGTGATTGCTGACAGGTACTATATTCTGGACGACAGGATCAGATTTGGCTGGTTCCTGTCTGCATATCTGATCGTCGGATTCGAATCATTCCGAAGATTGGAACAGAATATGATGCGAAAGAGGTTCCTGACGGAATATACATTGATTATTCTTGCAACGATCGGCGCTCTTGGAATCGAAAGATATGCTGAGGGTGTATTTGTCATGTTGTTATTTGAACTGGGAATGATATTTGAGGCGTATACGACGGATAATACCAAGCGGGAGATACAGGGATTGATCGAGATTCAGCCGGAATATGCCACGAGGATTGTACATGGGAAAGAATTCAAAGTAGATCCGGCGATGCTCAAGCCGGGACACTTGATCATCATTAAGCCGGGAGAGAGGGTGCCGGCGGACGCCATGGTTACATTCGGGATATCGGATATAGATACGAAGGCATTGACGGGGGAGGCTGAGCCGCTTCCGGTGGGAGCCGGCGATAAGATATACAGCGGATGCATTAATCTGAGCGCTGCCGTAGAGGCCAGGGTGCTTGAGATATACGAAGATTCTGCCGTTGCCAGGATCATGAAGATGGTGGAAGAGGCACAGGAGCGTAAAGCGGACAGCGAGAGTTTTATTGCGCATTTCCTGAGAGTCTATACGCCGCTGATGCTGCTGTGTTCGCTGGCAGTCATGGCGTATCCTTCGCTTACATTCTCTTACGGGAATTGGGATACATGGATTTACAGGGGGCTGATATTTCTAGTGGTAGCGTGCCCGTGCGGTTTGGTTCTGTCTATCCCAATTGCTTTTCTTGGAGGGATTGCGTCCGCGGCGCGTCAGGGAATTGTGGTGAAGGGCAGGAATTATCTGGAGGATCTGGCGAAAGCAGACACTTTTATATTCGATAAGACGGGAACGCTGACAGAGGGTGTATTCAAAGTGACGGACATCAGGGCGTTCAGTATGACGAGAGAAGAGTTGCTGCGGATCGCAGCGCATGTAGAGTCTTATTCCAATCATCCTATCGCCCAGTCTCTGCTGGAAGAATACAGAAGACACGTGGATCAGAGAAAAGTGTACAGTATGAAGGAAATGCCGGGATACGGAGTAAGCGCCATGTTTGAGGGCCGGCGTGTCTATGTGGGAAATAAAAAGCTGATGGACAGACAGAATATATTCTGTACGGAAGTGGAACAGAACGGGACGGTGCTCTATGTGGCGGTGGAAAGGCTGTATGCGGGATATATTGTGATTGAAGATTCAATCAAAGGGGATACCCGGGATACATTCCGATATCTGAAGGAAAAGTGCGGTGCAGTTCTGGTTATGCTTACCGGTGATACGGAGAAAGCAAGCGTGCCGATTGCCAGAGAGCTTGAGATGGATTATGCGTATACGAACCTGCTTCCGGAGGATAAGCTTGAATACGTGGAAGATTTCTTAAGTATACAGGGCAACGGGGAGCGTGTGGTGTGTGTGGGAGACGGCATTAATGACGCGCCGGTTCTGGCTAGGGCGGACGTGGGAATCGCGATGGGCGCCATGGGGGCGTCGGCGGCGATCGAAGCGGCGGACGTTATTCTGATAGAAGATGAACTGCCGAGAATTGTGGATGCCATTAAGATCGCGAAAGCGACGCTCAAGACCGTGAATCAGAACATAACATTTGCACTGTTTATAAAGATATTGGTGCTGGTGCTTGCCATTACGGGATGGTTTGATATGTGGGAAGCCATATTGGCGGAAGTCGGGGTTATGTTCGTCGCGATCCTGAATTCTACGGGCGTCGCAAAATATATCGTATAGGAGGAGCCATGGTATATATAAGGAGAGTCGCAGCCATATTCCTGATGGGATTGTTGCTTGCAGGCTTTGGTTTTAAAGAGAACCCTTCGGAAAAAGGGGTGGAATACCTGCAGGAAGGACGGTATGAGGAAGCCGTCAAAGCGTTTGAAGAAGCGGTGGAGGATGAAGTGAATGCAGGGGATGCTTACCGGGGAATCGGAATTGCCAGGTGGGAGCTGGAGGACTACGAAGGTGCAAAAGAGGCATTCTTAAATGCGCTTGAGAATGGGGCGCAGATGACGGGCACCCTTTGTAATTTTATAGGAAATTGTGAGATGAGGCTTAATAATCCGGTGTCTGCCCAGAATTATTACCGGCTGGGAATCGGATTGGAGGGTAACAGCGCCGAACTTGAGCAGGAAATGAAATACAATATGATTGCGGCATATGAACAGATAAAGGACTGGGAGAGCGCCAAAGTTATATTGGAAGAATATACCGCCGAATATCCGGAGGATGAGACGGCGCAGAAGGAAAGGGAGTTTCTGAAAACGAGGTAAAGTTTTGAAATTATATTGAAAAGGTATATAGCGCCTGTTATGATGTATGTAGATAAAAAACCCGGACGGGATATGGAGGTATGATATGAAGGTAGTATTAGAGCGTTACCATGGGCTTGGTAATGATTATGTTGTGTTCGATCCGAATAAAAATGAGCTGGAATTGAATCCGGAGAATGTGAAGATGATCTGCGACCGGAATGCGGGCCTTGGTTCTGACGGAATCTTAGAGGGACCGATCATTGAGGAAGACGGGATGCATGTCAAGGTATGGAATCCGGACGGAAGCGAATCGGAGACCAGCGGAAACGGAGTACGGATCTTTGCAAAATATTTAAAGGACGCAAGCTATATACAGAAGAAGAATTTCCGCTTGTATACCGGGAACGGTCCGGTTGAGGTAACCTTCCTGAATGAAGACGGAAGCCGTCTTCGGGTGTCTATGGGACGGCTGTCTTTCCGCAGCGAGGATATTCCGGTGACGGGGGAGGACCGGGAGGTTATCAATGAAGATATGGTATTCGGAAGAACGCTGTATCCGGTTACCTGTGTATCGATCGGTAATCCTCATTGTGTTATCCCTATGAGGGAGATCTCGAAGCCGTTGGTGTGCAAGATCGGGGATTACGCGGAGATGGCGAGGTATTTCCCGAATCGTGTGAATACACAGATTATGAAGGTAGTCGATAAAGAACATGTCGCAATCGAGATATATGAGAGAGGCGCTGGGTATACGTTGGCGTCAGGAACCGGGGCATGCGCGGCGGCAGGTGTGGCGTATAAGCTTGGAATGACGAATAATAAGGTGATCGTCCATATGCCGGGAGGAGAACTTCAGGTGGAGATCGAGGACGACTGGACGGTATATATGACCGGCGATGTATTTTATGTGGCAAAGATTACATTAAGTAATGAATTTGCGGAAAAACTAAGAAGTGTTTAGAAAAATTTAAGTAAAAGAAGGATGGAAGATTGTTGACAATCTGGTATAATGGGGATTAGAAATGATAAAAAAGGAAGGTTGTGATCGACCATGGAGAAAAAAAATGTATGGAAGTCTTATAAATCCGCCGATCTTGAACAGTTGGAACAGGTAGCGAAGGAATACAAGCTGTGTCTGGACGCCGGAAAGACAGAGCGGGAATGTGTCTGGACTACGGTGGAGAGGATTGAGAAGAAAGGATACCGGGCTTTGGAAGAGGTGCTGAAGGCCGGAGAACCGCTGAAAGCCGGGGATAAGGTATATGCCGTATGTATGGATAAGATGATTGCCATATTCCATATCGGCAGGAAGCCGCTTGAGGAGGGTATGAATATTCTGGGAGCCCATATTGATTCTCCCCGTATCGATGTGAAGCAGAATCCGCTGTATGAGAATGATGAATTCTCTTATCTGGATACGCATTATTACGGAGGAATCAAGAAATATCAGTGGGTTACGCTTCCGTTAGCGCTTCATGGCGTCGTTGCGAAGAAAGACGGTACGGTGATTCATGTAAATATCGGAGAGAATGAGGATGATCCGGTATTCGTCATCACGGATCTTCTTGTGCACCTTGCGGCGCAGCAGATGGAGAAGAAAGCGAAGGAAGTGATTGAGGGCGAGAAACTTGACCTGCTCCTGGCAAGCCGTCCGATTGAGACGGAAGAAGGTCTTGATAAGGAGGAGAAAGAGGCTGTAAAGGCGAATGTTTTACGGCTCCTGAAGGAATACTACGATATAGAAGAGGATGATTTTGGTTCGGCAGAGTTGGAGATCGTTCCGGCGGGTAAGGCGAGAGACTGCGGTATCGACAGAAGCATGATCCTGGCGTATGGTCAGGATGACAGAGTATGTGCATTCACATCATTATTCGCTATGTTGGATGTGGAAGAGGTCGACAGGACGGCTTGCTGTGTCCTGGTAGATAAGGAAGAGATCGGAAGCGTAGGAGCGACGGGCATGCATTCACGCTTCTTTGAGAATGTGATCGCCGAGCTTATCGCGTTAGAAGGCGGAGAATCAGATCTTAAGGTGAGACGTACTTTGCAGAATTCCAAGATGCTTTCGTCGGATGTCAGCGCGGCGTTTGACCCGATGTTCGCAGAGGCATTCGAGAAGCGCAGTTCAGCATTCTTTGGAAAGGGACTGGTTTTCAATAAATTTACCGGAAGCAGAGGCAAGGGCGGTTCGAATGACGCGAATGCGGAATATCTGGCGCAGATCAGAAGAGCGATGGAGGCCAAAGAGGTAGCGTATCAGTACGCCGAGCTTGGCAAGGTAGACGTGGGCGGAGGCGGAACGATCGCCTATATTATGGCGAATTATGGCATGGAAGTGATCGACAGCGGCGTCGCAGTATTGTCCATGCATGCGCCGTGGGAAGTAACCAGCAAGGCTGATGTGTATGAGGCTTATAAAGGATATAAGGCATTTCTGACAGAGATCTGAGCAGATGTAAGAATATGACGTTACAATATAAGGAATAACAGGAACTGGCAAGGCTGCCATATAGACAATCCGTTATGTAATACAGCGGTTGTTCATATGGCAGCCTTTTTGTTTTTACTGTTTGGCTTTTGCAATTTTACTTTTTTTATGTATCCTTTCGATTTCCCTTCAGCGCGTCGGTTATTCCTTTCACGGAAGAGGAATATTCGGACGGAGACATCCCCAAGGCGGCCTTAAACTGTCTGGAAAAGTATGGAAGAGAACTGTAGGAAAGGTAGTATGCAATTTCCGTAAAATTCATAGTTCCTTCTCGGATGATGTCTTTGGCGCGCTGAATCTTCATTTGATTAAAGTAATCAATGACTCCGCAGTCTTTTTCCGAGTGGAACAGCGACTGCAGGGAGGAACGGCTGATGGAGAATTCGCTGCAGATATCCGAAAGTTTGAGCTGTTCGCAGATATGGGCTTCCATAAACTGGATGACTTCCTCCAGGCGGCTTTGCTTGGTGGTCTGCTTCTCCGGCGTGTTCTTAGGTGCTGCGAAAGAGGGGGCCGTATTTTCCTGATGGTTCCGTATGCAGGTGATCAGAAATAATTCCAGATATAGAATGATCAACTGCTGCGAGGCAAAAGGCGTCTTGTCTTTGATCTGCACTTGCTCTACGGAAGGTATATTCATAGGGGTGGAGAAGGTCTTCTTTCCTTCCGATATAATGTGGGAGATAAGAGACCGTTCTTCGTTTGTCAATGTATAACTCTTATGTATAAAGTGCTTCATTGCCGGTGAATGACATATGAAGGAGATGACGACCAGGTTAGGAGAATTTCTGCCGATGGATTTGATCGCATGAAATTCATTGGGCTGATGGAAGATGATGTCGCCGGTATTCAGAGTCATCCAGGTGTCGTCGTAGCGTACGGACACGGTTCCGTTGTCCACATATAAAAATTCCCAGAAGTCGTGGGCTTCTCCCTGAAAGATGAAATCTTTCATATATTCAAAGTAGTGCAGTGTGATGATGGAATCAATTTTAAGATCCTCTTGAAGTTTGGTTCTGATATAGGTCATATATATTCCTCGCGATATCTTTCGGGCTCGTAGCTATGCTACGAGAGAGTTTGTCTGTTCATATGATTCATTGTAACATAATTAGGATAATTGAACAAGAAGGGTAGACGATAATGTAAGCATTATTGTGCAGGTTATAATATAATACTAGTAAATAAGAAGAGAAAACGAGCATAATTGCTAAATGGAAAGGGACGATATGACAAATATCAAGGTCAATAGTGTAAAAATATGTTTTGATGAGGAGAATCTCAGATTCACGCTGTACAGAGACGGGACAGCATGGGAATGGAATCCATCCTATGAACCGTATTTGGAATATCAGGGAGGAAAGCTGAGATTCAAAGACGCCGTTTCCATCAGCCATGAACAGGTAGAGAATGGAGTTGGAACAGGAATACGCAGCAGGTATGAAGGATTCCGTATAGGAGAAGTAGAGATTCCTTATGTGTTTGAGACCTATGTATGGATTGAACGGACGACAGAGGATATTTATTTTGAATGGATACCGGTCTGCGAAGAGGGGCTTCGGGTTGACCGTGTATACTGGCCGGGAGAGATGGCTTTCGAGGAGAAGAAGGAGAGCTGGCATACTCTTTTGAATCTTCAGCAGGGATTGTTGATTCCCAATACATGGGATACAAAGCTGGGAGAGATCTTTTTTGGGGGATATTTTGGAACGGCAGGCGGATATATGCCCTGGTTTTCACAGATCAAGGAAGGGGAAGGATATCTGGCGCTGTGTGAGACTCCCTGGAATGCGGGGTATCAGGCGGAGCATCCGGCAGGGGGACCGTATACGCATGTAAATGTCTGGTTTGAGCCGAGCCTTGGCAGGATGGAGTACAGAAGAGTGATGCGTTACAGTCTGCTGGGGGATTGTGACTACAATGATATGTGTAAGAGATACCGCCGATATGTGAATGAACAGGGAAGGCTGCGTACTCTGAGAGAAAAGGCGGCGAGAGTTCCGCTGGTAGACCGGCTGGTCGGCTGTAGTTTCATACATACGGGTATCAAGACGAATGTCAGGGAAGATTCGGATTTTTATGATAAGGAAAACCCGGAGAAGAATAATCATCTTACCACTTTTGAGGAGAGAGAGGTACAGATGAGGGAGCTTCATAAAGCAGGGGTGAAGAAGCTCTATCTTCATCTGGACGGATGGGCGCAGCCGGGATATGATAACCAGCATCCGGATTACACACCGGCATGTGAGGAGGCCGGCGGCTGGAAAGGGATGAGATCCCTTGTGGATGCCATGCATGATCTGGGGTATCTCTTTGGAATCCATGACCAGTACAGAGACTACTATCTGTCGGCGCCGAGTTTTGACGAAGACTATTCCTGCCGGCTGGTTGACGGAAGTATTCCGAAGCATCAGCGCTGGGCAGGCGGTCCCCAGTCTTTCTTGTGCGCGACTCAGGCTCCGTACTATGTGAGAAGGAATTTTGAGGAACTGCGTAAGCATCAGGTGGAGCCGGACTGCGCCTACCTGGATGTGTTTACCTGTAATGAAGGGGATGAGTGTAATAATCCGAGACACAGGATGAGCAGAAGAGATTGTTATGAGGCGAGGAAGCTGTGTTTTGAATATCTGTTATCCCAGGGAATCCTGCCGAGCTCGGAGGAAGTGAGCGACTGGTGTGTGGAGAGCATGGTGTTCAGCCATTACGCTCCGTATGATTTCATGATGCGGGAACCGGGAAGTCCAAAGTATGGAATTCCGGTACCGTTGTTCAATCTGGTATATCATGACTGCCTGATTGAACCGTGGATGATGGACAGGGTCAGCGACGGGGAAGACTATATGTTATATGCCCTTCTGAACGGAGGAGCCCCTTATCTTTTAAGAGACGGAGCGTATCCGAATTTCGACGGTTCTTTTAAGACAGTGGGGTTAGGCTTAAGAGAAGATATCAGGAGATGCAGTATAGTCTGTGAATTACATGAGAGGGTTGCCGAATGCGAGATGGTGCGCCATGAGATGGTAGACGGTGATTACAGCGTCCAGAGGACGGTCTTCTCGGACGGAACTACAGTGACGGTTGACCTGAGGAAACAGACTTATCAAATCGTCTATGGGATAGACAGGGAGAGGGAAGAAAAGAAGATAGGATGATCATGCCTGAAAGAGAAGAAGAATCAAAGATAAATCATAGAAAAATTATAGAAAAATCAAAGATAAATCATAGAAAAATTTATAGAAAATCACAGATAAATTATAGAAAGAAGGGAAGAAAAGATGAGTAAACCAGTGAAAGTAGCTATTGCAGGACTGGGAAACAGAGGAAGGGAGACCTATGCGAAGTCGGCAGAGCTTCATCCGGACAAGATGGAGATCGTAGCCGTTGCGGATATTGACAGTGAAAAGGTCAGACTTGCGGCAGAGAAATTCAACGTGCCGAAGGAAGCATGTTTTTCCAGCGCCGAAGAGATGCTGAAGCAGGAGAAGCTTGCCGACGTCATGATCATTGCAACCCAGGACCGGCAGCATGTGGCGCATGCGGTGGAGGCGCTTGAGAAGGGCTACCACCTGCTGCTTGAAAAACCGGTATCGCCGGAGCTTGAAGAATGTAAGAGACTTGCGGAAGTGGCGAAACGCTGCGGGCGCAAAGTAGTGGTGTGTCATGTACTCCGCTATACTCCGATCTATCAGAAGGTGAAGGAACTGCTGGATTCCGGTGTGATCGGCGACGTGGTATCCATCATGGCTTCGGAAAATGTGGGATGGTTCCATCAGGCGCACAGTTTCGTTCGCGGAAACTGGTCGAATTCTAAGGAGACGAGTCCGATGATCCTGCAGAAATGCTGCCATGACATGGATCTGTATCCCTGGCTTGCGGGAAAGACCTGTGAATCCATTACTTCTTATGGAGATACTTATCTCTTTAAGAAGGAGAATGCGCCGGCAGGGTGCGCGAAGAGATGTCTGGACGGATGCAAAGTAAAGGAAGAATGTCCGTTTGATGCGGAGAAGATCTATATGGACCTGAAGGGAGTG
The DNA here is from genome assembly GCA_910574285.1 of Lachnospiraceae bacterium. Lineage (GTDB taxonomy): Bacteria > Bacillota > Clostridia > Lachnospirales > Lachnospiraceae > Sporofaciens. The sequence goes on along the minus strand of CAJTAL010000052.1, from coordinate 15,151 downwards.
GGTTATCGCAGGGGAAACAGGCGCTGGCCTCTGGATGTCCTGGTGCCGTCAGGACCGACGGAAGAGAAGCTTATGAATGAGCTGAGAGAAGGAAGATATGGAAGATGTGTATACCATTGTGATAACGACGTGGTGGATCATCAGGTAGTGAATATGCAGATGACAGACGGTACTACCATGAGTTTTACGATGTGTGCCTTTACGCCGGATACTACCAGGTATGCCAGATTCATGGGTACCAAAGGCGAGATTCGGGTAGATATGACAGGAAAGCCGGAAGAATGTGAACTCAGCGTACATCGGTTCGCGGCAGATATGCCGGCAGAGTATATAGATGTCGCGGGTCTTGCAGAAGATTTTTCAGGCCATGGCGGCGGAGACGACCGCATGGTGGTCGAATTCCTGGATATGGTAAGCGGCGAGAAGGAGGAGAGCTCCTATGTGACGTCTCTGGAACGCTCTCTGGAAAGTCATTACTGCGCGCTGGCGGCAGAGTATTCCAGGACACATGGCGGCTGTCCGGTGAAGATTGCCGAGTTCGCGAAATAACAGGATATGTATGTCTTCCGGTAGTATGCCTTGTGTCCGTACGGGTAGAAAAGAACAGCACGGGAAGGCTTCATATAGAAACTTATTATTAATTTATCATTATGAAAGAAGGAGTGAAGATTATGAAGAAGAATCTGAAGAAACTGGCAGCCCTTGGACTGTGTGCGGCAATGGGTGCGACGATGATTACAGGATGCGGCGGTTCCGGAGACGGTGGTTCCGGAGACGGCGGTTCCTCAGGCGGCTCTTCCGGCGGAAAGACAGAGCTGGCGTTCGGTATCTGGGACGAGAACCAGAGACCTGCTATGGAACAGTTGGTAGAAGCTTATGAGAAAGAACATGACGACGTCAGCATCGAGATCCAGCTTACACCGTATAAGGGCGGAGAGTACTGGACCAAATTAGAGGCGGCAGCAGGCGGCGGCAAAGCGCCGGACGTATTCTGGCTGAACGTGCTCCATCTGGATTCCTATGTGGACGGAGGCATCCTGGCAGATATGACGGATGCGATCGCAGAATCTGACATCAACGACGCGTTCCCGGAAGCACTGGTGAACAACTATGTTCGCGACGGCGTAAATTATGCGGTTCCGAAGGATTTTGACACCAATGCATTGTGGTACAATAAAGAGATCTTTGACGCGGCAGGAGTGGATTATCCGACGGATGATATGGCATACGAAGATCTGGTAAAGACGGCGGAAGATTTAAAGGCGGCAGGACTGGAAGACGGCGTATATCCGTTTGCGTGTCCGGTTGATTTCCAGACCTGGTATTACCAGACCGTATATGCTAACGGCGGCTATATCCTGAATGATGATAAGACAGAGACAGGATATGATGATCCTAAGACACAGGAAGGAATCCAGTGCTGGATCGACATGATCGACAAAGAACTGTCTCCTGGTTCCGCAGCACTTTCCGAGACATCCGCGGACGCTATGTTCGAGGGTGGACAGCTTGCCATGAATTTCGCAGGTTCTTATATGGTTCCTGAGTATGCCGGAAACGACGCGATCTCAGACAAGATCGACTGTGTAGAGATCCCGACCTTCAACGGCGTGGAAGACAACTGTATCAATGGACTCGGATACGCGGTATTCGAGGGAAGCAAGAACAAAGACGCGGCGATTGAATTCGCAATCTGGCTCGGAAGCGAAGAAGCTATGAAGATCCAGGGAGAGACCGGCGTCGTTATCTCTGCAAGAACAGACGCACAGCATTATTTTGCAGACGCAAACCCGGATTATAATCTGGCAGCATATACGAACCACGCAGACAGCGCTTATCCGCTTCCGGTATGTATGGTAGCAGCAGAACTCTATGACCTTGAGGCGACCTATCTTCAGAAGGCATACAACGGCGAGGAGTCTCTTGAGGACGCTTGTAAGGAACTGAAAGCAGAGGCGGACGCATTACTGGCCAAATAGCAAGGACTAAGTGGGTGACGATATGGCTGAAAGTAAAGTAAGAACAGGCACGGTGAAAAAAAAGGCGAGTAAACGCGCGAAAAAAGACTGGGTTGCGGCATACATATTTATTGCGCCGGTTACCCTGGGACTTTTGGTATTCTATATCTGGCCGTTTATTCAGAATGTCTGGTTCAGTTTTAATGAAGTAAATAAATTTAATATGACGTCCTTCGTCGGAATGCAGAACTATACCGAGATGGTACAGGATAAAGAGATGTGGACGACTTTCGGAAATACGCTGAAATACGTAATATGTACGGTGCCGGTGGGATTGTTCCTGTCTATCTGTATCGCGGCGCTTCTGAATTCCAAGATAAAAGGAACGTCCGTCTATCGTACCTTATATTTCCTTCCGTCCGTAACCATGGCAGCGGCTGTTGCCATGGTGTGGAAATGGATCTACAATGAGAAGATGGGTATCTTAAACAGTGTAATCCGCGGGATGGGCGGCAAAGGAGTGGGCTGGCTCACCGATCCAAAGATTGCGCTCTATATGATTATGATCGTCGGTCTGTGGATGACGGTAGGATATAACATGATCATCCTTCTGGCCGGCATGCAGGGGATCTCAAAGTCCTACTATGAAGCGGCGGCGATCGACGGAGCCGGTTCCATGCAGCAATTTTTCAAGATTACGATACCGATGCTGACGCCGACGATATTCTTCGTAATGATCACGTCTATCATCAGCGGATTTCAGGTATTTGACGTAGTCTACATGATGATCGGAAAGACGAACCCGGCCTATACGAGTACGCAGACGGTGGTAATGCTGTTCTACCGCCAGGCGTTCGATTACGGCCATAAGGGTTATGCGGCGGCAATCTCGATCCTGATCTTCGCGGTTATCATGCTGGTAACGGTCGTTCAGCTCTGGGGACAGAAGAAATGGGTGAATTACGATTAGAAGGGAGGAAGCAGTATGAAAAGTAAATCAAATACAAAGAAATTATTTATACATCTGGCGCTTCTTCTTGGAGTCGGAATCACGGTATTTCCATTTTTGTGGATGGTGCTCACATCTTTTAAGACGGTGGGAGAAGCCATGCAGATACCGCCAACATTTTTCCCGAAGAAGTTTTTGACGGATGCTTATACACAGATTATATCGGCCTTGCCTTTCGCGAGGGTATACTTGAACACGATTATATCTACGGTAGTGACGACGGTGATACAGGTATTGTTCTGTTCCATGGCGGCGTATGCATTTGCAAGGATTGAATTTCCGTTCAAGAACGCGATATTCGTGCTGTTATTGTCGGTTTTGATGGTGCCGGGGCAGATATTCCTGATCCCGCAGTACCAGATTATTCAGAAGCTGGGATTATTGGACACGATACCGGCGTTGTTCCTGCCGAACTTATTCAGTGCGTTCGGAACCTTCCTTTTGCGGCAGTTCTTCATGTCGCTGCCTAAGGAGCTTGAAGAAGCGGCGCTTCTTGACGGATGTAACCGTTATCAGATCTTCTGGAGGATCATGCTTCCGTTGACCAAGCCGGGAATCGTATCACTGGTTATCTTTACGGCGAAGTTTGCGTGGAATGACTTTATGTGGCCTTTGATCGTTAATACCTCTCCGAAGATGATGACGCTGGGTCCGGCGCTGTCAACGCTTCAGGGACAGTATACGACCAAGTATCCGATGCAGATGGCGGGTGCTGTTATGGCGGTTATCCCGATCATCGTACTGTTCTTCATCTTCCAGAAGCAGTTTATCGAAGGTGTGGCGCAGTCCGGAATCAAGGGTTAGACGGAATATGGAATGTCATTGGGGAAGAGGATTAAATAGATAATATAGAGAAATTACAGGGAGAAGGGTAAAAACTTCTCCCTTGTTTTATGCACAGCCCCGTGCAGAGGAAGCATGCCGCTAAGGTGGCGCACGGGGCGCGCGGCGGGTAGGAAAAAGACTTCCCTACTCGGTTGCACAGCCCTGCTGGTCTTTTGGTTCGTATTTGCGAAATATACGGTCGAAGAAGATGCAGAAAGTAAACGCGACGACGGAATGTCCGCAGATTCCGCTGATTATGACGACGAGGGCAAAGGTGACGGAGGAAACCGTACATAAGTACAGGATAACGCCGCTTAGGACGAGCATAATCACGGTATAGGGCAGGAAGCCGATAATCATACATGCAGAATTCTTAAAAGCCTGCCTGGTGCTGCATACAAAGTGTGAGATCACCGGAAAGATATAGAGGAATATGCAGAAGAGAATTCCGCACATAACCCATAAAAATATCCGTACTACGGCAAATACCACAGTGTCCTGGGAATTAATGATATAAAAATCCATCCCCAGAAGAACGGCTGCCAGAAGCAGAAGAATCCAGACGAGGGTAGCCTGCTTAAAGTTCTGACGGAAAGCTTTGAAAAAATTCTGCCAGATATACGGATCTACGCCCCGGAGGATTTTTAAAGATACGTAGTATAAGGCGCTTAAGGACGCGCCTGCGGTAATGACCGGGATGCTGAAAAGTATAAAGAGCAGGTTCAGCAGTACCAGGTCGAAGATCTTGGAGATAAACTGCATGATTGGATTGTCGATATTAAATAAGCGGTTCATTGTCTGCCTTTCTTGATATTTGTACTTTAAATATTGTTCAGATTATGATATATAAGACAGTATAAAGGATGTGGGCCGGAAAAGCAAACTAATTATTAAGATGATCGAGCAGCAGGAAAAGCAGATGGCCGGCAAATAAGCACGGAATCTCAGGAGGTAAGGATGGAGGAGACAAGAAAGAACAAGAAGGAAGAGGATATTGTGAAAGAGACGTGGGGGGTCTATGACGGCGGGGAAGAAGATTGAGTACCTGTGGATGTATTATAAGGGATGGCTTGCCGGGGCGGTCTGTGTGGTGCTGGCAGTCTGCCTCGGGGTGACGATGTATAAAGGGAGGCATACCAACGTATTCCTGAACGTGATAGTGGTCGGGGGAGATAACCTGAAAGCAGAGTGGCTTGCGGAAGAATTCTCCCAATATGCAGATATTGACGGGAAGGAAGGAATCGTACGGGTCCGTGCCAATATACCGGACGACGGAGGCGGCATGACGAGTACGACGGCTCTTACGACGCTGATGGGAGCAGGGGCGGTAGACGTATTGATCTGTCCGGAAAGGGTCTATGAAGAATATGGAAGTCAGGGCGGTTTCCAGGATATGGGAGAAGTTCTGGGGGAACGGGCCGGGGACTATGGCGAAGCCGTACTGGACAGCGGGGTGTGCTTAAAAGGCGGAAATATTCTGGAACAGGAGGAGATGGTCGCTTATGATAAGGTCTATGCGGCGCTTCCGGTCAACGGTCAGAATCAGGAAACGGCGGCGCGTTTTATAGAATACCTGCTGCAGTAAGGCTTAAGTTTATATTTGGAAATTATGACGGAAACTAATTGGAAATACTTGACGAATACTGGTAAAACCAGTAAAATATTATGTGCGACTTAGAAAAATTTTTAGTTTTTAGGAGGTCATGACAAATGGCAAAATGGGTTTATATGTTCAAAGAAGGTAACGCAACCATGAGAAATCTTCTTGGTGGCAAAGGCGCGAACCTTGCTGAGATGACGAGCTTGGGACTTCCGGTACCGCAGGGCTTTACGATCACGACAGAGGCCTGTACACAGTACTATGAAGACGGAAGAACGATCAACGACGAGATCATGGGGCAGATTATGGAATCCGTTACGAAGATGGAAGAGATCACGGAGAAGAAGTTCGGTGATAAAGAGAATCCGCTGCTCGTATCCGTGCGTTCCGGAGCAAGAGCATCCATGCCGGGTATGATGGATACTATCCTGAATCTTGGTCTGAATGAAGATGTTGTGGAGACACTGGCAGAGAAGTCCGGCAATCCTCGCTGGGCATGGGACTGCTACAGAAGATTCATCCAGATGTATTCCGACGTAGTTATGGAAGTAGGTAAGAAATATTTTGAAGAGCTGATCGACAAGATGAAAGAAGAGAAGGGCGTTAAGCAGGATGTTGAGCTTACGGCCGATGATCTGAAAGCACTTGCAGGACAGTTTAAGGCAGAATATAAAGAAAAGATCGGAACAGACTTCCCGTCTGACCCGAAGGAGCAGTTGATGGGCGCCATCAAGGCTGTATTCCGTTCATGGGACAACCCGAGAGCAAACGTATACCGTCGTGACAATGATATCCCATATTCATGGGGAACCGCTGTTAACGTACAGTCTATGGCATTTGGAAACATGGGCGACGACTGCGGTACAGGCGTTGCATTTACCCGTGACCCTGCTACAGGCGCGAACGGTCTGTTCGGCGAATTCCTGACCAATGCACAGGGCGAGGACGTAGTTGCAGGCGTACGTACACCGATGCACATCTCCGAGATGGAGCAGAAGTTCCCAGAAGCATTTGTTGAGTTCAAGAAGGTATGTGAGACTCTTGAGAATCACTACAGAGACATGCAGGATATGGAGTTTACGGTAGAGCACGGAAAGCTTTACATGCTGCAGACACGTAACGGTAAGAGAACGGCTCAGGCTGCTCTTAAGATTGCCTGTGACCTTGTAGACGAGGGTATGAGAACAGAAGAAGAAGCTGTTGCAATGATCGATCCTCGTAACCTTGATACACTGCTTCATCCACAGTTCGACGCTGCCGCTCTGAAGGCTGCTACACCGATGGGCAAGGGACTTGGAGCATCTCCGGGCGCTGCTTGCGGTAAGATCGTATTTACGGCAGAGGATGCTGTTGAGTGGCATGCAAGAGGCGAGAAGGTCGTTCTGGTACGTCTTGAGACATCGCCGGAAGACATCACAGGTATGAAGTCTTCTCAGGGAATCCTGACCGTACGCGGCGGTATGACAAGCCATGCAGCCGTTGTTGCCCGTGGAATGGGTACATGCTGTGTATCCGGATGCGGCGACATCGCTATGGATGAGGAGAATAAGAAGTTTACACTGGCAGGAAAGGAATTCCACGAGGGAGACGCTATCTCTATCGATGGTACGACAGGTAACATCTATGACGGAATTATTCCTACCGTTGACGCTAAGATCGCCGGAGAGTTCGGAAGGATCATGGCATGGGCGGACAAGTACAGAAGACTGAAAGTCCGTACCAATGCAGACACACCGACGGACGCTAAGAAGGCTGTTGAGCTCGGTGCAGAGGGTATCGGTCTTTGCCGTACAGAGCATATGTTCTTCGAGGAAGACAGAATCGCTGCATTCCGTGAGATGATCTGCTCTGATACTGTAGAAGAGAGAGAAGCAGCTCTTGAGAAGATCCTTCCATATCAGCAGGGAGACTTCGAGGCTCTCTATACAGCGCTGGAAGGCAATCCGGTTACTATTCGTTTCTTAGATCCGCCGCTTCATGAGTTCGTTCCGACAGAGGAAGAAGATATCAAGAAGCTGGCAGACGCTCAGGGCAAGACTGTAGAGCAGATCAAGACTCTGATTGATTCTCTCCATGAGTTCAACCCGATGATGGGACATCGTGGATGCCGTCTTGCGGTTACTTATCCTGAGATTGCGAAGATGCAGACAAAGGCTGTTATCCGTGCAGCGATCAATGTGAAGAAGGCTCATCCGGACTGGGCGGTTAAGCCGGAGATCATGATCCCGCTGATCGGCGATATCAAGGAGCTTAAGTATGTGAAGAAGTTTGTCGTTGAGACTGCAGATGCAGAGATTGCGGCAGCAGGCATCGAGCTTGAGTATGAGGTTGGTACGATGATCGAGATCCCAAGAGCTGCTCTTACGGCAGACGAGATCGCGAAGGAAGCTGATTTCTTCTGCTTCGGTACGAACGACCTGACACAGATGACATTTGGTTTCTCACGTGATGACGCAGGTAAGTTCCTGGAAGGATACTATGATGCTAAGATCTACGAGAACGATCCGTTCGCGAAGCTTGACCAGACAGGTGTTGGTAAGCTGATGGAGACTGCGATTAAGTTAGGTAAGCCTTCTAATCCGGCGCTTCACATCGGTATCTGCGGCGAGCACGGCGGAGATCCAAGCTCTGTAGAGTTCTGCCATAAGATTGGTCTGGATTATGTATCCTGTTCACCATTCCGTGTACCGATCGCAAGACTTGCGGCGGCACAGGCGGCTATTGCACAAAAATAGGCGAAAACCATTCTGGACTTTTACCATAAGTTTTGAGGAAGCACAGGCTTTCCGCAAGGCGAGTGGCGGCTATCTCAGAAAAAATCAAAGGGAAGATTTGACCGTTGATGTTTATATTTAAATAATCATAAGCGTATCATTAGAAATAGTGGTACGCTTATTTTTTTGAGCCAATTTGCAGCTTTGAACATTCTGCTATCCGTCTATATAATGAAATCAAAAAAGGATGATGGGCTTTATGAGAGAAAAGAAAAATCATTTGTATGTGGACAGTGGGGAACGGAGCATTTTGTTACACTAAAGTATCGCTCATAGATTCACCACCTTGTTTTATAGAATTTTATAGATATATTTTACGGAAATTAAAGTTCTTATTAAACGAGGTGATATTTCTTATACGAGAGATTATATTTCCTGCTATTGGAGATAAAAATTCATGCTTTGAACAGTTGATATAGTTCGTTTGAATGTCTATACTAAATATAGTAGTGAGGAGGATGCTATGTTTACATATGATGTAATCCAGAAATTTAATGATACAGAGATTCATATTTATAAATTCATTGTTGCCAATTTAGATAAAATACCATATATGACGATACGGGAACTTTCTTATTATCCGATATGTGACGGGTTTCCTTCAAACACAGTTATTATAGCGTTGTCGGAAAGCGGTGAAAGCAAAGAATTGATTAACATGATATCCGCTTTTTTACAGAAAGGATATTATATCATGAGTGTTACAAACCATAGCCAATCAACACTCTCTGCGATGTCGGATTGGAATATTTCTTATAACATGAAACGGATTCGTGCCAATGGCGGATTTAATGCGACAACGCAGGTTCCGGTTCTGTTTCTATTCAGAGGTTGAAAAAATCATTGTGAAAAATAACGAAATTTAAATTTTTATTTTTTTGTCCGAATCGTACCTTTGATTGGTCTGTTATTTCTCTATATAATGAAATTAAAAAAGGCGGTTGAAAACGATTTGAAAAGCAGGAAATTGACCGCAAGAGTGGCGACTCACCTACGGAAGGATGAACGAAGCAAGTGTTCTCCTAAAATGTAAATTCCAGTTTTAAGGAGGATTTGATGGTTAAAAGATATAAGTTAAGTTTTGAAATTTGGGGATTGCTGCTATTCTTGATTATTATGATACCGAATTTTATTTGGTTTGCTATCCCTGCGCCAAACGATATACTAAGAGCAAAATCAATTACAGAAATGGTTGATACAGTAGCTTCTGTATGTCAAATATTGATGATTGTTGCTATATGTATTATTAGAAACAGAGAGAGCAAAAAGTTGTGTATATCTCCTTTTATTATTATGGCAGCAGCTTGCTATTTATTGTATGTGGCAAGTTGGATAGCTTATTATAGTGGTATGACAAATGTGGTTGTAATATTAGGATTGACTATTCCACCCTGTTTAGCATTTTTGTTCTTTGCAATTGATAGAAAAAATGGTATAGCTTTGATTCCTATTTCAATTTTTACAATTTGTCATTTGGTATATGGCGCAGTAAACTTTATAATTTGACAAATTTGAGTTTTTATGTGATGAACACTATGAGGATACAAAGAAACCTTAGCTTGTTACTAATCTTTTCTCAAAAGGTCTGGAACGTGTGTATGCAGTCATTTGGGGAAATGAGGGGATGTCAGCAAAGAGTCGCCATAGCCCGTGCTTTAATCGGCAATCCGGAAATTTTGCCTGCGAATGAACCGACAGGGAATTTAGGCAGTGCGACAGGCGCTGAAATTATGGATTTATTACGGGCAATTAACAGAGACAGCGGACAGACTTTTTATAAATGGGGTATTGACCGTACAGTAACAGTATACGTTATTATAGGTCTATAAGAACCGGGCAGTGACGGGGAGACTTTCCTGATGCGTATTGTTGTCAGGATGGATTCAGGCAAATGACAAAGAGGGATATTGATAGATGGAAGCTGATTATAAAAATAAAGGTTCGAAGCTTTACACTGATGTTCCTGCAGATGTGGGGGATTGATGAAAAAGAATCAGATTATGGGCAGTACCTCTCTTTACCGGTACAGCCTGCAGAAAGTGCAGGCGGGTATGTTATTCCTTACGGGGACTGTCCTCTGGATGATGACAGGGTAGGGGAGAGGGTGTATATGGATATGCTGAACCGCTCTGTAAAATGCGTACATATTATGACGCCTTATCTGATCTTGGACGGGGAGATGGAGACAGCTCTGAAATTTGCTGCCGAAAGAGGTGTGGAGGTTGTGCTGGTTCTGCCAGGAATTCCTGATAAATGGATCCCTTATGCTCTGGCAAAGACCCATTATGCTTCCCTTATGGAGTCAGGAGTAAAAATATATGAATATACACCGGGGTTTGTCCATGCGAAAGTATTTGTCAGTGATGCAAGGGAAGCTGTGGTGGGGACGATCAATCTTGATTACCGCAGTTTGTACCATCATTTTGAATGCGCTGCGTATTTTTATGGGACAGACTGCATTGATTTGATTGAGGCAGATTTTGGTACGGTACTGGAAAAGTGCAGGCAGGTGACGGTGGAAACGGTCCGCAATGAAAAGCGGCTGGTGAGGCTGGCAGGGTGCCTGATGAAAGCGGCGGCACCCTTGATGTAAAGCAGCCAGACTCATTCGGAGACAGGGATTTCGATTTGTACAATGTAATCCTCGATCCGGTCAATGACATTTTCGTTGATGCCCATTTCGTAGGAAAATCCGTGGAGTGTCAGCTTATGTTCTTTTGCATAATCAAGGATTTCCTGATACCGCTTCGGGATGCCGTTCCATTCTCCTTTATGGAAAGCCCTCAGGTATTTACCCTTTGGCATGATATGCAGTCCGGTTTGATAGGGGAGAAAGGGGATCTCAATAAAAAGTTTGGAATAATCATCAAAGCTGCCATTTTCTAGGTCGGCGACGGAGATCATGGAACCATAGGATGCCTCATGAAGACGGCCAAGCCGGTATTTTTCAGTCTCGGCGGTGATCAGTTCCACTTCCTGTTCAAAGGAGGTATTCCGGTCTATGTCTACAGTGACCAGACAGCGTTCCTCTTTTTCCACAAGGCTGATCTCGGACAGATCCATGGACAGCAGAGTATCCATATTCTGGTGATGGGTACATAGAGTTGTTCGGACTGCCTGCAGGTGGGAGATCTGCATGTCAAGGGCAGTGATCTTTTCTTCCAGAAGGCATTTTAAGCCTCTGGCGGATCGGTTTTTCATGAAGTTCTGTATCTCATGGATGGACACATCCAATTCCCGCAGCAGCAGGATGGTTTCGAGGATAGGGCTTTGATGGTAATTGTAGTAGCGGTATCCATTTTCGGGGTTGATGACGGCCGGTTTGAACAGCCCGATTTCATCATACCATATAAGGGTCTTTTTGTTGATTCCGTGCATGGCTGCAAACTGACCGATTGTGAGAAGTTTGCCTTTCTTATTCATAGTCACCTCATAAAATGATTTAGATTTATATTAACTGAACAGTTACTGTACAGTATATGATATCATATACAGGAAACAAGTACAATGTTGAATGACTGTCTATATCTTAAAAGTGTAAAATCTGATATAAAAGAAGCCTTATGACCAAAAGGAATAGCTTTTGAATCAAATTTCTCTTACAGGCGGAATTCCATTTCCTGTTTCTTTACCAAAAGCACCAGTATCGATTCATGCAGATGCCATGACAACGGAAGAAATCACATTGCTTATGTCCTTCATGCACCGGAAAATGCAATGGACCAATACAACCGGATTGCAGACGCTATTTTGACATTGGATACTATGGCTGAGAGAATCCGTATTATGGAATCAGAGCCGGAACGAAGCAAAGAGATGAGAATAAACATGATACATGAGGCCGGATATGCTCCCGTAAAAAGGAAGGTATCCTGCCTTTTTTGTACGAAAGTGAGGAGAATGATATGCGAAAATGTATACAGCAGAAGCAGTAATCTGTTCTCGTGTAACAGCCAGGAAATATTGTAAAATTATAGCATATTTTAATATGCCTATTAAGTATGGAAGTATATCTAATATAAGTATTTGTTATTTGATATGATGAAAGGTAAAATGTAACTGTGAGACAAAGAAGTAAAAAATCAGCAACAAAGGAGTGAAAAATGAAAGAAAGGCGGAAAGTAAAATGAAAAAGTTTTCTATAAAGAAAAAATAGAAGAGTAACCAGCGATGTTTGAATTACTGATAAAAGGAATCATGCCAGGGGTCTTGTTTGGAATCCCGGCAGGGGAAGTGGGTGTTAAGAACCATTCTATAACCAAATAAATTATAAAAGAAGAAAAGGAGATTTTATCATGGAAGTAATTAAAAACAAAACATTTGATGAAGAGAGAGCGTTATATGGAAGCAGAAATCTTTTAGTAAAAGACTGCAGATTTGACGGTCCGGCAGACGGAGAAAGCGCATTTAAAGAAGCACAGGATATTCAGGTGGAAAACGTATTCTTTAATCTCCGTTACCCGTTCTGGCACGATCAGAGAGTAAAAATTGATGGTGCAGAGCTTACTGAACTTTGCCGTGCGGCGCTTTGGTATACCGAGAATGTGGAGATCACAAACAGTAAACTTCATGGAATCAAAGCACTTCGTGAATGTTCAGGAGTAAAGATGGACGGGTGTGATATTATCTCACCAGAGTTCGGCTGGTCAACCAGAGGAATTGAAATGAGAAATTCCTGTGCAGAAAGTGAATATTTTATGATGCGTTCCGATCATCTGCATTTTGACAATGTGAGTCTGAAAGGAAAATATTCGTTCCAGTATATTGAAGACTCTGAATTTGAAAACTGTAATTTTGATACGAAAGATGCATTCTGGCATGCCAGAAATGTGGTTGTCAGAAACAGTGTGGTAAAAGGTGAGTATCTTGCATGGTATTGTGATAATGTGACTTTTAAAAATTGTAAGATCATTGGTACACAGCCGCTTTGTTATTGTAAAAATCTGAAACTGATTAACTGTGAGATGATAGACTGTGATCTCTGTTTTGAAAAATCGGATGTAGAGGCAACTCTTACAGTTCCAATTGACAGTATTAAAAATCCTTTGAGCGGCCACATCTATGTACCGGCTGTCGGTGAAATGATTGTGGATGATGAAAATGCGAAAGGCGAAGTTTTGATAACAAAAGCAGAGTGTGCGTAGGAAAGAAGAGGGGGATTCAGTAACAATCTTTTACGGTACGAATTCCTGGAGTTATACAAGGCTTGGAAAGATAGAAGGAATGAGTCAGGAGGTATTGCGGGAGGTACATCCTTTATCATCCAATATAGACGGATCGCAAATAACGGTTGGTTATTATTTTGTCTATAATTATTGAAAATATATACAAATTAAGATATAATATGACTATATTAATTGGTATAATATTAGGAGGGGTCATATATGGAAGCAATCAGGCCATCATCGGATTTAAGGAATCACTATAGTGAGATATCCAAACAATGCCATGAAGAAAGAACTCCCGTTATTATTACAGTAAATGGACGTGGGGATACTGTAGTATTAGGATTGCAAGATTATTGCCAAATGAAATCAGAATTGGAATTATTACGTACATTAGCAGAAGCAGAAAATGATGTTGAAAATGGAAGAGTTGCGCCTATGCAGAACACTTTTAATGATATAAGACAGTCTTTGCTAAGGAGACAGTCTGATGAAGTATAAGATAGTTCGTACAGATAAAGCAGATGAGCAATTAAGGGAGATTATTTTTTATATAGCTGAAGATTCTGGAAGTATTGATATAGCATTGAATTATCTTGATAAAGTCGAAACAGCTACTAATAATTTAGAAGATTTTCCAATGTCTGGAAGTATTTCAAGATATTCAATTTTGCGGAAACAGGGATATAGAGTGCTTATAGTGGAAAGACATTTGATATTTTATATAGCTGATGATAATAAGGGGATGGTTATCATATATGCTATTGTGGATGGAAGAAGGGAATATAGAAATTTAGTATAGGCCACTTATAAACGATTAGGCCTTCTGGGTTGATGCGGTCAGAAAGTTTCTGTGCAGACTCTATATCGGAGATTTCAAGGAATGCATTATCCCGCATCCGGTAGGCGATCTGCTTTTTATCAAGTTTATGAGCAAACAGGTTATGGCCGTTCATATAAAACTGGAGCCGGAACGGGGGCCATGTAGGAACGCGAAGACAGCAAAGCCCGAGTTCTTTATCAATGAAATAGACAAGGAAACTTCGCCAGAGGAATTAGTTGTTAAAACGTTTATTTTTAACCGTATTAAAAATTGATCATATGAATTTAGGGATGGGGCATATCGGATGAAAAAGTCTGGTATGTCTTATTTTTTTGCGATTTTTTGGAAATGTATAAAAATGTGGATATAGGATTCAGTCTGTGTTATAGTAATAATATAACTAATTTGTAGAGAAATCGGATAGGTTAATGGAGGTTGGTAATATGATATATCCTTATGCAACACTAAGTGATACGACAGAAGTAGTTCATTCGGAAATGAGAGCGGATGGGCGGGTTAAAGTATATATTGAAAAAGCTGTTTATGGTGGTTTTCATAATGCGACATGTTACTTACCGGATTACACATGGGAAAATATAGTTGGGTTCTCTGATGAAGAAATGGTTTATTATAAAGAGTTTGTTGAAAATAATGCACATTTGATTATGGAATTTGCAAAAGAAGGAGGATTTGCGAATGCCTCAAATTTTTAAGTTTGGCGGTTATATTATTTTCTTCTGGTCAAACGAGAATAAACCAACAGAGCCGATTCATATTCATATTGCGAAACATAATCCAAGAGCAAACTCAACGAAAATATGGATAACCAAGAGAGGGAAAGCATTTGTTTGTAATAACAATTCACAAATCAATGTTAACAACTTAATCAAAGCAACCACAATATATAGTGTTTGTCATTCTAAAATTTATATCATCTTTTCATCGGCACAGGATTTTTCTGTGTCTTCTTTGTAGCTCCTCCTAATGAGCAAGTGCA
>CAJTAL010000051.1 GCA_910574285.1 Lachnospiraceae bacterium | reverse complement strand
AATGTGCAGAAGCGTTTCCGGATAATGTGGCTGGAGAACTACATCAATTTTATATGGTGCTAAAATAATCTGAAGATTGGCTGCTCTTTTAATCTGGAAAACAACATCATGCGTCCCGCCCTCTGCCAATGGCAGCTTATGGTGTACTTCCTCCACCGGCCGCAGCAGTCCTTTCTTCTGGCACTCCTCACAGAACGGATGCTTGGCTGCATAGCGGTCACGGATACGCTTCCATGCCCTCCCATACCTACGGCGTACAGCCGGGTCGCGGTCGTACTTCTCGTAGCGGCGGTTCTCCTGCCGCTCATGCTCCTCACAGAACCTCCCTTCCGTCAGCTTCGGGCATCCGGGGAAGGAACACGGCCTCTTCGGTTTCCTTGGCATCTGCCTCACCTCCTTATAGGCATAAAGAAAGCCCCCGCAGGATTCTTTTGCTCCTGCGAAGGCCCTCTTGACATTTTCTCATGCTATCAGCATACCACGTCCAAAACCAAATGTCATGCCCGCAAAGTGGACACTTTTATTTCCCGTACAGCATGACGGACAATTTTGACAGCGCCCGGTTCTTCCTGCGGTATGCCGAATTCCTCTCAATCTGGAAACGCTCGCAGACGGCGTTGACTGCCGGTCCGTTCCCGCCCATGTAGAAACATTCCAGAACGTAACGGTCATCTTCTGTAAGCTGCTCCCATGCCGGCCCAAACCATGCCATGAATTCCACCGCCTCCCGGTACCGCTCTTTCAGCACATCGATCTCCTCAATGCCCTTGACTATCCTGTCCTCCGCCGCATGGGGATTGTGCGTGTGTGGCATACCGTCAGGCTGCGGGCTGCTGATGCCTCCCATCTTCTGGTATGCCGCCTTGATCTCATCGTCCGTGTGGCTGATGATGAATTCCATCCTCCCGTAATCCCTCAGTGCATTGGCGGTCGCGCCCCTTTTGTCTAAATACTGCCATATGATTCCCATAGCTGATGCCTCCTGTTAAATATTTTTATTTCTCCCGGATTGGCATGGATTGTCATTGATTTTCATGGATTGGCTTATAAATCTAAATCTGCCTTCACCGCATCGATCAGTGCGGCCTGCGTGGTGTCCTTTTCGGAAAGAGCTTTCATGATCCGCTCGTCTATGGTGCCTTTCGTGATGATGTGCTGCACCACCACGGTTTCTGATTGCTGCCCCTGCCGCCACAGCCTCGCCACCGTCTGCTGGTATAATTCCAGTGACCAGGTAAGGCCGAACCACACCAGCGTGTTCCCTCCGCCCTGCAGGTTCAGGCCGTGTCCTGCGGATGCCGGGTGGATCAGCGCCACCGGGATTTCCCCGGCATTCCATTTCCGGATGCTGCTGTCGGTGTCCAGCCGGGAACATGGGATTTTCAGTTTGTACAGTCGTTCCGTGATGCGTTCCAGGTCATGCCGGAACCAGTATGCCACAAGCACCGGCTTGCCGTTTGCCGCCTCGATGATGTCCTCCAGTGCGTCCAGCTTCCGCTCATGGATGGCGACCGTCTCCCCGGCATCCGTGTAGACTGCGCCGTTTGCCATCTGCGACAGTTTCCCGGAAAGGGATGCGGCATTGGCGGCTGTGATGTCGCCGTCCGGAAGCTGAAGGACGAGGTCTTTCTTCAAATCCGCATAGTGCGAATCCTCTTTCTCAGAAAGATACACCGTGTATCTGGAATTTATCAGTTCCGGCATCTGCAGGTGGTCGGCGGACTTCATGGAAATGGTGATGTCGGATATTTTGCCGTATATCTGTTTCTCCGCCCCCGGCAGCGGCTTGTAAGAAAACACCACCTGCCCGTTCTGCTTATCCGGCCGGAAGTAAGAAGTGCGGTACTGCCCGATGAACCTGCCAAGCCGCTCCCCCATGTCCAGCAGCCGGAACTCCGCCCACAAGTCCATGAGGCCGTTGCTGCTCGGCGTTCCTGTCAGCCCCACGATGCGTTTCACCTTTGGCCGTACTTTCATCAGCGCCCTGAACCGCTTCGTCTGGTGGTTTTTGAAGGATGATAACTCATCAATCACCACCATGTCGAAGTCAAACGGTATGCCGCTATCGGAAACCAGCCACTGCACGTTTTCGCGGTTGATGAGATAAATGTCTGCAGGCTTTTTTAATGCCGCCCGCCTCTCCGCCGCCGTTCCGACCGCCACGCTGTACTTAAGCCCCTTAAGGTGGTCCCACTTTTCAATCTCTGCCGGCCAACTGAAGGAAGCCACCCGGATTGGGGCCACAACAAGCGCCCTGCGGATTTCAAAGCTATCAAACAAAAGGTCGTTGAGTGCGGTCAGCGTTATCCCTGTCTTGCCCTCAGCCCAAGCCCATATCCAACAGGACAGCCGCCATCGGATGGCTTTTGATATATTCGATTGCGAATTTCTGATAGCTGTGTGGTACGAACTTCATAAGGCATCACCTCCAATCTCTGATATTATTTTTTCAATCTGCCCCTCGCCATCCAGCACATACACCCTGAACCCAAGTTCCCGCAGCAGCCTGTGGCGTGCCGCCTGGAGCGGCCTCGGTTTCTGCCCCGGCGCTTTCAGTTCCACGAAGGCGATCCTGCCATGCGGCAGGAGCAGCAGTCTGTCCGGCATCCCGGCAAAGCCAGGAGACGTAAACTTGGGGCAGATGCCGCCGCTTTTCCTGGATTCCTGCACCAGCTTCTGTTCAATCTGTTTTTCCCGCATTCCGTATTCCTTTCTGGACAAAAGGATGGACAACAGCCCGATTTTTTCTATACGCGCGTATATACACATATACACACGCCCATTTCTATATTTTCTTTTATTTTTTCTCAATAGGTTTTGTCTTGTCCTCTTGTCCCAATGTTGTTATTTTCCTTGATATACCGCCGCCCCTTTACAGGACGGGCGGCAGGACACTTATTCGGACGGCTGCCGCCTGTGCCATGGTGTGTTCAGGACAGCTTCCGCTTGTACCCCCGCTGCCGTCCATAGAGCGGGTACGTTGTCCGCTCCGCTTTCTCCCACCCCTCGATCTTGCGCATGATGGCGGCAATGGCGTAGGAATCCGCAGGCTTCATGGAGGAGCCGTCCCTGCCGAAGCACTCGCACCATATCTCCATGTTGCAGGCATACATACGCTGTACCGTGCCGTCTTTCCTGCTGACGCCGAAGTCGGAATCACTGAGGTAGCTCCGCCGTTCGAACAGGGACATCTCCGCCCACTTCTCCGGGAGCAGGGTGTCCAGGTACTCCCGCACCAGCCCCTCGCGCTCATCCGTTTCCAGGGCGTCCGCCTGTTCCGCCACGGCGATCTCAGCATCCTGGCCTTCCAGGTAGAGCTTCTCCCCTTTCTGGTACAGCACGAGCGTTTCCGCCCATATCTGCGCCACATCCTCTTTCGTGAGCTGCCACGGCTTCTTCCTGGAGCTGCCGGACACGCGCACCGGCCAGAAGCGACGGTTGCCCGTGATGTCGCGCAGGAAGCCCGTCTCCGCATTCGTGGTGCCTACAATGACGCACTGCCTCGGATGGCTCTCCACATTGACGCCATAGGACGCGCGGTACTTGTCGTCCACACGGCTGATAAAGGACTTCACAGTCTCGATGTCCGCCTTCCTCATGCCCGCCAGCTCGCCCAGCTCCAGTATCCAGTACCCCTGCAGCTTCTCCGGGCCGGATTTGTCCTTCATGTCCGTCAGCGTCAAGCTGTCGGAGAACCATTCCCCGGCGAGCTTCGCATAAAAGGTGGACTTCCCGATGCCCTGCGGGCCATTCAGGATCGGGACGCTGTCAAACTTCGTCCCTGGACGGTATACCCTTGCGATGGCCGCCGCCATCGACTTTCGGCTGACCGCCCTTGTGTAGCTGTTATCCGCGGCGCCGAAATAATCAACCAGCAGGGTGTCCACGCGGGGGATGCCGTCCCATTCCGGCAGTCCCTCCAGATAGTCCCGGACGGGGTGGTATGCCCGCTCCGCCGCCACCGCTACCACGGCGTCCTTCGTCTTGGTCGGGGAATAGATGCCGTAGTTCCTGGAGAGGTACACCTTGAGCGCCGCCGCATCAGAATCACTCCAGCCGCCCTTGATCTGCTCCCATGGCAGTCCCTCCCTTGCGTCGATCCCGTCCCGGTGGCAGTTAAAGGCAATGCCCTTAAGCTCCTCATCGTTCCGGATGATCAGGACAATATTATCCAGCGTGTCTTTTATGCCGCCTTTCCGGTCAAGCTCCAGGCTTTTCCTCCAGTCCTCCCCGTCTGCGAATTCCTCTCCGGCCTGCCTGCGCCGCTCCTCCAGGGCCTCTACCTTCACGCTGTCAATCGTCAGCGCAAAATCGCACATTGCCTTGAAGGACGCCTTATCGTCAAGCCCGCCGAATTTGTGGATGCGTACAAGATCAAAGGCATTGCAGAGTTTCAGATAGGCAGGGTCTTTTGCATGGTGGCTGTAGGCGAATTTCCCGCCCTCCTTGATTTCCACGCCCGCCATGCTGCTGGACTCGGTCAGGTGGTAGCGGTCTTCCTTGTCCGTAGGCTCATATACATCCTGCAGGAAAGCGTCCATGGCAAGATTTATAGGGAAGAACACCCGGTTGAACAGTCCCACCACGCCCTCTTTTTCAAGCGGGTCCTGCACCTTCTGTATGCTGATGGAATTTGCCCGGCTCTCCCTTGAGGATGTGGGCAGCCTTGTCGGGTCCCGCCATTCCGGATGCGCCGACAGGACGTCATCCGGGTCAAGCCATGCACCGTCTGTCTCTTTATAGACGAACTCACCGTTTGACGGCGTACTCGGCCAGTACATGAGCTGGTTCGGCTGGTAGGAGCATTCGTCAAAATAATCCATGCCGAGCATCTGCGCCAGATATCTCGCCACCGCCACATATTCCTCCGGGGACACGTCCCTTGCCAGCGGGAACACAAGGCGCACCCTCGGTTCTTCCGCCGTATGGCTGTGGGTGCTGTAAAGCACGGAGGCATACGGGGCATCGTTTTCATAGCCCGCCAGGAACTCCGGGCCGATGCGGTCGCCGTCCAAAGCCACCATGGAACGGGATTCCACCGTGTCGATCTTCCGCCTGCCGCCCGCTAACACCCCGGCCACAAAACCGCCGTGGTCTTTAGCCGCATCCTTTTTCGATTTCGGGAAACGGGCGTATTCCTCCGCTGATTCCGATGTGCGGATTGTCACTTTCAGGCGTTCCTTTAGATCTTCAAACCGTATCGTCTTGTTCGACCACTGCTTCGCGCTGCGGCTGTTCCCGTATGCAATGCTCAGCTCACGCATGGCACTCCCTCCTTATTTCCGGCGTTTTCCCATGTTCAAACCGCGCCTGCCTTGCAAGGCGGTACGCCCGCTCCGTTGCCCTGCGGTCCATGAAGCGTCTGTTATATTCCTCCGCCTGCCCGAACAGCTCCAGATACCCCTCGCGGTTGACGCCGGGGAAAGCCGTGCAGTCCATACCGTCAACCGTTCCGAAATTGAATGCCCGTGCTGCCCACTGGAACGGCCTGCTGCTTTCCGCATCCACGCATGACCGCATCTCATCCAGCGTTGCCCCTGGCGGGATATCCCCCAGAACTAAAACAGGCGTATCCGATATGGCAGGCAGACCATCTGCAAGCCCGGCTTTATAGAACGCCAGTATCTTTTCAGAATCCGCCTGCGTCATCTGCCCCTTCACTTCAACATAAAGGCTGCGTATTTCTGAAAACTCACTGCCGGAGCCATAGCCGCCAAACTGCACCTTATGGAGCAGGAAATCCGGCAGGTAATGGATGCCGTTCCCAAGGTCATACCCTTCCGGCTCATATTCCCAATCCACACCGCAGGCATCAAAGAACACCGCCCACCTTGCCTCCAGCCGGGATCGGAATAAATACCCCTTGTATTCTGTCTGTATAGGTTTCATTTTCCCCATCAGCCGCCAACCTCCTCGCAGTTTTCTGTAAAGTAACGGATAGCCATATCCCTCTTTTCTGCCTTTTCAATTTCTGCCGCCATCCCCGTGGATATGGTACCGCCGAACACCCACAACTGCTCACACTTTCCTAAAAGCACCATGCCCATGAACATCCCGATTGCCCGCTCCGCAGGCTTCCCGTCATCCAGGAACTGCGGAAAGAGCAGGTGCGGGGCGAACGGGATCGCGCCGTTCTTCACCGCAAACCTGCTGTACCACCTCGCCTTCTGCGTGTTGCCTTCCGTGTCCCCGGCAAACGGGGAGCATATATAGACAAGCGGCCGGTATGCCCGCTTCGCCGCCTTTTCCTCCTTCCTGATCCCCGATAACGCCGCATGGCTCGTCGGGTCGCTGTATCCCTCGCTGTTATATCTGCTGATTCCCATCAACCATACCTCCATTCTGCCTGCGCCGGCCTTCCCGGACTGTGTCCGCAGGCTTGTAAAACGGGCAGTCCCTCCCGCCAAAGTCATTGTCCTTTAAGCAGGTGCAGACGCCGCCCCTGTTTGCAAAACAGTCGCCGTGTGTCCTGTACCCCTGCATTGCCGCTCTGCTCATCCCTTTCCGCCTCCTGAAATCAATCTGATATTCCCCTCCATCCTTTTACGGAGGACTTCCGTCTTGTTGAACTGCGCCCTCCAGTGCCTCCGCTCCGGGGTATCCGCAGGAAGCGCCTCCTCTATTTCTCTGTACATACCGCAGAGGGCCTTGTACCCGTCCGCCATCTCCCGCAGCTCCGAAAGCAGCTCCGCCCTCGTTTCATCAGAGCAGTATGAATTGATGAGCCTCGCGGCTTTCCTTGCCGCCGGCATCTTGCAGGGGAAGAACGCCTCAATGTTCAGCTCCATATATCCAGTCCCGTATTCAATCCGCAGATGTTCCATCATGCACCCCCTGCCTAATCCTTCTGGTAAAAATCGCATTCGTAGCCATCCGCACGGAGCAGCAGCCCCTTTGCCCAGGGCGGCGTCCTTCCCATCTGTTCACACACAGCCTCCACGGACATCCTCCTGTCTGCCTCGATGATTACCTCGTCATGGATGTGTCCGACAATCGCACAGTTTTTCAGTGTCTGCATGGCATAGCATAAGATGTCGCGGGCAATGCCCTGCACAAGGTTTTCCACAAACTTTGCACCATAGCTTTCCAGGCGTTCCCATTTCTTTGTGCCGCCCACACCCATATAGGTGACGGACTCCCCGCCGAAACGGTTCTCCCCGATGCACGGCTTCACATAGGCAAGCCGTCTGCCCGATGGGAGCGCAGCGAACATCATGCCGCTCTGGTAATTAAACCGGATGCCGTGTGTCTCTGTGGGCATCCTCTTTTTGATGCATTCCTTCGTGGCACGGTCTACATCCCACCATAGCTGCACGATATTGGGGTTCGCCTCCCGCCAGCTATCCACAAGCGGCTGCAGCTCATCCTCCGTCATTCCCGCCTCCAGTGCGCCCATCGCTTTCAGCGCGCCGACTGATCCGCCATATCCACAAGACAAAACGGCCTGCTTCCCTTTCTGCCTCAGTTCCGCATTCTCGCCATGCTTCTCCACCCTGCAGTGGAACATCCTTGACGCTGTCTCACAGTAGATGTCGCCGCCTTTCCCAAACACATCCAGCACCCATTTCTCCCCGGCAAGCCACGCAAGCACCCTCGCCTCGATTGCGGAAAAGTCCGCCACAATGAACTTCCTGCCGTCCTGCGGCACGAAAGCCGTGCGGATCAGTTCCGAAAGCACCTCTGGCACGGAATCATATAAAATTTCCAGCGCCTCAAAATCACCGCACCTTACGAGCTCCCTCGCCTGTGCCAGATCAGGCATTGTGTTTTTATATAAATTCTGCAACTGGATAATGCGCCCGGAGAACCGCCCCGTCCTGTTAGCTCCGTAGAAGGCAAACATCCCATGCGCACGGCTGTCCGCACACACCGCATTCTCCATTGCCTGGTATTTCTTCACGGAGGATTTGGCAAGCTGCTGCCGGAGCGTCAGCACCGTTTTCAAAGGTTCCGGCGCATCCTGCAGAAGCCCCGCCACCGCTTTCTTGTCGAGTGAATCCGTCTCTATCCCATTCTCTGAAAGCCACTGTTTCATCTGCTGCACGGAATTTGGGTTCTCCAGTTCCGTCAGTTCCTGCATGGCGGCTGACAGTTCAGACTTGGAGCGCCCGTCCATGGCGATTGCCTGTTTGACCATCTCCATGTCCACCCCTATGCCCCGGTCGTTTATTTCCTGGTCCTGCCGGTACTCCTCCCACACAAAATCCGGCACAGGGAATTTGGCAAGCCTCTGCTGTATCTGCATCTCCGCCTCCACATCACGGAGGTTATATGCCTTGAAGCGCTCCCATTTCTCCCGGTCATGCTCCGGCAGGTTCCGCGTCCTGCCGCCGTTCGCCTTGGTCGGCTTGCACGGGACACAGAAATACCGGATCAGCTCTTTCCCTTCGGACAGCTTCTGCTTTTCCAGCCCAAGCACCGCGCCCGCATCCTCCAGTGACCGCGGAAGGCCGAGGTAAGCCGCCCACACCATCGTGCAGCGCCAGCTCCCAGGCTCAAACCATGTGCCGAAATAATTTGACAGGCAGACACGTTCAAAATTGTTGTTATAGCTCCACTTGATGACGGAATCATCCGAAAGAGCCTCTATGATATCCGCAGGGATTTCCTCACCGCAGGCAAGGTCAACCACCCGCACATCCCCGCCGTCCACGCTGAACCCAAACAGCAAAATCTCAAAATCCGGGGAGGAAGCATACCGGTAAACGCCGCATTTTAACAGGTCAACAGACGAAAAAGTTTCCAAGTCGATTCCTAAAGATTTCAATTCCACCAGCTCCTTTCACCGCCTTAAGGGCGGCAGGGAAAAGGCAGATGCCCGTTCCCCGCCACCCGGCGGCTGTGCTTTTCTCTATCTGGTTACGACAGGAAATCCTCCTCTTCCTCATCCGCAAAATCGTCCTCCGCACGGGACTTCCCGCCCAAAGGTTCCCCGTCACGGATCTTCTGTAAATTGTTCAGCCCGCAGGCGATACCCTTATTCCCGTTGGAATTGAAAGCATAGAAATTGATGCTCGCCCTGCCGTACACACCACTGTACACCTCGGACGTATCAATAATCGGCTGGCGGTCCGCATCCACGATGCCGGGAGCCGTGGTGCTGTTGGCATTGACGAAATAAGAATCCGCATAAGCCTCATCATCCGGGCGCTCCGTATCCCCGTCACGCAACGGGGTCTTCAGCACGGAAAGCGCAGGGACGCTCCTGCCGTTCCCCTTCAGCTTCGCCTCGCCCTCATGGTAGGCCGCTTCAATCGCAGCCTCGATTTTTGCAATGGTCTTTTTGTCAGATTTCGGGATGATGAGCGACACAGAGTATTTTGGCTCACCTCCGTTAATTGCCTTTGGGGTCCACACATTTGCATAGCTCCACCGGGTGTTCGGCCCCGTGATCACTTTCGTTGGATTATTGGCTGTATTTGACATATGATTTTCCTCCTGACTAATCTTCCTTGAAATCTTCCTGCGCCGTGTTCATCTCCGGCCTCTTGTCGCTCTCCGGGACTAACGCAGGCTTGCCCTGCGGCTTCTCCACAAGGCCCTTCAAAATCTCTGCAAACTTCTTCTTTCCGAGCAGCTTCTCCATGGCTGTAATTCCAAGGAGCTTCGGCTCATACGGGTCGAAGCCCGCCTTCTTCACGGTATCCGCCACGGCATCCTCATCCGTATATTTCCGGTTGGACCTTCCGGCCACAACCTTGAACCCGGCATACTTCACGCCGGAGAGCGCCTGCTGTAATGCAAACTCCTTCACATCCGCCGCCCATGCCGCCAGCTCATCCGCTTTCACAAGGATCGCCGCGATCTCGTCATCCTCCAGCGTTGCGGGCATCTCAAAGTCATACCTGGCAAGCTCCAGGTTGTACTCCGCCCGTTTCCTGCAGACCGCCTTCGCCTTGCAGAACCGGCAGTGTTCCCCCGCACAGAACTCGCCCTCCCCGGCATAGGCCAGTTTCGCCTTTTCTGCCAGCTCGCCCACCGCCCATTTAAGAAGGTCATCCTTCGCCATGGCATACACGCTGACATTCTCCCGGCGCGGCTGGTAGATTGCCATGCGGACGGTGTCAATGTCATAAATGCCGTCAAACAGCTCCAGCGCGCCCAGGGCATACAGCATCATCTGCGGGTTTCCTTCTGCTGAAACCTCCACGCCCTTGCCGTGCTTGTAGTCGATGATATACAGCGTACCGTCTGCGATGATGACACAGTCGCCAGTGCCAAAGCCTTCCTCCACGAAACGGGAAAAGTCCAGCCGCTGCTCGATCAGCACAACTGGGTCTTTGCATTCCCGCTTTGCCTCTTCCACCAGGGATAGGACATAATCCGCATACCCGCAGGCGCATTCCTCCATCTCCTCATCGTAAAAGGAAAGCCCCTCCGTCGGGTCTTCGGTTTCCATGCCGAGGGACAGCTTCAGCTTGTGTTCGCACAGGCTGTGGGCGTCGGTGCCCTGCTGCGCGTATTCGCTGCCCGTGTCCTCATAGTTCTCGCAGAGCCTTGCCGACGGCGGGCAGGCAAGCCACCGGTGGCTGGAGGATGCTGACAGTAAAGCGTGTCTCCCCATCACAGCACCTCCGCTTCCGCAAGCAGCGCCGCATATTCCGCCGGGTCGATCTCCGACAGCTTATCCGCACCGTGCTTATTCAGCAGTTCCCGCACTTCCTCCGTGTGTCCTGTGCGGGACTTCTCCGCCAGCACTGCGCGGACTTCCTCCAGCGTCAGCGGCTTCTTCTCCGGCTCCTGCTTTGCCACAGGCTTTTCCTCTTTCTTTGCCGCCTTCCCAGCCTTTCCCGCTTTTTCCGGCTCCTTTGTATCTGTCCTCCCTGCTTCCGCAGCACCGTTGTCCGCCACTGCATCTGCAACAGCCTGTAAGCTGTCGGCAAGGGAACGCAGGTCCCCTATGACGTCAAGCAGTAACTTCACTTTTCCCATGTACGTTTCCTCCTTCCATGACTTCACTCACTGCCAGCTCCCGGACGGAATCGCCCGGAACGATGATGGCCACCCTCCGCTTCTCCCCAAGGAGGAAGCGTAAGAAACGCTCCCTCACGGAGATATGGCGGCAGCTCACGATCCCGCCGGATGCCGACTCCTTTGAAACACTGATCCTCAATGTGTGTTCCATGCCCATGACCTCCATTTCCGAAGGGCGGCTGTTTTCATGCCCTTCACTATACGGAGATTTTGAGGGGTGTTCGGCGGGGTGTTTTTAGAAAAACTTTTTAAATTTTTTCCGGGCCGCAGATATCGTTTCTGAGACCACGCTGTGATGCACGCCTTCCTTACGCGCAATCTCGTTGACGGACATACCGCCCGCCAGCATCAGAATCCGCCTGCGCTGCACTTCCGACAGCCCGTCCAATGCCTGGGCGATACGCTCCGTGTCCATTTCACGCTCCATCTTCGTTTCCGGCGTTTCCCCGTCAGAATACTCTGCACCTTCGAACTGAGCTGCATCCAGCGAATAACAGTGGTAATGTTCCTTGCGGGAAAGGTTGTCTTCCAGCCGCCTGTCCTCAATGATGACGGCACCGATGGATTCCTCCACCTCAACCTCTGATACAGTCCCATCCGCAAATTCATATTTAATTTTCATTCAGATTTCCTCCAGTCTTGAAATTTGGTTAAACAATTTTCAAGACCGGAGGGGGCGCACGGCCCCTGAACGGCGGCTGATGCCTGCAGCCAAAAGCGCAAAAAAAGCGCACCCGAAGAATTCCAGGTGCGCCTGTCATAAAAACATTGTATCCTTTTGTAATCTGTTGGGAAAAGAGATAGAAATGTGTCGAATAAAAAAATTCCGCAGTCCTCCTTGAGGCTGCTGTATATACAGAAAAAATATGATATCCGGCCATGGGTGCAGGGAGCCAGCTCCCTGCTCGTGCCATGCCCGCTTCCTCCGAGGCACTATCCTTCCACGCCTCATAGGACTCTTCTGTAACACTCATTGTGAATTTTTCGTTTCCTGACCTGATGCTGATGATTTTTTCAGACATAAAAGCATTCCTTTCTTTACGCCTTCGTAAAGCCAGAAACGCTTCTATTTTTGATATGAAATTGATTTAAAATGGAAAAATGGCCGGAGTAAGCTAAGGCTCATTGTCTCTAGCTTCACTCCGGCCATTCGTGACTCGATGTCCCCTGGTCCCACTCGCTCGGTAGTAAGTCTTATTTAGCTGTCTCCGTGACCTGTAGTAGCCATTCCAATTTGACTATCCTCCCGCATTCAGGGCATTTAACCTTTAAGACTACGCGCCCTCCTGCGGTGGCAATTAAATCGCAGATCCGTCCTTTGCAAGCGGGGCATCTGACCATACACATACCGTATACCTCCACAGCCTGTTTTGGATGACAAAGCCATGTTATGCACTCAGCATAAAATGTCCCATCGGTGGAAATTACCAAAAATTTCCATTGCCTGTTACCAGTATGGCCCGGAATGCCGCCCCTTAATCACGGAATGCATAAAAAAACAGCAGAATCACCTCCGCCGTTTTTTCCTCTCATATATGCCCGCCTCTATCCCTTCCGGGCCGAAGTGCAGCCTTACCAGTTTTCCGCAGTGCTGGCATTTGATCTCAAGGACCGTCCACTCCGTCTCTGTTCCCTCATCGTCCAAAATGCGCCTCCTGCATTTGGGGTTGGGGCATCTGATCACTTCCATCTGCCGCCTCCTCCTTTACTCCACTCCGGCCAGTGACCGGCCTTATTTTCCGCCTCCCCGCACTGATATGGAACAAGGGAACCAGACAGGCGTATGGTTCTACCTCTGCTTGGTTCCCTTTTATCGTTTGTGCATTATTATTTTTCTTCGTGTGATGCTATCGTATTAGAAATCCATCACTCCAAAAACTCTAAGAATTTCTTGTAGAATATCAATTCCTGCCCTGCAAAATCCGGGTTTGCCGCCGGGGTCAGCGGGTTCTCCAGCCTATGTATAATCTTTTCAGCCATAGATTTTGCGGAACCCACACTGTCACCCAAAAATGTGGAACTCAAACCCTGCTGTCCACTTTCAACGTGCAGAACCAAAGCCGTTGAGATGCGGTTCATCGGAAAAGGATTTACTCCCGTTTCCGCAAGCGCCTTATCCCATGCCTGCATCACTTCATCTGAACTTTCCGGCCTGAAAGCATTTGTTCCTTTGGGTATTTCATTCTGTGTCGCGGCTTTGTTTATCGCATCAGCAAATTTCCCTCCTGCCACATTTCTTTCTGTCCTTCTCGTTTCATACCCTGCCACCGGGTATCCTGCTGCTCCTATTCCATTAACATTCATTTTCTTTAATCCTCCATTGTTTTTAGTATTGCGGCTCATCTGTCATTCAGAGCCATCTCTGCTCTCTTGATGTAAGTCCGAGCGATTCATTACCTCCATGCAGAAATATCCCCTATGTTCCCCGCCCAAATTCCATACCGTCCTTCACCCCCTCTCACTAATCTGCCTGTGACTCCCGCCCTGTCCGGCGCGACTTTGGCGACCTCGCTTTTGCGTAGGGCGAGGAACTTATTCCCCATATAGACGTTCTGTTGTCTTCTCCCGGAGGGAATCGGACAGCTTAGATGATGCCTTTCCTGCCTTTTGGATGTCCACATGATGGCTTTTTGCTATTCCTGTTATATCCATTTAATCGCCTCTCACTTCTGCATTTTCTTTTTGATAAGCATAGAAATCAGCATGGCCGCTATCCCCAAGGCAAGATAAACTGCTGCATACAGGACAAATGCCGTCTCCCCCATGTCAAAAAATACCCATGTGCCTATGAGAAACAGCGCAGCCGAGATAACCGGAAGGCTCCATAAGCGCCGGATGCCCTTTCCCGCAAATGCTCCGATTAGCACGGAATATAATGGATTGACCGCAAAAAACAGAAGAAAACATACCGCCATTCCTGCATCGCCTTTTACGAAAGTAGCCGCAAGCCACGGAAACGCCAGCATAACTACCGCCGAAGCCGCCATCCATAAAATAATGTTCTTTTTCATATGATACCTCTTCCAAAATCTGTTTTTAATTCCCCAATCTGTCGGAACATAGGGGATACCTGCCTTGTCGGGCTGTGACCTTATTGGAAAATATATTCCAAATCTTGTTACTCTCTCAATCTTCTGGCACTGTTCCATCAGGGCACTCAATTCCTAAAATATCATAATACTCATTTGTAAATGAAATTTGCTCATAAGGGAATTTACTTTGCAAATCTTTGATATACTCAAACGGGGTATCTATCAATGCTACATCCATCCCTTTGCGAATTGTATTCAAAACGCTTTTTACTTCGGGCCGAGCTTTATATTCCTGTTCTTCTGGACAATTAACAAAATCATCAAACATTTTCTTGTCCCACCAAATAATCTGTTGCAGAGTATTTGTACCACCAGTGGCGAGTATCAGCCCTAAGAAATCATAAAAATTACGGGCAATGGGATAGACAAAGTAATCGCAACAAGTTTCTGGATTAACGCAGAAAACCATATCTCCAAAACCTTCAATGAAGCAGTAGTGTATGCCATTATCCCAGCCAATGATTTCAGCTCCAATAGGTGTGCAAAAACATGGCATTCTCCCTCCAGACGCTAAGCCAATCCAACTGCCGTCTATCTTCAAATTTTTATATTTTTCATAAAGCGTGTTCATTTAGATACCTCCGAAACAACTCTTAATCTGCCGGAAACCAGTGATGCCTACCCTGCTCCCCGATTCCCCATCTGTTAGAAATAAGGCGCCCGCATCTCTCAAACATCTAAATTGAGCGGCGGTGCAGAAGTGTTTGTGATTTCATACCACTCACCGTCATATCGGAAATATGCCTTGTCAATATATACCCATGCGAAGGACAGTTCTCCATCATTGACATTGAACTGATAAGACGATCCACCGTTCCATACTTCATTGGGAGCCTTCCGTTCGGCATATGTCCTGTGTTCCAATGATAGTTCAGAAAGCCATGCGTTCAGTTCCTCAATTTCTTCCTGCGTCAACTGCCACGGTTCTAAGTCACTACCATTATAAAAACCACTTACTTCAATGCTCGTGATTTTTTCAGGGAGTACATCACCAAGAATAGGTGAAATGCCTTTATCCTTACTGGAACAGCCCGTCACCGTAATGCATAACAGCACAGCCAACATTGATAGAATCAAACGATATTTTTTCATTGTAATGGCCTCCTATAAATGTTTTCTTTTGCCTCCATTATTATAGGCGAAAACATCGAAATCCGCTCCCTTGCAATAAGTCCGGGCAGTTTCCCCCGGCAGAGGCGCATGGCTTTTGCGCCTCCGCCGAATAGCGGGTATGGGTTATATCTTCATATCCAGCCCTTTTGCTTCTCCCGATACCATTGACGTTATGCTCTCATCCGCAAAGATTTCATCCAGCACATCAGACGGAATCGGTTTGCCATGCGTCCAACCGGGTACCCTTTCTTTCACGGCACTGGCTACTTTTCTTCCAATGCTTATTTCCAACTGCCCCAAAGTCCATGCCGCCGCTACCCGGTCTTCCTTCTTTAATGTCTTATAATAATTATTTTTTGCCTGGGCCATTTCTTCCCACTCTGCCTCATTGTCACCGGACATTCCGTTGTATTTATAATACGCATCCTTCACGCTGTTAAAAACACACTGCTTCATCTCATCAGCTACCTTGATGATCTTCCTCGCATTGGGATTGTTGGTAACACACATCCCTTCCACGCCATAAGAATTTTTCCTATGTCCGGTAAGCTGGTCTTCCAGCGTATTCCTGCCGCCCGCACTGGATCGCTTTGCCCCGGCGAAAGGCATATTCATATTTGCCTTGCCGCCATTCATCCTTGATAAAAGCTGCCAGATTCCCTGATTGTTATTTCCTATACGCATGATAAAATTCCTCCTTCTATATGGTCAAATCCAACTGTGCGCCTTTGCCTTCTTCCTGCAGTTTCACGGGCTGGCTTGTTCCCGCCTTTATCTGTTCCATCAGTTTTTCCACGGATTCAGCCTTTGCCAGCTTCTTCTCCTTTAAGGCTTCTTCCTCTTTCTTCTTCGCACGTTTTTCCGCTATCTGTTTCTGTACCTTTTCCTTATAGACCGTACCGGGGTTCTCCATTGTGTCCTTGCTCCTGCCGACCATCCAGTAAGACACTTTCCCATTCTTGTCAATAAGGGCTCCTGCACTGAGTATCTCATCATTGTTCTCTCTTGCGAACTTCTCAATCCGCTCCGAATTGCCGGACATTTCTGCAAAGACTTTCTCATACTTTGCCGCCGCTGCCGGGTCTTTCGCCATCTTCTCCACAATACTGGAGGAAACCGCTATGTTGTTATAACCCCTGCTCCCAAGCATATAGGCATCTTCCTGTTTCCCATTCTTGAAATCCGCAACCGTTATGTTCACATCCGGGTATTTCTCTTTCAGACTATTAAGATAAGCCTGCGAATCCCCATTAAGGGAACTGCTCCCATTTGCCCTGTCTGCTGCATAAGTGTTCGTGTAATCCGTTACTCCTGAAATTGCCATAATAATCATCCTCCTTCAAAAAATCTTACCTACGGCCCCTCTGTCATTCAGGGCCGCCTATGCCCCCTTGCGGTAAGTCCGGGCATGATCTTCCTTACTTCAAAATGCCCGCCGCTTCATAAGCTGCAATCGAAACTGCTTTTTTGGTTATGTTGGTCTGGTAATATCTCTCGTCTGTTTCCTGCTCCATCAGCTTGCGTTTCAGGGCGCTTTCTTCATTCAGCCGTGCATATTCCTCACGCCTTTTCTTCTTTGCCGCCTGCTCCGCTTCGAACTGACGCAGTTCTTCCTCTGTCGGCCCGGTAATATTGCCACCATGACTTGAAGCCCGGAAACGTGCAATTTCCCCATTTTCATCTAAAACTATCAAATGGGAACATATCCTGCCGGGTACTTGATTAGCTGCAATAAAGCTCTCCACTTTTGCCATTACCTGACTCGCCAGAGCAGGATCATTTTTCATTTTTTCCTCCAGTTCCGGTGGCACCACAATCGACTTCTGCCCCGCGATTGAATGCAGTCTTGACTGTACCCCGGATGAATCCATGGCAGGATTCGCCCCGTTCGGCTTCCAGTTCATAGCCGATTCATCCAAATCATTACAGAAGAATTTCTCAAATGGGAAATCATTCCTCTCCCATACCCCCTGCGGAATATTGGACGCATCTGCCGTATGGTAGTATGCCCCCGGAAACCTTGCCTGCCACATATCCTTAAAACTCATTCCCGACACATCCGACTGCTCCGCCGCCTTTGCAGCCGCAAGCTCCGCAAAGCTCACGCCTCCACTCTTACCAGCCGCCGCATTCTTCCGGTACTGCTCCGCCAGATAGTATCCTCCCAATTTACCTGTTACTCCGAAATCCATCTTCCTCTCTCCTTTCATTTTTCATCATCACCGACAGGATGAACACCCTGCCGTTTACCTTAAAATCCACTGCCCCCTGGTATTTCTCCGCCGTGCTTTTGATGTTGGCAAGCCCTATCCCGTGGGATTTCCTGTCCGCCTTATCCGTCACAGGAAACTCCTCCTTCGCCTTAAGCACCAGCCGCCCGTCAAAGCTGTTCTCCACTTTCAGGATGAGCAGGTTCCCTTTCTGCAGGGAGCTTATGCGGATAAAGGCGTCCGCCCCCGGCTCTTTCGCTTTCAGCTTCCGGCAGGCTTCAATCGCATTGTCCACTGCATTCCCCAGGATAATGCCTATGTCATAGCTGTGTATCTGAACCCCCCGCGGGAGCAGCAGCTTATCCGCATCCATCCTTAAGTCGGGCATACCCCGCACCGCCTCATGGTATTTCATGTTGAGCAGGGTATCCACCACCGTATTCCCCGTCCTGAACCGCACTTCCAGCTTTTCAAGCCCCCTGTTCAGCTCCGACAGGTACTCCTGCAGCTCCCCGCTCCCTTCCCCTGCGGAAAGGCGCTGGATGACGGCAAGGGTGTTCTTCATATCATGCTTCATGCCCCGTATGCCGGAATAGATGCGCTCCATCTCCTCCATGTGTTCCTGCAGGCTGCTTATCTGGTTTTCGAGGACAATCCTGCCGCTCTTTTCCCTGTTCCAATAGATCATGTCCTGAAACAGCTTCACCCCATACAAAATGGAGAGCAGCGACAGGAGCAGGATTGCGGGTATCACGATGACGAGGATCGGATACCTGTCATACAGCATTTTAGGTACGCCGTCCTCCAGCGTGATCATGATGATGCGCAGGAGCATACAGATCATCATGCCCACCGCTGACGGGGCTAAAATGAACAGCAGCTCCGTCCTGCTGATAAAATAATCCTTTTCTCGGAAATCCCGCACGATCTTTCTCAGCGAAAAGTACAGCAGCAGGGCGATGCCGGCATACTGGATGAGCTGCGTCCCGGCCACGCCAATCTTTACCGCCATGCCGAAGGATTTTTCTGATGGGAGCATCCCTTTCCCGGCGCACCAGTTAATGATGTCAAGCACCCACCCGTCCACCGCATTCAGCAGTATGACCGCCGCATACCTGCTGATGTCCAGTAATGCCTGGAACGATACCACAAGGAAAACCGTGACGGGACGGAACGCCTTGTAAAAGCACACCGCAAGGGCTGACAGGATACAGAGCGACAATGCCAGCGTCCCCGCCGCCGCCCTGTAATCCTCATATCCCGGCGGAGAACCCCACACCACGGCTGTCCGCAGAGCCACATATAAGCCCGCCACATACAGCCCGTTCCATCTGCCCCTCATCCTTGTTTCCAGAAAGCTCCCAAAAAAATACTGCAGGCAGTACCCCTGGAACACCGTCAGGGCCGCATATAACACGTCCGCCATCTTAAACACTGGACACACCCCCGTTCTGCAGGTGCCACATATAGGCTTTCACAAACTCCCCATACTTCTTTTTCGTCAGATACACCCTGTCGCCACCCGTGAGGGTGATGCTCTCGCCGTCATATTCCGTGATGCAGTCCATGTTCACGATGTACGCACGGTGGCAGCGGTAAAAATTCTCCCCAAGCTGCCCCTCCAGCTCATCCATCGCCGCATAGATCTCTATGGCCTGCGCCGCCCCCTTTGTGTGTATCTCCACCTTCTTTGCCCTGCTCTCTATATACAGGATTTCGGACTGGTCAAGGGTAAGGTTCCGCGACTTGATGAACAGCACACGGCGCTCCTTCTTCTTTACGGCCTCCCGCACCGCCCTTTCCAGCACTTCCGCAAATTTATCCTCGTCTATCGGCTTTAGCAGGTACTGGAACGCATAGAGGTCAAATGCGTCAAACACATAATCCTTGATGCCCGTAACGAACACCAGCACGGTATCCTCCCGCCTTTCACGCAGGCTCCTTGCCGCCTCTATGCCGTTCATGCCCTCCATCTGTATGTCAAGGAAAACGATGTCAAACCGCTTCCCCGATGCGAGCAGCTCCCCGCCCGTGGCATAGGCTTCTATGCGGCTCTCCGGCTGCCGTTCCTCCACCAGCCCGCATATATGCTCCCTGATCGCTTTCTCGTCATCCACAACTGCAATATCCAAAATCCATCACCTCAATCCATATAGGCATTCACTTCTTATATCGGCAGGAATTTTCCGTTTTTCGGGCGGAGGGAACGAAACGACCACTTTTCGGGAACGAAAGGCAGAAATGCAGTACGGAAATTTCAAAATCAGCCCTAAAGTTTTTCGCCATTCGTCCGATATAGGGGAAACGCAAACCGCCGTGTAAGCATATTACCTCTGATTCCCCCGCTTTCCAAGCAATTTCCCTTATCAGGCCGCCCGGCCTGCCTGCGGAAAAGGCAGACCGCCGCATATGGCGGATGATGGCCATAGTGCGGCGGTCTGATTCTAGCTGGTGTTGATCCGTATAACATCGGCCTGCCTATTTCATAAGTCCAACATTGCATCTGATATGATGCGTATGCTTTCCTGCTGTTTTGATTGATTCTCCATCTGCTTCATGATCTTCCCGTCTTTTATGAATAAGATTTTTCTGGCATAACTTGCAACCACCGGGTCATGTGTCACTACCACAACCGCTTTTTTCTTCCGGCCATTTATTTCTGCAAAATAATCCATAATCTTTTTTGCTGATACCGTATCTAAATTCCCGGTCGGCTCATCTGCCAGAATGATATCCGGCTCATTAGACAATGCCCTTGCAATTGCTGCCCGCTGCTTTTCCCCGCCGGAAAGTTCATAGGGATATTTTTTCAAAAGGCCCGATATTTCCAAAAGGTCAGCATTCCTGTCAACAACTGCCCGCATATCCCGGTACTTTGTTTTATTCAGCACCATCGGGATCATGATGTTCTCCTCAACAGACAGATTATCCATAAGATTAAAATCCTGAAACACAAAGCCGATCCTGTTTTTTCTAAGTTCCGCCAGTTGGTCTGTACTGAGTCTCCGTACATCGACATCCTCATAAAACACCTTCCCTTTGGTTGGTCTATCAATGGTTCCCATGATTTTCAGCAGTGTCGTTTTCCCACACCCGGAATGTCCCATGATGCTTATAAAATCGCCCTTTTCCACATTAAAATCAATTCCCCGCAAAACGGGATATTCCCTGTCCCCGGCTACTTTATTCACGATGGAATGGTTGTAACTTTTCCTCAGTCCACATATATTTACCAGACTCATCCCGTATTCTCCTATTCACTCATAATAATTTTCGTATTCTTTTTAAGCACCGCTTTTTTGATCCAGCAAAAATACATGATATAAAAGCCTACAAATATGACTTGAAATGGTATGTACTTACAAATATAATACTCGAAAAGCATACCCTTCCCGGTCATTTCCGCCGTCACATACACACCCGACAATAAAAGCGACAGTGCAACAGGTATCTCCATCAGTTTTCTGTATTCTGAGGACATAGACTTGTAAATTGATTTTTCCGACATGCCAATATGATACAGAATCCTGTATTTCTGGATTAAAAATGGCATATCTCCTTGCAGCTTCAATGCAAAAATCCCAAAACAGGAAAAGATACAAAAAACTCCTGCGAAGATACTGATGATTTTAACATAAACCATATTTTCATCCACATCTTTTAAGAATGCGTATCTCCAAAATATATCCGACCCATTTCCCTGAAAGCGATATCCATACTGTTCAAATTCTTTCTGCAGATTTCCATTTTTAGCGAAAATGCTATATGCTTCGTCCTGATAGTCTGCAAGCGCCTCCTCCGGCAATACGGCAAACTGCCAAAGGCTGTCCGGCTTTTCCGTTCCGAACACAATTTCATTCTGCCTTTTTGTAACGGTAAAGACATCTTCTTCACTTAAACAGATAAATTCCGGCTTTTCCATATCCAACATCGTAGATTCATTTATCCATATCGCCTCTGCATCTTCCAGATGCAGCTCCTGTGCCATCAGCCGGCTGTAATCCCTGTCTGATATACAAAAAACAACTGTTCCATTATATAGATATCCCTTTACTGCCGATATCTCAATCCCATCCCTGCCCACCATTTCCCGTGCCATATCCTTCATGCCACTGTCTTGCATGACTCCTACAAAACCATAAGGATATTCCGGGCTGTCCACGTCTTCCGGCACCTGTGAGATTAGGGATGCACCTGTAAAGTACAGGATTGTAAAACTAAGCACAAGCATGATGAACAGCAGCCTGCAATTGCTTTTAAATTGATAGTAAAATTCATTTAACGTGATCATATGTTTATGATAAAAATTCTTAAACAGCTTCAGCAGCATCAGCACCAGGCTGCCGCCATATGACATAACTATGTATACTCCGACCATGCATATGACCATACTGATGAAATGATATGGGAGTCCGCTTCTCCTTAGCAGACTCATCGAGGTAGTAATGAGAGCAATTCCTCCAATTACCAGAAAGCAGGTTCTGTTATACCTCCCCTCCTTTTTCATTTCCCTCAGCCGCATTTCTGACAGGTTCCTTTTGCAGAAATACAATAATACCAATGGATATTCTAATAAGAAAAGCATAAAACTCGCTTTCACAACTAATTGGACAATCTGAGCAACATCAGCCACGGAAACTGTAACCAGGTATTGAAACAAGCGGAGGATATACAAAAGCAGGACAGAAAACAACCCTCCTGCCAAGATACCCAAAACCACAGAAAAAGCATAAATAAATAGAAATTCCACAGAAAAAAATTTGAATATAAATTTTCTGCTGCTTCCCAGCATGAGCAGCAGGCTGTAATCCTTGTTCTTTGTCCTGACATAATACGCCGTTGAATAAAGGACAAAAAAGATGGACATCATCCCCGCCGCCCCAAAAAACATGGTACAGAGCCAGTTCATGCTACCGATTTTTTCACTCAGCCCATACTTATCATTTACCATAAAAGCAGTCCCAAAAACCATCTCCAATGCAACTGACAGAATGATGCTGAAAGAATAAAGCAGCACATTTTTCTTATCCATATTTTTGTAAACCATTTTCGCAAGCATTACACTTCCCTCCTAGGCTTCCATGCTTTTCAGCACCTTTTCAAGCATCTCCACATATTCCTTAAAATTAGAAATGCCTGTTTCCGTAAGCCTGTATGAACTCTGCGGCTTTTTATCTACAAATTCCTTTTTACAACTGATATAGCCCCATTCCTCTAATTTCAAAAGCTGCGCTCCCAGGTTGCCAGGAGTTGCATCCGTATATTTTTTTAATTCAGAAAAACTTTTTTCTCCCGTAACCAGTGCCGATATCACGGAAAGCCTCAATTTATTGCCGAATATCTCCGGCATTGAAGAAATCTCCATGCTATCTTTCTCCTTTTCTTTTCAGATGGATTCCAAGCAATATCATCCCTGCCGAAACAATAATACCCGTTAAAATGCTGTCAATACCTACATTTACATTATTTCCGAACATACTTCCCACTGTAATTTCAATCCCCATTCCCGCCAAAAACATATATAAAATCACAAGCAGAAAAGCAGCCCACTGTATCAGCTTATCCTGTATCACAAAACCTAAGACCAGGCAGCCGATCACAGGAAAAAGAAATGTTAATGTCTTCTGATAAAAATAAACATCCTGTTCCCCAAAATTTATAGACGAAAAGAATATCCTGAAAACCTCTCCGCCAATCAGGAGGGTTCCCCAAATATTAATCATGCTCAGACTCAAGGCGTTATTTCGGTTTTTCAGTTTGCGCCGGTAAATAAAAAACAAAACGATATACCCTGATACTGATATGTAATTAAGCCCCCTGAAAAGCATCCAGACCGCATATTCTACATGGTCCATCCTTTTTATTACCTGGAACACGGTAACATATAGTAAGCTTGTCACCGTGTTTATAATGCCAATAGAAATAAAAAAACTGGCTATCCTCGAAAAATCATTCTGGGTTCGGTCAATCACTTTTTTGATCAAGTTTACTTCTTCAATTGCTTCTGCAACATTCTGCATCCTGTTTTCCTCCTTTAATCTATTTTATAGACTACTCTATATTATAGTTTTATTTTTCATTTTGTCAAGGCATTCTTTCTAAATATCATAGATGATACCAAACTGTGTACAGCACCCTTTCTTTACACCGCGCTATGCTACAAACACTCCAAAGTCCCTGCAAACCTATATCGCAAAATAACTGAGCATCCTGAAACCATCTCAACTTGAATAGGGGAATTTTTACACTCCCCTCCCGCACCACATAATGTATCATTCACCCAGTAGAACGCACGTTTGTAGGACGCATTCAACAAAAAAAGAGCCATTGAACAGCCCTTTTTATTGTTTTTGCTTTTCCATTCAGTTTTTACCGTTTTACTCGTATGCAAACACAAAAACCCTTTTCCCATTTATGCCATCTCCCTGAACGTGCCGGCCATTCCCCCGACAAGGCTCCACTAGTGCTGCATATAGGATTTCAGATTTTCCGCGCTTTGCCTGTATGCCTCCCTGACCGTTTCCAGATCATAAAATTATGCTTTCCGCCACAGCAGCATACTGTCCTGAAATTCAGCCGACACTTTCCCGGTATCTCTCAGCCACGAAAGGTAAGACCGCACCGTACTGCCAACCAACACATACTGCTCAAAGTTCATGGAAAGTCCATAACCTTTGAACACTTCCTGCAAAATCCGCTCAAAACACATTGGTTCTTCACAGATGGATAAAATACGCTCTGCAATACTCTGTACCTTATCCCTGTTATAACGGACAAGTTCCTTCACATCGGCAGAGGCATCCGCATGGGCGGGGACGAACATGGCCGCCTCCATCTGCTCTACTTTATCCAGCGTTTCCAGATAAGCGCCCACATCATAGATAAAGGAAACCGCATATTTATCCAGCGTCTCCCTGCTGCTGATGCAGTCCGCAAGGAACACCACCCCGTCTGGCATACGGAACCCCACCATGTCAAAAAAATGCCCCGGCAGCGGTATCACTTCAATCTCCTTCGGGAAACTTTCATCTGAAAAATCCGCCACATCGCTTTCCTGCGCCATCAGGAACTTGTGCCGCAAATCCTTACACGGATAACCGCCGTAAAGGAAGGACGGCTCCAAGACCGGGTATTTCGTGAAAGCCGCCTCTATGCCGCCGGAATAAACCTTACATCCCGTCTGCCCCTGCAGGTATCTGTTCCCGCCAATATGGTCTGCATTGGAATGGGTATTCAGGATTGCCGCCAGATGCCAGCCGTTCTTATCCAGTATCTGCCTGACTTTCCTCCCCGCATCCTTATCATTTCCGCTGTCAACCAGGTAAACATTCTCCTGGTCCGCCACATAGACGCCTATCTTCGCCGGGCAGTTTATGTAATAGCATTTCTCACTGACCTGGACCAATTCATACATTTTTCGTTTCCTCCTTGTTCTGCTGCTTCCTATTACTTCGGCAGAAAGCCGTTCCTGCTAAAGCAAAAGCGTTCACTAAATTATACCATAGAACTTTTCTATTTTTTACCCGATGGCACGAAACAACTATTTTCCGGGAATGAAAAGCATAAAACAGTTATACAACAAACAGTCATTTAAACCTTTTAACGATTGCCCGCTATCGTTAAAAGGAGGTGCAAATTTTGAGGGTGAAACAGCCCCTGCGACAGAAAAAAGGCTCAAAAACCCAAAAAATAAAACCGCCGAATCTGCGGAAAGGCTTATTTCCACGCATTTTAGCGGTTTTCCATTGTATCAATTTCGGTGTTGCGATGTTTCCTTGTACCTGTGGACATTTTCCTGATAGAATTCTAAAATTTCTATCGTTAAAAATTGTATTAAAACGCCAGAGGTTTGACGCAATATATTGAATTTAGAGACAAATATCTTTAAACTGACTGCCCAATTTAGTAAATACTATCGTATCAACAAAAAAATCTATAACTGATTTATGCCTTGGGAATGTTGCCCCTGACAAACGCTTCTCAGATAAATATTTTGTAATCGTATCAAAAATATTTTCATACAAAGCATCAAAAGCAAAATCAATAATAGTTAAATTTTCAATAATACTTTTGTAAAGCCTAATGTCATTATTAATTATGTTCTTTTTCAAATCATTAGAACTGTTTCCATTTTTGCTTTTTGATACTATTAAACCAAGTTGCTCCAGTATTGCCAAAGAAAATGATATTCTTTCAATTGAAGCTCCAAATATCACGCATTCGTCATCATAATCTCCGTTTGCTATCGACTTAAAGAGCAACGCATCTGTAGATGATAATTTACCTATAATATCTGTAAAAATTGGATGCACTTTTACCGCTTTATCACTACTCATTGACGACGCAATCAAATTAACAAACATTTCCCTCAATTCTTCTTTTTCGACACAATACTTTGAAGCTTCCAAAGCTGGAGCAACAATCTGAATATCTGGTTCTACCCTTTTCTCATTTGGGATAGCTTCTATTTTTTCATGTAACTCCCGATTATAATTTTCTAATTCTACTGCATAGCGCAATTTGCGTTTCTCAGCCATATGTCCAATACCACCAAAAACTAAAAACCAAATATCTGACACTGTACTACCAATGGCCTTCGTTGGCTGTTCTGTTAAATTAGTTAAAGCCTTATCAACACATTCTGGCATCTCTGCATTGATTAAGCCAATATTATTCTTCGATTTATCCGACATATGTATTTCCTCCGTCTATCATATATATTTTTACTTTACTACTTAAGAGTAGTTTTTACACATTCGGTTTTTCACTTCCTCACTCGTAGTAAAACCGTAGTACCCCACCACTCCTATTGCCATGATTTGCCCCGTTCTGCCCCACAAGTGCCGCCAATTCCCGGCTAGCCGCCGTGCTGCCGTGGCACACAAATTGTGAAAAATGTAACGAAAATGGCAAATCGAGGCAAAACGGGACAAGTTGATGCCGTCAAACATAGTAGGAATTGGGGGCTTTTACTACTACGATTACCCTATTTCAAATTGCTAAAAATTTCTTTTTATACTAACTCTAACAATTGCATCTCCATCACTTTGATTATGAGAATTTTCTACTATATAACTGACCATTTCTGCGATATCCTCTTGTGTATACAACTCATGTGTTATCAAATCCTCTATCATTTCAAAACCCTCTAATTTGGCAATGTATTCTCCACACTTCTTTCCAACAACAATTTCATTTTTTTAAACTCAATCTGAAATCCCATTTCCGTAAGACGCTCATAATAAGTCGCAAAATTAACAACAGAAAAAATTGCTCTTTTATCAAAAAGAATATCCAAAATAATATCATCACTGATATTCCACCATATAATTGGCTGCCTATATGGTTTGTACTCTTTCCCAATTTGTTCCATCCTTATATTGTTATATGGGGAATCCTTTATCATCTTTTTTACAATATTATCTATTTTTTCTCCTAAAATATCATCAAAGTTTTCTGATGAATAATATTCTTCTTCCTTTATCGCTACAATCAATGTATTTATTTCTTCGTTATATGCAATCCCTTTTTCATTATTACAAGCAGCATCAATCAAAAAATGCTGTTCATTCATTTTTCTTTTATCCTTCATAATGTCACCAGAATCACTTAGCAATAAATCATCTTGATTTTTTAGCTGTTTTTGTATTTTTTCTTTTGTACTATTTCCGTAGATTTCCTCTCCTTCTTCTGCATCAATTTTTAACTTTACTTTAGATGACATATATACACTTGATGCAAGAACTCTTTTGTCATTTATATATTCACTTTTTATTTCTCCTGTTCCAATCACTTTTCCATCTAATGAACATACAGAAAAGTCCCCTATTCGCAGCATATTTGTAATGGAGTGATATACTACTAAATAACCGTCAATAGTAGGATTTTCTTTAATGAACTCAATTTCTCCTCTTCCACCTATGCCTGAAACAAATAATCCATTATCTGGATGCTTATAATGTTTTTCTAATTCCTCAATACTGTCTCTATAAAATATATAGGCAAATGAATCTCCAATACTTTTCCCTATGCTAATCACTTCTTTAATTTCTAGCTTTTGATTTTTCCATTTTTGCATTTTTTCTAAAAAATCCTCTTTATCTAAGGATTCTTTCATTTCTATATATTCCCGTTCTTTTTGAGATATCTCCCTATACACAGACATTGCATTATATAAACATTCTGCAAGATTTGTCTGAAAATTGATAAATTCATATTCTTCTAAATTAGCACCTCTTTTTAAATTTAGCATTATCAAGGCTAATTCGCGTAAGGTTTTCTTTATTTCTTCAATTTTATCATCATACATACTTCAAACTCCCAAGTAAATGCTTGCTCATTTTTAGAATAATTATATCAGAAACATTTCACCCCTACCACCATATATTTACATAAAAAATGCCCTGCCGAAGCAGGGCACACAAACTCTCCATATATCAAATTGCTCGAAACATTTTCTATGAAACGAGCTTCTCCTCCTTGTTCTTTTCCAGTTCCTTTCTGGCATTCTCCAGCTCTTCCATCCTCCGAAGTTCGTCTGCGGCATTCCCCAAGCCAAGGTGCGTATAGGTATTCAGCGTGACACCGATATCGCTATGCCCTATTAGGTATTGGAGTGCTTTGGGATACCAAGGTTATTGCTTCCGACACAGGCGATATTCCTATCGTTAAAATTTGCACCCAAAGTCATGCTTGGGTGCATTGTATCAAATTGTGGTACGCAAGCCAATTGGGGTAACCCACATACACAACATTGTACTGCTCAAAATTTTCAATGGTGTCTGCAATTCTCGGTCTTGCCCCGTCCTGTTTTTCCTTCGTCGCAATATCCAAAAGCTCATCATAGTCGTCAATATAAGGCTCTGCCGGCACAATCTTGAATATATCCGCTCCCGTCCGGGCAGCAATGGAATTTGCCACATTCTCCGTATTGCCAGACCAGGAAAAATATACCACCAGCTCCTTCTGCCCTTCTCCGTCCGACGGGCTTTCTTCCCCACTCTCCGATTCTGCAGCCTCAGCCGCAGGCTCTTTCGTATCTTCCGCTTCCTGCCCGGACGCATCCGTCTGTGACGGCTCCTTTTCAGGCTCTTTGGCAGCGTCGCTGCCGCAGGCTGTAAGCGCTCCTAATAATGTACAAAGTAAAAGCATTGAAATCCATTTTTTCATATTCAACATTCCTCCTGAAAATTTCAAATCTCTTTTCTGTTCTCAATCAACTGATACTGCTTCCATATTCCGCTCCGAAACCGGATATAAAATATCACTGCCCGGATACACCAGTCCATGCACATCGCCGCCGCAACGCCAATCACACCTAAGTCAAATACCAACGCAAACAAAAGCGAAAACAAAAGCCTTACCCCAATGGTGGTAAACATCGACCAGACCATCGTAAACCTTATATCCCCTGCGGCTCTAAGCCCTTTCCCCAGCGGATCTGCAAACGGAAAGGCAACACAGTTAAACAGATTGTGAATCAGCACCAGCCAGACGGTTAAACTTCTGGTCTGCGGCGCCACATCAAAAAGCGGCATGATCACCGGCGTTACTGCAAAAACTGTCCCGTTCCACACCACAGAAAAAAGCAATGTGATCTTCATCAGTTTATGAAAATAATACTCTGCCTGCCCGGTATCCCCGGCGCCCATACACTGTCCGATGACGGTAATAAATACCGGTCCCATGGTCACACAGACTAAAGCCGCCAGAGACCAGATACTCTGGGCAATCCCATTTGCCGCGATCTGATACGTGCCGAATAATGCGACAATACTGCTAAGCGCCACCTTGACGAACTGGAAAACACCCTGTTCCACGCCATTTGGCACTGCAATCCTTAAAATTTGTTTCAAGAGCCCTGTGTCCCACTGGAAAATCC
The DNA here is from genome assembly GCA_910574285.1 of Lachnospiraceae bacterium. GTDB lineage: Bacteria > Bacillota > Clostridia > Lachnospirales > Lachnospiraceae > Sporofaciens. The sequence continues at coordinate 2,479 of CAJTAL010000051.1, read as the reverse complement.
AGTTTCTTTGGTAATACACACCATTTGATTTCCGAAAACACAGAACCGTCACAGCAGCCGCAGAAAATGTCCTTGCAATCAAAGAGGGATATGCAACCCCTGCAACCCCCGCATGAAGAACAAATACGCCAATCACATTTCCCACTACATTAATCATATTGGATACGATTGCAATATACATGGTCGTACTGGTCCTTCCGATACTCCTATGCAGCGCCGCTCCCGCATTATAGACTGCCAACGCCGGATAAGAATACGCCGAGATGCGAAGATAGGTAATGCACGCCGCCATAACGTCAGCCTCTACTTTTCCAAAGAGTAGTCTTAAGATTGGTCTTCCCGCTGCCAAAAGAACCAGTACAATTCCTGCCGAGAATACTGCCGAGATCATCAAAAGCTGACTCGCTGCTTCTCCCGCTGTCTCCTTCCTCCCGTTGCCGATATACTGGCTTACAATGACTGCACCGCCGGAAGCAAGGGCAGTAAACAGAAAAATAAAGATTGTATTAAAGGAGTTCACTAAAGACACACCTGACACAGCCGCTTCGCTGACAAAGCTGATTACAAATGTATCCGCCAGTCCTACCAAGATGGTAAGGAGCTGCTCTAAAAACAGCGGAATGATCAGATTTTTCAAATCCCTGTTACGAAACAACTTACCTTCCCTCCCCAGAGCAAAATCAATCTAATGAGAATGTAACCGTCACATCTGAGCTCCCAAGCGCCGCTAAAAGTTCTTCTCGTGTCACATCCTCAATCTTCCCGATCCGGGTAAAGTTCCATGAATTAGTGTCATAGTAAATCACCAGAGAATTGCCCTGATAGAGGATAATATCCCCCGCCCCGGTACTGATCTGCTCATCATTTGTCGGAAGGCTCGTTCCAATCGGCCCCACTTTCTCCATACTCGCATAATCCCTCATGTCAATGGTAAGAGGCCCCTCTGCAAGCAGTTCCTTTAAAGCTTCGGCAGATGAATTATCTGCCAGTACCGCGGTAAATGTATGATCGCCCGCTGTGATTTTCATCATATCTCCCTCCGTATCCGTGTTTTTCATTCCATCAGAACCCTGATTTCCTGTTTCCAAGCCTTCATCTGTCTCAGAATCCTGCTCCTCACTATCTATACTTCCGGATGAAGCAGCGCTTTCTGTCTGTGCAGACTTTCCTGTACTCTCTTCCGGCGTATTTCTGCAGGCGGACATTCCAGTTAAGACTGCCATCAAAAGTATACCAATCCATATCTTTTTCATACTGCGCCTCATTTACCCTAATCTCCCGTATGCCTCGTCATCGACCGGCTCGCACCACTCACTGTTCGTCTCCTCGCCCGGAACCTCTGCCGCAATGTGGGAAAACCAACTGTCTGCCTTTGCGCCGTGCCAATGTTTTACCTCTGCCGGAATCGTAATCACCGTACCTGGTTCAAGGCTTACTGCTTCTTTTCCTTCCTCCTGATACCATCCGCTTCCCGCCGTACAGATCAAAAGCTGCCCGCCGCCGCTCTTCGCATGGTGGATATGCCAGTTGTTCCGGCATCCCGGCTCAAAGGTTACATTTGCTAAAAATACGGCCGTCTCTCCCGGAACCGTCAGCGGATTGAGATAAGAATTACCGATAAAAAACTGTGCATACGCTGTGTTTTCCTGTCCCAAACCAAATACATTCTGCCTGTTAAATTCTTCTTTGTTATTCATCTTCATCATCCATCTTCTCCTTTTCGTCATTTGCTATTATTTTTAATTTGTTACCAACATACTGACCATTTACCGTCCACTTTTTCACATCATCACTTAAGGAAGCGGATTCTTCTGCATTTCATACCTCAAATAATCCATATGTGCAATCTGTTTTTCCTTAAAATGAATCTCATCCAGCGTCCTGCCTCTCTTCTGATTCAGCATCGCGATCCGCTGCTGTTTTGTTTTCTCTCCCTCCAGCATAAGGTGCATGTAGGTCTCTACTTCTCCCTTATCAAACCCGATATCATGCAGCGTCATGATCATACTAAGCCTTTCGATGTCCTGATCATCATACTGCCATTCCCCCATCACCTTCTTCACAGCCCCACACAGCCCAAAGCTCTCGTACTCTTTCAGAATCTTCACAGGAATCTGGTATCTCTTGCTTGCTTCTTTCATGGTCATATTCCTAATCCTCCAATGCCTGTATATTCGGATACCTGTTCTGTTATATATCCCTTCCTGGAACACTTATATTGTATATCTACGCGCTTTTAATGTCTAATACCCATATTGAATTTTAAACTATGCCTGAAACGCATAATAAAAAGCACCTAAATCTTCTCCATTTAGATGCTGCATTGTAATAAGTGCCTGCTGATTAAACATGAAATGCTTGATTTTACTGACTTTTCTGGCTATTTGGTATATAATACTTGCAAGGTAATAGAAATGAATCGTTCATTTTTCGTGCAGATAACCTTAAAAATATACAAGCAGGGAGCCTAATATATGTA
>CAJTAL010000050.1 GCA_910574285.1 Lachnospiraceae bacterium | reverse complement strand
TGCGGCTGGCGAACCATTCGATGGGTCTTTAGACTCCAGCGCCGGGAACGAGCCCTTATAGGGCGGATAACAAACCACCGGCTAAGCCGGTGGTGCTGATTCAGGTTATTTCAGGAATAAGAATTTAGTAGTGGAAGATTGGAAAGTTGTGTGTTATAATATATGAAGTTGTGGGCAGGCGGATTTTGCCCGAGACCACTGAAAAGCATATTTTCTGTCTAAGGAGGTACGCGGAAAGTGTGTTTTTCAGTAGTTTCGGCGGCTCCTGCTCATGGAAAATGTCTGAATATTATAAAGGAGAAAAACATGTACAAAAAATTTGAGATGGAATTAGCAGGGAGACCGCTTCGCATAGATGTAGGCAGAGTAGCGAAGCAGGCAAACGGCGCGGTGTTGATGCACTATGGCGAGACGACTGTGCTGTGTACGGCAACGGCTTCGGAGAAGCCAAGGGAGGGGATTGATTTCTTTCCTCTGAGTGTGGAGTATAACGAGCGTCTGTATTCGGTGGGAAAGATACCGGGCGGTTTTAATAAAAGGGAAGGCAAGGCATCTGAGAATGCGATTCTTACCTGCCGTGTCATAGACCGGCCGATGCGTCCGTTATTCCCGAAAGACTACCGGAATGATGTTACTCTTGAGAATCTGGTATTGTCCGTAGACCAGGATTGTTCACCGGAACTTACGGCTATGCTGGGCGCGGCGATTGCCACCAGTATCTCAGATATTCCTTTTGACGGCCCGATCTCTACCACACAGGTAGGATTGGTCGACGGTGAATTCGTATTCAACCCGACGGCGGCCCAGAAGGAGGTCTCTGATCTTGCTCTCACCGTAGCGTCTACGAAGGAGAAGGTAATCATGATCGAGGCCGGAGCGAATGAGGTTCCGGAGGCTCAGATGATCGACGCGATCTTTGCTGCTCATGAGATGAATCAGAAAGTGATTGCGTTTATCGATACGATCGTTGCGGAGTGCGGGAAACCGAAACACACATATGAGAGCTGCGCGGTTCCGGAGGAACTGTTCGAAGCAATCAAGGAGATCGTTCCTCCAGAGGCGATGGAAGAGGCCGTATTCACGGACGAGAAACAGGTAAGAGAAGAGAATATCCGTAATATTACGGAGAAGTTAGAGGAAGCATTCGCGGAAAAAGAAGAATGGCTTGCCGTACTGGGCGAGGCAGTGTATCAGTATCAGAAGAAGACGGTCCGTAAGATGATCTTAAAGGATCACAAGCGTCCGGACGGAAGGGCAATCGATGAGATCAGGCCTCTTGCTGCTGAGATAGACCTGATTCCAAGAGTGCATGGTTCGGCGATGTTTACCCGCGGACAGACTCAGATCTGTACGGTAACGACATTAGCGCCGCTAGCGGAGGCTCAGAGGCTGGACGGGCTTGACGAGGCGGAGACTTCAAAGCGCTATATGCATCATTATAATTTCCCGTCTTACTCTGTGGGCGAGACCAGACCTTCGAGAGGGCCGGGACGCCGTGAGATCGGACATGGAGCTTTGGCGGAGCGTGCCCTGGTTCCGGTACTTCCGTCAGAAGCGGAATTTCCGTATGCGATCCGTACCGTATCCGAGACTTTTGAATCGAACGGTTCCACTTCCCAGGCAAGTATCTGCGCGTCGTCTATGTCGCTGATGACGGCGGGTGTGCCGATTAAGGCTGCGGTAGCGGGAATCTCTGCCGGGCTGGTAACAGGCGATACGGACGAGGATTATCTGGTATTGACGGATATCCAGGGGCTGGAAGATTTCTTCGGCGATATGGATTTCAAGGTTGCCGGGACACATAAAGGAATCACGGCGATTCAGATGGATATTAAGATTCATGGACTGACAAGACCGATTATTGAAGAGGCGATCGCGGCGACGAAAAAGGCGAGAACCTATATCCTGGATGAAGTGATGGCGGAGGCGATCTCCGAACCGAGACCGGAGGTAGGAAAATACGCGCCGAAGATTATCCAGATGAAGATTGATCCGCAGAAGATCGGCGATGTAGTCGGACAGCGGGGCAAGACGATCAATGCGATCATTGACCAGACGGGTGTAAAGATTGATATTGAGGACGATGGTTCTGTATCTATCTGCGGAACGGATGCGAAGAGTATGGAAGAGGCCCAGAAGATGATCTATATCATCGTTACGGACTTTGAAGCCGGACAAGTTCTGGAAGGCAAGGTTGTAAGCATTAAAGAATTCGGCGCTTTTGTAGAATTTGCTCCAGGAAAGGAAGGTATGGTGCATATCTCCAAGATATCTAAGGAAAGAATCCGTCAGGTGGAGGACGTGCTGACGCTGGGCGATATGGTGAAGGTAGTATGCCTCGGAAAAGATAAGATGGGAAGGCTTTCTTTCAGCATGAAGGACGTGGCAGAATAAAAGAATAAAAAGGATGCAGCAGACTTTAAGTCTGCTGCGTTCTTTTTAGTACCATATAAGTGTAAGAGAATCGCTAACTTCGCCCAGGAATAATACCGTGATACCCACCATCGATTATCATCGTAGACTTGATTGAAATAAGTACTCATTGGAGTAAGGCTCCGGCACATCCAGTTGAGTTGTATTGAACCAAGATATTAAAAGAAAGGAAAGAGGATGTTTTTGTTTCTGTAAACATCATATTAGGTGAACAATGGAAAAATTTTACTTTGAAATTCCAAGTATGGATAGAAAAGATGATGCTATTGCATTTATAAACGAATTTTATGAATTTAATTCTGATATTAACGGAACTGGAGGGTTACAAAGATTTTTAGATAATTATGAAGGATGGCTAGATAAATTACAAGAAGATTATACTAGAATAGCAAACGAAGAAAAAGTACCCGCAAGAACATATTTCCCTGAACTAATTGAAAGCGATGTGAAAGAACTTGAAGCCGAGGTTAAGCAGTTAGCATAATCGTCAAAGCAATTTAATAATAAAATAACAGCGTAAAGGCGCATGGAACCGTAAATTGTAAACCATGCGTCTTTTTTGCGCCCAAAGGAGGAACATGAGCGACAACATTCAGACCAACACCACAGGGCGATGGAAAACAAAAATGATGAATACGTCCTTGATAAGTAGCAACAGGGTCCGTCTTGACTTTTGTTAGCAGGTTTTTTGAATAAAATTTTCATAAATCGGATTCTTGTACATATATTGAGATAAAGAGGTGGACAAAGATGTTAAAGGAAAGAGTGCTGCGTGTTCTGCCCGGCAGAATCCGTGTGATGCTTGAGAAAGAGCAGCTTGAATACAGGTATCTTCAGGAAGTGAGGCTTCGTATAGGAAAGCCCTTGCTGTGTATCTGTGACGGAAAGGAACGGATGATTGGAAATCAGCGGGACGGACCTTATATTGTCACAAAAGAGGATGTAAAAGAGATGCTTCAGTATGTCAGTAATTACTCATTGTATGCATATGAACAGGAGATGAAGCAGGGATTTATCACGATTGAAGGAGGACACAGAGTGGGAATGACGGGACAGGCAATCATAGAGGATGGAAGAGTAAAGAATCTTAGGTATATCTCGTCGCTCAATCTAAGGATGTCTCATGAGATAAAGGGTTGTGCCGATCCGATATTCTCATATGTTATTTCCGGAAACAGGGTATGCCATACTTTGATTGTATCGCCGCCGAGATGCGGCAAGACGACGCTTCTTCGGGATATGATCCGTCAGATCTCCGATGGGAATCGTTGGCTTGATGGTATGGCGGTGGGCGTCGTGGATGAGCGTTCGGAGATCGGCGGATGCTATATGGGTATAGCGCAGAACCAGTTGGGCGCCCGCACGGATATACTGGACTGCTGCCCGAAAGCGGAAGGTATGATGATGCTGATACGCTCCATGGGACCGCAGGTGATAGCTGTCGATGAGATCGGAACGGCAGAAGATATACATGCCGTCGAATATGCTATGCACTGCGGATGCAGGATGATTGCTACGGTCCATGCGGATTCTATGGAAGAATTAAGGAAAAGGCCGCTTTTTGACCAGATGATAGAGCGGAAACAATTCGAGCGATATATTCTGCTGGGTAATCAGATACATGTGGGACAGGTGGAGGGGATTTTTGACAGCCGCGGAAGTCTGCTCTATAGTGAAGCGGGAAAGGAAGGATGACGGGCGGAATGCTATATAAGATCATAGGGATCTGTCTGATCATCGGGGCTACTTCCGCAGGGGGAATCAGCGCTGCGGATAAAATCAGGAATCAGTATGAACAATTGAGATACCTTAAGAAACTGATCTTACTGTTAAGAGGGGAGATTCAATATGCGAGATCCTATCTGGGAGAAGCTTTCCGGCAGATTGGATGCTCTGTGAGAACACCTTATAAGGAATGGCTTCTTGCGATGTGCGAAGAAATGGAAGGAAGAAACGGCGGTACGTTTGCGCAGATATGGGAAGAAAAGGGAAGGGAGTACCTCAGGGATTGCGGGCTTCCGAAGGAAGTATTGGAAAGACTTCTCTGGTTCGGAAACGAATTGGGAATTGCGGATGCCGGGATGCAGGTTAAGACGCTGGATCTCTGGCTGGAAGAAATAACGCTCTCTATGGAGGAGATGAGGGAGAGGATGAGGACAAGAATAAGACTATGCCATTGTCTTGGCATAATGAGCGGGATATTCATTACGATCCTGTTGCTGTAGAGGAGGTGTACATGAGTGTAAATCTAATATTCAAGATTGCGGCGGTAGGAATATTGGTTTCAGTTTTGAGCCAGGTGCTGAAGCACAGCGGAAGAGAGGAACAGGCATTCTTAACAAGCCTTGCGGGTCTGCTGTTGGTACTGTTCTGGATCGTACCTTATATCTATGAGCTGTTTGAATCTATCCAACGGTTGTTTGCGTTGTAGTATACCTGTGGAAAAAGACGTCATGCAGAAAGGGGGATGGATATGGACATGCTGCAGATAGGGCTTCTGGGAGTGACGGGAACACTTCTCGCCGTGCAGTTTAAAAGCGGAAAATCAGAATATGGTATCTATATCAGTATCGTATTGAGCCTGATTATATGCTTCAGTATCCTGGGGCGTCTGGAGATCATGATCGATGCTATGAGAGAAATCGGAAGGTATATCCGGATGGACCAGGCCTATATCGGAACGCTGATTAAGATGCTGGGAATCACGTATATATCGGAATTTGCTTCCGGAATCTGCAAAGACGCAGGGTATCAGACGATCGCGGCTCAGGTTGAGATATTCGGGAAACTGACGGTGATGGTATTAAGTATGCCGATCCTGATGACGCTGTTGAATACGATCCGGGAATTTCTGACGTGAAGGAGTAAGTGAGGTGAAGAAAAAGCAGAAGATATTGTACACGGTCAGAGGAGTACTGCTATTTTTCGCAGCGCTGATCTGTGTTATTCCTCTATCTATGGCGAGGGCGTCGGAGATATCCGGGACGTTGGATGCAGAGCCTGAGGAGGAAGCGATCAGTGAACCGGCAGAATATGGGGAGGAGATGATCGAGAAGTTTTCTTTTGAAGATATCGATCGTTCTCTGCAGGATCTGTTTCCCGATGAGCGGTTAAAATTCAAGGAGACAATGATGGGGATTCTATCCGGAGATCTGACGTTTTCGGTGGAATTAGTAAAGAGCCTTGCGGCTGACCAGTTGGGATATGCCTTTGGAAGCAGCCGGGATAATCTGGTGCATATGTTGTTGATAGCGTTGATTGCGGCGGTATTTGGTAATTTCTCCAGGACGTTTAAGAGCCGTCAGATTGCAGACATCAGTTTTTACGCCATGTATCTCCTGCTGATCGCATTGACTTTGAGTTCCTTTCAGACGGTGACAGAATGGGTGAGTGAAGGAATCGAGGGCCTTACTTCCTTCATGAGTGTATTTTGTCCGTTATATTTCCTGGCGGTTTCCATCGCAAAAGGGAGTATTACGTCCGTCGCGTTCTATAATCTGGTCTTGTTTTTGATATTTCTGACGGAATTTTTGATTCTGGATTTTCTTCTTCCGCTGATTCATATCTATATGATCGTGAAGGTTCTGAATTATCTGTCTGAAGAAGATTATCTTAGCAAGTTTGCAGAACTGATCGAGATGGCTGTCTCATGGCTCCTGAAAACGCTGCTTGCGTGTATTGTGGGGCTGAATGTGATACAGGGATTGATCAGTCCGGCTATAGATACTGTGAAGAGAAGCGCTGTTACAAAGAGCGCGGAGGCGATCCCGGGGGTAGGAGACATCATAGGAGGTGTGGCGGAAGTAGCGCTTGGAACAGCCGTCCTGGTAAAGAACGGGATTGGCATGGCCGGTGCGATGATCTGTATCGCGCTCTGTATGGTTCCGCTGGTCCAGGTAGCCGGTATCGTATTGCTGTACAAGCTTGCCGCCGCAGTGATACAACCGGTGTCGGATAAGAGAATCGTAGGGTGTGTGGAGACAGTAGGCGAGGGATGCAGGCTGCTGCTTCATGTGGTGTTCACGACATCTCTGCTTTTTCTTCTTACGATTGTCGTGGTATCCGCGGTTACAGGAAATACATAAAGGGTGGTGGATATATGTTTGATCAGGTATATCTGTGGGTGCAGAATCTTGCTTTCTATATGGTGATGGTAACGGCGGTGATGCATGTGATTCCGAATCCGGAATATAAACGTTACATTCGCTTTTTTACCGGTATGGTACTGGTTGTTATGTTGACCGCGCCTCTGCTGAAGTTCCTGGGCATTGGAGATTCCTGGCAGAACCTGTATCACAGCAGAGAGTATCAGGAACAGGTGAAAAAGATGGAAGAAGCGATACGCTCTTTTGAGGAAGTGGATATAGGCGGATATTACCGGGAATCGGGGACAGAAGATTCGGCAGATACAGAAGGAGGCGATGTGATTGGCGTGGAAGAGATTCGGGTCGGAAGGTGACGGCGGGAAAAGATTAGGGGAAATACTGAAAGGATTTTCTTTCAGAAATATAAAGAAAGATCAATTGTTGCTCCTGTTTCTGGCCGGCGTCCTGCTGCTGGTTATCTCGCTTCCGACGGATGGAAGGAAGAAAAGCAGCGGCGGGAGGACGGGCGGTTTCTTACAAAATGAAAATTCACAGGAGGAAAATATGGAAGAAACCATAACAGGAGCTCAGGATATCTATCTGCGGAATCTGGAAAATCGGCTGTCTTACACTTTGTCACAGATGTCGGGAGTGGGAGAGGCGACGGTTATGATTACACTGAGTTCCTCGGCGGAAAAGGTGGTAGAGAAGGATGTAGAGACGTCGAATGAGACGGTTACAGAATCGGACAGCCAGGGCGGTTCCAGAACTACGAAAAACGGAAACCGTGGAGAGACGACGATATACAACGATAAGGATTCGTCAGGGGCGCCCTATATCAGCAAAGAACTAAGCCCGAAGGTAGAAGGAGTAATCGTCATAGCCGAGGGCGGGGATGATGCCTTGGTCAAACAGAATATTACCGAAGCAGTACAGGCATTATTTGGGATAGACACGCATAAAATTAGGATAATGAAGAAGAGTTCAAAATAATGTGGTAAAAACAGGAGGAAGAACAGTGAAACAGATAGTGAAGAAAAATCAGATTATCATAGCGGCATTGGCAGTTATGATCGCGGCGGCAGGATACTTGAATTATTCCGGCAAGATCTTTGGAGACGGAAAAGAAGCAGAGACTGCAAATGCGGACCTGGCCAACAAGGAGCTTCTGGATATCTCAGATGAGGATCTGGCCAGCGCCTCTGAGGATATCAAGAGTCAGGACGGAGAGGGCGACGGAGACGGAAGCGTAGACGGAACACCCGGGGAAGCCGTGCTTACCAATGGGGAAGCCAGCGCCGTGGTGGCAGAGGCAAAGGTATCAAGGGAACAGGTGAGGGCAAAGAACAAAGAGTCCCTGTTGGAAATTATTGACAATGAAAGTCTGAGCGAGGAGCAGAAACAGGATGCGGTTAATCAGATGGTAGCCATGACAGATCTGGCGGAAAAGGAAGCTGCGGCCGAGACGCTTCTTGCGTCGAAAGGATTTGATGAAGTCGTAATAAGCCTGACTGCAGATACGGCGGATGTGGTGGTGAGTGCGGCGGAGTTAAGCGATGCAAACCGGGCGCAGATCGAAGATATCGTAACGCGGAAGACCGGAGTGGCGGCACAGAATATCGTCATAACACCGGTGAATGCAGAAGAAAAATAGTTCGAAGCAGAAGAAAGTTTTATTAAAACATAGGGGGCTGTCGGTTAATGCCGATTTTTAGCCCCTTACAACAAAATAAGCATATCCATTAGAGCGGTTTAAGTCGGCTCAGTAATTAGTATGTAATTGCAGAATCGTTGCTTTTTCGCCAAAAAGAAAATACATTAGATTAATTTCCAAGTCTGATACATCGCACAACAAATATGTTTCTTGTCAATATTTTCTTTTGTCACTCTAACATTTCAAGAATGACATTAAATACTTATTTTGATTATTGGATGGATACATTCGCAAAGAGCGGAAGGAAAGCAACTACTTGCACAAACTATAAATCATATTACTACACTTATATTAAAAATGCCATTATAAAGACGGTAAAAGACGCTCAATGTAAAGTCAGTGTAATATTGAATTTGCGGGAAGATGAAGCAAGACGAAAAATACGAACATTAGTGTGCTGTCTTTTCTATTTTTTCAGATAAAGCCTGTATATCTCATCGGTGTGCAGTATAACAACCTTTAGTAGTCTTTGAGCTTCTGTATGGGTGTATTTATGAGTTTGTTTTCGTCCAATATTTTTCGTATTCTTTCAGCTTGGAATTCCGCAAAATCTATAATATCTTCTACAAATCTGTATATCTCTTTTTGTTCAAATAGTTGTGGGAATTCATCTTCAAATTGTACACGTGCATATGCTTTCTGAGTAAATACTGGAAGAAAACCTCTTTTTTCCATATCATCTACTTTATCTTTAAGCATTTCATCGGCTTCGTAATCTAATTCTCCAGGATCGTATCCATCCACGGTTTTGATTGTGACACCGCTTCCGTTTTCAAGTATGTCATATTTTTTGTTATGATATTCTTTTATGAAAAAGTCAATGGAAATACCATTTGCTTTTAATAATGATATGGAGGCTTCATTTGCTATTGATTTTCTCTCTTTTTCTTCTTCAATTCCTTTATTCAACCAATCTGTAAAATTTTTACAATCTGTTTCGCACAATAAGTATTCCGCATCTACATCGAGTATATCTGCAAACATTTTTGCAGATTCTAATGACATATTTTTTTTCTTATTAGCAATATAACTTATATATTGCTCTGAGTAGCCGCTTTTTTTCGCTAATTCTTTTTGAGACATTTTTTTAGCCTCTATACATTCTTTTAACCGTTTCCCTTGGTTTGTGTTTAATTCTCTCTTTTTTTTCATTTGTCCACACTCCTTTTATGACACGGAATTAAACATTAAAAAAATTAAATATTAATTGATTATAATTAAACTTTTATTTATAATGATATTATCACTAGTGATTACAAATGTCAACTGACAAATATTGATGAAAGGAAGAAAGATGAATGCATAAGACAACAAAAAGAAACGATGATGGCATTTAACTGTAAATGCAGAAACGCTAGCAGGAATGTTAGACTGCGGTGAAAATTGGTACAGATGCAGGAGCGAAGATACAAATAGGGCGGCGTACATTATACCAAGTATCATCTGTTGAAAAATATCTGAAAGCTATTTCGGAATAGATTGCAATTAATTCGGATGAATTAATTGCATGAACTGATTAGAAAGATAAAATCGAAAGTTGATGGAAAGCGGATGTTGCGATGAGAAAAAAGCCAAACACGCCACAATATGAACGAAAAGCATATGAAACAAAGTGTTGATTTCCACGTTATTTGCTTCAGTTTCAAGCAAATTAATTTATCAAGAAAACCTTGGGGGGTCTTTCACCCCCAACTCCTGGAACCCTTGCCACAGCAATAATCAGCGATCTAATGATTGCTGTGGCAAGGCATAAAAAGGGATTATATAATTCGACTAATTTGACTCAAAGTGACCTCAAATAAAACGCAAAATAACAAAGAAATTCGTTCGTGTCCTATTAAATCTTGCCCTCTCTACGAGTATAGGAACGGACACAGACTGAAAGACGGGGAAAATATCATTGAAAGCGGTTTAGAATGAAAATTGTAAGCTACAAGGGGAGTTTTTAGCAAGAAAGATCAAATAGAAGAGATTGCCATATAAGGGATATTGTGCTATATTGTCGATAGGGAAAGACCATGAAGCCAGGCGGCTTTACCCCTCCAAGTATAGTTTGGAGGGAATGAGCGCCCTCCGGACGAGAGAAAGGAGGGATTGCCGATGTATGTTACATATGCTGACCTTTTTCAGTTCTGTATCTTCATTTGCGCCCTTGTGGGGTTGTGCTATACAATCTTTAAGGGAAAAAAGAAATAGCCGCCACTACCGCAAATAGTGACGGCTTGCCTATGTCAATGAAAGACAGAGGTAAACAAAAACCTATTTAGTGGGTAGAGCCGCTTGCATGGCTTTCCCTTTGTCTATAATATAGCATACATACGAAGAGGATTCAAGAATCTTTTTCATTTTCCCCCACAAGTTGGGGAAACGGATTACTTTCCCTACCCCGTGAAAAGTAACTTCGCAACAACTCGAATGTTAGTTCGACAAGAAAAAACACTTGACACCCTAAAGATTATATTGTATGATATCACAGGTGATGGATATGGATAAGATTCTGGAACAGACATTGTTGTTTGATTTTTACGGTGAATTACTGACAGAACACCAGAAAGAGGTCTATGAGTATTTTGTCATAGAAGATCTGTCACTCGGTGAGATTGCCGCGGAGATGGGTATTAGCCGTCAGGGTGTACATGATCTGATCAAACGGTGCAACCAGACGCTGAAAGGATATGAAGAGAAGCTTCATTTGGTGGAGAAGTTCCTGGCAATCCGGGAAAAGGTTGAGAAGATCAATGAACTTCTGGATACTTATAGTGATGAGGATGCGGAAAAACTGATTGGTAATATCCGCAAGATATCCGGTGAGATTATAGAGGAGTTATAGTATGGCATTTGACAGTCTGACAGAAAAACTTCAAAATATATTCAAAAACCTGAGAAGTAAGGGGCGTCTTACAGAAGAGGATGTCAAAGAGGCGTTAAAAGAGATCAAAAGGGCGCTGCTTGCCGCAGATGTAAACTTCAAAGTGGTAAAGGATTTCATTAAGAGTGTCCAGGAACGGGCGATCGGACAGGATGTTATGAACGGTCTGAATCCGGGACAGATGGTCATTAAGATCGTGAATGAAGAACTGGTAAAGTTGATGGGATCAGAGACCACGGAGATTCGGCTGCAGCCGGGTAGTGCGATAACGGTCATTATGATGGCGGGTCTCCAGGGAGCCGGTAAGACGACGACCACGGCCAAACTGGCGGGGAAATATAAGCTGAAGGGGAAGAAACCTCTCCTGGTTGCCTGCGACGTATATCGTCCTGCAGCGATCAAGCAGTTACAAGTGAACGGAGAGAAGCAGGGTGTTGAGGTTTTTGATATGGGTTCGAACCACAAACCTGCGAATATCGCAAAGGCAGCCCTTGAGCATGCCCAAAAGAACGGCAATAATATCGTGATTCTGGATACTGCGGGCCGTCTTCATGTCGATGAGGACATGATGGATGAGTTAAAGGAGATAAAAGAAGCGGTAACCGTGCATCAGACCATTCTTGTCATAGATGCGATGACAGGTCAGGATGCAGTGAATGTGGCAAAAGAGTTTAATGAAAAGGCCGGAGTTGACGGCGTGATCGTCACGAAGCTTGACGGCGATACCAGAGGCGGCGCGGCTTTGTCCGTGAAAGCCGTTACCGGAAAACCTATATTATATGTAGGTATGGGAGAGAAATTATCTGATCTGGAGCAGTTCTATCCGGACAGAATGGCTTCCCGTATCTTGGGGATGGGCGACGTGCTGACGCTGATCGAGAAAGCGGAAGCTCAGATTGATGAAGAAAAAGCGAAGCAGATGGCCCAGAAAATGAAAAAAAATCAGTTTGATTTTGAAGATTATCTGGAAAGCATCAGCCAGATGAAGAATATGGGCGGACTTGGCAGTATTATGAATATGATGCCCGGATTAGGCGGGATGGGCGGCATGGGTAAGATGAAAGGTCTGGACGATGAACAGACCGCCCAGGCAGAGAAGAGTATGGCAAGAATGGAAGCCATGATCTATTCTATGACGCTGCAGGAAAGAAGGAACCCGGAGCTTCTGAATCCTTCGAGGAAACACCGGATCGCAAAGGGAGCCGGCGTGGATATCAGCGAAGTGAATCGTATGGTGAAGCAGTTCGGCGAGATGAAGAAGCTTATGAAAATGGTGGGAAAAGGCGGCAGAAAAGGGAAATTCCATCTTCCGTTTTAGGTAATGAGACAGACTTTGTTTTCTGACGGAAGTCTGTTCCTGGCAACGATATATCGCGTTGGAAACGGTGCGGGAATATATTTTCTTGTATAGCTCCGTTTGCGCGTTATATAATATAGCAGCATACAGGAAAGATCAGAGATTCCTGTATAGACAATTACATTTTTATTATTTTTGGAGGTAAGATACAATGGCAGTAAAGATCAGATTAAGAAGAATGGGACAGAAGAAGGCTCCTTTTTATAGAATTATCGTAGCTGACTCAAGATCCCCGAGAGACGGAAAATTTATTGACGAGATCGGAACTTATGATCCGAATTGTGATCCGAGCGCGATCAAAGTTGATGAAGAGGCAGCTAAGAAGTGGCTGAAGAACGGCGCGCAGCCTACAGAAGTGGTGAGCAAGATTTTCAAAATAGCAGGGATTGAGAAATAGCCGGCGCTGTAGGAATAAATCTTGTATTTGAGGGGTACAGTCATGAAAGAATTAGTTGAGGTTATTACGAAAGCATTAGTCGACGATCCTGACAGCGTTGTTGTGACAGAGAGAGAGGAAAAGAAGACGATGGTTCTTGAAGTACATGTTGCCGATTCTGATATGGGAAAGGTGATTGGAAAGCAGGGACGTATTGCAAAGGCAATACGGTCGGTGGTAAAAGCAGCAGCTGCAAAAGAGGATAAGAAGGTTATCGTAGATATCATGGATTAATCCGCATAGAGGACAGACGCAAGATTTTTGTTGTCTGTCCTTCATTTATCATATGAGGGAGATTATCATTATGGAAGAATTATTACAGGTTGGAGTGATTACTCAGACCCACGGAATACGTGGAGAAGTAAAAGTATTTCCGACGACGGATGATGCGGCGCGTTTCCAGGAGCTTCGTCAGGTACTGTTAGATACAGGGAAGGAAACGATTTCTCTGGAGATTGAGAATGTGAAGTTCTTTAAGCAATTTGTCATATTGAAGTTCAAAGGCTATGATAATATCAATGACATCGAGAGATATAAGCGTTGCTCCCTTCTCGTGAAGCGTGACGATGCGGCGCCCCTTGAGGAAGATGAGTATTATATTGCCGATATGATTGGAATGAAAGTCGTGACGGATAAGGGCGAGGAGTTTGGTATCCTGAAGAATGTAATGGAGACCGGAGCGAACGATGTATATGTAATTGAGCATCCGTCGAAAGGAGAGATATTGATTCCGGCTATAAAGGAATGTATTCTGGATGTTGATATCCCGGGAAGGCTTATGAAGATTCATGTGATGGACGGGCTGATCTGAGCGGGATATCTATTTTGAAATAGATAAAGCAGATGAGACAGACAGTTTAAGGCGATGAAAGAGAAAGAGGAACAGGGGTATGCATTTTTATATTATGACACTATTTCCGGAGATGGTTATGCAGGGCCTGGATACCAGCATTATCGGCAGGGCTATGAGTAAGGGGATTCTTTCTGTCGAAGCGGTGAATATCAGGGATTATGCGTTTAATAAGCATAACAGCGTGGATGATTATCCCTATGGCGGCGGCGCGGGAATGCTGATGCAGGCAGAGCCGGTCTATCAGGCGTATGAGGCGGTCATGAATCGGATAAGTTCCGGGGAATCAGATCCGATGCCGGGAGATACTGCCGGTTCAAGAAGAAAGCAGCCGCGGGTCGTCTATCTCTCACCCCAGGGGAAGACGTTTCATCAGGGTATGGCAGAAGAATTGGCGAAAGAAGAGGAATTGATCTTCTTATGCGGACATTACGAAGGAATAGACGAACGTGTGTTGGAGGAGATTGTGACAGATTATGTGTCGATCGGCGATTATGTGGTAACGGGCGGAGAACTTCCCGCTATGATCATGGTGGACGCGATCTCACGTCTTGTTCCGGGAGTGCTTCATAATGACGTATCTGCGGAATTTGAAAGCTTCCAGGATAATCTTCTCGAATATCCGCAGTATTCAAGACCTGAGATCTGGCACGGAAAGCAGGTGCCGGAAGTTCTCCTCTCCGGACATCATGCCAATGTGGAGAAGTGGAGACGGGAACAGTCCGTGATCCGTACGGCAAGGCTTCGCCCGGATCTTCTTGAGAAAGCGGATCTTTCGGAGAGGGAGAGGGAGACAGCGGAAAGGGAGAGAGAGACAGCGGAAAGGGAGAGAGAGACAGCGGAACGAGAGATAGCGGAGAGAGAAAAAACGGAACGAGAACGAGAAACAGCGGAGCGGTAGAGAGACAGCGGAACGAGAACGAGAGACAGCGGAGAAGGAGAGAGAGACAGCGGAACGGGAGAGGAAGACAGCGAAAAGGGATAGCCGGATGGGGGATTAAGTGTCAGAACAAAAAGTTATAATTAAGGGGCTTTTGGCAGAATGTAATGGTTCTGACAAAAGCCCCTTTTGAGCAGGGTATCATTCCCGCGAAGTATTCAAATTCTTATTCGCGGTTGACAGCATCAGCTTGATGCGGTTCAGTTGGTTCACTTCACTGGCTCCGGGGTCGAAGTCGATCGCTACGATGTTCGATTCCGGATGCCGCCGCCGAAGCTCTTTGATAACGCCTTTGCCAACCACGTGATTCGGAAGGCAGGCGAATGGCTGGGTACATACGATATTCGGCGCGCCGTTATGTATCAGTTCCAGCATCTCGCCGGTCAGGAACCATCCTTCGCCGGTCTGGTTGCCTAGTGATACGATCTCGGAGGCCATCTTACCCAGGGTGCGGATATCTGCCGGAGGATCAAAGTGTCTGCTGTCGCGAAATGCCCTGGAAGCCGGGGCACGGAACCATTCCAGAGCCTTGATTCCGAGATTGCCTATCGTGGCTTTGGATTTCTTCATTCCAAGGTGTGATACCTTAAAATTCTGGTTATAGAAACAGTAAAGAAGGAAATCCAGCAGGTCCGGAACGACGGCTTCTGCGCCTTCGTTTTCCAGCAATTCCACAAGATAGTTGTTTGCCGCGGGCAGGAACTTTACCAGAATCTCGCCGACTACTCCTACGCGGGGTTTTTTTACGTCCGACAGTTCGATATTCTGATCAAAATCTTCAATAATCTCTCTGCATAACCGGCTGAAACGGCGTCTGGAGGGATGTTTCTGTGATAAGAAATCCCTGCAGATTTCCTTCCATTTCTCGTGCATAGCGTCGGCAGATCCCGGGACTGACTCATAGGGACGCAGACGGTAGACGCATTTCATAAAGATATCCCCGAATACGATAGCATAGAGACCGCGGAATACCAGATCCAGGCTGAGTTTAAAACCGGGATTCGCTTCTAATCCGCTTAAATTCAGCGAGATAACCGGAATATGTTCATAGCCGGCTTTTTTTAACGCCCGGCGGATAAAACCTATATAGTTGGAAGCACGGCAGCCTCCGCCTGTCTGGGAGATGATAACGGCAATCTTGTTCGTGTCGTATCTCCCTGATAAGATAGCGTCCATGATCTGTCCTACAACAATCAGGGAAGGATAGCAGGCGTCGTTGTTGACGTATTTCAGGCCTACGTCGACGGCCTGTTTGTTATCATTCGGCAGGACTTCAATCCGGTAGCCGGAAGCTTGAAAAGCGGCTTCTAACAGACTAAAGTGGATAGGAGACATCTGCGGGCAGAGTATCGTGTAATCCTTACGCATTTCTTTGGTAAACGGAACCTTTTCAATGGAGGCAGGACGGATCGTCCTTTTTTCATTTCTCTTCTCGCGGACACGAATCGCCGCAAGGAGGGAACGGACACGGATTCTGGCAGCCCCTAAGTTATTGACTTCGTCGATCTTAAGGGAAGTATAGATCTTGTCAGAATCATTGAGGATGGAGGCCACCTGGTCGGTGGTAACGGCATCCAGTCCGCAGCCGAAGGAATTCAACTGGATCAGATCCAGATTGTCTGTGGTTTTTACATAGTTCGCCGCCGCATACAGGCGTGAATGGTACATCCATTGATCCATGACGTTCAGCGGATGCTCCGCCGGAAGCAGGTGGGAGATGGAATCTTCCGTAAGTACCGCGATATTGTAGGAATTGATCAATTCCGGGATT
This sequence comes from Lachnospiraceae bacterium, assembly GCA_910574285.1. GTDB lineage: Bacteria > Bacillota > Clostridia > Lachnospirales > Lachnospiraceae > Sporofaciens. Next base: position 15,569 of record CAJTAL010000050.1, on the reverse strand, counting down.
CCATGGTTTACCTCCGGATCAATGTGGTAGGGGCGTCCGGCAAGGACGATGCCCCGGTTACCGGTTTCTTTCAGGTATGCAAGCGTCTCTTCTCCCTTTCGGCGGATATCGTTCCGGCACGCGGTAAGTTCTTCCCATGCGGTATGTACGGCAGAGAGGATCTCGGACGCTGGAACGGAGTATTTCTCGGACAATTCCTCCACCAGACGGTAGGAAATAGTCTCTTCACTTTCTAACGAGAGGAAGGGATGGATGAAATCTACTTCTTCGTTTACGATGGCGTCAATATTGTTCTTAATATTTTCCGGATAAGAGGTGACAATCGGACAGTTGTAATGGTTGTTGGCCTCTTTAAATTCATTCCGCTCATAAGGGATGCTTGGATAGAAGATCCGTTGTATGCCCTGGTTGATCAGCCATTGTACATGGCCGTGGGCAAGTTTCGCAGGATAGCATTCCGATTCGCTTGGAATCGACTCAATTCCCAGTTCATAGATCTTCCTGGTGGAAGCAGGAGAGAGTACCACGCGAAATCCCAAAGTATGGAAGAAAGTAAACCAGAACGGGTAATTCTCATACATATTCAATACCCGGGGAATGCCGATGGTTCCCCGGGAAGCTTCTGATTCGGCAAGCGGCGTATAGTCAAAATACCTCCGGAACTTGTATTCAAATAAATTCGGAAGATGATTGGAAGATTTCTCTTTTCCAAGACCGCGTTCACACCGGTTTCCGGTGATGAATTTACGGCCGCCGCTGAAGTGGTTGATCGTCAGACGGCAGTTGTTGGTACACCCCTTGCATTTTGCCATAGCAGTGGAATATTCTAATGCCTCAATGTCTTCAATAGAGAGCATGGTTGTGCTTTCACAGTCCACATAACGCTCGCGTGCGATAAGAGCGGCGCCGAAAGCGCCCATAATACCCGCGATATCCGGCCGGATCGCTTCACAGCCTGCGATTTTCTCAAAGCTGCGAAGAACGGCATTATTATAGAAAGTACCCCCTTGTACGACGATATGGCTGCCAAGTTCGGAAGCGCTGGATACTTTGATTACCTTGAACAGAGCGTTCTTAATGACGGAATAGGCGAGTCCTGCAGAGATATCCGCAACCTCCGCGCCTTCTTTCTGCGCCTGTTTTACCTTTGAATTCATGAAAACGGTACAACGTGTGCCAAGGTCGATTGGATTGCGGGCAAATAAGGCTTCATGGGCAAAATCTTCCACGGAATAATTCAGAGATCTGGCAAAGGTCTCTATGAAAGAACCGCAGCCTGAAGAACATGCTTCGTTCAGAAGCACATTATCAACGGTCTGGTTCTTGATCTTAATGCATTTCATATCCTGTCCGCCGATGTCCAGAATACAGTCCACATCCGGCTCGAAGAAGGAGGCGGCGTAATAGTGGGAGACAGTCTCGACTTCTCCTTCGTCCAGAAGGAGCGCGGACTTAATCAGAGCTTCCCCGTACCCCGTAGAACAAGAGTGTACGATCTGTACGTCCTCCGGCAGTTTATCATAAATGTCTTTGATCGCGCTGATGGTAGTTCCGAGAGGGTCTCCCTCATTATTATGGTAGAAGGAATACAGGAGGGTTCCGTCTTCTCCTACCAGAGCGGCTTTCGTCGTGGTGGAACCGGCGTCGATGCCGAGAAAAGCTTTTCCCTTATAGGTTGCCAGGTCTTTGACCGGGACCTGATGCCTTAAGTGGCGTTTTTCGAATGCATGGAACTCGGCTTCCAATTGAAACAGGGGTTCCATACGATCGACTTCAAAGTCCATCTTAATGCGGCTGTCCAGGCGGGTCTGCGTTTCGCGCAGAGATACTGCCTTATCTTTCTTAGAATTTAACGCGGAACCGATTGCCGCAAATAAATGAGAGTGAGTAGGTGCGATCGTGTGGCTGTCGTCCAGTTTTAAAGTACGGATAAAGGCTTCTTTTAATTCGGACAAGAAATGAAGCGGACCGCCTAAGAACGCGACATGTCCGCGGATGGGTTTCCCGCAGGCAAGGCCGCTGATGGTCTGGTTTACGACCGCCTGGAAAATGGAGGCGGCGAGATCTTCTTTGGACGCGCCGTCATTGATCAGCGGCTGGATATCAGATTTTGCAAATACACCGCATCTGGCGGCGATGGAGTAAAGAGACTGATAATTCCGGGCATATTCATTCAGGCCGGAAGCGTCTGTCTGGAGAAGGGACGCCATCTGGTCGATGAAAGAGCCGGTACCTCCGGCACAGACGCCGTTCATGCGCTGCTCAACATTTCCGCCTTCGAAGTAAATGATTTTAGCGTCTTCTCCTCCTAACTCAATCGCCACGTCTGTCTGAGGAGCGTAATCCTGCAGAGCAGTGGATACGGCTACGACTTCCTGAACGAACGGAACTTCCAGGTGCTTTGCAAGAGTCAGTCCGCCGGAACCCGTGATGACCGGAGAGACACGGAGTTCTCCTAATTTATAAATTGCCCGTCCCAGAAGATCGGACAGGGTTTCCTGAATATTGGCATAATGTCTTTCATAGTCTGAAAAAGCGACATCGTTATTCTGGTCGAGTATTGCGATTTTTACAGTGGTTGATCCGATGTCGATACCCAGTGTGTATAACTCGGTTTTACTCATATCATAACAACTCCTTTGCGGCCGAATCTATGATCTGTCCTATGATAATATATACCAGAGAACGATCTTTTACAGCCTGTAACATTATACGACAAAAAATTGAAAATAACAATTAAGAAATCTACCAGAAATATTAAAAAGTTGTAAAGTTCCATGGCAGAATTGACAAACAAGGCGTAAAACGGTAGAATTACTACAGTGTTAATACAATGCTAAATTATAGATATCGGCGGTTAAATATTTAAAATTTGAACTCATTGGGCGTTTATACTGTTATAATGTTCAGTGTGAAATAGGAAGTAAGGAGGTTATCATGGATAACTGGTTGTCAAAACTGGAGAGAAGATTTGGAAGGTATGCCATACCTAACCTCATGTATTATATTATTATATTGTATGCGGTAGGATTCATGCTGAATCTGGTAAACAGGGGATTCTATTATCAGTTTCTGTGCCTGGACGCGGCCGCGATCCTTCATGGGCAGGTCTGGAGGGTCTTTACTTTTATTATCCAGCCGCCTTCTGATAATCTGATTTTTATTATCTTTATGCTGCATCTGTATTATATGATCGGTCAGCAGCTAGAGAGGGCATGGGGGGCGTTTCGATTCAATCTGTATTTCTTTTCGGGGATGCTGTTTCATGTGATAGCGGCGCTTCTGGTGTACGCCGTTACGGGCCTTTCGCTTCCGATGTCGGTCTGGTATCTGAATATGTCGTTGTTTTTTGCGTTTGCGGCATTGTATCCGGAAGTGCAGTTCTTATTGTTTATGGTCTTTCCTATCAAGGTCAAATATTTGGCGATACTGGACGGGATATACTTTATCTATCCGGTGATACAGGCGTTCCTGCCGGCTTACGGAGGAGGCCTGATGGGGAATTATTATAAAGCGAACGCGGTGGAGGCGGTGATATCGATTCTGAATTTCCTGATATTTTTCCTGGGTTCCAGGAATATGCAGCCTTATACGCCGGCACAGATAAAGAGAAAGAGGGAATTTAAGCAGAAGATACGCAGGGCGCAGAGACCGGTTCAGATGCACGCGAACGGTGCGAGACACATGTGCGCCGTCTGTAGAAGGACTGAATTAGATGATCCGAATCTGGAGTTCAGATATTGCTCGAAATGTAACGGCAATTATGAATACTGTCAGGATCATCTGTTCACACATACACATGTAAAATAAGAGTGCATAACTAAAAAGAACAGGGGGATGAAAAGAGGATGAAGAAGACAAAGATTATATGTACGCTTGGACCGACGACCGACGACGAAGAAGTTATGAGGAGTCTGGTTCGTAAAGGTATGGATGTCGCCAGATTCAATTTTTCACATGGAACGCATGAAGAACAGAAAGCACGGATGGATAAGTTAAAGAAGGTGCGTGATGAGGAAGGAAAACCCATCGCTATCCTTTTGGATACTAAGGGTCCTGAGATTCGTACAGGTGTATTGAAAGACGGGAAGAAGGTTACGCTCAGGGCTGGCGAAGTATTTACCCTCACGACAGAAGAGATTACCGGAGACGCGGATAGAGTCTCCATTACATATGAAGGACTTGTGGACGACGTACAGGTTGGCAGTACGATCCTGATCGACGACGGCCTGATCGGTCTGCAAGTGAAATCAAAGAAGGAGAAGGAGATTATCTGTACCGTCGTTAATGGCGGCGATCTGGGCGAACGAAAAGGCGTGAATGTACCGAATGTGCCGGTCAGGCTTCCGGCCATCACGGAAAAAGACAGAGAAGATATCCTGTTTGGCGCGCAGCAGAATATCGATTATATTGCGGCGTCTTTTGTGCGTAATGCTGAATGTATCTTCGAGATCCGGGCATTTCTTAAGGAGTGCCAGGCTCCGAATATCCCGATCATCGCGAAGATTGAGAATGCGGAAGGAATCAAGAATATTGACGAGATTATCCGCTGCGCGGACGGCATCATGATAGCCCGCGGTGATCTGGGCGTGGAGATTCCGGCGGAGGAAGTTCCGTATTTGCAGAAGATGATTATCCAGAAGTGCAACGCCAATTATAAACCGGTTATCACGGCTACACAGATGTTGGATTCTATGATGCGCAATCCGCGTCCGACCAGAGCGGAAGTAACCGACGTAGCCAATGCGGTATACGACGGGACCGATGCAGTGATGCTCTCCGGTGAGACGGCAAACGGTAAATATCCGCTTGAAGCGCTGCAGATGATGGTGCACATTATTGAGAATACGGAAGAACATCTGGATTATGAATTGATGATGCGTAAGGCGGAAGAACAGCGGCAGAAGAGTACCTCCAGCGCGTTATGCCATGCGGCGGTTACGACTGGATACAACCTTGGCGCGAAATGTATTATCACTCCTTCTGTTTCCGGTGTGACGACCAGAGTCGTTTCTAAGTTCAAACCGCGTATGGATATCATCGGTGTGACGCCGAATGAGGCGACGCTTCGCAGGATGCAGCTTTACTGGGGGGTAAGACCTCTGAAATCTATTCAGTTGAATTCTACGGAGGATGTCTGCAATGGTGCGATTGACCTGGTATGCGCAAAACAGATGGCAGAATCCGGGGATATCGTGGTATTGACTGCCGGGATACCGTCGACGAACGTGATCTCGGACCGCGGAGGCGTAAGTAATATTATGAGGATTGCGGTGATAGAGTAAATTTAATAGTAATACAGGATAGCAGACTGCCGGGAAATGGTGTAAAAGGTTATTCCCCGGCAGTTTTATTTTGGAAATCATACATTTATTTTTAGAAATATGTTGACAGAAAGCTATCGAATGGCTTATAGTGTTCCTTGTGAGAACCACTAGGAAAGGATCAGATAGAGAACGGGGGGAGAAGTTGGAACAAACATCTTTTACAGAGCGCCTGATGGAGTTCAATCTCACGCGTCAGGAAGCGAATATATATCAGTGTCTGCTTACGGAAGGAAAAGTGACGGGATATGAAGTGGCAAAACAGACGGGGATATCCAGGTCTAACGCATATAATTCTCTGGCGAATATGACGGAGAAGGGGGCGGCTTATCTGGTAGAAGAAGGCAATACGCGCAAATATGTCCCGGTACCTTTGAATGAATTCTGCAGGAACCGGATCCGTAAGCTCGAAGAGTCCAAAAAATGGCTGGCCATGCATGTACCGTCGGAAAAGACGTATGTGGAGGGGTACATTACGATTGAGGGCGAGGCCCATATATTGGACAAGGTGCGTAATATCCTGAATCAGGTAGAGGAGAGAGTATATATAAGTTTAACAAGGAATTATTTGCTGCTTTTTATCGGTGAACTGGAGGAATTGGTGGACAGGAATAAAAAAGTGGTGATTATAACAGATCAGCCGACATCATTTGTCAGGGCTAAGGTATACGTAGGGGAGGACCGGGAGATGCGGATAGGTATAATCGCTGATTCCAGATATGTCCTTACAGGAGAATATGGAGTAGGGAGCCAGAATACCTGTCTGTATTCTGGTCAGAAGAATTTTGTAGAGTTGTATAAATCTGCGCTTTCTAACGAGATCAAATTACTATCAATGCGAGAGGAGAATCAGTGACGATGAAGAAAGAGACATTTGTGACAAAAGAACAGCTTGATGAGATTGTAAAAGAATATCCGACTCCGTTTCATCTCTATGATGAGAAGGGAATCCGCAGGAATATAAAAGCATTGAAGGAAGCATTTTCCTGGAATAAAGGATATAAGGAATATTTTGCCGTTAAGGCGACGCCGAATCCATTCCTGATTAATATTCTGAGGGAGTACGGCTGCGGCTGCGACTGTTCGTCTTATACAGAGCTTATGCTGTCAGAAGCGATAGGAGCGACAGGAGAAGAGATCATGTTTTCATCGAATGATACGCCGGCCGAGGAATATTCCTATGCGGATCAGTTGGGGGCGATCATTAATCTGGATGATATTACCCACATTGATTTTCTGGAGAAGACGATCGGATATATTCCTGAGACAATTAGCTGCCGTTATAATCCCGGCGGATTATTTAAGATCAGTAATGATATTATGGATAATCCGGGGGACGCGAAGTATGGAATGACAACAGAGCAACTGTTTGAGGCATTCAAGATTCTGAAGGGAAAAGGCGCGAAAGAATTTGGCATACATGCGTTCCTTGCGAGTAATACGGTTACGAATGAATATTACCCGATGCTTGCGAAGGTTTTATTTGAGGTTGCGGTGAGACTTAAGAAGGAGACGGGGGTACATATTGAGTTTATTAATTTATCCGGCGGAATTGGGATTCCGTATACTCCGGACCAGGAACCGAACGATATTCGTATGATCGGCGATGGAGTGCGCAGAGTCTATGAAGAAGTGCTGGTGCCTGAGGGTATGGGAGATGTTGCGATCTATACGGAGCTTGGGCGGTTCATGATGGGGCCATACGGCTGCCTGGTGACAAAAGCGATCCATCAAAAGAGTACACATAAAGAGTACATCGGTGTGGACGCCTGCGCCGTTAACCTGATGCGCCCGGCGATGTACGGCGCTTATCACCATATTACGGTAATGGGGAAGGAAAAGAACCCCTGTGACCATCGATATGATGTTGCAGGTTCACTGTGTGAGAACAATGATAAATTTGCCATTGACCGTATGCTGCCGAAGATCGATATAGGAGACCTGCTGGTGATTCATGATACAGGAGCTCATGGATTTGCGATGGGATATAATTACAACGGAAAATTAAAATCAGCAGAGCTCCTGTTGAAAGAAGACGGATCTGTGCAGTTGATTCGGAGGGCAGAGACCCCGGCTGATTATTTTGCTACGTTTGACTGTTTTGAAATCGGTAGAAAATTGTCGAAATAAGTAAGATAGTAAGAGTTGATTTTGTTTAAAAGTAGGTGTAATATATGAAATGTATGATATCGTAATAAAATAGATTACTTTGTGAGCTAGGAGGAGAATCATGAAAAAAAGAGGAATACTGGCATTATTATTGATCGTGGCTGTAAGTATATTATGCGGTTGTGGCGGTATGAGCGCAAAGGATGCTCAGTCTTATCTGAAGTCTGTGCTGGATGCCAGTTATAAAGGTGAGTTTGGCACATACATAGATTGGACAAAATCAACCAAGGAAGAAGCAAAGAAGTTATATGAAGCGAACATTGATGTAGCCATAGAGGAATCAGGCCTTGAAAATCTCGGGTTATCTGAAGAATTATTGGCAAATTACAAGCAGTTATATGAAGATGTAATCAATCTGGTACAGTATGAAGTGGGAGAGGCAGAGGAGACAGGAGACAAAGAATACACGATTGACGTAACACTGGAACCTTTTATTGGTTTTGAGGGGATTCAGGAAGAAACAGAGACGGCCGTTAAGGAGGAACTGACAAAGATGCCGGAGATTCCTGATCAGAGTACAATCGACGAGATGTATTATCAAAAGCTGTATGATGTGATGGCAGAGAAAGTTGCGGCTCCGGAATATGGCGATACGGTTACGGTTACAGTCACGGTTAAACCCGATTCCGAAGGTGTATATTTTATTGACCAGTCAGATATGGCGGCACTGGATGAAGCAATGTTTAAAGCGGAGAATTGATAAAGTCTAGCCGAAAGATATGGAGAAACGGAATGAAAAATGTCATATTTGATATGGGAAATGTACTTCTTACTTATGATCCGGAAGTATGTCTGAATCATATTGTAGAAAAAGAGGAAGATCGGGCACTGATCAGACGGGAGTTGTTTGAGGGACCGGAGTGGGTACAGGGAGACCTGGGAGAACTTACAGATGAAGAAAGGTTTAACGGAGTGAGTAAAAGAGTACCGGAAAGACTCCATGAAGAACTCAGACGCTGCACGGTGGAATGGGATATGTGTATGCATCCGGTTAAGCAGGCCAGGGAGTTTTGTGATTACCTGAAAAAGAGCGGATTCGGTATCTATGTATTGTCAAATGCAAGCAGTTCTTTTTATCGATATTTTCCAAGATTCGCGCCTTTTGATTATTTTGACGGGATCGTTGTTTCATGTGATGTCCATATTATAAAGCCGGATATCCGTATCTACCAACATCTGTTAAAGAAATATAATCTCCGGGCAGACGAATGTTTCTTTATCGACGATCTGGAAGCGAATATAGAGGGAGCAAGGAATGCAGGAATAGACGGGGCTGTATTCGAGGGGGATTTTTGGCGGCTGATAGACGGTAAAGGATGGTGAATATGAAAAAGGTAATCAAAGAATGTTTTCAGATGATCGTAGTACCTGTTTTGCTTGCTCTTTTCTGCAGTAAGGTATTGATTGTGAATGCAAATATCCCCTCAGGTTCCATGGAGGATACCATTCATCCGGGGGATCGGGTTATCGGATCTCGTCTGGCATATCTGGGGAAGGACCCACAGCGTCAGGACATCATTATATTCCGATATCCGGATGATGAATCTCAGGTTTTTATCAAGAGGATTATCGGACTTCCCGGTGAGACTGTCCAGATTATAGACGGAGAGGTATATATAGACGATTCTGCAATACCGTTGGATGAGGAATATTTGAAGGGGATTCCAGAGGGAAGTTTTGGTCCATATGAGGTTCCGGAGGATTCCTATTTTGTTATGGGAGATAACAGGAATAATTCTCATGATTCCCGTTTCTGGGAACACCACTATGTGGAACGGGACGCTATCCTTGCAGAAGCAAAGTTCCAGTATTATCCCCGAATCAGGAAAGTAGAATAACGGAAAGTATTGAATTTACTGCTTGGATTGGTGTATACTAAGGAAAAGAGTTTATATAATTTAAAAGAGGTGTTAATTATGGATTTATTAGAAGTAATGAGAAGCCGCAGGAGTGTAAGGACTTATACGGGGGAAACTGTTGCGGAGGAGAAAGTTGACCAGATCTTAAAGGCGGGACTTTTGTCTGCGTCAGGGAAGAACTTAAAGCCATGGGAATTTATTGTGGTCCGTGACAAAGAGGTTCTGGCGAAGCTTACAAAGAGCAGGGCGGCAGGAGCTGCTATGATCGAACATGCAGATTGTGCAATTGTTGTTATAGGAGATACAGAGAAGACGGATGTCTGGACAGAGGATTGTTCGGCTGCTATGACCAATATGCATCTGATGGCAGATTATCTTGGAGTTGGAAGCTGTTGGGTTCAGGGAAGGCTTCGTGAGGCTTCTGACGGAAGAACTACGGAAGATTTCATTCGGGAGCTGCTTTCGATTCCGGACAAGTATGGCGTAGAGGCGATATTGTCACTGGGAATGACGAAGGATCATCCGGCGGCATACTCGGTAGACGAGCTGCCGATGGAGAAGGTTCATAAAGAGAAATTCTAAAAGTGAGTTGTACAGTTTTTGATGACAGAGTATAGCTGAAAGAATGATAAAAAGATTACTGGGGGCTGTCGGAAAACCACATTTTCCGACAGCCCTTTTACTACATATTTTTAATTACCCTAAACAGCCGGGCTTCTTCCTGGGTACAGGGTTCCTTCCCATACCTGGCCTTTTCATAAAGTTCATGGATTCTGTCTATATCGCCCTTTTCAGGCTCATTGCTCTCATAAAGCCCTGCCTTGTATTCCAGTTCCAACGGCGTCTCATTCCCGGAAGGTTTTTCCCGCAGAGTCCGCCGGATTCGTTTTTTGTACATTTGCCGGATTTTTCTGTCCGGTGAACGAAATTCCTCTTTTCTGTCCTGCTTTAACATTCGCTTCTTTTCCGTCATGCTGCTGTCTTCTTTTCCAAGAAAAATAATCTCATCTTCCTCCTCATCAGCAAATGATTCCAAGGCTCTTTGGATAGCCTTTAGAACAATCTTCACTGCCGCATATATGATTCCGGCCAGTGTAAGAGTAGAGAGAAGTTCCGAAAATTTTTTCATCCATTCCGGCGTCTTTTTTGCATGAGATTTTAAGTGAAGCAATTCTTCCATCAGATAATCCGGCTCCGCAGTCTCTTCATAAAATTCTGTGATCTGCCCGTCCGTATCCAGAGGATCAAACCGGAGATTTTCAAGCGGTTCTTTGTGATAAACGGCAGCCGGAATCATGAACAGAAGAAGCCCGGTGATTCCGGCAAGCAGAATCCCGTTCCCGATTTTCCTCATAGTGCCTGCAGGAAGGTTCGCAATCCGGATATTTTCTTTCACAAATCCATCCAGCCGTTCCAGATAGCAATAAGCCAGACAGACGCATAAGTCCGCCGCAAGAAGCCCAAGCATAAGGTTCAGAAGCCCTTTGCGATGGAAAGAGAGCATACCCAGATACATCGCGGCAAGAAGCAGGCAGTAAGGAATCCTGGGGGTATCCAGAAGCGTAGGGACTTCCCAGGTTTCGGCGTCCTCCTGTGCCCCTGCTTCTCCCGGCATTTCTTTCATTTTCTTTCGGATTTCGCTCTGTTTCAGCTTTACATAGAGACGGAACGCAAAGATGAAAGCTGTGAGCAGTCCGGTTAAGAGATTCCCGCTGACTGTTCTCATTCCCCAGGTTACGGCAAAGGAAAATACGAGGAAGATCCATAGATTCCGGCATCTGCACACCACAATATAGGAAAGGATTACGGGAAAGAGCAGGAACAGTCCGTTAAGAAGGGAGGCGGCAAGTTCCTGTCCTTCGCTGTTCTGGATGGCGGCGGCAAGCACATAGATTCCCTCAAAAAACAGAATATCGTGTATCCAGGAAAGCAGTATGAGAATTCGGCTTTTTTCTTTCATGATGCATTCATCTCCCATTTAAAAATATTAACGCCCTTGATGATTCCGGCGGTATATTCCGCAGAAGACCGTAATGGTATGACCCATAAGATCCGGCTTCCCTTTTCTGCCATGGAAGCAACTCCTCTGACAGTTTCTGAATCCTGGTTCTTGGAAACGATTACATAGATAATGTCTGACTGCAGATGTTCTCTTTCACCTTTCAATTCCTCCGTCAGTCTTTTTACGGGTTTACGGATACTGATCCGGGAAAGTTCCTGGAAGAGGGTCTGTATCTGTCCGGCGCCTTCCTTTAAACAGATTGTGTTCATTCCATTCCCTGTGACGGTAAGTTCCATCCGTTCCCTTACAATACGGGAGGACAGAGAGGCCGCAATGCGGATCCCTTCTTCCGTCAGTTCTTCCTGACGGAGAATGCCGGAATCTTCCGTGTCCAGAATGATTCTCATGCGGATGCTGGTGGTAGAGTCAGACTGATTTACCAGAAGTCCCTGCCCTTTGGCAGAGGCTTTCCAGTTGATGGTGTGCATAGGATCTGACGGATGGTAATCCCGGATTCCGGAAAAGCAGAACGGATCCGGAAACAGCCGGTTCTGCGTCACGATCATACCGGACACCGCTTTGCAAAGCAGAGTAATCCGGCGGGAGTCCACCAGTCCCGGATATACATACAGGGCAGTTTTTAACGTCTGGCTTTGATGATAGCTGTTGCGGAAGAAGAAATCATATCCGATCACATCGGCATTTGTAATCTCATAATAACCTCTTTTTTCACATAGGAAAGGAAGCCTTCGGATGACCTTCTGCCGTGTAAATAGAGAAAAAATATCCCTTCTGTAACTCTGATCCGTTACGTTTGCGTTTTCTTTCGCTTCCCCCGAAAATAAAAGGGATCGATCCATAGCAAGATTGACTTCCAGGGCAGGCAGCGGAAGACGCTTGTCATTGGTAATCTCTTCTCTGAGATAAGAAGTGTCTCCCTCATAGGCCGAATGTGATTCAAAATCTACTGCGATGTCAAGTCCTGTTTTCCAGTATTTCTTATAAATTACATGCTGGAGCAGATAGAAGATCCCGGCTCCTGTTAACAGTAAAAACAACATGACAGACTCTCCTTTACCGCTTGTCCCAGTCTTCAGAAGGAACCGGAACCGAATTTAAAATTTCCCGGAGGATTTCTTCTTCGTACCTCGCGCCCTCTGCAGAGACAGACAGGGTGAGCCGGTGGGACAGAACTGGAACCGCGACATTTTTGATATCTTCTGGAACCGCAAATTCACGTCCTTCTGTCATGGCGAATCCCTGTGCGGCACGGACAAAAGCCAGGGTGCTTCTGGGACTTGCGCCCTGCATGATCTTTGGATGTTTTCTGGTGGCATGTATAATCTCAATCATGTATCCGAGCAGATCTTTGTGGATATAGATTTCACGGCACTGTTCCTGGAGTCTGACCAGTTCTGACTTCTCACAGATACTTTCAAGTGCGGCAAGAGGTTCCTGGGTGAGGAATCGTTCAACCATGGAAAATTCCTGCTGTTTCGTCATGGTCTCCATACTGATACGCATAAGAAAGCGGTCCATCTGCGCTTCCGGCAAAGGGAAGGTACCAAGTGTTTCCAGGGGATTCTGGGTAGCGATGACAAAGAAAGGGGGGTCTAAGACTCTGGTCTTTCCGTCTACCGTTACCTGTCCTTCTGCCATACATTCAAGCAGGCTGCTCTGAGTCTTCGGCGTGGCTCGGTTAATCTCGTCAGCAAGAAGAATGTTGCAGAATACCGGGCCTTCCCGGAACTGGAATTCACCTTTTCGGGATTCGAAATAATTCAGACCGGTTACGTCTGAGGGAAGCAGGTCGGGGGTAAACTGGACCCGCCCGAACTGCGCCCGGACAGACCTGGCCAGAGATCTGGCAAGCATGGTCTTTCCAGTACCCGGGACATCCTCTAAAAGCACATGGCCTCTGGCAAGGATGGCGGTAATGACAAGCTTTATGGTTCTTTCATTTCCGATCATGACTCTGGAAATGTTATTCTTAAGGTCTTCAAGCAGTTGTAAGTTCATCTCTTATAATATCCTCCCTGATTGATCAATATGATTCTATTCTATCAGATTTTCTGACGGTGAGCAATCAGTCCATTTTATTGTTTTAAAGGGTTTAAAAATTGACTTACATATAAAAGTAAGATATAGTATCAATGGAGGGTGATGATATGGTGAAACAGATTTTACTGGTAGAAGACGATCTGAGTCTGATCGGCGGACTTTCTTTCGCAGTCAGAAAGGAAGGGTACGAAGTAGACGTTGCCCGCACAACCCTTAAAGCAAATGCACTCTGGTCAGAGGGGAAATACGATCTGGTGATTTTAGACGTCTCCCTCCCTGACGGTTCCGGGTTTGATTTATGTAAAAAGATGCGTCTGACCTCTAAAGTTCCGATTATGTTTTTAACTGCCGCAGATGAAGAGACGGACATGATCATGGGGCTTGATATCGGCGGAGACGACTATATTACAAAACCTTTTAAGCTGGCGGTGTTCTTGTCAAGAATCAACGCATTGCTCCGCAGAAGCAGTAATTTTAACCAGGAGACTACGGAGCTGTCTTCTAATGAGATCAAGGTCGAGCTGATAAAAGGAGAAGTCTATAAAAAGGGCAGACTGATTGATCTGACGGCAAGTGAATATAAGCTTCTGTGTCTGTTTATGGAGAATCCCGACAGGGTGCTTTCACCGGAGCAGATTCTGAACAGGCTGTGGGACTGTAATGAAAACTATGTAGATAATAACTCTCTGACAGTTTATATACGGAGGCTCCGTACAAAGATTGAAGATGATCCGGGAAAGCCGGAAAGAATCGTAACCGTCCGCCGTATGGGATACAAATGGAATACAACGAGATGAAGATACTGGCTAATAGAAAAATCAAGGCATTGTTTGATAAGATTCTGCTGTCTTTTCTTGGATTTACATTATTTTCCGCGGCGGTCATAAAATTTCTGCCGGGACAGGCAGCATTTTACGTCTGGCTTGGCGCTCTGGGTATGTGCATATTCATCACCTGGGCCTGTTACGGTTATTTTAAAGAACAGAATCGGATGATGGAGACTGCGATAGGTCAGATCCGGGCATACATTTCCGGCAGCAAAGAGGCGCGTATTGAATGCCAGGATGAGGGGGAGATATACAGACTGTTTCATGAGGTGAATTCCCTGGTTTCCATCCTGAATGCCCATATTGAGAATGAAGGCAGAGAGAAGGAATTTTTAAGAAATACCATATCAGATATTTCCCATCAGTTGAAGACTCCTCTGGCAGCCTTAAATATATATAACGGAATATTACAGGGAGAGGCGGATAATCTGCCCACTGCCGGAGAATTTGTCTGGCTTTCTGAGCAGGAACTGGAACGAATCGAAACCCTGGTACAGAACCTGCTGAAAATCTCAAAATTTGATGCGGGTACAATCGTGATGGAAAAAGCTCCGGAAAATGTGTGTGAGATGATGGAGCGTATCAAAAAGAATTTTTCTTTCCGCACCGGGCAGGAGGGAAAAGAGATGATTCTTAAGGGAGATGAGTCTATAGATTTTCTCTGCGACCGTAGCTGGCTGATGGAGGCGGTGATGAATCTGGTAAAAAACGCTTTGGATCATACGGAAAAAGGAGATTCTGTGCAGATTGAATGGAAGATGTCAGCATCAGCGCTTCAGATTGCCATAGAAGACAATGGAAGCGGGATTCACCCGGAAGATTTGTACTATATCTTTAAGAGATTTTACCGGAGCCGGTTTTCTAAGGATACGCAAGGGATCGGCCTTGGCCTGCCTCTGGCCAGATCCATTATTGAAGCCCACGGGGGCAGCATTTCGGTTGACAGTGAATTGGGGTCTGGCACGGTATTTTATCTTTATTTTCCGATTCATGAAAATACCTTGGGTTAGAGAAAAATCACAGAAAATGAATTAAGATCAAATCCTACAAAATTGTAGGATGATTGTCATATTACAGTAGGATTGGCATGATATGCTTTTCGTACATGAAAAATGGAATGTGTCATTCATTTTTCATGTACGAATTTTTATATCAGGAGGTTTTTTGTTTATGAATCTGTTAGAAGTGAAATCAATATCCAAAACCTACGGGGAAGGGGATACAGCGTAAGCGATGAATAACCTACCGGTTTTACATATTCTAAAATCTGTGGGATAATCTTTTTGACTGACAAGTGAATGATGTGATTCAAGATTTGTTTATAATC
>CAJTAL010000049.1 GCA_910574285.1 Lachnospiraceae bacterium | reverse complement strand
AAATAGTTCTTACATTATCCGAGGCAACTTCTCTGAAAGCCTTTTATGCTGGAGGTTTTGAGAGTTTCCTCGGATAATTGATTATCTCGGATAATGCGCCCTTGTCAAACAAGGGAGATTTAATTCTCCCCTTTGTCCCTTATGATTTTCCGCAAATATTCCTGCGCCTGCATAGACCGAAGCGCGACCTCCAGCAAGCCTTTTATTTGTTCGTTTCCGTATTGTTCCGGCTGTTCCAGAAGGCTCTCCAATATCGCTCCACGTTCAATAAGACGATGCGTTCTTGCTTTCCTTTCTTCGCTTTTCTGCTGGTTGAGAAGTTTCCGTCTTTTATTCTGCAACTGCCTTATTTCTTCCTCTGCTTTAGCAATTTTTTCACTAATATCTGCCATATAAAATCTCCTTTTTGAAAAATAAAAAAGCAATCATTGTTTTCTCGATTGCTTTTCTTTTCTGCATTATTTTGTTATTCCAGAATTTTTAACATTTTTTTAAGAAGTATAAATATTACTTCATAGCTGTTCATCTGATGACTGATGTATGAACATTTTCATCCTATTCCGATTATTTATATTGGATTTCAAATTCATCGGGATTGTCTTTGATATTATTTTGAGTGTCAACATCTTCCGTATTGAAGTCTGTAACATACTCAAAGGAATAGGAAATTTCCCCTTTTTTGAAATCTTTTTCAGAAGTAAATACATCTACAGTGACCTCATTTGGATATCCACTTAAATCATATGAAAAGCGTACGCTATGGAAATCATTGTCAAGGACATGCTGTATAATCTCACTGGAGCAGGCCTCCCTGTCTAATATAGCCTCTTTATCCGCAATGACATTAATGCTGAGTTCGTACCAGTTAGCGGAGGTCGTATTATGGGATGATAGAACATCCATTTCAACAGGCTCTTTTGTACATCCAGATAACAGGACACATGATAGTATACTTGATAGACCTACCCGTTTCATTATTCCTATATTCATATGTCCGTCATTGTGTGTACAGATTAACTGCCGCCATCCCAGGTATTTCTTAATCCACTTAAACCAATAAATTGTATACTTACCTTTTTTTCTCAATTCCATTTTCCTTCCCCTTCTAAGAACATTAGTTTGTAATATTAGTATTATAATACTTCTTGTAGATTATAAAATTACTATAATAAGTATACAATAAAAATGCAAGCAAAATGTTTCTACACAAACCGGCAGGAGATTACAATGGTGGATGAAGATTACGGTCGCTTAGAGATTCGGCTGGCTGAACTCATGGAGGAGAAGGGTTTAAACAGATACAAACTATCCTTAAAAGCGGCGATGAACTGGAATCAAGTGAATAATTATTGTACTAACAATATCAGTCGATTAGATACTTTTGTCCTCTGTAAACTTTGCACTGTACTTGAATGCGATATTCAAGATTTATTGGTTTTCATCCCATCGGAGAAAGGCTAATTGGTTTATTAAACGTCCTCTTTTTAGAACTTATGTTTCTTATACTTGTATTCTACTACTTATTTAGGGTTATAAACACTCTATCACAAATGTAGAATAAACTTGTTTCAAAGGAACTATTTAATCTTTATGAGGTGAAAACGTGGACGAAAACTATGGACGCTTAGAGATTAGATTGAATGAACTGCTAAAAGAACGGGGGTTAAGTAAAAATAAGCTGTCACATAAAGCAGAAATGAATTGGAAACAGATTGATAATTATTGCACCAATAACATTTCCAGACTGGATGTATTTGTTTTATGTAAGCTATGTACTGTACTGGATTGTAGTATACAAGATTTACTGGTGTTCTATCCACCCGAAAAATCTTAACTTAACCCTGTCTCTATTCAATCAGGATAACAGCTATTCTTGTATAAGAGAAAAGACATTCCTGCAGAATGCCTTTCCCTGTTATCCTCGTCTCTTATAACGCTATATTATTTTTTCTGTTTTTATCTCTGTCAATTTTTGACTTTCTTACGTGCTCTCCGGCTTTTGCTAAACGATTTCTTATAGAACTGTCACGTTCCGCAAGTTTGCGGTTCTTTGTACTGGAAATCAGTTCTGAACTGCTATTTTCTGATAATAAGGATAGTTTTTGTATTGTTCTGCCGACAATCCTCTTTGTAAGTTCATCAGCGATTCTAGGCTCAATAGATTTTAGTGTATCTACGGTGTCCCGTTTGCCCTCTCCGCCAAACTGATAGATTAGATTGATTTCATCTGGACTAAATCTCACCATTCCTTTACCGCTTTCTTTCTGCCTGCTAATGCCAGTGCATTTCACTGTGTTCCTGACGCTCCCATAGGTATCTCTTGCGGTTATCCTGCCTGTATCGTCCGTCTGGCGCACTTCTGCTCCAATTTCCCCTTTCTGCTCTATAACAAGCCAGTGGGCATTGTCACCAGCTTTTGTATATACAATGCCCTGTTCGCAGGAATACTGGCTATTCTTTTTATACTCTCCCCGGCTGTCATAATAGCCTTTAATCTTTTCTATATGCTCCCGTTTCATTACACGCTCCTTCCTCGGTACTGTCCCTGTCCGGCTCCGGTATCTTTACCTGCCCGACAAAGTTAAAATATACGTCTACCTTCTGCCGCCTGTTCTTCCTGCCGCCTGTGGCTTCGTGGACAACCACTTTTTCAATGAACTCATTCAGCATAGGTGTGGTTAATTCCTTAAAATCTGTATATTTCCGCACAACAGCTATAAATTTATCAGCTTTCATGTTATCTTCATCAAAATCAGCAACCTGTGCCTTTAGTTCTTCAATCTCCGTTTCCAACACTGTCTGCTCCCTGTCGTATTCATCCAGAAGCCGTTCAAAATGCTTGTCTGGTATTTTCCCTGTGGCATTGCCCTCATATAATTTCTTGATTAGGACATTCAATTCCTCAATGCGTCCCTCCGATTCCAGAAGCCGCTTTTTCTGCTCCTTCTGGCTTTCCGCCATATGGGTAGCTGTGGCACTCCGCACTTTATCGGCAAATGCCTGCTCGTCCTGCCGCACATAGTCGCTTACTTCCCGGATTGCCGTCAAAATCAGTTCCCACAAAACGGAAGTCTTGATATAATGGGCAGTACAGTCACGAGTACGCTGCCGGTAGCTGCCACAGGTATAAGAATTGTCTGCATCATACTTTACCGCTTTTGTCGGGCTTGGCTGCCTGTGCGTCATTTTATGCCCGCAATCAGCGCAATAGACAAGCCCTGTTAATGGGTGGGGTGGCCTGTCATAACTTGGCTTCCTGACGGTCTTCCTCAATTTCTGCGCCAGATTCCATGTTTCCTCGTCCACTATGGCAGGATGGGTATTTTTAAAAACCATCAATTCATCCGGGGTCGCTTTCCTGCGTTTCTTTGTTTTATAGCTGACGCTGATTGTCTTGCCTAACACTGTATGCCCCATATATTCCTGTTTTGCAAGGATAGACGCAACAACGGTAGGAGACCATAAATATGGGCTTGTAAAGCCTTTGCTGTGGTCATTTTCCGGGCAGTGGATTTTGGCATATGCCGCCGGTATCAGGACTTTTTCATCACGTAGCGTATTCGCAATAAGGGTAACGCCTTTACCTTCAATCACCATCTGGTAAATCCGGCGCACAACTGCGGCAGGCTCTTCATCAATGATTAGCTTCTGCTTGTCGTCTGGGTCACGCAAATATCCGTAGGGAACGCTTGGGGAAACACGTTTCCCCTCCTGCATACGTGCTTTAAACACTGCCTGTATCTTGCGGCTTGCGTCCCTTGCATACCACTCGTTCATGATATTTAAAAAGGGTGTGAAATCGCTGTCCTGCTGGTTTTCACTGTCTATGCCATTATTGATTGCGATAAAACGCACTCCTTTTTCTTTGAACATGACCTCTGTGTAAAATCCCACTTTCAGGTAATCCCGACCGAAGCGGCTCATATCCTTGACTATGACTACCCCGACTTTCCCAGCTTCAACCTTTTCAATCATGGCTTTGAATCCCTCACGCTCAAATGTGGTGCCGCTCACTCCGTCATCTATGTAAACGCTGTCTTTGATACAATTCGATTTTGCCTTACACTTTTTGATTTTTCCCCGATACCTTTTGATTTTTTGTACACTTTTTGATTTTTCCCGATACCTTTTGATTTTTCCTATACTTTTTGATTTTTCGTTGGGGAAAAATCAAAAGGTTTGGATGTTCAAAAATCCTGACATTCCATTTAGTGGAATTATCCAATCCTTTGTGATATAATCCGTATGGAAAATACTATGCTCGGATAAATTACCATATCCTGATTGCTATTTATCACATTATCTATTACCATAAAAAGAAAGTAGGTGAACCCATGAACCCCCTTTTTCCAAATAGTATTGTGCAAGAATATCAAGAACAAAAAAGTATAAAACAGGAAAGCAGAACCAGAAAAAATACCAGGAAACACGCTAAATACGATCTCAAAAATGCCGAAGAAGCCTTAAAAAGAGCCGAATCAGAAACAAATAATGAAGATCAAGAACGTTATTGTATGGATTCTTTCCGAAACTCAGTTGATTCAACTGAAAAAAATGGAAAAGTTTTAGCTGAAATGATAGGTATTGAAAAAACAAAAGTTCGAAATCGTGAAATCAGATGTTCACACAGTAATGTAGATATAAATAATGCACTTAAAAATAATGGTATTGATTTTATAGATAACGATGATGCCAAATTTTTGGACAGCTTTGCAAGCCATAAAGATGGCTGCGGTTCTACACACTCAGAATTAGGTTATGGAGAGGCCACCCCAAATTATGACGATGCAAAACGTGCCTTACAAATTGCCCAAAAAGCTAACGAGGTTGTTAATAAGAAAGAAGCGGAGGAAAAAGAACAGATTTTCATGAAAAATATATTAGCGCAGATCGAACGGCAATTACAGTAGACAATAATGACTTACCAAACGAAAGTACTCCTATATGGAGACATACTAATCAGACAGAATCCCCCGCCACCGTTTTTCTATCGGTTCCGGGGGATTTGTATTTTCAAGCCTTTATCTCCATCCCGTTCTTGAAAGTGAAGCGGATGTCCTCCCTGCTGTACACCGTGGCGTAGTCCACAAGGCTGTACCAGTCGTCCTCGCGGAATGCCGTGAGCGGACCGTCCAGCTTTTCCAGTGCGGAAACAAACCTCCCGATTTTTTCCCGCTTTGCCTGCCGCTCCGTGATGGCCTGGCCGACTTCCGAAAGCCGCTCCTTCGCCCCGTTGAACCGCCCCGCCAGCCCATCGTATTTCTTCTGGTACTCCGTCTGGTCGAGGGCGACGCGGGCGTTCTCCGCCACGCACTGTTCGATCAGCTCCGCCACCACGTTCATCTCCTCCTGCAGCCGCAGGCGCTCCGCCTCCAGTTCCGCCGTTCCGAAAAGCGTGTCTTTTATGGAGTCGTAATCCTCCCGCACCCCGTCCTTTTCTGCAAAGATGGCATTGGCCGCTTTCAGGAAAAGCTGTTTGATGGTTTCCTCGTCAAGGTGGGGCGTGCCGCATTTCTCCCCGCCGTCAAATTTGTGGTTGCACTGCCAGATGGTCTTGCGGTACTTGCTGTTGGAATGCCACACCTTGGAGCCGTACCAGCCCCCGCAGTCCGCGCATTTTATCTGGCCGGAGAATACGCCCGTGCTGCTTGCCCGGTTCTTCCCGGAATGCCTGGCCGCCATCTGGTGCTGCGCTTCCTCGAACACGGGCGGGCTGATGATTGCCTGGTGGTTGTTCTCCACATAATACTGCGGCACCTCGCCCTCGTTCGCCTTCTTCTGCTTGGTGAGGAAGTCCACCGTGTACACTTTCTGCAGAAGCGCGTCGCCTTTATATTTTTCGTTGGTAAGGATGCTTTTGACTGTGCTGGATGACCAGACCTCCTTCCCTCCGGGCGAGGGGATGCCTTCCGCCATCAGCAGCTTTGTGATTGCATGGGGCGAGCGCCCCTGCAGGAAGAGGCCGTAGATCCTGCGGACAATCTCCGCCTGTTCCTCGTTGATGACAAGGTTCCCGTCCTCGCCCCGGTCGTAGCCCAGGAACCGCTTGAACGGCACAGTCACTTTGCCGTCCGCGAAACGCTTCCTCTGCCCCCAGGTGCAGTTCTCCGAGATGCTCCGGCTCTCCTCCTGCGCCAGCGAGGACATGATGGTCAGGAGCAGCTCGCCCTTGCCGTCAAACGTCCAGATGTTCTCTTTTTCAAAATAGCACTCCACCCTGTTCTCCTTCAGCTTCCGGATGGTCGTGAGGCTGTCCACCGTGTTCCTTGCGAAGCGGGAGACGCTCTTGGTGATGATGAGGTCGATGGCCCCGGAAAGCGCGTCCTCCACCATTTTGTTGAACCCGTCGCGCTTTTTCGTGTTGCAGCCGGTTATCCCTTCGTCCGCATACACGGAAACAAACTCCCAGTCCTCGCGCCCGTTGATGTAGTTCGTGTAATAGTCCACCTGCGCCTCGTAGCTGCTCTGCTGCTCCTCATGGTCGGTAGAGACGCGGGCATAAGCCGCAACCCTGCGCTTTCTGTAGCTTCCTATCGGCGCCGCCGTGTGCCTGTTCACCGTGGCCGGTATCGTGATCACGCTCTTTGCCATTTCTCCGCCCTCCCTTCTTTGAAATGGAATTCCAGGCTCCCGTCCGGGAATGCCGTGATTTCCTCTACCCGCTCCTCAAATTCCGTCTCGCTGAATTCCTCCAGCCCCATCATGTGTGCAGAAACCTGCCTCAGCTTGTAATCGGTGCAGTTCGGGTTATGGCACTCCACATTCTTCCTTTTTTTTCCTATGCAGTACCAGTACACCCATTTTCCCGCGCTGTTCACCCGGTGGTATGTATTCCCGCAGGCGGCGCATTTCACCTTCCCCTGGAAGCAGTCCGTGACCGTTGCGATGTGCCTTGGCGGGTCCAGGTGCAGGTTCTTCCAGACTTTCGCCTCCCCGCCGGCAAGCCGGAATTCCAGGTCCCCGTTTTCCATGACGGTGATGCCCCGGACAGCCTTTTCAAACACAGCCCCGTCAAACTCATCCATCCCAAGCGCCTGCGCCGAAATCCCCTTTAATTCTTCCTCGCTGAAATTCACGCTTGTGCAGCTCATGCCCGTCTCCTTTTTGGAGCGGCATATCCAGTGTACATAGGTTTTCCCCCTTACGGCCCCTTTCTTCCGTGTAAAGCAGTTCCCGCAGACGCCGCATTTCATCTTCCCGGTAAAAGGATAGGTGGGATTGACAAGCCCCGCCCGCCGCTCCATCTCCGCCTGGACCTTTGCGTAGGTTTCCCGGTCAATGATGGCTTCATGGCAGTCCGCCATGTAATACTGCGGCAGCTCCCCGCAGTTCTTCACTTTCGTTTTTGTGATCGGGTCCGCCATGTAGCATTTCTGCCGCCGGATGTCCCCGGCATAAACTTCGTTGAAAATGAGCTGCCGCACCGAAGCTTCCTGGAAGCCGTTGCCAAGCGTGGTGCGGATGCCCGCCCTGTTCATGCTCCCCGCAATCTCCCGCAGGGGAACCCCGTCAATGTACATCTGGAACATCCAGCGGACTGCCTCCGCCTCTTCCGGGATGATGACATATTTTTTCCCATCCTCATCATACCGGTATCCGAGGATGTGCTTGTTCGCCGTCCCGATCTCGCCGGACTGGAACCGCCGCCTGACTCCCCACTTCACGTTTTCCGAAATGCTCCGGCTCTCCTCCTGCGCAAAGGACGCCAGGAGCGAGAGCATCAGCTCCCCGTCCTCCGAGAGCGAATTGATGTGTTCCTTCTCGAACCGCACCTCAATGCCGAGGGATTTTAAGCGCCTGACCGTCTCCAGAAGGTCTACCGTGTTCCTTGCGAAGCGGCTGATGGATTTTGTCAGGATAATGTCAATCCTTCCATCCTCACAGTCGGCGAGCATCCTTAAGAATTCGCCGCGCCTGGCCGTCCCTGTCCCGGATATCCCGCAGTCCGCGTACACCCCTGCATATTCCCATTCCGGGTTGTTCTGGATGAATGCGCTGTAGTAGCTGACCTGTGCGGAAACGGAATTCATGAGCCGCTCCGTGTCCCTTGAAACACGGGCATAGGCGGCCACCTTTTTCCGCCCTGCCAGCGTGGGTAAAACCGGCTCTATTCTGCTGATCTTCTTCAATGAAACCACTCCTTTCCGCTACCATTCATCACTCCAAACCGCAGTTATTGCAAGGGTTTTCCCGCTAATAATGTACCCAAAATTGGCCGGTGTTTTTTAAGCAGTATTGTATCAATTTCCCGGTATTCCTCTTCGGTGATGGCGCCTTCTTCGAGCATCTCCCGCGCCACGGCAAGCGACATCCGGTAACGCAGCTCCGTGCGGAATTCCTTCTCATTCACCGTCGTCACCGCCTTTGAAACGGTTCCTGATATAGCACTCATGGGAGCAGTATTTACGTTTTGAATTGCCATAGGCCGTGAACGGCTTCCCGCACCCGGTGCAGGTGAAGGAATACACCGCCCTCTGCCTGACCTCCCCCGGATGGCTGTGCCACCACTTCTCACGGCACTCCCTGGAGCAGAACACCCGCCGCTTCACGCCCGCCGTCTGCTGCAGCGGCTTCCCACATTCCCGGCAGACCCCGTCCTGCGCTAGTCCTTCCTCCGGCCTACCTTTCGCCGCTCCTCCCGCCAGGCCGTTCCTCCTACAGAAGCTCCTTACCGTTTCCTTTGGGATTCCCATTTTCCCTGCGATTGCTGTATACCCGGCGCCTGACTCCCGCAGGCGCTTTATCTCTTTTTTCTGTCCTTCCGTCATATAAACACACCTCCTGCCATATGCCGCCGCAGCGGCCGGAACCGGACGGCCGCTGCAGAAATTTTTCCTGCCTGTGCGACCCCTCACTATACGGAGGTTTCCGGGCGGCTTTATACACCCACGGGTGAAAAATTCTTCCTCACATACGCCATGGAAAACGCCCGCCTCCAACATACGGAGATTTCCGGGCGGTTTTGGATACCCCAAAAATCAAAAAAAGGCCCACGACATTTTATGTGCCGTGGGCTTGTCACTATTCGCGCCGGGCTTTACGCCATGGCGCGCCTCCCGTTTAGCTGCCACACATCGTGGCTCTTGATCTGGCGGACGGCGGAGGATACCGTGTTGGCGTGGCCGTGCTTATGGTAGTAGGCCGTCCCCTTCGTGTGCTTGTGGTAGATTCGGACCGGATACCGGTCATAGGAAAGTTTCTGGACGATCCAGCAGTGCTTCGTGCATCTGGACTGGACCTCAAAGAAGTCATCCGTCTGGCGGATGAGCCGGAAGTAAGGGGAAGTGAGAAGTGTGCGTTCCCTTGCAGTGAACATCAGCATCCCTCCTTCCGCCGCCCCCTGCGTGGCAGATGGGCCGTTTCCATAAATCTTTTTGTCATAAGCGTGTGCCTCCTTTATTTTACTGCCGCCGTTTCCGGCAGCGCCCTTTGGGGTAGTGCCATGTTAAATCAGGTTCCGCAGATTATCCACTCATATCTGCGCCATAAGATGCACAAACTTTCCATCCGTTTCCTGTGTAGTTTACCCACTAAAAAACGGGCCCGCGGCACATGGGAAAATGCCGCGGGCCCTGCTGTCTGTGTTTATATCCGGCTGGCGTGGTCAAGGGAAATCCACCCGTTTCTCTTTTCCCGGCAGGATTTCAGCAGCCCCCACCGGGATGCGCCTTTCCCATCCGCCTCCTCTATAATGGTAAATACACCCACGCCCGTAACCTTCCCGGTCTTGGGCTTATCCGTCCCAGGCGCTTCCCGGATGTTCAGGTCGGGGATGGTCACCCGCACAAGGTACGGCTGGAATGCCACTGCTTTGGTGTACACTGCCTTTCCGGATTCATTGAACACGGAATGCCCCGGATTTTCGTCAGCACATTCTTTTGCGTTCTCCAGCGACTTGAACGCCCCTTTCTGCGAGGAAGCGTCCGCCCACGACTTCCGGACGCGGTACCAGGCTTCAGTTTCTGCAGGAGCAGGGGAAGCCGCGCCGCCCACCGCCGCCTTGACCGCCCTGCGGAACCCGTCCATCGTGTACCCCATGCCAAGCTGCGCCCACAGATGTTCCGGGTCGCCGTGGCTGCTGGCAATGCCCCGGCTGTGGCCTTCCCTGTGGCTGATGACCACGCCGTCCGCCAGCGGGTCCAGGCTGTATTTCTTGCAGAGCATGGCGAACAGCCCCACCGCCGCCTTATAGGTTCTCTCCGCCACCGCTTTTGCCTCTGTCAGATTGGAGCAGGTAAAGTTAGAGCCTGCCGTGTACCGGATACACGCAGGCTCGCACATCTCCACCCCGATATGGGTATTGTTCCCGCTCCCTTTGTTGCCGCTCCCGCAGTGCCATCCCCTGTGGTTCCATGGTAATGTCTGGTACACCGTGCCGTCGTTGCCGTCAATGAAGCCATGGACGCAGGAAGTGCCGTGTGCCGGGCTGTTCCATGAATTGATGAACGCGGACGCCTTCGGCTGCGGGCAGCCCACAGAATGGAGCATCAGCCCCTTGACCGTGATCTTCCTTCCCGCCGTGTAACACGGATTCCTTGTCAGGATGCTTTCCACAAGTTTCATCCTCATTTGTCCCCCTTCCCATTCTCCGCTTTCTCATGGAGCTGCGCCAGGATGTCCTTCAGCTTTTCCGGGATGGGCAGCCCCAGGCGTCCGGCGTTCTCCAAGAGGCTCACGCCCTCGTTGGAGATGTAGAAAAAGATGATGGCCGTCCGCAGCACGGAGCCGCTCCCGATGACCTGCACGTCGAGGATGTTGGCAATCCCCACCAGCAGGAAGACCAGCACCTTCTTTGCGATGCCCTTGAAGCCTACCTCGCTGGACAGCTTCCTGTCCGCCACGGCGCACATCACTCCCGTGATGTAATCCACCACCACAAATGCGATGAGCGCATACAGCAGGCCGTCACAGCCGCCCAGGAACCAGCCGAGCCATCCACCGATGGCAGTGAAAATAAGTTGGATCGTGTTCCAGAATTCCTTCATGTTGAAACCCTCCTTTAAATGATTTTTTGTATGATAAAAGGCCGCCCGCCAAACGGCAGACAGCCCCGTATCCAAAAGGATATTTATTTGTGTCGTTTACACAAGTATCTGTGGGAATCTTTGTCACATTTATGCCTCCCGTTTCCCTTGCTATTTCACGGCTTCAGAGTGATTAATAACACTACCCAAAGCCCCGCCTGCCAAAAAAAGCGGGAGGCAGCAGGGAAAAAGAAAAAACAGGAGGACACCTTATGAACACAAAGAACATCAAAGTCGTATACACCAGCCGCTATTCCCGCGGCTCTTATGCCCCGGTACCGAAAGTCCAGATGGAAGGCAGGTGGCTTGAGGAACTTGGCTTTTCCATCGGCGCCCCGCTCATCGTGGAGTACGGGGAAGGCTCCATCCACATCCGCACCCTCACCGCAGAAGAGCTGGCGGCAAAAGAGCAGAGGGAGGCCAGGGCGGAGCTTGAGAAAAAGATAGCGCAGCTTGAAAAGATGAAGCGCCGCGCGGAAAAAGAAGCCGCATCCCTCTCCATGGCCGCAGAGCCATCTGACAGGTACGTCGCACAGCAGTAAGCCCTCCCGCCGGGGTTCCCGGCACACACACCACCCTTTTACCACGGCAGGGGAGACGCCGCCCCTGCCGTAAAGCCGTCACTGCCCCTCGTCCGTCAGCGTGTAGGTGATCTTCATCGTCTTGTCCGCCGTCTTCACCACTGCCGCAGAGAAGTTGTTTATGGTGCCCAGGTACGGCGTGCGCAGGAACATATACCTCGCGTCATACGCCCAGGAGATGCAGAAGTTCTGATAACAGAACAAAGGCGTCTGCACGTCCTCCGTCTTTTTGTTCCCCTTGTTCTGCCTGACCGTGTCGTCCGCGAACAGCAGGAAGTCATACCCCACGATGATGTCCCCCATCAGCTCCATGGCGTTCCCCGCAAGGCTCCCTCCCAGGGCGTTCCCCCTTGCCGTGAACCCCGCTGGGATAAACGTGACGTCGGACGGGTTCGTAAGGCATATCTTGTAGAACCCGGTGTAGCTGTAGTTGAACGTGTAGAGGTATCCGCCCCGGATGCAGGCGCGGGTCCAGGTCTTGTACAGCTCGTAGTTGGTGTCGCGGTACCCCATGGTCGGGAGCTGCACGTTGGTGAGCGTCCATGTGCCTTCCGTGTAGCTGAAGTCCGTGCGGTCTATCTTTATCCATTTCACCGAGGCGTTCCCGGAGGAATTCGGGCTGTTGCAGAACCCGTACCAGTGCCTGTCATGCCCGTTCAGGAAAAAGCCGTAATAATACACGTTCTTTTTGAAGCCGAACACGGACGGCTCAATCTCCCAGCTCTCCAGCTCCTGCACGGAGCTGTCGTTCAGCTTCTCGTTGACGCACAGGCTCACCATGGGGAGCCTGGACCTGCTGATGGTGATGATGTTCGTGTTGCTGCAGTTGATGGACCAGACCTCCTCCTTTTCAAAATCGCACTCTATGGCGTTGCTTAAGAGCCACCGCTTCCGTGCCGTGCATCCGGCAATGGAGACGGCCTTCATGACCACGAACGCCGTGCCGTCCTCCGTTTCGCTCCCGTACACGTTCTTCCCGCCCCAGGAGCTTGTGAGGGCGGCCGCGGCTATCGTGCCGTTGCCCTGGCTCGTGGTGAAGTCCCAAACGAACTTGTAACCCCGTTCGATGGGGCCGCTCTCCGTCTGGTTCATGCTGCCCCGCGCCGTGTCCGTGCCGAGGTTCACGTCGTTGGAGGCGTAGGCCACGGGGTAGTTTGCGGACACGGGGTAAAGGTTATCCTTCCGCTCCTCCAGCGTGTCGGGGAAAAGCAGTATGCCGCCCAGCGTGTTCGGGCAGATGGGCAGGAGCTGGCTGTTCACCGTGATGTTTTTAGAGCTTGTGCCGGAGTCGAAATACACCCCCAGCAGGTTGCTCCCAAGGATGTTGTCCACGGCGTCCGTGACCATGTTTTCCTCCTGGATAACCTCTGTCTCCCCGCTTGCCGCGTCCGTCAGCTCAATCGTCATAGTCCCTTTCAGTTTCATGATGCCCTCCTTACTCCGGCAGCACAAGGCCGGTCAGCCCTGTGGCTACCCTTGGGAATGTTTCTGTGTGGCGGACGGCTTTTTCCTGCGGATTCGAAAATGCAAGCCGCTCCCCCGCCGGGCGCAGCCATGCCTTCCGCCATACCCCCGCTGCCGGGAAATACTCTTCAAACTCCAGCGTCCCGTCCCAGTTCTTTGTCGCGCCTGCCATCGCCTGGCCGCTGATGGAGGCGATGCACCCGCCCGCAGGGACCGCCGCCTCCCCGCCCTCCGCCGAAAGGTACACGCGGAATGTGTGCATCCGTTCCGGCACAAGCCCCGCCAGTGGGTAATAGAGGGAGAGGATGTGCCTGCCGCTGCCGAAAGTTTCTTCAGGGTAAACCGACAGGATTTCGTTGTCGTCAAACTCATAGGCCGCGAGGACGGAAACCCTCCCGTCCTCTTTCCACTTCACGGGCAGCGAGACATCCACTTCCACATCTGTACTCCCCGCTGTTTCCGTTTCCACATCCCCGTTTCCTTCCCCGGAATCCACAGCCCCGCCGGATTCTGCGGGGAGCGGCACGGTGACTTTCCCCTCTGCGGACGCCTGCCGCTCCACCTGGGCGGCGGAGATTTCAAGCATCACCTGGCCGATGAACTGCGCGTCCGTCTCCTGGGAGGACGCAAACTCCATGCTGATGACCGCGCACCTGGCTTTGGAAAGGCTGTACGCCTTCGCGTTGGTGTAGGTAAACAGCCCCATCTTTCCCGCCTCGATCTGGTTTAAGAGGCCGGAAATGTTCTTGTCATTTTTGGACTTTGCCTGCGCCAGCCTTGGGTTCTTCCCCACGCATTTCAGCGTGTGTTTCCCGCCAATCTTACAGTTGGAGGAGGTGATGCAGGCAATCTGGCTCCCGTCCGCCTGCCCGCCCGAAAAGGTCAGCACATCCCCCAAATCCAGCGCCGGGTTCCCGATGGTGCTGGAATCAAAAGGCACATAACCGACCACCGCCAGGTCATTTAAAATGTTCCGGCATAGCTGCTCCCGCGTTTCCTCCAGCCCGAACTGCAGGAGCGGGTTCACCGCCAGGTTCATGGTCAGCCCGTCATCCGGCTCCAGGGCGTAATACTCCGCCGTCTGTGTGCGCAGGTTCGTGGAGCTGACCGCCGTGTACCGGGTGATGAAGTCGGAAAAGCTGCTGGTGAACCGGTGCCTGCTCTTTACCTCCATTACCGGCTGTGTCCCGTATTTCCGCAGCTCCAGTTTCCCCTCCCGGCTGATGCAGAAAAATCCGCCAAGCACCTGCCCGACAAAGTACAGCACGTCACGGTAGGTCTCGATGTCATTCTCCGGGTAGATGGAGAGCAGTTCCGTGCCGTTGGGCATGGCTTCGATCTCCGCCTGCGTGTGCGCCAGCTCCACGGCACAGGATTTACAGCATAGATCCAAGAAAGCAAAGGCGTTGCCCACGGTCTCAAAGCCGTTGAAACTCTTTTCAAACCGCAGCATATAGTCGTAGGCTTTCAGCTCCAGGCAGTGCGCCGTCCGGTTCGCCTCGCTGACCTCGAAGATGCCCATCGGCACTTCCTCGTAGCTGCCGTCCGCAAGCCGCAGGTGGTAGGAAAGCCGCACCTCCGCCCCTTCCAGCGTGTAGCGGTCAATCTGCAAAAAGAGCGTGATGCCCATCTCGGCGGCGTACACCGTTCCCAGCTCGATCTCTGCGCTGCCGCAGCACTGCGCCGTGATGTACCCGCTCCCTTTCACGATATCTTCGTAAACAAACGGGTATACAGCGCCGCCCTTTGTCGTGATCTGCCCCGTCCAGCGGTAGTTCCGTGTATTTTCCTGCACCGCCCGCAGGAACGCCTCGCTCACCGGGTACATCCGGATTCACCTCCTCCCACTATGCTTTCTGTGTCCTTATAATTCTTTCAGCGTGAACGACACCTTCCAAAGCCCCTTATAGGACGTGTCTTTCACGAGGCTTGCCTTATAGCCGCTGATATACATTTCCGTCTGTTTTATTTCCAGCGTTTCCGTGTCAAAGTAGTCCACGGTGAGCTTCTCCTTCTGCTTGAATCCCGTCAGCAGCTTCAGCCATTTCGGGGAAACGGAGAAAGCGGCGGGGATGGACACTACGCCCATCCTCACCACGTCCCGCTGCGTGGTCCCGGCCTCCGTCTCGCCCCCGGAATCCGCCTCCACGTCCGCCATCTGCACCTCATAGGAATCCGGCAGGGGGAGCGGCACACCGTCAATTGCCAGATACTGTATATATGCCATGCCGCCTTACCTCCCTCCCGACCTTAAGTTCTGCCTTGCCTGGGCGTCCACCACCACTTCGTCCAGCAGCGTCCCGCCCACATACACGGGGATGCAGATAGTCCCGCCGCCCGCCATCTCCTGCAGGCCAGAAAGCATCTCCCGGAGTCCTCCGAGCAGCTCGCTTACGGAAGAATCCCCGGAGGAATCCCGTCCGCCCTGCATCCCCTGGACTGCCGCCTGGGGCTGGAGCATTAAGTCGGACGCCACCCCGGACACGGCTTTCTTCACCATGCCCCGGCTCTTTTCGATGCCCTCTGCCAATCCGGACATGAAGTCCGGCATCCAGCTCTCGTAATCCGTCAGAGGTCCCTCGTCCGGCACGGAAAAGTGCAGGAAGGAGCGTATCTTATCCGCCACGTCTGAAACTGCGTTTATCACGTTTCCGATGGCGCTGCGGATGCCGTCCGCAATGCCGTTTATAAAATCTTTGCCCCACTGCAGGGCTTTCCCAGGCAGCGAGGTGATGAAGCTGATGGCGGACTGGAACCCGGACTGCACCACACTCCCCAGGGAGGAAAGCGCGGAGCCGATGCCGGACACCATGGCCTTGAATGCGTTCACCGCCGCCTGCTTTAAGTTGGACGCAATGGAGGACACTAAATTTTTCAGCCCGTTCCAGGCGGACGAGGCCGTGTTCTTTATTGCCGTCCAGATATTGGCAATCGTAGTTTTCAGCCCATTAAACAGGATGGAAACATGGTTCACAAGCCCCTGCGCCAGTGAGCCGACCACCTGCTTGATGCCGTTCCAGATATTGGATGCCGCATTCTTGATGTTGTTCCAGATGTTGGCGGCGTCCTCCTTCAGCTTTGTGAAGTTCCCGGTCACCAGGTCGATGAGCAACAGCACCGGCCCAAGCACCACGTTCTTGATCAGCTCCCATGCGCCGGAAGCCGCTGTCTTGATCCCGTTCCAGATGCCCTGCAGCGTCGTGGAGAGGTTCTCCCACAGGGAGCGTATCATGTCCACGATGCCCGTAAGCACGGGGTTGTTCATCATGTTCGTCCAGATGTTACTGAAAAAGTCGCCCACGGACTGCCACAGCCCGCTCCACCATGCCGGGATGCCCTGGAAGAACGACACAAGGGAATTCCACGCATTCGGTATGGTTTCCGTAAAGAAAGAACAGATGACCTCCCATGCGGAAACAAAAAATTCCTTGATCTGCGTCCAGATGGCGTTCACCGCCTCCCGGAACCACTCACACTTGTTGTACAGCACCACAAGTATCGCCACCACCGCCGCAATCGCCAGGGGCACCCATCCGATAGCCGCCACCACGGCGGAGATCGCCGGAATCACTGTCCCGGACACGAAAGCGATCACGCCGGAAATGGCGCTGGCGATCTGCGGCACCACCGTCATGATTGTTCCAACCGCCCCGACCACCTTGCCGATAACAATCAGCACCGGCCCCAGGGCGGCCGCCACAAGGGCGACTGTGACAATGATCTTCTTCGTGCCTTCGTCCAGGCTGTTCAGCCAGTCCACAAGCCCCTGAATCCAGCCCACGATCTGCCGGATGTAGGGCATCAGGATTTCCCCGATGGAGATTGCCAGTTCCTCCAACTGGCTCTTTAGGATGGTGAGCTGCCCTGCAAGGTTATCCTGCATGGTGGCCGCCATCTTCTCCGCCGTGCCGTCACAGTTGTTGATGGCGCTGTTCAGCTTCTCGATGTCCCCAGGCGCGGCGTTCATCACCGCAAGGAAGCCGGACATGGCGTTCTTCCCGACCAGAGCCTCCGCATTGGCGGCCTTCTCCGACTCGGACATCTGCGCAAATGCCGCGCGGCAGTCAGTGAGGATATCCCCAAGGCTCCTCATGCTGCCATCCGTGTTCGTGGTCTGGATGGTCAGCTCGCCGAAAGCGTCACCCACAAACTTCACTTCCACGGTGAGGTTCGTCATCATGGAGCGCATGGCCGTTCCTGCCTGGGAGGACTTGATGCCGGCGTTCGCCATCAGGCCGATGGCCTCGGCAGTGTCCTCTGCGGAAAAGCCGAGCGCGCCAGCCACGGGCGCACAGTATTTGAACGTCTCGCCCATCATGGATACGTTCGTGTTGGCGTTCGAGCTTGCCGCCGCGAGGATATCTGCGAAATGCCCGGAATCCTCCGCCGAAAGCCCCAGGGCGGTCAGCGCGTCCGTCACGATGTCCGAGGTGGTCGCCAGATCCTCCCCGGAGGCTGCGGCAAGGTTCATGATGCCCTCGATGCCGGAGAGCATATCATTGGTCTTCCAGCCGGCCATGGCCATGTAATTCATTGCTTCAGCGGCTTCCGAAGCGGAGAACTTGGTCTTGCTTCCCATCTCACGAGCCTTATCCCGCAGGGCTTCCAGGTCTTTTCCTGTTGCCCCGGACACAGCCGCCACCTGGCTCATGGCGGAGTCGAAGTCGGAAGCCACCTTCACGGCAGCCGCCCCAAGCCCGCCCACCGCCGCAGTGACGGGCATCAGCTTCTGCCCCACGCCCTCAATGGCGGAGCCGACTGTTTTCAGCTTTTCCCCCGTGGCGGCAATCTTCTGCAGGGCCACGGCGGACTGCCCCGCCTGCCGCTCCAAGTCACGCAGGTTGTTCTCCGTCTCGATGATCTCCCGCTGGAGGGCATCGTACTGGCTCTGGGAAATCTCGCCCCTCGCAAGGGCATCATTCGCCTGCTCCGCCGCTGTTTTCAGCGTCTCCAGCTTTTCCTTCGTTTCCCGGACTGCATCCCCCAGGAGCCGGTGCTTCTGCGCCATCAGCTCCGTGTTGCCGGGGTCGAGCTTCAGCAGCTTCTCCACGTCCTTAAGCTGTGACTGCGTATTCCGGATCTCCGTGTTCACGCCCTTAAGAGCCGTCTGGAGCTTCGTGGTGTCGCCGCCGATCTCTACCGTAATCCCTTTGATCCTGTTTGCCGCCACACCAACACCCCCTTAACGGCACAAAAAAGCCCGGCTGCCCAGGCGTTATCAAAAAAAAATCCAAATCTGCGGTTAGAATAAATCGAACTCGTCCTGCCCCGCGATGATGGAATAGTCGGCGCTGTCATTGCTGCTCTCCGCGTACATATCGTTGACCATGCCGATGGTCAGCAGGTCTAAATCCCGGATGGAGATGCCGAGCTGCACACACCGCAGCAGGAACAGCGGCGTGGTCATCGGGCGGTCAGTTGCGCGAAGTTTTTTTTAGCCTCCACGTCGGTCTTCACATTTAAGCCCCACAGTTCGATGAGCTGCGGCAGCACCTGGTAGATGGAGAACGTGCCGAAGCCGTCCAGCCATTCCTCCGGCGTGTCCGGGATGGAGGGGTCGGCGTGCTTCGCCATGATGAAGGCGATGTTCTCGAACAGCTCCAGTGAAAATAAATCCAGGTTGGAATTCTCCTCATCGCTTTTCCCGATGCTCTTCTCCAATGCGCTCAGGTCCTTGTAGATGTCCCGGTGGAACTTGATGCGGTAAATGCGCGGCACGGCCGCCGATGCACGGAACGGCACCTCTTTCCCGTCAATCTCAATCTTCCTTGTCATGCTCATGCGTTGCCCTCCTCATTGCCCTGCTCCCCGCCGCCATCGTCTGCCGCTGCGGGCATATACACCGCCTTGTACCAGTCCTTATAGACCGCCTCATCCGTGGAGTCCCCGGTCTTCGCCTTCACCATGCCGTCCGCCAGGGGCGTTGCCTTGACGGTCAGCGTCTCCGTCTGCACTTCCCGGCTCTCCTCGTTGGTCTTGCCCTCGATGCCGGGACGGGACGCGGAGCAGTTGTAGAGGACGTGGCGGATGTGCCTCTGGTCGCCGTCAAACTCAAAGAGCAGCGCAAAAGCCGCAAGCTCCGCCGAGGCGTTCTCGATCAGCACGCCCTTGCTGTCCAGTTCCTCCCTTAAAGCGTCTTTGCGGAAGGACTCCGGGATCATGGCAAGCTCCAGGTCGCCGTCATAGCCCATGTTGTTGTTGATGACATAGTACGCCGTCCCGTCCGCATAGAAATTCTCCGGCTCGCCGTTGGCGTCCAGGGAGATGGACACCGAGCCGGGCATCGGGATGGGCGTCCCGTAGGACACCGCCCCGTCCTCTGAAATAGTGAGCATCGCATAGTGCGTGTTCTTAAGGTTGTATTTCACTTTGTTCTTTTTATTCTGCATCCGTCATGCCTCCCATCCAAAAATATACAGAACTTCATAAAGCCGCTCGCTGCTGAGCCATGTTTCCGATTTGTTATAAAAAACCTCATGCGCGTCCAGCACATCCTCCACCCGCTGTTCCAGCACCGGGTCTTTCTTATCGGTGTAGATTTCCACATGGATATTCGCGCCCTTGTGGTACACTTTCCCGTCCGCCGCAAAGTTGTCGCTCCCCGGAATAAGATAGCAGAGGAACGGCGGCTCCGGCGACTCCCCTTCCGCAAAGTGGTCATAGGCGAAGGGCAGCCCCATCTCTGTAACCATCTTTACAAGCCCTTCCAAAATACATCACCCCCTCAGAGCCTTTTCTATTTCCTGCTCCAGCGTCCGCTCCGCCCTCTCTTCCGCAGGCGCGATATGCGCCTTTCCGGGGACGCGCCCGCCGCCGCGCTTGGCATGGCCGAATTCCAGAAGGTGCGAGAGCTGGTAGCGGTTCCTGGAATGCACCACCAGCTCTATGGAGTTGGATGTTTCCTTCACATTCTTCACAGACCAGCTTTTCGCATAGGCGCCCGTGTCCTTCGGCGCGCCCTCCTGGATATCCTTTTTCACGGAATTCCCCGCTTTCTTCACCGCCTTCTTCAGCTCATCCGCCGCAAGATCCGCATACTCCGTCAGCCCTTCCATCACCGTGGCCGCAAGCTGGTCAATCCTTACCCTGTCCGACATCATCACCGCCCCGCTTTCTCACATTTGAATTTCAATGCCCGTTTTTTATTGTTCAGATGGTCCACCTTCAAAATGTCATAAATGCCACCATCCCATAAGATACGGAAACCTGTGGTGTCCACGGCCTTTGCTTTCCTACAGAAACGTACTGTGAAACTGATGTCCGGGTGCGCCACGGTCTGCCCCGCCGCCTCGGATTCCACAGAAGACTTCCCCAGGGAATCGCTGATGGTGGCATGGCAGGAATAATAATCCACCCATGTGTTTGTGTGGTTCCCGATGGCATCGGACACCGCCTCGTTTTTCTGGAACATGATCCGCACGTTCATCGCCGCCACATCCATCAGAACGCCTCCTTCCTGGCCCCAAAGAGCAATGCCCGAAGGGTGAGCGTGAGGGCGCGGTGGTCGGCCTCCTCCCGGTGTTCGTAGAGGTAGGCCGCCGCATACAGCACGGAGACTTTTGCGTTCTCCACGGCAGAAAATTCTTCCAATGAGTCCATCCGCGCCACGTCCATGCAGATTTTTTCCGATGCCTGGATAATGTTTTCAATCAGGGCATCATCGTCATCATAATCCACACGGAGATAATTTTTCATTTCTTCCAGCGTCACCACCATGCCCGCCGCCCCCTTCCATTAGCCTGCGGATGCCGCTTTCTGCACCAGCACCTTCACCGCTTCCGCAAGGATCATCTTCCCGTCCACACGCTGCGAAGCGAGGAAGCCCACCTGCCCGGTCGCCGCGAACAGCTCATTGAGCCGCTTGAAGCTGCGCCCCTGCCTGTCGGCAATCCAATAGTAGCTGAAATCACCGAAGGCGATGGTCTTTGCGCCCGCAGCAATGGTCGGCATATAGGCGGATGTCTTAATGGGGCGGCCTAAGATGGTGTCCGGCGTCCCCGCCACCAAAGAAGGCTGCCATAAATACTGCCCGTTATTGTCCTTCAGCTTGCGGATGGCCTTGATGGTGGAATCGTTCAGCACCCACACGGATTTCTTGCGGTACGGCGATTTCAGCGAATAATACAAATCCATCAGTTCATCCGCCGTCACAGCCGTGGCGGATGCTGCGGTCACGCCCGTTTCTGCACCGCCCGTGGCCGCAAGCACGCCTAACGGCTTGCCCTTGCCGTCCCCCGTGAAGAACGCCTCCTCTTCCTTCGCCCCGATGCGGCGGGCAAACTCGCGGGAGATATAGGACTGCAGGTCAAAGACGCTGTCGTTTAACAGTTCCTCGGAAACCTTGATCAGTGTGCCTAACTTGTAAGCGCCGATGGATACCTGGCCGAAGGAGTCGTCGCTCTCCGGGTATGCGCCCTCCTCGTCAATCCAGGATGCCGTGCCTTTGGAAGCCACCACGGGAATCTTGCGGTCGCCGCTGGAAGTCCTGATGACCTTCGCCATCTGCCGGAAGATGTTCTCCTCCTCCAGAGCCTCCACCAGCGTGCGCTCGTATTCATCCGGCACCAGGTAGCCGCCCTCGGAATCCGTGCCAATCTGCAGGGCATTGGTGACCGCAGGCATCGGCATTTTGGAGCGCATGGCGTTCCAGAAGTTCTTCCGGTAATCATCGGAGGCTCGCCCGGTCTTATCCTCCCCGTCTGTATCCTCCCTGCCGCCCGGCTTCCCCGTGAGGGGCTTATTCACCGGGCGGTTCAGCTCCGCATCAAGCGCCTCCTGCCGCTCCAGCCTTGCGATCTCTTTCCCAAGGTCTGTGATCTCCTGCTCCATCTTCGTGTATGCGGCGTCATCCTCCGCGGAAAGGATGCCGTTCTCCTTCCTGTGGGAATCCAGAAATGCCTTTGCCGCTTCCCATGCCTTTGCGCGTTTCTCACGCAGTTCCAGAATCGTCATAGTGAAATCCTCCTTCTTATCGTTTCAATAAATTAAGCCGTTCCATGAGTGCGTCCACGGAACGGCCGGTTTCTGTATCCGTAGCAGGGATTTTTGCCTGCGACTGGATATCTGCCTTCGGTTTTTCCCCGCCGTATTTGGCGGCCAGTTTATTTAAAAGGGCGTTATTTGCCGCCCTGCGGGAGAACAGCATGGAGCTTGGAGAGGGAGGGAATTTCTTTTCTTCTTCCTCCCCGTCCGTATCCCCCTCGCCTTCCTCCGGTTCCTTTTCCGGCTCCGCCTTTGCCCGCGTCATAATCTCATTCGCAAAGCCAAGCTCCACCGCCTTGTTTGCGTCCATCCATGTTTCCGCATCCATCAGGTGCGACAGCTTGGAGCGGGAAAGCCCCGTCTTTAACACATAGGCGTTGATGATGGACTCCTTCACCTCGGAAAGCATATCGATGGCCTTCTGCATCTCCGCATGGTCGCCCCAGGCGATGGTGGCGGGATTGTGGATCATAAGCATGGATACCGGGGATACCAGGACGGTGTCGCCCGCCATGGCAATGACACTGGCAGCGCTTGCGGCGATTCCGTCAATCTTTACAGTCACCTTGCCTTTATAGTTGGTGAGCATATTGTATATCTGTGCCGCCGCCACACAGTCGCCGCCCGGTGAGTTGATCCACACAGTGATGTCACCGCTCCCGGCATTCAGCTCATCCTTAAAAAGCTGCGGCGTGACATCATCGTCAAACCAGCTTTCCTCTGCGATGGTGCCGTTCAGCTCCAGTATCCGCTCTGTCACTTCCGGCTCCTGGTTCCTCGCCTTCCTCCAGTTCCAGAACTTCTTCGTTTTCATTGGGTTCCTCCTCCCCTTTTTGATATGCCGCCCCGGACATGGAAAGCGGCATCATGTTCCCGTTGATGAGGTACAGGTCGCCGCCCGCTTCCTCCGGGATGCGGTCAAGGTTCTCAAGCTCCCGGATGTCGTTTGCCGACATCCACCCGTTCTGCCGCCCCACGGCGTAGCCGTTCATGCGGCTCTGGTAGTCGCCCCGGAGCAGGCCGTCCACGTTGAACTTTACGAAATATTTCTTTTTCTCTTCCGCCGTCAGCAGCGACCGCGCCATGGACTGCTCCCACCTCGACACCCACGGGTCGAGGGTGTATTTCACGAACTCAAGGCTCTGCTGCTCGATGTTGGAGAAACTGCTCTTTTCCAGGTCGCCCACCATATGCGGAGGCACACGGAATATCCGTGCGATCTCATTGATCTGGAACTTCCGCGTCTCAAGGAACTGCGCCTGTTCCGGGGAAATGGAGATCGGCGTGTACTTCATCCCCTCCTCCAGAACGGCCACCTTATTGGCGTTGTGGCTGCCGCCGAAGGTGGACTGCCAGCTTTCCCTTACCCTGGTCGGGTCTTTTATCGTCCCCGGATGCTCCAGCACCCCGCTCGGCTGTGCGCCGTTGGCGAAGAACTTTGCCCCGTACTCCTCACAGGCTATCGCCATGCCGATGGCGTTCTTTGCCATGGCAATGGGGGAATAGCCCACCAGACCGTCAAAGCCAAGCCCTGGGATATGCAGCACCTCCGTGGGCGGCAGGATGACCGTGCTTCCCTTCACCGTGGGCGCATCCTCCATGCTCACCGTGTACTCGTAATAGAGCTGCCCTTTGGAATCCCGCTCCACACCCATCCTGTCCGGCATCAAAGGGTAAAGCCCGATGACCTCCCCCTTGCCGTTGCGGATGATCTGTGCGTAGGCGTTCCCCCACAGGAGCAGGTGCGTCATCAGCGTCTCCCGGAACACGAAGGAAGTCATCTCCGGGTTCGGCTCGTCATGGAGCAAAAAATACAGCGGGTGGTCCGCTGCCTTCTCCTTCCCGTCATTGTCCGTGTATCTATAAAAGTGAAGCGGCAGCCCCGCCACCGCCTCGGAAAGAATCCGGACGCAGGAGTACACCGCCGTCATCTGCATGGAGGTGCGCTCGTTCACCCTTTTCCCGCTTGTGCTGTTCCCAAGGAAAAAGCTGTAGGCGCTCCCTGATGTCCTGTTTTGGGGAGCATCCCTCGCCCGGAACAATCCGCTGAATAATCCCATAAATACCACTCTCCTTTCCAAAAACGGACAGCAGGAAGGCGCCGCCGAAGCAGCGCCCCTGTGCCGTCCTGTCTTAGCCGTTTACCGATGCGACCTCCAAAACCGTGTCGCCGTTGTGCGGGTATGCCCTGACCACCTCGCAGTCGCGGTAGAGGCCCATCTCGTAAATCCCGTAAACCTCATCCCCAAACTCCGCATCGTAGATCCGCATCCTGGATTCCTTAATCTTGTGTTTTGCGATAAATTCGTGTACCTTTATGTGCGTTACCTCCGTTTTGTTTTTTCCCTTTCGGTAGTACACATATTCGCTCTGAATGCGGATAATAGCAAGTCAATTACGGGCATAAAGTACACAAACATCCGGGGCAGTTTTTGTGTAGATTATGCCCCGGAAAAGCCGCTCAGGCCAGCCGTCTCAGAGCGGCGCGGCACACCTGCCTCTCCCTCTTTTTCAGCGGCCGCTTCCACCTGCGGATGGACGCCGCTTTCGTGTGGTTCCTCGACCAGCCGCCGAAATCCTCCCACTCATATTTCCCAAACCTTTCCGCTGCTCCATATGGCTTCATCAGAAATCCCTCCATCCAGATAGTTTCCGGGATAGCCTCCCGGTAAGTGACATATTCGCTCTGAAGCCGCAGGATAGCAAGCAGAATACAGCCGTATCATGCACAAACATCCTTTGTAGGGTTTGTGCATTTTACCCCTACAGGATGAGGAGGCCGCGGGTATCGTAGACGCTCTCCGAGGACACGTTCCCGCAGCGGATCGCCCGGTCAAGCCCCATGATCGCAGCCACCGCCCCGTCAATCTTCTCCGTGGACTTTTCCTTGTCCGCCTTGATGTTCCCCGCAGGGTCGGTGCGGATGAAGATGTTGTCCATCATCCACCGCAGGACCGGATGCCCGCCGTGGGCGACCATCTGCTCCAGCACCAGCTTCATCAGCTCCTTAGTCGGCGGGGACATATCCTTGAAGCCCTGCCCGAACGGGACCACCGTGAAGCCCATGCCCTCCAGGTTCTGCACCATCTGCACTGCGCCCCACCGGTCAAAGGCGATCTCACGGATGTTGAACCGTTCGCCAAGCCTCTCGATAAATTTTTCAATATAGCCGTAATGCACCACGTTCCCCTCCGTGGTCATCAGCTTCCCCTGCCGCTCCCACACATCGTAGGGGACATGGTCGCGCCG
Source organism: Lachnospiraceae bacterium (assembly GCA_910574285.1). GTDB lineage: Bacteria > Bacillota > Clostridia > Lachnospirales > Lachnospiraceae > Sporofaciens. The sequence goes on along the minus strand of CAJTAL010000049.1, from coordinate 7,361 downwards.
CACACGCAGCTCCAGCGTCTCCTCTGGCACCCAGAAGTACGGCAGGATGCAGTATTTGTCCTCCTCATCCAGCGGCGGGAACACCAGCACGAACGCCGTGATGTCCGTGGTGGAGGACAGATCCAGCCCGCCGTAGCACACACGCCCCTCCAGGCCGTCCTCAGAAACAGAGAATGCGCAGGCGTCCCACCGATCCATGGGCATCCACCGCACCGCCTGTTTCACCCACTGGTTCAGCCGGAGCTGCCGGAAACTGTTCTCCTCGCCGGGGTTCTGCTTTGCCGACTCGCAGGCGGCCTCCACCTTGTCAATCCCCACTGTGATGTTCAGCGAGGGGTTCGCCTTCTTCCACACCTTGGGGTCCGTCCAGTCGTCCGCCTCATCCGCGCCGTAGATCACCGGGTAAAATGTAGGGTCGATTTTCCGCCCTTCCAGAATGTCCTTTGCCTTCTGGTGCGTCTCGTAACAGATGGAGTGGGTATCCGTCCCCGCCGTGGTGATGAGGAAATACAGCGGCTGCATCCGGGCGTCCCCGGAGCCCTTGGTCATGACGTCAAATAATTTCCTGTTCGGCTGCGTGTGCAGCTCGTCAAACACCACGCCGTGGATGTTGAAGCCGTGCTTGGAATACGCCTCCGCCGAAAGCACCTGGTAGAAGGAATTGGTGGGCGTGTATATGATCCGCTTCTGCGAGGCGAGTATCTTCACCCGCTTGGAAAGTGCCGGACACATCCGCACCATGTCCGCCGCCACGTCAAAGACGATGGTGGCCTGCTGCCGGTCGGCGGCACACCCGTACACCTCTGCCCGTTCCTCCCCGTCCCCGCAGGTCAGGAGCAGCGCCACGGCGGCGGCAAGCTCCGACTTGCCCTGCTTTTTCGGAATCTCAACATATGCTGTGTTGAACTGGCGGTAGCCGTTCGGTTTCAGAGTGCCGAAAATGTCACGGATGATCTGCTCCTGCCAGTCGATCAGCTCAAAAGGCTTCCCCGCCCATGTCCCCTTGGTGTGGCAGAGGCTCTCGATGAACATCACGGCAAAATCGGCGGCGTCCTTATCATAGCGGCTGTCCTTCGCCCTGAACTTCGTCGGCCTGTATTTTTTCAGCTTCCGCATTGCCATCGGCATCACCTCCAGAAGATGGCATAAAAATTGGCCTGCCTATGGCAAGCCCCAATCTATCGGTACAAGATACGGAGCCTTCCGGCTCCGTTCTTGGGATGTTCCGTTTTTCCTATTCCGTGACCTGCCCCATGCACCAGGCAATGGCATGGCCGTTGTCAATGAAAGTCTGCCTTGCATGGCTGACGTGGTCCAGCCGGCATTCGATATCGCCAAGCCCCGTTTCCTCCGGCGTTTCCACAAACTCGTAAATGTCGGCTGTGAACCCGCCCCTATAATGGGCATCGGTTACCAGGACATGGCTTCCAAATTTCAATACGCTGCCGTAGGTGGCGCTGACCTTCATCTGCAATTTTTCAATCGTGGTAAAATCTTTCATTGCCGTGCCCCCCCCCTATCCGTTAATCTGTGCCGCAAAATAATATCCGAATGCGTCCTTTGCAATGCCTAAGCTGCTTTCAATCCCGTATTTCCGGTCTTCCCTCATGGCTACTTTTGCAAGTTCCGTGGCATCCCTGCGGCTTTCCTCCCTGCCGAGCCCTTCAAATCTGTATTCCCCGTCTTTCTGTAACCTCCTGACTGCTTCCTTCATGTTCTTCATTCCTGTGTCCTCCGTTTCTTTTTGTTTTCCCTTCCGGTAGTACACATATTCGCTCTTTCTGCCGGTAATAGCAAGTGAATAACGGGCATAAAGTACACAAACATCTGCGGCAGGAACTGTGTACATCTGCTGCGGCCAGCGGAGCCTTCCGGCCCCGCTGATCCTGGGTGATTATTTTACCCTGAAAAGGTATCCGTGCTTTTTCTCGCGTTCCCCCGCAAAATGGTTCATGCTCCCGTTCACCTCGGCCATCCCGGCCACTTCGCAGCCGTTCTGTGTGAAAAGCCATGCGGTCTCCACCGCGCTGCTCCATCCGGAGGAAAAGGTGAACTCGCTGATCCCGTTCTCCCTCATGCAGGTGATGAGGCTTTCCACATCTTTATCCCAGACCACTTCGCTGATGTCGAGGCAGGCGTTCCCGTTCTCCATGGCGGTCTCGTATTCCCTCCAGATGCGGCAGGCGGCCGCCCCAAGCCCCTCAATGCCTTCCATCAGGGCGTGGTATCCGGCTCTGGCCTTTTCCTTACCCGCTTCGTCCGCCGCTGCGTCGTAGGCTTTCTTAAGCTCCTGCACCTGTGCGTAGGTTTCTGCAAAAATGTTCTTTTTCATGGTGTGTACCTCCGTTTTGTTTTTTTTGTTTTCCCTTTCGGTAGTACACATATTCGCTCTAAAAGCACATATTATCAAGTCAATTCCGGGCATAAACTGTACAAATATCCGCGCCGGGAATTGTGTAGTTTATGGCGCCTGATCCCCGCCAAGCTCCCTGCGGATCATGCGTCTGGAGTGCTGCCGCTCCGACTTTTTGAACGGCCGCTTGTAGCGCCTCCGCCTCTGCCCGCGCCTTTTCCCGGACGCGGGCATGGCGATCCCGATGTGCATTTCATCCCCGTACTGGTGGTCCTCAATCCACCGGAGGTTCCTGCCGTATGCCTTTATCCTTCCTGCCCCCTTCCGTAACATCTGTGGATGGCTTCAAGAATCTGTTCCTGCTCCTTCCCGTCCACGCCGATGCTCTCCAGCGCCTCCCTGGTGCCGCAGTCCGGGCAGAGCTGCGTCCTGCCATCCGCCCGTGAGACTGCCGGCCTCCCGCGGTAAGCCTGCCCGCACCTGGGGCATATCCTCTTTTTCCTGTCCGTGTGTTTCATTCCGCATCCGCCTCCTTTCCGAGTGCCGCCTCCCTGCTGCGGAACATCCGCCCCGCAGACGCGCGGCACCTGCTCCCATTCCTGTTCTCCAGGCAGAAATACCTCCCGTCGAACCCCCGCACGGTGTATGCGCCGGTGCAGCCGTTCTTCCGGTTCGTCACCAGGAAGCAGGCGTCCCCCGCCTTCCACCCGTCCGGAAATTCCCGCGCCTCCCCCGCCGCGCTGTCGGCATACGCCTGTTCCAGGAATGCCTCGTCAAAACCGAAGCTCCGGTAGCCCTGCCTGCAGGTTTCCATGTAGGATCGGCTCGGCAGCCCCAGCGGGCGGTCCTCATGCATGATGTAGACGAAAACCTTCCGCAGCCGCACCTTCCCGGTCCGGATGCCTTTAAGCGGCAGCTCCATCTCCTTTTTGTAGTAGAAGGCGGGGAAGCCCTCGTAGCGGTCCAGGGCCGCCTCGTTCTCCGCGCTCACCTCCCAGGCCGCCACGGGGACGCTCGCGCCCTCCTGCGGCTCGATGGTGAGGTAGGAGCCGGTCTTACTGCCTTTGAACAGGAGCCGGTAGCCCTCAATCACCGAAGTGCCGATGATCCTCGCCCCAGGGCAGCGCATCCGCATCTGGGGGATGTTTAAGTTGGAGCCGTATGCGATGTAATATCTTTTTTCCATTGTGTCTTCCTTCCTTTCCGAAGGGCCTACCCTTCTACTGCCTTAAGGCCGCTTTTGCGGCTTGGGTAAGGCGGCAGGAGGCTGGGTCCTGCGGTTTATCTCCCGTTGCGGAAGGATGCGTCCCCGCTCAGGCGGCGGGTGAGGACCTCCCTCGCGGTCTTGAATTCGTCACCGATGAAGCCGAGCCGGAGGAGCCAGGTCCTCATGGCGTATTTGGGGTTCTCGTGCTGCTGCGGCTTCGGGCTTGCGCTCTTGACTTCCTTCGCCATCTGGCTGAGGAGGAGGCAGAACTGGATGTACCCCTTGAGCTGCCCGGCGTGGAGGCCGTTCCGCTTCCCGTCTGCCGGGGCGTCGAACTGGAAGAGCCGGAACTCGACCGTGGCCTTCGTGAAGGTCGCGTGGTAGTTGAGCATATGGTACCGGCTGTCGTTGTAGTGGGCGCTGCGGTTGTACCCTGCGCCGTGGCTTGCGTACCAGATGTCCGCGAGGGCTGCCATGGTCTGCGGCTTCTTTTTGTTGAGCTGCTCCAGGAAACGCGGGTCCACCGTGCGGCAGTAGCGGCTCATCCTGCCCCGGTCAAGGTCGAGGGCTTCCGCGATCAGGCCCTCGTGGCCCGCCATGATGTTGGCGAGGTTTCTCAGGCTCTGCGGCGTGTGGCCCTTCGCGCCGATGTGGATGTGTACCCCGCAGCCCCTCCCCGCGTCGCTCTTCGCGCCGGCGTGCCGGAGCTGCCGGACAAGCTCCTGCAGAAGCTCCATGTCCGCGTAGGTGAGGATCGGCGTCACCATCTCACATTTTTCACTGTCCGGCCCCGCGATGCTGACGTCCCTCTGGAATTTCCATTCCCTGCCGTCCGTGTCCCAGGCGCTCCAGGTGCAGTAGCCGTTCCGTGCCGCCGTGTCCTTGTACCGCCCGGTCCCGAAAAACTCCGCTGCTACTTTTGCCGCCCTGCTCCTCGTGATGCCGTTTATCTCTATCTCCACCCCGATGGTCTGTTTCTTTGCTTCCGCTATCTGCCCTGCCATTTTTTCGTTCATCCCTTTTACCTCCGTTTTGTGTGTTTTCCCTTTCGGTAGTACACATATTCGCTCTAAAAGGGGATAATAGCAAGTCAATTACGGGCATAAAGTACACAAGGTTTGATGCCGTATTTTGTGTAGTTTATGGCTCCCGTCCGCTATATTTTGCGGACTTCGTCCTCGCCGTAGATCACATGGAGGTGCGAACCGTTGTTCCAGCGGACCATCAAAGAAGCCGTGTCGTCCACCCCTTCCACCACGCCCTCCGTCCCGGCTGGCGGGGCCTGGCAGTCTTCCATCCTGACCAGAGCCACCCGCGTCCCCGCAGGGTACTCCCTGCGGACGCGCTCCACGATCTCCCTACTCGGAAACACCATCGTCTGCCGCCCCCTTCCTTGCCCCGCTCTTGAAGCTGCCGTTGCCGGAAAGGTTCTTCAGCAGGACCTTCCGCTCGTTTTTGTATTCCTCCCCGATGAAGCCGAGCCGGAGCAGGAAGCACCGGAAAGCGTATTTCTCATTGTCCGCCGTCCGCTCCTTCGCCGTGACGCGCTTCTGCCTGCGGGCCATATCGCAGAGGGCGGTGATGAAGTGCGTGTATGCCTTCGCCGCATCCCCGTCCTGCCCATCCGCAAACCAGGAGAAGGAGACCTTCTCCGCATCCGCCTCCACCGGGAGGCTCTCCACCGCCAGCGCTTTTTTTATCAGGGCGGCCTTGGCGTCCACCAGCTTGTGCAGGTTCTCCAGGGCGGCATCCGTGAAGGACTCCCTCGGCAGCGACACCGTAAGCCCGATGCCCTTCTGCGGCTCTGCGCTTTCTTCCCCTGCCGCTGTTTCCTGTATGCCTGCGGCTGTTTCCTCTGCGGCCGCTTCTGCGGTTTCCTGCGGCTCCGCCGCTTCTTCTGTGGAATTCTCCGGCTCCACCTGCACCTCTGCGGCCTCTTCCGGCTCTGCCGTGAAACCTGCCTGCGCCAGCCCTGCCAGGACTTTTTCCACCAGTTCCCCGCTGCTGCGTTCATCCCAGGCCAGCGCCCCTTCTTTGCTGACCATGAAGTTGCTGATGGCGTATGCGCAGGTCGGCATCCTCATGTAGACCGCCTTCATCCCGACGATCCCGGAAATGACCTTTACCATCTCTTTCCTGCGTTCCCCTGTTGCGTTGAATCTTCTTTCCATGCTGTTTGCCCTCCTTTTTTTGTGGTACTACATTAATCACTCAAAGTGGTAAAAATAGCAAGGGAAACCGCAGGAAAAATGTCACAATAAAAAGTCCGGGAACTGGGCGTAGTACACAATGCCCGCAAGCACGAAATATGCGTTCGGCAGCGCGATGCCGTTCCCCCACATTTTGTATTCGGCACTATCCGAGTGGGGGTCTTTCAGCCATTTCACTATCTGCCTGTCGGTCTTCGGCTTTTTGGAAGTCCCCATGACCTTCCGGTGGGTCTCAAAGACCTCCCGCCAGAACGCAAGTTCATCCTCTGTGGGGTTCTCCGTGCCAAGGCCGTCACACCACCAGTCCGGAAAGCCCTGCAGCCTCGCGCATTCCGTGGGCGTCAGCCTCCTCACGATATAGTCCGGCTCCTCCTTCACATCGTTGATGACGGGCGGGTCCTTATAATCAGTAGCCACCAGCGTGTTCGCCAGTTCCTTCTCTGCCCGCGTGAAATGGGAATTCTTGCTCGTACAGTAGGTCGGCTGCGCCACGGCGTGGCGGTTCGTTGCATCCAGCGTGAAAGAAACATCCTCATTGATGCCGCTGCCCTGCGGCCCATTTTTGTCGTCCCGCCCGATCATGGAGCCCTGGAGGACGAAAGTCTGCATCTGCATATTCCGGGTCGCCATCAGCGCCCCGGACTTCCCGCGCAGGCCGATGGCCTCATCCCTCTGGTCGATGTGGAACGCCGACATCCCCTCCGGCTCCACAATGGCAATCCCACCCTGGTTGCAGGATGGATTTCCTCCGTTCCCATCCAGCGTCCGGGAGGTTTCCGTCTCATAAAATCCGCTGTGGGGATTATCCGACTTCATGGCGTTGCTGTCTTTGGAGCAGATGCCGTATGCCTGCACCGGCACGAACACCGTCTGGTCGTTATTGCAGGAGAGCGTCGCCGATCTGTCATCCTGTATGATCGGGCCTTTTCCGCCCCCTTCACAGCCAGAACGGATTTTCAGCGTCTTGGGTGTGTCCGGCTCCGCCACGAACGGCTGGTTGTTCCCGCCCATCCCGTAGGTGGCGCTGACCGTGGGCGCGGTCTCCAGCGGCCCCGTGTAGCGCGTCGCCTGCGAATGGTTCTCAAACATTACCGCCGCAGGCACCGTCCCGGCGCGGAGCGTAGGCGAAGTTTCCTCTTCATAGCCGATGCCCCGCGCCTGCGCGGAATGTTCCGTGCAGAACCCCGCCGCATCCAAAACACACGGCGGGTGGTGCGCCTCCGCCCGCAGGGTGCAGGCCACATCATCCGTCACATCCATCCTCTGCCCGCCCTGGTCGCAGAGGCAGGCCACTACTCCCCGGACGCCGCCTGCCGCTCCAGCGCTTTCCTCAGTATGGCGGGCAGCTCCTTGCCACGCGCGGAAGCCCTCCGCAGAATACCCAGACACGCCTTCGGACTCAAATAATATTTTTCCGGCACCCCACCCTGCAAAATCCCCGACAAGGTAGATGCGTTTCCTTCGCTGGGGGACTCCCCACAGCTGCGCTAATGTAAAGCGAAAAATAATGTAAAGTCGCCTCCTTCAAATGCCAGATATGCTGAAAAATTCATCGCTAAACTCAACATAATTCTTTACACTTTTATTGGAT
>CAJTAL010000048.1 GCA_910574285.1 Lachnospiraceae bacterium | reverse complement strand
CAGGGGAACCTGGGAGTAAGGGACGATGCCGGAGGGGAGCAGGGCATGGGTGGTACAGCAGATGTCACACTGCACCCGGCGGATCAATAGATGGATCTTTCCAAGTGCTGTTTTGATGGAACGGGTATATTGTCTGTGTCCCACAAGGCAGCCGGAGCAGCCGCAGGTGCACTCCAGCTGACATATCTGGATGGAATCCATGGCATTATCATAAAACTTTTGTGAAATTTCGTTGCATTCTTCAGTGATTATTGTTATCATAACTTTGTCTATGGCGGATATATCCGCCGTGGTATGGTGAGGGCTGGAACACAAACTTTGGACGGTTGGGGTTCCAGCTTTTTTTCGTGTATCAAAAGGAATGATAACATAAAAGATACAGAGATAAAATAATCTGACGGAAAATGCGTCAGATTGAGGCATCCTGTATCTTATTTAATTTGAAGAAAAAGAAGGGATTTTGGTTCAGATAAACTAACGAATAACAGACATAGCAAGGCAGAGTTTGAACAGATGTTTAAACAAGAGAAAAATACCGTTAAAGAATCCGTAAAGAATGTAGAAAGCAGAAGAATCTCTCTTGTGGATAAACTGATAGAATTAGATGCTTCTAAGAGATTCGCAAGAAATGATAAAGGTTCGGCGGAGCTGTTCAGTACCGTATTTAAGGATGTGAGCCGATACAACCCCACACAAAAGGACTGGATGTATTACAACGGGATTAAGTGGGTAGCAGACACAGAGGGCATGAGGGCGAAAAGAAACGCTAAAAAACTGGCAGATGCATTGTTATCTTATGCGGTTAGCAGCGCCGGATTAGATGAAAAGCAAAGGGAAAGTTATTTGAAATATGCGTCACGCCTGATGAATTATCGAGATAGAAATACAATGGTAAATGACGCAAAGGACTTGAATTATTTTGAAAATGAAGAACTTGACAAGGAAGATTTTCTTTTAAATTGTCAAAATTGCGTTTTAGATTTATCGGGAGATAAACCAACAGTATTGAAGCACAATGCTGACTTATTATTATCAAAGGTATGCAATGCAAATTATGAGCCTGCTGCCACTTGTGAATTATGGAAGAAGACCATTTCTGAAATTATGGAGGGTGATACAGAGAAAATAAAGTATATACAGAAAATCTTCGGTCTATGCCTTACTGGATGCACAGCGGAGGAAGAACTATATTTCTTTTACGGAGGTTCTACAAGGAATGGTAAGAGTACAATTTGCGAGACGATTCTATCAATACTTGCGGATTATGGAGCAACAGTATCGCCGGAAACTTTAGCCGTTAAGCAAAATAAGGATAGCCGGACAGCTTCGCCGGATATTGCGAAATTAGCGGGCAGCAGGCTTGTAATTGCAAGCGAACCACCAAAGCGGATGATTTTTGACACTTCACTTGTTAAGACATTGACCGGGCGTGACCGGGTAACAGCTAGGTTTTTGCATCAGAATGAATTTTCGTTTACACCAAAATTTAAGCTGATTCTGAACACAAATTATCTGCCGACAATCACAGACAACACGATTTTCAAGAGCGGTCGTGTGAGGGTAGTCAGCTTTAGCAAACACTTTGAAGAAAAAGAGCAGAATAAGCGGTTAAAAGATGATTTAAGAGAAGAATCAGCCGGTATTCTAAATTGGATGATTGATGGTCTATATTTGTACCGTAAAGAGGGATTAACGCCGCCTGCTGCCATTCAACATTCTACAGAAGAATATGAAAGTGATTCCGATAAAATCGGACGGTTTATTTCAGAGTGCTTGATAAAATCTGATAAGAATGTATCTGCAAAAGCAGTATATGAGACCTATTCAAAATGGTGTTCTGATTCCGGGTTGGGTATTGACGGAAGAAATAATTTTTATATTGAATTAAGGACTAGGAACTTGTTTTCTGCAAGTGGAACCATTGACGGAAAGACAGTTAGAAATGTTATAAAAGGATATGTTCTTGCAGATGAAGAATTTATAGAAATAGGCAATAGTGCGAAACTCCCTTTTGATTAAAATGGCAAATGTGCAGTTTTGTGTAAATGGAATGTAAAGTATCTATAGAGTTAGTTTTCATATCAACACATACTGTTTACACAATATGCACAAACCCAGTAAAATTAAGGGTTTCAAGACTTTTGCAAATTGAAATGTGTAAATCAAATGTAAGAGATTCTACGTTTTTCTTAACGGATTTTATGAAAGTAGGTGGAGCAGATGGATTACTTTAAGATGTATAAATCAGTCTGGGATTTTCACAAAAAATATTCAGATGTTAGAGAAGATGATAGTTATTGGGAGCGGGTAGCTAATGAAAGTAGTGAAATAGCAAAGCGATATAATGAGTGCAAATTTGTAGTTAATTTGTTGCTAACAGTAGTTACTGAATTGGAGCGAGTTTATAAGGAGAAATTCAAAAAATGAAACAATATAAATTTTCAGTTGAGGATATAAAGCGGCTGACAAAGAGCATGATTGTTTTGGTGGACAGCCGGGAAAAGAAAAACTCTCATATACTGGACTATTTCAAAAAACAGAAGATTACCTATCAGGTGGAAAAACTGGAATACGGCGATTATTCGTTTATGATTCCGGCGGTGGCAGCAGGCGAGGATATTTATTTTCATAAGGACATAATCATTGAAAGAAAAGCCAGTTTAGAAGAATTGTCCGGTAATTTAGCTCAAAAGCGGCAGCAGTTCGAGACGGAATTTTTAAAAGCGAAGAGTGATAATTGTAAGTCATATTTAATGGTTGAAGCCCCCGGCGGCTACTCTGACATTATCGGGCATAAATACCGAACAGAATTTACTCCAACGTGTTTTATGGCTTCATTGAAAACATGGGAACACAGATTCGATACTAATATACAATTTATTTCCCCTGAGTATAGCGGTTACTACATAGTATCGACGTTTCAATATTTCTGTAGGGAGGTGTTGAAGTGAAGTAGGATAGAAAATTTGTAGATGATTGGACTAACCATATCACGTTGTTTCTTTACACTAAAAAAGGAAATTTTCAGAAAGAGAGATGATGAAACATGAAAAATGAAATCAAACCGAAAGAGTACAAACGATTCACGCCAAAGCCGATAGATGCGGATAATACGCTTGATGCGGTATTAAGCATGACTATTGACAGTTTGAAAACAGGCAGACCTCCGGCATATGCTGATACAGAGGATGGATTAGAAGAATTTAGGCAAACCACTATTGATTATTTTCAGTATGTGAGAGATACCAATGCAAGCCCGGATATCGACAAAAAATTAGTGCCGGATATTGAAGCGTTATGCACATTCTTGGGAATAACCAGACGCACATTATTGACCTATGAACAGCAAAGGGGCAGCAGTTGGCAGGATTTCATTAAACAGACAAAGAATGCAATCGCCGCCTGCAAAAAGGAATTAGCGTATCATATGCAGATACCACCTGTTATAGCCATGTTTGATTTGTCAAATAATCATGGCTACGTGAATACATCTGAATTTAAGATTGAAGCTGTTAGCGATAAAACGCCAGTAAAGCCGCCATCTTTGGAACAACAGATTTCAGATGCAGGACTTGTATGGAGTGAGGAAAAAGGGGAATTTGTTCCGGCGATAGAGGGGGAATTTAAAGAATGATGAATGCAGAGCAAAGAGAAAAGGCACTTGAAGCATTGGAGAAAAAGAAAGAATTAGAGAGAAAGCAACATAAGGCTATGGCATTTCATTTAATGGCGTTCGGAAAGCTGCATTTTGACAAGGTACTGCTGCCATATCGTATTTTATATGATATCGAGAAGCAGATGTTTGAGAAAACATTTCATGAGGTGCCGCCAAATGAATTTTATCCTGCTCCTGCAATGACGTTAAAAACAAAGTATTTACAGCCGACAATTTCATCAACGATGGATATAGATGAATTAGAACGGCAGAGAGCGGAGTGTAAGAAGATAGTAGATACTGAAAAGATGGATTCTGATAAGTGGGATTATTATTTTGCTAGATTTCTGCTGCCATATGATTTAATATCATTTACAGATTTTGACTTTTGGGGGAAAGTGCCGGAGGGAGAAGAAAAACAGATGGTAGACGAATTTCGGCAATTGTGTATAGAGGTTCAAGCAGACTGTAGAGATTCCCCCGAAAAGTATTATCTTGAAGAAAATCCACGCTTGCAAGAGCATATATCAAAGTATGATACACCATACGGTTATATTTAACGGCGATTAACTGAAAACACATTCAAAAATAAGCCGTATAGTTTTAGATAGGAGGGAGAAATTTATATGAATCAAGCAGAGTATGAACGCATGGTAAAAATATATAATTATGTGTATTCCACACTTCCAAATACTCCTGAAAGGGAAAAACGGCTTGCGGAGATAGGAGAAGAAGATTCAAGTAAGTTATGGGATTTTTATTGCGGAATTTGTTCTGGACGAATAAAAGAGCCTGAACGCACAAACAGCGAGGTAAACACAATGGGTGAAAAGAAGATTGCAAGTTATGAGGATTTTATAAAAGCGTTAAGATATGGGGAAAATAATATGCTTTGCAAATTCAGGCGAAACAATCCTGAAAGATATGCTTATTATGTTGAACAGATGTGAGCAGGTTTTGGACGTAAAAATTCGTCGAAAACACGAGATATTAAACGGCTGGAGGAAGAACACAAAAAGCGTAGTGAAATTTTAGCAATTCCAGACACAATAGCAAGGCATAAGGCGATAGCTGAAAATATGGCTCTGTTTGGACGATAAAGAGAAAACGAGGTAGATCATTATGGAAAAGGACACACTTATAAACAATTTGCTTGCGAATTATGGCAAATATGGCGTTACCAGAGCAGAATTAGAGCCGATTATAGATGATGGCATACAAAACTATGATTTGTCATTAGAAGCTATCTACAGCGGTTTGAGAATGAGCCTTGCATCTGCATTTAATGAGCATGAGTATTTTTCTTTAGATGATGTGATGGCGATAACCGGTGAAAGCCGGGAAGAACTTTTACAGCGGATAGAGAAATGCAGACAGGAGTTAATAGAAGCCGGAGAAAACCCGGACGAGTATTTTAAGCCTGTAGAACCACAGAGGGCAACAGTCTATTATTTTCCTAACGGTTTGCATTAACGGAATTTTTTCTTGAATTTATCCGGGGATTATGCTATATTAAAGATACAAAAGAGGAAACAACCGCCCACAAAGTGGTTGACCTCACAAGATTAGACGATAAGCCTACCTGTTCCGCCAAGATACAAGGTAGGCTTATTTATTTTCGCTTGTTCCTCTTATCGAGAAAGGCAAGCAACGCTATAACAAAACTACCAAAGGCAATCAGCAGAGCTAATATACCTATGAAAATCGAAATGATTTCAAAAGCTGTCATTTGCGCCACCTCCCCTCTTATGTACTCCGGCAAACCGGGCATGAAGTTTTGGGAGGTTACCACCTTGCAACACGATTGTTCCTCTCTGATATTCTATCATATTCTTTCTTTTATGACAATTCCCAGATTCCCCTACAAGTATTATTTTCCTATTTTTCTTTTTGAATAGTCTAAAAAAATTATAGATTAAAATATACCATTTTCTATTGACAATAACAGCAACAACAAGTATAATTTTAGTATAAATTTATTTATAATTATTTTTGAACTGTTTTAGGGAATGAGAGGGAACAGCTTATGTGTAAAATATACGGTTATGTAAGAGTTTCTACAATCCAACAGAAAGTAGAAAGGCAGATAAACAATATTATAGGATTCAATGGTGATGCAATCATTATATCCGAAAAGCAATCTGGCAAAGACATAGATAACAGGGCAGAGTTTAAAAAACTGCTGAATAAGGTAAAGCCGGGAGATACAATAATATTTGATGAAGTCAGTAGAATGTCAAGAAATGCTGATGAAGGCTTTTCTCTGTATATGGAACTTTTGAGCAAGGGTATTTCCCTTGTGTTTCTGAAAGAGCGGCATATAGATACAGACGAATATAAACGCCGGACACAAAAGCATATAGAGAAAGTATCATCCAGTAATAAGAAAATGGATAATCTCATAAACGGAATACTTGAACTTGTGGCAGAGTTTGAGCAGGAGAACTTGAAAGACAATATCCGGCTTGCGTTTGAACAGGCAGAGCATGAGAGACAGTTTCTTATTAAACGAGTGACAGAGGGTAAGGCTACTTCAAGTAAGAGGCAGGGCAGGCCAGAGGGAAGTTGCAATATAAAGACAGATAAAGCAGATCATATAAAGCAAACTATAAGGGATTTATCAAAGGATTTTGACGGTAAATATTCCGATGCTAAGATATTGAGGGAATATTTGCATAACACATCAAAAGGAACATACTACAAATACAAGAAAGAATTGAAAGAAGAAATAGCATAATAACACATAAACCTATTGAGGGTATCGGCTACATAGATACCCTTTTGTTTTGCATAAAATATCATGCCGTGGGGGTTTTATAGGGAAACGCCGCATAGGGGTAGTTAGTGCCTTTTTCTGCCGGACATTTTCAAAAAGGCTTAGTCCTGCTGTTATTCTAAAATATTTTTGAAATATGCAAAAAGGCGGTTTTGTGATAAAATAAAAATTATCATATATGGAAGAGGTCGTTAAGATGAAAAATCAATCATTAGCTGCTAACGCTATGAAAATTTCAATAGAAGATTCAATACATAAAGTTATGAACATTATAGAAAAAGAAGATGGAAGAACCTTTGAAGAAAAAAAGAAAGAAGCAATCAATTTTCTTAAGGATAAAGAGAATACGTTGCTGGCAGAACGTTTAATTGATATTGCTACAAATGATGAAATGGGGAAAAAGATTTATAAAAAGTTCTGGGCAATGGGAGAGTGTATTATTACAGAAAATGAAATTATATTACGAAAAGTACAGGATTCGGATAAACACATATTTATTGAATTGCAAAAGGAAAATAATATCGTTAAGTCAATGATGAAAGAAGAAGCCTATCGTAATATGTTATGGAATGAACATATAGAGTATAAAGCATTAATGTTTTCGGTAATCGTGGATAATGAATATGCCGGATATTGTGGTATAAAGAATACTACGCATGAACAATGGGAGATAGCGATAGAAATTTTGAATAAGTGGAAACACAAAGGAATTGGATATAGAGCAATTAGCGTTATGTTAGATGAAATAAAGAATCGTCTGAATGTGTCGGAATTTCGTGTAAGAATTGATGCTGAAAATTATCCAAGTCAAAGATTATTTGAGAAACTTGGGGCAGAGCCTAATGGTATTTCAGAATTTTTGTTGCATGAGGAAGCGGATATTCGTAGATGTGAGGAAGAAAATATTCATTTGCTGGATGAGAGAATACAGAAATTAGCAAAGCAGTTTAATGTTGAACCAAGAAAATTGTTGAGCCATGTGTTGGAATACAAATTAACGTGGGATTAAAGAAAGTGTCTGTAAGTGTTCAAAAATTGATAAAAATTTAGGTGCGTTACACACAAGTAGCACACAAATAGCCCTTAAAACCCTATAAAATCAAGGATGACAGTTTCGATTGAGGAAGCTATGTCCCAGAAATAGGGGTATTCCTGTTAAACAAGAAGATAACTGTGCAAGATGCTCGTGATTTTCCAGAGACAGGCAGAAGCAAGTGAACTTAAGAGCATTTTCTGAGATAACAGCAAATATTTATTTGGCTGTTTAACATGAAGGATTAGTAAGAGTTATGGTACGGTGGTGAAGTACTATAACTCTTTTCTAATTATTAAATGGTGCTTATATTTTTGATTGATAAAAAATATGGATATGAGAATACTAAGAGATTTGTGATTATTTTAATGCTTGAGAGCCGCTGTTCTAAGGCTTCAGAGCCATCAATACAAGTCTATTTTAATCTTTCAGAGCCACCGCAATATATAGTGTATCTATGATCAAAGTACACTTATCCTTAACCGCTTGATTATCCTATCTCAGAATAGTTTTAGACCTGCAGGGGCTGCAACACAGTGTATTTACCCTTGCAGGTCTAAAACTATTCTGAGACAATGTTATAAGCGGTAAATAATAGACATACTATATCTAGTATATTGTAATGGCTCTCAAGCATTAAATTATAAGTGGCTCCCAAGGATTAAATTGGTGGCTCTCAAGCATTAGAATAATCATAATGGAAAGACCCTTGGGGAGATGATGAATTCCGGGATAAAGTGCAGGGAAGCCGTGAAATGGATCGCCAACCGTTACAAAGGGACGGATCAGGGCATGGTCGCGGCCGCAAAGCTTCTCCTTGAAAACCAGGATCTGGTGGTAGAACAGCAGGCAGCATAAGAATGAACAGACATGGTCCTTTCACGGGGCCATGTTTTTTGTCACACAGTACAAGGGGGAATCCGCCGTTGGCGGGTTCTGTCGGTTAGGAGTGAGGAAATGAAAGCAAAACCATTTACCATTACAGATGTGGGCGCACTGCTGGGGGTGTCAAGGCTTCCTGGCGGAGACGAGAACTCCTATAACGTGGTCTGCCCCTTCTGCGGGGACGAGAGAGGGAAATGCAATTTTATCGTGATCAAGAACGGCGAGCTTGTGAATGTCTACCACTGTTTCCATTGCGAGGCAGGCGGCAACATGCTGACGTTGTATGCGGAGCTTCAGGGGATTTATGGGGCGAACCGTTACCAGAGGGCTTACTGGAAGATACAGGAAGAAATTGCCGATGGGGATGCAGGAATGTAAAATGCGCCAGAAACGGGTGATGTTAAGAGAAAAGCAGTGCAAGGAGCAGCTGGCAGAGCCGGCAGATTACGAAAATCGGGATGCTGTTTACCGGGAGATGCTGAAGCTGTTAAGACTATCCCATCCCCATAAGGAAGATTTAAGAAGGCGCGGCCTTAAGGAGGAGGAAATCTCCCGGATGGAGCGGCTTGGGTACAGAAGTACCTGCCCGGAGGATTCGGTAGCAGTCGCAAGGAGGCTCATAAAATCCGGCTGTAACCTGAAGGGAGTGCCCGGATTCTTCGTCAACCGGAATGGTGACTGGGAGGCTGCCTTTTATAAAAAGAACAGCGGCTATCTCCGTCCGGCCTGGTCGGTGGACGGTTATCTGGCAGCGTTCCAGATCCGGCTTGATGTTCCTTACCAGAAGCGGAAATATGTCTGGCTCAGCAGCGCGAAATTAAATAAGGGATGTTCACCGGGAAGCCCGGTCAGCCTTTCGGGAGATCCAGAAGCCCGGAGGGTGTTTGTGACGGAAGGGATCCTGAAGGCGGAGATCACCCACCAGCGGACAGGGGAAACTTATATCGGGAATCCTGGCGTCATGAACTATAAGGAGCTAAAACAGATGCTGGTTCAGCTAAAAGAGCGCGGCCTCCGGGAGGTGGTAGAAGCAAATGACATGGACAAGCTGATGCGCCTTACCTGCAGGGAGGACTATGGAACTGCATGCAGGACCTGCAGTGCGGACGGCCCGGACTGCCCGAAAAAGAGGGATAAGCGGGAGCAGATCCGCAAAAGCTGCCTTAAGCTTTATGAAATCTGTGAGGAACTTTCTTTAAGCTGTCACCGTGCGGCGTGGGATACAGACGAGGAAGGCATGTGGCAGGAGCAGTATAAAGGGATTGATGACTGGGAGCTTCGGGAACCGGAAGATTCCTATGGAAATGTGGCTGCTTAGTTGCTATAATGAATAGGAATAGAATCTGAGGCAGAAAACAGTTTGAAGATGACGGAAGGAGTGTGAAAAGAGATGGAGATGAGAAAGAAGAAATTACCGATTGGGATTGAAAATTTTGAAAAACTTCGTTCCGAGGATTTTTACTATATTGATAAAACTGGGTTGATCAGGGAACTTCTTAACAACTGGGGAGAAGTAAATTTGTTCACCCGCCCCAGGAGATTTGGGAAAACGCTGAATATGAGTATGCTGGAGCATTTTTTCTCACTGAAAGGGGATAAGCGTATTTTTGACGGGCTGGATATTTCTAAGGAAACTGTGCTCTGTGAGGAATATATGGGGAAATATCCGGTTATTTCCGTTTCCCTGAAAGGGATTGATGCAAGAACTTATGAGACAGCTTATCAAATGGCAGTTCAGGTTATCATGGAAGCGGTGGCAAAGTTTTACTTCCTTCTGGAAAGTGAAAAACTGAATGAACATGATAAAGCAGCGTACAAAGACCTTTTGGATAAAAATATGAATGAGGGAACATTTGGCAATAGCTTAAGGCAGTTGTCGGGGATGCTGGAAAAACATTATGGTTCAAAAGTGATCGTGCTGATTGATGAATATGATGTCCCATTGGCAAAGGCTCATGCGAATGGGTACTATGACCAGATGATCGCCCTGATTCGGAGCCTGCTTGGAGAGGCGCTGAAGACGAACAACAGCCTGAAACTAGCGGTGCTGACCGGGTGCCTGCGGATTTCAAAGGAAAGTATCTTTACCGGGCTTAATAACCTGAAGGTATTGACGGTTGCGGATGAGCGTTTTGATGAATACTTCGGGTTTACAGACAAAGAGGTAAGAGCCCTTCTGGAGTATTATGGCGTACCGGACCACTATGAGGAAGTAAAGAGATGGTATGACGGTTACCAGTTTGGAAATGCAGAAGTGTACTGCCCATGGGATGTACTGAACCACTGCGACAGGATTAGGAGCAACCCGGATGTGCAGCCGGAAAACTACTGGATCAATACCAGCAGCAATGACGCGGTGAAACGGTTTATAGAAGAATCGGCAAATGCTACGACCAAAAGGGAGATTGAGCGTCTGGTGGCAGGGGAAGTCATTACAAAGGAAATCCATCAGGAGCTTACCTATGCGGAAGTTTATCAGAGCATTGACAATATCTGGAGCCTTCTTTTTACCACTGGATACCTGACCCAGCGTGGAAGAGCGGAAGGAAGGCAGATGAAACTGGCGATCCCCAATCTGGCAATCCGGGATATTTTTGAGACGCAGATCATGGAGTTCTTTAAGGAGAGTGTCCGGGAAGACGGGGAGATGCTGAACCGTTTCTGCGATGCTTTGCGGAATGAAGATACAGAAAATGTAGAAAAGATTTTCACTGAATATTTAAGGAAGACTATTAGTATCCGGGATACGGCTGCAAGAACAGAGATGAAAGAAAATTTCTATCATGGTATTTTACTTGGAATCTTAGGAGTGAAAACCCGTTGGGGCATTTCTTCCAACCGGGAAATGGGAGAGGGCTATGCGGATATCCTTGCAGAGCCGGATACCGGGGATATGGGGATTATCATAGAAGTGAAATATGCCCATGACGGAGATCTTAATGGGGCTTGTAAGGAGGCATTAAAACAGATCGAATATACAAAGTATGAAGATGATCTTGAAGATGACGGGGTAGAGAAGATCCTGAAATACGGGATTGCCTGTTATAAAAAGCGGTGCAGGGTCATGCTGGCAGAAAACAGATAAAATAAATACAGATACAGATACAGGAAAGCTCTGAGGCAAGATATGTTTCAGGGCTTTTTTCATGCCATCTGAGACAAAAAAGCAATAATAAGTCCATGAGGACAAAGAAGAAGAGGGAAACGGTCAGTGGCAGTTTAAAATTTTTAGACCGATCAGGGCATAGAAAAACGGGGCTGTTTTACGCAGCTCCGTTTTTCTATGCCTCGATATAGTCCGCCATACATACGCCAAAGAGGTCTGGAAGGCCTATTTAATTTGAAAAGAAAGGGGAGAGGAAGTATGGGAACACGAAGTGTAAGCGATGAATAACATGACGGTTTTACAGCTCTTCGAATCTGTGCAATACTCTATATAAATGGAGATACTTCTACATCGATTCTCGAGTTCTTGCATCTAGGGTAGGGCATTTCAAAGCCGTTCATCTGCCCTGCGCACACATGCTCTATTTATACCATTCATACAGTAGGAAGGAGTGAGCTGTCAATGGCTCAAAAACGTATCAAACATACGGATCAGGAATGGTTTGATCTGATCACAGAATGCAGGACCAGTAACTAAAAGTCAAAGATTGGTGTAAGCAGCACGGCATAACAGCCAAGGCACTTTATTACCATACACGGCAGCTTCGGCAGAAGGGTTATACAATCCCACAAAAACCTGCCACAGATCTACATCAGGAAAAACAGGAGGTTGTCTGCCTGGGCGTTGCGCAGACCCTCTCTGACGACAGATCTACAAAGTTCTCTGCCCTCACAGATGAGGGCAGAGCCGCCGTCTGTCTGAACTTCCATGGAATCCACATGGAAGTTACAAACCATGCAGGAAAGGAAGTCATCTCAAATCTGTTCCAGGTCCTGCTAGAATCATGTTAGGCGATCTTTCCGGAGTATCAAAACTCTATCTGGTCACAGGGCGCACGGATATGCGCCTCTCGATCGATGGACTTATGGCGATCATCCGGGACACCTACCAGATGGACCCCTATGCAAATGCGCTTTATCTCTTCTGCGGCAGAAAATCCGACCGCCTGAAAGCACTGCATCATGGTAAGACTGGTTTTGTACTGCTGTATATGCGGCTGGACTCCGGTAAGTTCCAGTGGCCGCGCAATGCATCTGAAGTCCGTACTCTTTCCCGCCAGGAATATCGCTGGCTCATGGAAGGGCTTTCCATTGACTAGCCAAAGGCGCTGCGCCCCTCGCAAAAGAGGGATTTCTGATTATTTTTGTGAAAAACAGAGAATTTAAAAATTTTATTTTGCGCTGGAAATAGCTATAAAAAACGGTTGTCCACAAACGGACACAGACAATGAGGGATTATCCCCGCCAGCTTTCCTGTTTTTAGAAATCCATGTGGATAACATCTCCTGAAGGACTTGGAAACCTGCTGTTTTCAGAAGTTATCCACAGATCGTTTTTTCGTCAAAATGTCCAATCCCCCCTTTCAAGCTCGTTTGCAGGCTGTTCTGTTTTTCTTTATAATAAGAGAAAACACAAAAGAGGAGGCAAGGATACTGTGGAAGACCATACAGAGATGCTGATTGGGATCATGCAAAAGATGATTGAACAAAAAGATGAACAGATCAAGGAACTGCGTCAGACCATAGCTGATCTGCAGGCAACTGTTGCCAACCTCAATGAGACACAGTGAATTCATAAAGGAGCGTTGTTCAGGGGTAATGAGTACAGAAACTGAGACGCCTGAAAATCGGGGGCAGATACCAGTCTGATAATGTCCTCTATTTTGGCGACGAATTTTTTATAGCGATGGATGATGGTGGATTATTCATCGCTTACAAACATTATAAGTTCCTTGAATTCATCCGGCAGGTTTTCGTACACATCACTTTCAAATACATAGCTTCTCCGAGTTCTGTCAGGGAATTCGCCCTGGATATCAAATCGTTTAAGCATCCGGAGACAATGCCGCTTACTGCGCAGGACGTCTTTGGACAGGTCTTGGGCTTCATAGGTAGGGTAGACATCCTGGTAAGTTCGCCAACCGAATTCTTCCGCATTTTCAATAATAACCGTGATCTCGTTGGCTACAATGCGGATTGTTGTAGCAGAATAATTTTCGGTTTTTAGGAACTGTAGCAACTCTTGATGTTTGCTCTTTAAATTTTCAAAGCACATAAATTGATCCTCCTATCATTAGTTGATAGGGTAATCATACCAAAAAATATCCAAACTTTCAGATATTATCCGGCATACATTTGCGGTGCACGCACTGGAAAAAATGGACCGGGAAGGCTGCGATCTTTATTATGCCCTTCCTATACTCAGCACTTATCTTGGACATGGAAGCATCCGCAGTACTGAAAAATATCTGCGCCTGACATTTGAAACAAGAGATTCCATAACGGATTCCATGTCCGGGATCTACCATGATATTTTCCCGGAGGTGTGATATGGATAAATACAATGATTTTTCAAGTCTTTTGTCTTCCTATTTTTTGAAACACCTGCCATCCCATACAGGCTACAGCCGTAATACAGTCAGTTCTTACAGGGATACTTTTGTACTGCTTTTCCGCTACCATGAGCAGGTATATGGGAAAAAAGCATCCACCATCCACCATCCAGTTTTCCTGTATTACAAAAGAATATATAGAAGAATTCCTTGTCTGGCTGGAGACAGAAAGATCCTATACTGCATCCAGCAGGAACCAGAGACTTGCGGCAATACATGCCTTTTTCAGGTATGTATTGATGGACACCCCTGCATATATGGAACAGTGCCGGTCTGTTCTCAGCATTCGTCTGAAAAAAGCTGAAAAGATGCCCGTGGACTATATATCCATACAGGGAATACGCCTCCTGGAAATGCCAGACTGCATGGAACCTGCAGGCCGGAGGGATCTTGCATTGCTGGCATTGATGTATGATTCCGGTGCAAGAGTGCAGGAGATTGCGGATTTAAGGACAGGCGATATACAGCTACAGAAACCTTATACCGTTAAAGTCACTGGAAAAGGGAATAAAACAAGGATCGTCCCACTCATGCCGCAGACTGCAAATATAATAAAAAACTATTTATCAGACACAAAGCAGATTTCAGCAGAAATGCCGCTGTTTTACAGCCATTCAGGGAAAAAACTCACCAGAGCGGGAATCGCTTATATCCTGAAAAAATATGTCCGGCTGGCACGGGAGCAGAATCCTGTTTTATATCCTGATAAAGTGTCTCCGCACACACTGCGCCACAGTAAAAGCATGCATCTGCTGGAAGGTGGTGTCAACCTTGTATATATCCGGGATTTCCTCGGTCATTCTTCCATTACAACTACAGAAATATATGCACGTGCTAACCCAGAAATAAAAAGAAAGGCAATAGAAGAAGCATCTGCATCCATACTTCCAGAAGAAAAATTTGACAGGCAGGAAAAAGCTGATCTGATTGCATGGCTAAAAGAACTCATTTAATAATTATGGAAAGTCTTTCTTCGTAAGATTCCCTCAAAAATGGGAAAAAAGAAAAGACTTTCCATAATAAATCACTAAAGCGTTGCTTGCCTTTCTCGATAAGAGGAACAAGCGAAAATAAATAAGCCTACCTTGTACTTGGTCGGTCGGGGTAGGCTTACATAGATATTCAGGAGGTCAACCACTTTGTGGGCGGTTACTCCTTTTCTATTCATAATATAGCACATCTAGCAGCAGGATTCAAGAAAATTATTTACGTCATGCTTAAAGTCCTATAAAATCAATACTTAGTATACCGTTTTGGTTGAGGTGAGCTTCACCTTTTTTTCACAGTTTCACCATATTTTTCCCATATTTTATAATTACAATGTTTCATGTACTTGACATATTCATATTGAACGGGTGATGCCGTCTGTCTTGTCATCGGCTGTGCAGTATAGCCGTATCTCCTTCCGCTGCTTTGCAGAGTGACAATGCAGACGGCGTCATCCGTTCAGAAATCGGAGTCGGTCATAAATTTATAAAGGAGATTCAAAAAATGAGGAACCAGAACGTATTTGAACGGGTGGAGAAGAAGTATCGTCTGAACCAGAAACAATATGATATGTTTCTGCATGCTGCAGAGGAGAGAATCCACAGAGATGAATATGGGTTACATACAATCCGTAATATTTATTACGACACTTCTCATTATGATCTGATCCGCAGATCAATAGATAAACCGAAATATAAAGAGAAGCTTCGTCTGCGAGGCTATGGGGAGATAGGAGATGACAGTGAGGTATTCCTTGAGATCAAGAAAAAATATCAGGGGGGGGTGGTCTATAAAAGAAGGGCGAAACTTCCTATAACGCAGGCACGTATATATCTGGAATCAGGAATATTTATGGAAAAAAAGTCTCAGATTTTAAGAGAGATAGACTATTTTATCCGGTTCTATCAACCCAGGCCGAAGGTATATCTGGCCTATGACAGAGAGGCGTTTATAGGAAATGGGGACGAAAATTTAAGAATCACAATAGACAGAAATATCAGGAGCCGAAGCCACCGGCTGGAGCTTTCTTATGACGGGGAATGCGAGATCCTGAATCCGGGGGAGTATCTGATGGAAATCAAAGTGTCGGATGCGTATCCTATGTGGCTTGCGAATCTTCTGGGAGAGCTCATGATCTATCCGATATCCTTTTCAAAATACGGAGCGGTGTATGGTCATTTGGCGGAGCATAGACATAACAGATTCGTAGAAAACGAAATGGAAAGAGAGGAGAAACAGATATGTTTTCAAGTATATTAACAGGGGTAGAGGGAAGTCTGACAGTTCAGAATGCATTGCTGTGTATGCTGGTTTCCATATTGCTGGGGCTTCTGATCGCGGTGATCTATGGTGCACAGGGAGCATGCAGTAAAAATTTTATGGTGACGCTTACACTGCTTCCGGTGTTGGTTCAGATGGTTATTATGCTTGTGAACGGGAATCTTGGAACCAGTGTAGCGGTGCTTGGGGCATTCAGTCTGGTGCGGTTTCGTTCGGTTCCGGGTTCCTCGAAGGAAATGGCTGTCATTTTCTTTGCCATGGCGGTAGGATTGGCTACCGGGACTGGCTTCCTTAGTTTTGCCGTCGTTATGACGATCATGATAGGCGGGGTGTTTTTGCTGTTAGGGAAGACACGTTTTGGAGAGTCGAAGCAGGAGAATAAGGATCTTCGGATTACGATAGCGGAACATCTGGATTATACGGAGATCTTCGACGATATTTTTCGAGAGTATACGGACCGGTGCAGCCTGCAGAGGGTGAAGACGACGAATCTTGGGAGTATGTATGAGCTGGAATATCATATTACACTTAAGGATATCCGAAGGGAGAAAGAGATGCTGGACGCGATTCGGTGCAGGAACGGAAACCTGACGATTGTCTGCGGGCGAAGAGCCGCGATACAGGAAGAATTATAGAGGTGAGGATGAATGAAGAACAAGAAGAGATTGGCGCTTTTGACGGGCTTATTGCTGATAAGCAGTATGACAGGATGCACACAGAAAGCAGAAACGAAGGAGGCGGATGCCGGAAGCAGTCTGGATAACGCCGGACACGCGTCTGTCAGTACCGTTACGTTGACAGAAGGAAAATACAGTGAAGATAAGCTTGATGATACCTGGGAGGAAGATAATGCTGTTTATCTGAGTCTTGAGGGTGACAGGATATCTGCCGAGGTAGGAAGGGATACAGAGTCCGGGGATTCTGTATCCGAAGAGAATGCGTCTGCTGCGGGCGGCGGTATGGATTATATAGAGATTGAGGGGAGCAGAGTTACGATCACGGGAGAAGGAACGTATATCTTATCAGGAACACTTGAGGATGGGCAGATCATTGTGGATGCAAAGAAGGAGGAGACGGTCAGGCTGGTTCTTGACGGCGTCAGTGTTACCTGCGGAACTTCTTCGCCTTTTTACAGCAAAGGGGGCAATGTGATTGTGATCCTGGCAGAGGGTACGGAGAATACTTTTGCAGACGCTGAGGATTATCAGTATGAGAATGAAGGGGATGACGAACCGGATGCGGCGGTCTTTTCCAAGGATGACTTGACTTTTAACGGAACGGGAATTTTGAATGTTACCGGAAATTATAATCATGCGGTTCATTGTAAGGACGATCTGAAATTTGTCACCGGCACATACGTCGTCTCGGCGGCGGACGACGGGATTGTAGGAAAGGACAGCATATCGGTAAAAAACGGGAACTTTACAATCGAGAGCGGCGACGACGGGATGAAAGCGTCAAATGCAAAAGAGTCGGATAAAGGCTATATTTTGATTGAAAAGGGTTCCTTTGAGATTACATCGGGAGGCGACGGGATTCAGGCGGAGACGCTTCTTCGGATCAATGACGGAAATATAGATATCACAGCGGATGGGGGAAGCGGGAACGCAAGGAAGACATCCGAGATATCCGAGATACCGGGAGATCGCGGAACGGGGATGCCTCCGGAGAATATGCCGGAAGATGGAGACATGAGAGAAGAGATGACGCCGCCGGAAGGAGACATGAGAGAGCAGATGACGCCGCCGGAAGGAGACATGAGAGAGCAGATGACACCGCCGGAAGGAGACATGAGAGAAAAGATGACGCCGCCGGAAGGAGACATGAGAGAGGGGATGACACCGCCGGAAGAGGACATGAGAGAGCAGATGACACCGCCGGAAGGGGAGCCAGGAGAAGGAATGGCGCCGCCGGAGGGAGAATCAGAAGAGCAGATGACTCCATCAGAAGAAGGTACGATACCGGCAGATGGAGACGAGTCCGATTCCGGCAGCTCTAAAGCTTTGAAATCATATGTGGATCTGATCATTGCAGGAGGGGAATATTCTCTGGACTCCTGTGACGACGCGATACACAGCGACCAGAATATAACGATTGAGGCGGGTACATTTTCAGTCAGCACAGGGGATGACGGAGTCCATGCGGGGCAAAAACTGACGGTTAACGGAGGCGTTCTTGATATTTCGCAAAGTTATGAAGGGATAGAGGGATTTGAGATCACGGTCAACGGCGGGGATATTCGGATTATAGCTTCTGACGACGGTATCAACGCGGCCGCCTCTAAGGATGAAAGCGCCGAAGATGAGCAAAAAAGCATGGATGTAAAAAAAGGATTTCCAGAAGAGGACCAGGGGGCTGTCATGACGTTTAACGGAGGAAATGTGTACGTCGATGCCGACGGCGACGGACTGGATGCCAATGGGGACATCTTTATCAACGGTGGGACTCTCACGGTTCATGGTCCGGTCAGCGGAGGGAATGCTACGTTGGATTTCGCATCCGTATGTAAAGTGACAGGCGGGGCATTTACGGGGACAGGAAGCATAGGAATGGCGCAGAATCCAAGTGATGATTCCACGCAGCCGGTACTTGTATGGAACATGAGCGAACCGATGGAAGCCGGTACTGTCCTTTCTGTATATAACGGCAGCGGAGAATCCATCGCCGAGATCACTGCAGAGAAAACGGCACAGTGGTTCGCCGTATCTTCACCGGAATTAAAGACCGGCGAAACTTATACAATCTGTACGGGAGACATCAGAAAGCAGGTGAAACTGGAAACAGCGGTTACGCAGATCAGGGTGGAAGATTAAAAGTGTTACTTAAAAGTATTCATACCGAAACTTAAGTTGCTGACAGGGAATGATTGTGATACAATAAAAACATTCTAAGCAAAAGAAAAGCAATGAGAGTGGTGGATGAGATGATTTATCGGGATTTGGAAAGGTTCGGAGAGGATATCCGCAAGACAGTGCAGAATGCAGTTGATTCTCAGGATTTCAGAAAACTGAATCAGACAATTACGAATACGGTCAACGATGCGGTCGGCGCCGTTTCGAGGAATATTAAGAGTGTACAGGCCGTGAATCGAAGACCTAAGCCGCCCGTCCTGTATCGGCAGGTTACTTCTGTGCAGGTAAGAGGAACGGTTACGACAGTGTTAGGAGCAGTTATAGGAGGTATGTGCTCCACCGCATTTTTATTCTTTGCCGTTACTGCATGGCTGGCTGGCGGATATGGAATTCCGGAGATTGCGGTCATGGCTCTTTTCTTAAGCATGGGAGTCGCCGGGTTTGTGATATGCGGGTGCGGGACAGGCATCCGTGCCAGAATCCGAAGATTCCGAACATATATCCGTGTCCTGGGGAAGAGAGAGTATTGTAATATCCAGGAACTTTCAAAGGCGGTGAAAAAAAATGCCAGGTATGTGGCGAGAGATCTGGAAGATATGTTTTCGAGAGGATGGTTTCTGCAGGGACATCTGGATGAACAGAGGACATGTCTGATCGTAAGCGACGGGATGTATCGGCAGTATCTGCAGGCCGAAGCGCAGAGGAAACAGATCGAGAGGGAAGCAGAAGCGTCAGGATTAGACAGACAGGATGAGAGAGAGTCCGAAGCGTCAGGACTAGGCGGAACGAAGCTTCCGCCGGAGGTGCAGAGAGTAATTGTAGAAGGAGATACTTATATCAGGAAGATTCATGCGTGCAACGATGCGATTCACGGTGAGGAGATCTCCGCGAAGATATCGCGTATGGAACTGTTGGTGAACCGGATCTTCCATCGGGTGGAGCAGAATCCGGAATCGGTAGACGATATCCATAAGTTGATGGAGTATTATCTGCCGACGACGGTAAAGCTTTTAGAGGCCTATCAGGAGATGGAGGCGCAGCCGGTTGCCGGTGAGAATATTCGTTCTTCAAAGAAAGAGATCGAAGCAACATTGGATACACTGAATGTAGCATTTGAAAAGCTTTTAGACGGCATGTTCCAGGAGACTGCATGGGACGTATCTTCGGATATATCCGTTCTGCAGACTCTTCTGGCGCAGGAAGGGCTTACAGACGACGGCCTGAGAAAATGAGGAGTCTGACGGATAGAGTGCGAGAGATGGAGGGAAACACGTATGGATCATGAATTTGGACAGTTTCAGACGGTTCCGGAGCTTACTTTGGAGCCATTTAAGAAGGAAGAGAAAGAGACACGGACGGCGGCAGAACCGAAAGCGGCGGTATTTGATGAGAGTATGCTGTCAGAGGATGAGCGAAGGGCTGTGGATGCATTCGCCGCGCAGATTGATCTGACAAATTCCGGGGCGATTCTGCAGTATGGAGCAGGAACCCAGAAGAAGATGGCGGATTTCTCCGAGTCGGCGCTTGAGAATGTGAGAACGAAGGACTTAGGAGAGATCGGTGGACTGCTCTCAGATGTTGTGAAGGAGTTACGGGATTTTGACGAGGAAGAGGAGAAAGGATTCCTGGGTGTTTTCAAAAAAAGTTCAGGAAAAATACGGTC
Source organism: Lachnospiraceae bacterium (assembly GCA_910574285.1). Classification (GTDB taxonomy): domain Bacteria; phylum Bacillota; class Clostridia; order Lachnospirales; family Lachnospiraceae; genus Sporofaciens. The sequence goes on along the minus strand of CAJTAL010000048.1, from coordinate 12,490 downwards.
GGCAAAGGCCAAATACGCAAAGGCGGAAGTGAATATCAATCAGATATGCAAGGTTCTGGAATCTCATAAGGTTCGCCTGTTAAAAGATATTGCGGTGTTAGATAAGATGTATGAATTGAATCTGACATATTATAAAGAGCTGACCATGTACATCCTGGCGGGGAAGAAGAAGCTGGCGGAGGTGAGAAACGGCCGTCTCTTACAGTTGTTGGAAAAAGCGTCCCGTACAGGACTTGCGGAGGATGCGCAGGCCGCGAGGGATCTGGACGGTATGTGTAATCGGTTTGAGAAGAAGATTCATGATCTGGAGCTTACCAGGACGATTTCCATGCAGACGGCTCCGCAGATGCGTCTGGTACAAGGCAATGATACTTTGATGGTGGAGAAGATTCAGTCTACGGTCGTAAATACGATTCCGCTTTGGAAGAGCCAGATGGTTCTGACGCTTGGGATTGAGCATTCCGCGCAGGCCGCAGCCGCACAGAGGGAAGTGACGGATATGACGAATGAGCTTCTCAGAAGGAATGCGGAGAAACTGAAACTTGCGGTGACCGAGACGGCCAGGGAATCTGAGAGAGGCATTGTGGAGATCGAGACACTGAAAGCTACGAATGAGACGCTGATCTCGACGCTGGATGAGGTGATGCAGATCCAGCGGGAAGGCAGGCAGAAGAGGGCGCAGGCAGAGCAGGAGATGCAAAGGCTTGAGCAGGAATTAAAGGCTAAACTGCTTCAGATACATGGATAACGATTTTGTGATAAGAGGGATTATTTTCAAAAAAGCCTTGATTTTACAAGGATAAAGTGCTATACTTGCAATCAGTTACATAAGGGAATCGGCAGAAGAGTGGACGTAAGTTCACTCTTCTTTGTTGAGTGCCATTCATTTTTGCAAAAGATGGTTTTCATTGGTTTCTTGAAGGAGGAATTTGAGATTGACAAAGAGAGAACAGTACGAACAGAAGACGGAAGAGATTCTGCTGCCCATCATAGAAGAGCATGGATTCGAACTCGTAGATGTGGAATATGTGAAGGAAGGCAGTTCGTGGTATCTTCGGGCATATATTGATAAGCCGGGCGGTATCACGATAGATGATTGTGAGGCGGTGAGCCGAAAGCTTTCGGATCAACTGGATGAAAAGGATTATATTGAAGACGCGTATATTCTGGAGGTCAGTTCTCCAGGACTCGGGAGACCTTTGAAGAAGGAGAAGGATTATAAAAGAAGCCTGGGAGCGGAAGTTGAGATCAGGACATACCGTATGATTGAGAAGCAGAAAGAATTTATCGGTATATTAAAGGGATATGATGAGAATACGGTAACGATAGAGACAGGAGATGGAACTGAAAAGATATTTGACAAAAGTGATATTGCACTGATTCGTCTGGCGTTTGATTTTTAAGAAACCTGTAAGAGTTTTCGTAGAGATAGATTAAGTATCAGAGTTAGGAGGAGAATACAATGAACACAGAATTGCTAGAGGCGTTGAATATATTGGAGGAAGAGAAAGAGATCAGCAAAGAGACTCTGCTGGATGCAATCGAGAATTCTCTGCTGAACGCCTGTAAGAATCATTTTGGAAAAGCAGACAATATTAAAGTAGATATGAACAGAACAACGTGTGAATATCAACTTTACGCAGAAAAGGTTGTGGTTGAAGAGGTAGAAGATAAGCTGGAGGAGATTAGTTACGAAGATGCGAAAGGAATCGACAGCAGATATGAACTGGGAGATATCGTGCAGATACCGATTGAATCAAAATCCTTCGGGCGTATAGCAACCCAGAATGCCAAGAATCTGATTCTCCAGAAGATCAGGGAGGAAGAGCGTAAGGTAGTATATGATCAGTATTTTGAGAAAGAGAAAGATATCGTTACAGGAATCGTTCAGCGTTATGTGGGCAGGAATGTCAGCATCAATCTGGGTAAGGCCGACGCAATGCTGACAGAGAACGAACAGGTTAAGGGAGAAGTTTTTAAGCCGACAGAGAGGGTTAAGCTGTATATCGTAGAGGTGAAAAACACGACGAAAGGACCGAAGATTCTGGTATCCCGTACCCATCCGGAGCTGGTAAAGAGATTGTTTGAAGCAGAAGTGGCGGAGGTAAAGGACGGAATCGTTGAGATCAAGAGTATAGCCAGGGAAGCGGGGAGCAGAACGAAGATCGCGGTGTGGTCGAATGACCCGGATGTCGATCCGGTGGGCGCCTGCGTCGGACTGAACGGGTCAAGAGTAAATGCGATCGTGAATGAACTGCGGGGCGAGAAGATCGATATTATCAATTGGAGCGATAATCCTGCGATTCTGATCGAGAATGCGCTAAGCCCTGCGAAGGTCATCTCAGTCATGGCAGATCCGGATGATAAGACGGCAGGCGTAATTGTTCCGGATTATCAATTATCTCTTGCGATTGGGAAAGAAGGACAGAATGCAAGGCTTGCGGCAAGACTTACAGGTTATAAGATTGACATTAAGAGTGAAACGCAGGCGATAGAGTCCGGAGATCTTCCGGAAAATTATCTGGAATTAAGCGAAGGTGTGTATGAAGAAGAATATGACGCTTCTTATGAGGAATTCGAGGAGAATTACGAAGAAGGGCATGAGGAGGCATATCAGGAAGAGGAATATGATGTAGACTATGAAGAAGATATCGTATTCGAAGAAATAGATGATGAGGAATAGGTGAGTGTGTGGGTGCAAGTAAAAAGATCCCTGTGCGGCGGTGCGTTGGCTGTCAGGAGATGAAGAATAAGAAAGAGATGATTCGTGTCATACGGACGAAAGAAGGAGAATTTCTTCTGGACGCTACCGGGAAGAAGAACGGAAGGGGAGCGTATATCTGTCCTTCGAAGGAATGTTTCCAAAAGGCGGTTAAGAATAAAGGGCTGGAACGATCTTTCAAACAGTCTATTCCGGCAGAGGTATACGAAGCGTTAGAAAAGGAGATGGGGTTGATTGGGACAGAGTAAAGCGTTGTCACTCATTGGTCTGGCTACAAAGGCAGGAAGAACAGTCAGCGGAGAATTCAGCACGGAGAAGGAAGTAAAGTCCGGAAGGGCTTCCCTGGTTATTGTAGCGGACGACGCATCTGATAATACGAAGAAGAAATTTAAGAATATGTGTGATTACTATCACGTGCCGATTTGTTTCTATAAGGATAAAGATACCTTGGGGCATGCAATGGGAAAGCAATTCCGGGCGTCTCTTGCGATATTGGATGAGGGGTTTGCAAAAGGAATCAGAAAGAATATGGATACAGAAGATCATACAATTGCATAGAGGAGGTAGTTAAGATGTCAAAAATCAAAGTATATGAATTAGCGAAGGAATTGAATGTTCCGAGTAAAGAAGTCCTTGAATTCCTGAGCGGAAAGAATATAGAAGTGAAGACTCATATGAGCGCGCTTGAAGAGGCGGACGCCGATGTGGTGAGGAGAGGTTTCGCGAAGGCTAAGCCTGCGGGAAAGGATGCGGCTAAGCCGGAGGCAGAGGCTCCGAAGAAGAAGAACATCGTGCATGTATTCCGGCCGCAGAATACGCAGAACGGAGGCAAACAGGCCAGGAGACCGGGCAGCAGAGCGAATGCAGGGCAGCCGGCGAACGGCGGCGGACGTCCGGCTTCGCCTCAGGGGAAACCGATGCAGGTAAATAACGGCCGTCCGGCAAAAGCAGTACGTCCGGCGACGGCTGCCAGGCCGACAGATGCGTCTAAGATAGTAAAGCGTTCTGCAGCGGCATCAACTGCCAGACCGGAGGAAATTGTAAAACGTCCGGAAACAGAAGTATCCAAGCCGGTAATATCTGAGAAAATACCGGAGATTGCGGCTACCTCCGAGAAAGCACAGAATGTACAAAATGCGGAACGTCCGGCAGAGAAGAAGCCTGAGAAAACAGGAACGATGGAGAAAAAGCAGCCACAGAGGATGAAAGACCGCGGGGAACGTCAGGAGAGAGGCAGTGAAAGACAGCGGGATTCTAAGGATTTCAGAGGCTCAGGGGCAAGACCTTCGAGGGGCGACCGTACGCAGGGAACACGTCCGGACAGACCGCAGGGAGATCGTGACCGGAATCGGGAACGTTCTTTTGGGGATAGAGGAAGGGACCGAGACCGTTTCCAGGGAGACCGTGACCGAGACAGAGAGAGACCACAGGGGAATCGCGACCGTTTCCAGGGAGACCGTGACAGGGGCCGCGACCGCTTCCAGGGAGACCGTGACCGAGACAGAGAGAGACCACAGGGAAACCGCGACCGTGCTCAGAATGACCGTGACCGCGGACAGGGACGCAGACCGGGCGAACGGCCGGACCGTCGTAATGACAGAAGAGGAAGTAACAACAGTATTCCGGCGCCGGCAGTGGAGACACAGAAGCCGCAGCGCAGTAAAGGAAAAGGTAAGGATGATCATAAGAAGAAAGACTATCGCCGCGGGGATGAGGAAGAGAGAGCAGTAAAAGGAAAGAAAAAGAACGAGACGAAACAGCAGTTTCAGAAACCGCAGCAGAGAGAACAGAAGATTGTGGAAGAGATTAAGTCTATTATCATCCCGGAGGTTCTGACGATTAAAGAGCTTGCGGATAAGATGAAGATCGTTCCGTCAGTGATTGTGAAAAAACTGTTCATGCAGGGGAAGGTTGCAACGGTGAATCAGGAGATTGATTACGAGACCGCTGAAGGAATCGCGCTGGAATTTGACGTATTGTGTGAGAAAGAAGAGGTTGTAGATGTAATCGAGGAGCTTCTGAAGGAAGATGAAGAGGATGAAAGCACGATGAAGAAGCGTCCGCCGGTAGTCTGTGTCATGGGTCATGTCGACCATGGTAAGACATCTCTTTTGGATGCGATTCGTCATACGAACGTGATTGACAAAGAAGCAGGCGGTATTACTCAGCATATCGGCGCTTATGTGGTGGATGTGAACGGAGAGAAGATTACGTTCCTGGATACACCGGGACATGAGGCGTTTACGGCGATGCGTATGCGCGGAGCAAGTTCTACGGATATCGCGATTCTGGTTGTAGCGGCGGACGACGGCGTGATGCCGCAGACTGTTGAGGCGATCAACCATGCAAAAGCGGCAGGGGTAGAGATTGTCGTAGCGGTGAATAAGATCGATAAGCCCAGCGCGAATATCGAGCGTGTGAAGCAGGAACTGACCGAATATGAGCTGATTCCGGAAGACTGGGGCGGAAGCACCGTCTTTGTACCGGTATCGGCTAAGACGGGAGAAGGCCTGGAGGACCTGATGGAGATGATTATCCTGACGGCAGAAGTGCTGGAGCTTAAGGCGAACGCAAACCGGCGTGCCCGAGGCCTGGTATTAGAGGCTCAGTTAGATAAGGGAAGAGGCTCCGTCGCCACCGTCCTCGTCCAGAAGGGTACCCTGCATGTGGGCGATTCCATAGCGGCAGGTTCCGCACACGGAAAAGTCCGTGCGATGATGGATGATAAGGGAAGACGTGTGAAAGAAGCGGGTCCGTCTATGCCGGTGGAGATCCTGGGTCTCAACGACGTGCCGAATGCAGGTGAAGTGTTCGTAGGATGCGAGAATGACAAAGAAGCGCGAAGCTTTGCGGAGACATTTATCTCACAGAGCAAAGTGAAGCTTCTGGAAGATACAAAATCAAAACTGTCTCTGGATGATTTGTTCACTCAGATTCAGGAAGGAAACTTAAAAGAGCTTGGAATTGTGGTAAAAGCAGATGTGCAGGGATCTGTAGAGGCGATGAAGCAGAGTCTTCTGAAGCTTACAAACGAAGAAGTTGTCGTAAAGATCATCCATGGAGGCGTCGGCGCCATCAATGAGTCTGATGTAAGCCTTGCCTCGGCATCTAACGCGATTATCATCGGATTCAATGTAAGGCCGGATGCAACGGCGAAAGAGACTGCGGAACGGGAAGGCGTTGATATTCGTCTGTATCGTGTAATCTATAATGCGATAGAGGATGTGGAAGCGGCTATGAAGGGAATGCTGGATCCGGTATTTGAAGAAAAGGTACTGGGGCATGCAGAGGTTCGTCAGACATTCAAGGCGTCCGGTGTGGGAACCATTGCCGGTTCTTATGTGCAGGACGGTATTTTCGAGAGAGACTGCTCCGTTCGTCTGACCAGGGACGGAATCGTGATCTTCGAGGGACCGCTTGCATCTCTGAGACGTTTCAAGGATGATGTGAAAGAAGTAAGAGCGGGATATGAGTGCGGATTCGTATTCGCGAACTTTAACGATATTAAAGAAGGCGATCTGGTTGAAGCGTTCAAGATGGTAGAGATACCAAGATAGATAAGTTTTTATCCCGTTTTGTGAAGGCAGTTAAGCCAGAGGATTCATGTAATGATGTACTGGCTGCAAGAAGAGGTGTGAAGAAATGAAAAAAGGAAGTATAAAGAATACCAGAGTCAATACCGAAGTACAACGGGAGTTGAGTAATATCATCAGGAATTTGAAAGATCCCCGCGTCGCGCCATGGACTTCCGTGGTCGCGGCCAGGGTAGCGCCTGATCTTAAGACGTGCAATGCTTATATTAGCGTGCTGGGAGATAAAAAGGCGCAGGAAGATACGATTCAGGGACTTAAGAGTGCAGAAGGGTACATTCGGCGCGAGCTTGCAGGCACGCTGAATATGAGGAATACGCCGCAGATTCAGTTCATATTGGATCAGTCTATTGAGTACGGCGTCAATATGTCGAAGAAGATTGATGAAGTGACCAAAAATATTGTAGTAGAAGGGGATGCAGATGCTGAATAAGATTCTGAAAGATGCAAAAACGATTGCAATCGGCGGGCACATACGTCCGGACGGGGACTGTGTGGGTTCGTGCATGGGATTGTACCAGTATATCAGAGATAACTACAAAGACAGAAAAGCAGACGTATATCTAGAGGATATTCCCGAATCACTGAAGTGCCTGCCGGCTGTGGACATGATACGTCATGAGATCCCGGCGGATGAAAGATATGACCTGTTTATTTCCCTGGATTGCGGGGATAAAGAGCGTCTTGGTTTTTCGGGGGCGTTGTTTGACACGGCAGGGAGGACTTATTGCATCGATCACCATATCAGTAATCTAGGATTTGCACAGGAGGATTATATCGTCCCGGATGCCAGCTCTACTTCTGAACTGGTATATAATCTGCTGGAGGATGAGAAGATATCATTAGATACGGCGACGGCGCTGTATCTTGGTATCGTGCATGATACGGGGGTATTTCAGTATTCCTGTGCGACACCGTCCACTTTCAGGGCAGCGGCAAGGCTGTTGGAAAAGGGTGTGGACGGACCGAAGCTTATCCAGGATACTTTTTATGAGAAGACTTATGCGCAGAATCAGATCTTGGGAAGAGCGCTGCTTGAGAGTATTCTTTTCATGGATAAGACGTGTATCGCCTCTTATGTGACGAAGAAAACCATGGATTTCTACGGGGTCGGGGTCAAGGATATGGATGGGATCGTAAGCCAGCTTCGGCTGACCAAAGGCGTAGAAGTGGCAATCTTTATGTATGAAGTGGAAACGAATGTATATAAAGTCAGTCTCCGTTCAAAAGACCGGATCGATGTGTGTAAAATCGCCAGATATTTTGGAGGCGGCGGACACAGGAAAGCAGCGGGACTTACGATGGCAGGTACATACCGCGATGTGATCAATAATCTGTCGGAGCGGATCGAAGCGCAGATGGAGAATCCCCAGGGAAGGTAGGAAAGAGGATACATATGATTCACGGTGTTCTGAATGTGCGAAAAGAAAAGGGGTATACGTCTCATGATGTGGTGGCGAAGCTTCGGGGAATTGTAGGCCAGAGGAAGATCGGCCATACGGGTACCCTGGACCCGGACGCGGAGGGAGTCCTGCCGGTATGTCTTGGCAGGGCGACGAAACTGTGCGATATGCTGACAGACAAGGATAAGACCTATGAGGCGGTTCTTTTATTGGGACGCGCGACGGACACGCAGGATATTACCGGAACCGTTCTTGAGAGCCGGGAAGTGCCTGAGTTCAGGCCGGAAGAGATCTCGGACGTCCTGCAGAGTTTTGTCGGAGAGTATGCGCAGGTTCCGCCTATGTACTCTGCGATAAAGGTGAATGGAAGGAAATTGTACGAACTTGCCAGAGAAGGAAAAGAGATTGAGCGAAAGGCGAGAATCGTGCAAATCTATGAAATCCGGATCAAAAAGACGGAATTGCCAAGGATATGGATGGAAGTCAGATGTTCCAAAGGCACATATATCCGTACGTTGTGTCATGATATCGGTCAGAGGTTAGGCTGCCTGGGCTGTATGGAAGACTTGCTCCGTACCAGGACAGGAAGATTCCGCCTGGAGGATAGCCTGACTCTGGAAGAGATCAGAAGAAAGAAGGAAGACGGAAGCCTTATGGAGGATGTAATCCCGATTGACGAGATGTTCGCCGGTTATCCCCGGATGCAGGTAAGAGGCAGAGGCGAGGCGCTGGCGAAGAACGGGAATCCTCTGTCTTTGGATATGCTTTTTCCATATGATGGAAAGCAGGCAAAGGGACGGCAGTCTATAAGAGTGTACGATAAGGAAGGACAGTTTATCGCGGTTTATAAGTGGCAGGAACAGAAAGAATCCTATCAGGTTGTTAAGATGTTTTACGAGAAGTTATGAAAAAGTAAAGAGGAACAGCTATGCAATACATCAACAGATTGTCTGAGTACAGGGACAGCAGGGAGTCAGCAGTAACTTTTGGTAAATTTGACGGTCTGCACAGAGGTCATCAGAAATTGACAGAAAAAGTAAGAGAGCTTGGGAACCGGGACGGAATCAGAAGTATCGTGTGCGCGTTCGATATGAAGCCGCGGCAGCTTCTGATGACGTGTGAAGAGAGAAAGGCGCATCTGAATGATAAAGTGGATGTGCTGGTAAATTGTCCTTTTACCCGGGAGTTCAGCCGGATTTCGGCAGAGGATTTTATCAGAGATATCGTAAAAGGGGTGTTCCATGCAAGATATGTCGTAGTTGGAACGGATTTCCGGTTCGGTTATGAGAAGCGGGGGGATATCCGGATGCTTGCGGACTATGCCGGGCAGTACGGATATCAGTTAATTGTTATCGAGAAAGAGCGCTATGAGAATCGGATAATCAGCAGTACCTATATCAAAGAAGTCTTAGGCCATGGAGATATGAGGCTTGCGGGTGAGCTGTTGGGATATGCCTATGGAATTACAGGACAGGTAGAACACGGGAAGCAGTTGGGAAGGAGATTGGGGTTCCCGACTTTGAATGTGGTGTGGCCGGAAGATAAGCTGATCACGCCGAGGGGTGTATATCTGTCGAATGTCCGGATCGGCGGGCAGAGTTACCATGCTATTTCCAACATAGGTGTGAAACCGACGGTCAGCAAAGAAGAGAAAGTATTGGCAGAGAGTTTTTTGTTTGATTACGGCGGGGATGCATATGGAAAGTCAGTGTCTATAGAATTGCTGGAATTCTGCCGCCCGGAACGGCGGTTTGAGAATATTGAAGAGCTGAAAGCGTGTATTGACAAAGATATTGCGTATGGGAAACGTTTCTTTGGATACGGAGAGTAGAGGAGAGTACGAATGAGAATCACGACGATTTTTATGCTGTTGGGAGGATTGGGTTTCTTCTTGTATGGAATGAAACTGATGAGCGAAGGCCTTGAGAAAGCGGCGGGCGCCAAGATGCGTAGTATATTGGAGTTTTTCACGAAGAACCGGTTTATCGGAATGATCGTGGGTATTATATTTACGGCGGTCATTCAGTCATCGAACGCGACGACGGTGATGGTTGTCAGTTTTGTGAATTCGGGCCTTATGAGCCTGATGCAGGCGTCGGGAGTAATACTGGGGGCGAATATCGGTACTACGATCACAGGGCAGTTGATTGCGTTTAACTTGTCGGATATTGCGCCGCTGGTGGTGATCATAGGGGTTGTCATGGTCATGTTCTGTAAGAAGCAGAGCATTAAGAAGATAGGCGAAGTGATATTAGGTTTTGGTATCCTGTTCATGGGTCTCAGTATTATGGGCGACAGCATGGAGGCGGTCAAGGAGTCCCCGAAGATATTGAATTTCCTTGCGTCTCTTACGAACCCGTTTGCGGCGATCCTGACGGGTTTGGTGATAACGGCGGTGCTTCAGAGTTCGTCCGCGACGGTGGGAATCATATTGCTGATGGTATCCCAGGGGCTTCTGGAATTCGCGATCTGCCCCTTCATGATTCTTGGATGTAATATCGGTTCCTGTGTGTCGGCGCTGGTGGCCAGTTTAAGCGGAAATAAGGATGCAAAGAGAGCGGCGCTGATTCATTTTCTGTTTAATGTGATCGGTTCGTTGATCATGTTCATCGTTTTGATGATCGCGATCCATCCGTTTACGGATATGATGCTTCAAATATCAGGCGGAAGCCTTGCCAGAGCCGTGGCGAATGTGCATACGTTGATGAAGGTTGTGGAGGTTGCGATGCTCTTCCCGTTCATGGGCTGGATTGTCAAGGCGACCTATAAGATCGTACCGGGTACCGACGAAGCAGAGGATGAATACGAACTTCTCTTTATCGGAAAGGGTAAGATTCTGTCGGCCACGACGGCGGTTCTGGATGGAATCCGGGAGATTGTACATATGGGACATGTCGCGATGAAGAATCTGGAAGTAGCGATGGAGGCGCTTTGTGATCCGGATGAGGAGAAGATCAAGGAAGTCTATAAGCGTGAAGAATACATTGATTTTATGAACCGGAAGATTACGAATTATCTGGTTCAGGCTAACGAACTGGTTCTGCCTATTGCGGATGAAAAGCTGATCGGGGGTCTGTTCCATGTGGTGAATGATATCGAACGGATCGGTGATCATGCGGAGAATTTTGCCGATTCCGCGAAAGACAGGATCGAGCGCGGGATAGAGTTCAGTGACAAAGCAAAGAGACAGCTTCGGGAGCTGAATGAGAAGACGCTGATGATATTGAAATACTCTCTGGAAATGTTCGGAAATCGTAATTACGAGCATATGCAGGAGATATTGCAGCTTGAGGATGAGATTGACGAGATGGAGCGGAAGCTTCAGAATACGCATGTAAAGAGGCTGACAAAGAATAAGTGTACTCCGGAGGCCGGGATGATGTTCTCGGATACGGCGTCCGGCTTAGAACGAGTGGGCGACCATGCGACGAATATTGCGTTTGCCATATTGGAACCTATGGGAGAAGAAGAGGACGACGAAGAGGATTAGTATGAAGATTAGTATGAAAATAGTATGAAAATGGCATGAAATGGCAGAAAATCCATCTTTACAAGAGTTGGAGAGTATGTTATACTTGGCAGGTATGAGAGCCGATGTTCGGTAAATGGAAGCTCCAACCATTACTTAATATCAGGCGTTAGGAACAAGATTAAGGAGGATATGACAAATGATTTCAAAAGAACAGAAAGAACAGATCGTAGCAGATTATGGCAGGACAGCCGGAGATACAGGTTCACCGGAAGTTCAGATTGCAATTCTTACGGCAAGGATCAATGACTTGACAGAGCATTTCAAGAATAATCCGAAGGATCATCATTCCAGGAGAGGTCTTCTGAAGATGGTAGGACAGAGAAGAGGACTGCTGGCGTATCTTAAGAAGACGGATATCGAGAGATACCGTACGTTGATTGAGAGATTAGGACTGAGGAAATAATAAGGGTGGGCACAGTAAGCAGGATGTTTACTGTGCCTTTATTTGTTAGGGCATGGCCCTGTTCTCCATTGAGGAGTTTTTCGCTGATCCGAAAAACGGAACTTTGGAGAACAAATAAACCACCTGCTCTGCGGGTGGTTAAAATAGCTTTAGCGTTGTGTAAAAAACCTCCCCTGATATAATAAAAACAGGTNCGCCAACCGTTTTGTTAATCAAAGGAGGTAGTCCAAATGGACAACAATAGTTTATCACATACAAAGTGGAATTGTAAGTACCATATCGTTTTTGCACCGAAATATAGAAGAAAGATTATATATGGCGAGTTGAAACGGGACATCGCAAATATCTTGAGTATGTTGTGCAAGCGCAAAGAAGTAAATATTGTGGAAGCAGAAATCTGTCCGGATCATGTCCATATGTTGGTAGAAATACCGCCGAAGATGAGTGTGTCAGATTTTGTGGGGTATTTAAAAGGAAAAAGTACCCTGATGATATTTGAGAGACACGCGAATCTCAAATACAAGTATGGCAATCGACATTTTTGGTGCAGAGGATACTATGTGGACACGGTAGGAAAAAATGCAAAAAAGATAGAAGAGTATATTCGGAATCAACTAAAAGAAGATTTAGAATATGACCAGATGTCATTGAAGGAGTATATTGACCCGTTTACGGGTGAGCCGGTAAACAAAAGCAACAAGAAAAGATGAGCCCGAAGGGCTTAGCAGGTAACTGACGTTGCGGCTGGCGAACCATTCGATGGGTCTTTAGACTCCAGCGCCGGGAACGAGCCCTTATAGGGCGGATAACAAACCACCGGCTAAGCCGGTGGTGCTGATT
>CAJTAL010000047.1 GCA_910574285.1 Lachnospiraceae bacterium | reverse complement strand
CATAGAGCAATCGAATGATTTGATAGTCAACATGCCCTGAATACAAAAACCGGGAAATGGGGAGATGCTTCTCCAGTTAAAGAGATTATCGCACAGATTTCGGGACTTGTAAAAACGCTAGATTATTCATCGCTTACGGTTTCTCCCCTTTCCAGCTAGTTTCCTGCCCGGAAAAAGAACCGCTGCTGTGCGAGGAAGGTCCGGACAGATTCCCTGCCTTCTCCGCCTGGGTAAAATTTTCTCCTGAAGGAGAGCCTTCCCCTACCTCAAACAGACGCTCTTCTTCATTCAGCTCAAACTCAATGGTGCCTTCCGGCAATACCACCGTTTCGGTTTTCACCGGATGCTCTTCTTTTGCTTCAGTTTTCTCGGTAAATTCTGCATCGATCACACGCCCTGTTTCCCGTACTGGTGCCTGTTCCACAACCGCTTCTCCGGCTTCGGATTTTACAAAGTCCAGATTCATCTTGTCCAGCACCCTGTTCACCTTCGCTGCATCATCGGAAAACACCATGATCTCAGAAAACTGTGGGTTCTTCTTATCCCGGATGACTACATACAAAAGCCCCCTGGATCTGGCTTCCCCTGCAAACTCCCGCAGCCTGTCATGGGGAATGGTGAAAAATTTCATGGCCCGCTGTTCCTTTAACATCCGAAGCAGGCTGGTCTTCCCCCTGGTCTTTTTCTGGTCCTTCAGCACCGCTACGATCAGCACCGCCAGATTCTTTGCAATGCTCCCGCTGATCCGCAGGGTGTGTTCCATCCCTTCCATGGAATACCGGACGATCTGATCTGCCGCATCACCGCCATAGTTCATACGCACTCACCTCCTTACCGCTTCCGTTCTTCTTCCCTTCGTTGTTTCCCGGACGTTTCCTGTGCCAGTTCCTGTTCCTTTGCCCTCCTGAATCGTTCTTCCATCTCTTTCGACTGGACTTCGATCTGCTGGCTGAAACGGATCTTTTTCCGAAGTTCTTTTAATTCCCTGTTGATCTCCTGAATGCGCATACCACCTGCTTCTTTTCGGTATAGCGTCCTTCGTTCCTTTATCAAGGAAAGAACCTGTTCCTCCAAAGGTTTCCGGTATGCAGCCAGCTCTTCCCTGGTATTGATCCCTTCTTTTTGCAAAAATTCCATCTGCCGGATGCGAAGATCCAACCTCCGGATGTCTGAACGTACTGCATAGGGAATCCGCTTCGGTTTTTTGGGAAATATGCCCATCTGGTATAGATACGCATAGTAAAGTTTCTGCAATCCTGTAAGGTTCCTCTTTGGGAACTGCATCTGTGGTTTTCCATAGATCTGTTGGATTTTCGGACGTAAGATCTTCTCCCGGATTTCCGTCTCCCCATATCCTTTTCCCAAGGAACGCAGACGGACATATCTCTCCATATCCGGTGTCTTTAATGCCGGATACTTCCGGTTCAGCTTCCAGGTATAACCCCGCTTCTCCATTTCTTTTACAAACTGACTCCAGGAAAAGCTCACACCAATAGCTTCCCGGATATCCATGCGGATGGCAGTCCTCCAGGTAGGTTTCCCTTCCGCTTCTGCTTTCCACTGGGCATAATGCATGGCTTTCCCCTGATTCGTCTGGATCACGGAAAGACCGTATTTCCTGCATAAGTCATCTGAAATCCGGCGCACTTCGGTAAAATAACTTTTGGCATTGCTGTGGTATTTCTTCCCATCCGCCATGCGCACCGAATTCCATACCAGATGGTTGTGATAATGACTGGTATTCAAATGGGTCGTGATCACCACCTCATACTGCCCTTTCAATAACTGCTCTGCCAGTTCCTGTCCGATCAGATGTGCCAGTTCGGGGGATACCTCCCCTTCTGCAAAACTCTGTACCAGATGGTATCCCTGCACCCCGTCTTTCTTATGGAACCGTTCTTTGGTCTTTACCATGTCTGCATAGGCAGTTTCACAGGTACACCCCATGGCATCCTCAAAAATGGTTTTCTCTGTTTTTTCCCGGTTTAGGGCATAATCAATGGCTTCTTCTAAAGAGCCGGCGCTCTTGGTGGTCTTCGTCCGGTCCTTCACATAATCAATGGAACGGTCCAGGCGGTGGACGGGGAGGACGCTGGTATATGCCATCTACCATTCCTCTTTCACCAGACGCCAGGTCTCTTTGGAGATCCGCAGCATTTCCTGTACGCTGGCTTCCCCTGCCATTCCAGTACCATTGGCGACATGGGCCAGCTGGTTGGCATTGTTACAAAGCCCCGCAATCTTCCGAAGAAGTTCTGCATGATGCTCACAGGGCTTTGTCTGGAGCTGTGCGCCTAAGATCAGGGAACGTAAAAATTCCTCCCTGCTTAGTCCACTCTTTGCCACCTGTCCGTCCAGATGCCGAAGTTCCTTTGCATTCAACCGTACCGGAACCACATGGTTTCGTTTTCTCATCCGACCACCTACCTTTCCTTCTTTTCTGCTGTTTCTAAGGGATACACCTGAATCCCCCGGCGTTCCATCTGACGGAGGAATTCCCCGGTCTCCCAGACCTGCCCATTCACATCTACCTGCTTCCCATCCACAAAGCGGCAGATACCAATCTCTTTCGTTCCGTCCTCTGCCATCATGCAAAGGCTTTCTCCATCCAAAAGGGAGAACCTTTCTCTCCCTTCCCGATCCCGGAAATGGATTGTTTTTGGTTCTCCCTCCTTTTGTCTGCGCATCCGTTCCATCTGCTGATCTTCCTGCTTTCCGGCAACTACACAGCACATCATCCCAATGCCAAAGGCTGTGCCTGCCACTGCTCCCAGAGCCATTCCTGCAAAAAACATTTCTCTTCTCTCCTTTCTCGACTGCCGGGGGATTGGGGTTCTCCCCAAAGTGCGTTTGGATATCCAAACGCTATGCTTGCAAAACCAGTTCCACCGATTTCCATCAAATCCCCCATGCAAAATCGATTATGATTCCTTTTCTTTGATCTTGATCAATCCATCCAAGGTGGTGCAGATGATATGCAGTCGGTCTGCTGTACTGATATCGGTATTCATGGTTCCGGTAACCTCTTTGCCACAGACCACTACCATCCGGCACCGTTTTAAGATCAAATGGGACATCCGGTTATATGCCTGTTGATCTTCCGCTTCCCCTTCATCCAAAAATGGCAGAAACCCAAACCTCGGACAAATGGGTACATACCCCAGTTCATAAATCTTCCGGCAGTATCTCTGCACCTTCACCCTGCTTTCCTCTGCCGGACAGCACACATACGCCATCGCCTGTTCCATCGCCTCACCTCCTATCGCATCGGTTCCTTTTTCTTTGTGCTTTCTGTTTTCACTTCAAAACTCACATCCATCGTGCTTTCATCAAATTCATCATCAAAGCCACCGTCGGCATACAGAATCTCTACCCGTTCTACCGCTTCTTCCCTGGAATGTGCAGGGATGGATTTTCGGATGGTACAACTTTTTCGGATTTCGATTTCAAATACCTTTTCTGATTCCCGTTCCACTGCTTCATACTGAACAGACTGAATATCATATTCACTGGTCCCTGGGCCATACATCCGACATCCTCTTTCCGCTTCTTCTTTGCTGGACGCCTTCACCGCAACGGTCTTTTCACGCACTTCCCGAATGGTCACATCATAGACTTTGTCCATAAGCCCCCTTTCCTGCATCCGGGTGGATGCACCTTTCTTCTTCTGAAATAAATTTGGACATCCATATGGATGCCCTTGCTATTTCTCGCTTTCTTCTTTTTCTTTTGCTTCCAGTGCAAACTTCACCCGGTCACTGCCCAGCTTATAATAAGCATCCGTCACCTCGATTCCCACTGCCTCATATCCTTCCTCTACGGCTGCAAGGATAGTGGTCCCTGCTCCGGCAAAGGGGTCTAAGATTCTTCCACCTGGCTCACAGATCTGGATCACATCTTTCATAAGCTGCAAAGGCTTCTCTGTCACATGGATACGGTTCTGGGGATTTCCATAGCGGAACACACCGGGAAGACAAGACACCGGACGACTGATCGGCATTGGTCCGTTACTGCCCCACACAATATACTCAGCCTGCTGGCGGAAACGCCCTTTTTGCGGACGGGAGTTCCCTTTATCCCACACCGCTGTACCCCTCCAGATCCAGCCTGCCCACTGAAGGGCATCGGTAATGGACGGGTATTGTCTCCAGTCAATAAACAGACAGATCGGCGCACCGATCTTGCAGGCTTTCCGCACATCGTAAAGCCACTCTGCCATCCAGTGTGTCCAGGAACGCTGATCTTTGTTATCCCCATCAAAATCTGGCAAGGCATTTTCAGCCTTCATACTGCTGTATTTCTGATTGGTGGTACGGTTTCTTTCATTCTGCTTCGTTCCCCCGGACGCATAGGGCGGATCGGTGATCACTGCATCAAAAATTCCCGGCTGAAATGCCTTCACCAGTTTCAGCGTATCTCCATGCAGGATCGTCCACTTCTCCCCTCCGGTATATTCCTCCGGGTATGTTCCTTCTTTCAACAAATTCCCTAATTGCAGGGTATTTTCCATAGGCATCATCCTTTCTTATCAGCGCTGTGGCTGTTTCTTCTGTTTTACTTTTTTCTTACTTTCATTTACTTTACGAACGGAATCACCTCCTCTAAAAACCAACAGTTCTTGTGTCTGGTTCTCCACACTCCGGTTTGGCAGAACGTTCCCACTTACCAATACTTTCCCACATACATTTCCATAAACCTGGCTATCGGCAAGGATCAAAGGTGCATATCCCGTTTTCCATGATGCAACAACCTGTGCATTTCCTTGAATTCTAGCCCTGTCCCAAATCTCACCACTCTGGATACGGCAAGCTCCCTCTGCGACACTTGTTTGATACATTACTGCGTTTCCCGTAACTAATGCATTTCCCTTGGCAAGAGACTCCTGAAACAACACTGCACTTCTTTCCACAACCGCATGTTCACAACAGATTGCCTGGTCATAGATCCAGCAGGTTCCTTCCTGAGAAAGATTTTGCTCATGTTCCACAAATCCTCCCCAAGCTCCTTTGTGAACCTCTTCATTGATATCTGCCAACGCCCGGATTCTATGGAGCCATGGAAATTGCGGATGGGCCAGGGATGTGATTTCATATTTCTTCTGCATTTCGCATTGGACTTCTTTTTGAGAGAACTTTTCTTTTGTATCTACTGAAAAATCAAGAACGCCTTCCCCTTCCTCTACGGAGTGACTGCGAAGACGAGGGGTATCAAAGATTCCCATTTCGTACTGCATGCTGAGAAAATTCTGGATTGCTTCCAATTCCTGCGATGTCAGAGGTACTTTTAATGCAAGGCTGGCACAAACATACAGACCATCTTGCTCTTTTTTCACCTGGATATCGAGGTTCTCTATCTTTTCTTTTACAGAATCATCCGCACCATAGCGTTCCATCAAATTGAACGGTGCCGCCTTTTTTCTGTAATACAATTTTTCCTGTTCCAATGCCTCCTGTACCGTTGTTTCATAAAGGAGAAGGTCGGCTTTTTTCAAAGCTATCACTTCCCCTTCTTCTGTAACAAACCATCCATTCACAGGACTCCATAATTGCAGTCTTTTCTCCATGCATCCTCCTTTATCATTGGCTGTACTTCATCGGCATTCTTCCTTCCCACGTTTCTTTGGCGGCTTGGTGGCTTTCTGAAAATCTTCGCTCAGTTCCGTCTCTACATATTCACTGATGATATAAAGAGCCTGATAATAGTTCTCTGATTTTTGGACACGTGCAATCATTTCTTTTGCCTCTTGTCCCTGCCCATTTGCCTGAAGCAGTTTATTTGCCCTTGCCAGAATGGAAAACACATTTCCATCCTGTCCCACAAGCTGCATCCTCGGACGTCTCATTTCCGTTCCCTTCTGTTGATAATCGGGATCACTGATCTGAATTTCATAGTCATCGCTCTGCCAAAAATGAACATAGATTTCTCCATTTCCGACTTGGATTTCCTGCTGTTCAAACCCTTCTCCCCATCCGTCACTATACTGCCCGGTAATATATTCATACAGTTCTTTTGTTTCCGGCTGTTCTAAAAATGTAGTTAATTCCAAAGTGGTACATCCATACAAAACACCATCCTTTTGTTTCACAGAAGGGACTGCACGGATGACGTTCTCTTTGATGGCTGCACTGCCATGAAAATAATCCATTAAATTGCAGGGCTTTCCTTCCTCATTTCCAATGGCATTGTATTTTTCGATTGCTTCTTTGATCTCTGATTCATACTGTGACAAGTCTGCCCCTTCCAATGGCAGTCCCTCATAAACATCGTACTCATATTCCCCCTCTTCCCACTGCCTTTCCAATTCTCTGGATGTGAAATTCCCTGTCAGTGGTGTCAACAATTCTATTTTTATGTTATCTTCCATTCGCTTCACCTCCCACGTTCTCTTCGCTGTTTCTGCTGTTTTTCCCACGCCTGCTTTGCCAGGTCTCCATAATCAGCTCCCTCTATTGGGGGCAGGTTGCTGAAAACAGCATATTCTTTTTCATAGTGTTCTTTTATCTGTTCACATGCCCAACGTCCGGCAAAATCATTGTCAGTACAGATTTCTATCTCCGTCACCTCTGGATGCTGCTTCAAAAAATGTTCCAATGCATCTGGAATTTTCATCTTTCTGACATTCTGCCCGGTTCCTTCCTTCGGTGCGGCAACACCGCCCAAAGACAGGCGGTATTTATCCGCATTTCCTTCCAGCGTCATATGAGCCAGGGCATCAATGCAGGCTTCATATACTACCACCCGGCAGCTTTTCCCAAGAGGCGGAACACAAAAGCTGTATCGCTTTTCACTGCCTTCCTGTTCCATTCGGAAGCTCTTTCCCTGGTTGTCATAGATTCCCCGCAGAAACGCATACCTTGCCTCTCCCCGTTCATCCATACCAACAAAAACAGCGTTATGGTAGGGGGCACTCTCATACAGGATTCCAAGCTGCACACAGTAATCCAGTACATCATCCCCAATTCCCCTTTGGTTCAAATATCTCCGTACCCGGTAAAAGCTGTCATTGGGCAGAGGCAGGGCAAAGGGCTTCTTTTTTTGCGCTGGTTCTTCTCTGGGAACATACACAGGCGTCTGCTCACACAAGGCTTTCACTGCTTCCGTATATCCCATACCATCGACCTGCATCAAAAACCGGAGGGCTGACATTCCTCCGATATCCCTGGACTTCCAATGCCATTTGCTGGTAATCTCATTGATCTTAAAACTGTCATGATCCTGAAGCTGCCATTCGTTTCTTGTCCGTGTTTTTTTCAGTCTCCCCGGCTGATATGTCTGCAAATACTCATATGCCCGTACCTGCTTGGCTGCCTGGTATTCTTCTTCTGTAACCCAAGCCATCAGATCACCGCATTACGGAGCTGTTCTGCCTTATCGGTGCGCTCCCATGGCAGTTCCTTTCTTCCAAAATGCCCAAAGGCTGCTGTCTGCCGGAAAATAGGACGGGTAAGACGAAGCGTATCTACGATCTGCTTTGGTGTCAGTCCAAACACCAAGGGGATCGCCAGTTCCAGACAGTCATCCGCACACACTTTTCCTGTGCCAAACGTATCCACCTGCACCATAACAGGCTGGGCAACACCGATGGCGTAGGCAAGGGAAACCTGGCATCTGCTGGCAAGTCCGGCAGCGACCAAGTTTTTTGCAATATACCTTGCCATATATGCCCCGGAACGATCCACTTTTGAACAATCCTTCCCGGAAAATGCCCCGCCGCCATGGGGAACGATACTGCCATAGCTGTCTACCATCAGTTTTCTTCCTGTCAGTCCCGTATCTGCATCCATGCCTCCACAGACAAAACGTCCGGATGGATTGATAAGGATCTTGGTATCGTCATCCGGCGGAAGAAGACGAAGTGCCGGAAGAAGCACCTTTTTTCGGATCTCTGCTTCCAGTTTCTTCAGATTCTTATCTTCCGCATGCTGGCAGGACACTACTACACTATCCAGTCGAACAGGCTTCCCATTTTCATACTCTACGGTCACTTGGGCTTTCCCATCTGGTAAGATCCCCTGAATATAAGAGCTTTGTCGGCAGGCAGATAATTCCCGAACAATCCGATTGGCCAACACCACGGGCATAGGCATGAGCTGTTTCGTTTCATCGCAGGCATATCCGATCATAACACCCTGATCCCCGGCTCCTTGAAACCAATCCATTTGATTGTCAAACACTCCTTCCCTTTTTTCTTTGGATTCTCTGACCGCATTGGCAATATCAGGACTCTGCTGATGGACAAAGGTATCCATGGAAACCCCTTCGCTGGAATATCCCACTTCAGACAATACTTTCCGTATTACACCAAATACATCCGGTTCATAGGCGCTGGTGATCTCTCCTGCCACAATGACAGTTCCCTTCGTGGCAAGCACTTCGCAGGCCACCTTGGCGTTTTCATCATTTTTCAAACACACATCTAAAATCGCATCTGCGATCTGGTCGCACACTTTGTCCGGGTGTCCTTCTGTCACTGCTTCCGCTGTATAAAATTTTCTCATACGAATTTCCTCTCTTTCATGCAAAAAGCAGGATACCTTCCTTTTTACGGGAACATATCCTGCCTGGTTTCTTTATTATTTTGTTTTCATTTTCTGTATTATCATGAACATGATAAAAGAAAAACTCCCCAGATAAACTGGGGAGCCTCCAGAAGCTATACCTTACGGTCCTACGGCTTCGTTTAAACATTTATAATACCCACTGTATCTTGATTACTCAAGTGTGGGACTTAATTGTATTTCTTATTCGCCTGCTTGTTCTAAAACCATACTCTCAACTGTTTTACTAACATAAAAACCATTCTGTCTCATCTCAGACAAAAGCGGACGAACTTCTTCTATGATTCCCTGGTGTTTTGCCTTTACCAAAACACCCAGCGTCCCTGTAACAGTAAGACCCAAATATTTAGCAGTCTTCTTTGCAGCATTGTCATCCAAAATCACCAAGTCTGCATTCCGTTCCTGGGCAAGAATCATTACTTCTACTTCTCCGTCATGGAGTTTCGCTTTATACATTTTCTTTTCACCATGATCCTTAATTTGTTCTACATGAACCCACGCTCCTGCTGACTTAATTTGAACACAGGCAGAATCATCCTTCGCAGTCACTTCTCTAAATACTGCTGACGGAATTATAATTTCCTCATACATCTCTTTCAGAATATTTAATTTACCAATCCCGCAAAGAACAATCAGAGGTGTCGAATTGACAATCACTTTACGCATGCCCTAATTCCTCCAAGAATTCTTCCTTGTCATCAAACTGGAAGATAGAAATTTCATTCTGTCCTAAATATTTTATAAATTCTTCTTCTGTCATTCCGGCAATCTGTGAACAATATCCAATAGATACTCCATTCTGTTTGTAAAAACCTAATGCTACATATCGCCTTGCAAACTGGTTCGCTTGCTCTCTGCTCATTTTTGTATCGAAAAGGACTTCATCTGGTACACTAAATGCTATCTGGCACATCATCATCCCTCCTGACTATTTTCATTTCAGAACACTTTTTACCTTTACAGTTTACCACATTTAGCAAAAAATAGCCACTATAAATCTTTTTCCCTCTTATGGCAATCTTGATTTTTCTGATAGTTGGACGCTACATCCAGAGAGCTGCAAAAGTTCCCATCTTTGAACACTTTTTAGGTTATCGTTCTGTCTTTTGCTTGAGATTGCGTCTCACATTCCGCACTTTTCAGGTACTTTCAAACACTCCCTAGAATATACGGTTCCAGAAAGCCACCAAAGAGCTGAAAAAGCACCTACCTTTGAACACTTCCGTCATACTACAAGATTACACAAGCTGCCACGACCTGTTGCACATCCCTTAACTTTGAACACTTTTTGTTCCGTATCGCCACTTTCCAGCTTCCACCTTGTCTCACATTCTGCACTTTTTGGGTACTTTTGAACACTTTCGGCAGAAGATTTTTCAGAGCACCCCAGGATACCTCCAGAGAGCTGAAGAAAGTACCCATCTTTGAACACTTTTCACCTTTCCGGTTCTGTTTTTACTGCCACAAGGATGTTCCGGGCTTCCTTCCACTCATAAGAACAGGTTACCAGCGTCAGAGTTGTCTCACAACCTGCACCAGTTATCCCTGTTTCAAACAGCGACAGTGCTTTCGCCTGTGCTGTATAAGCCTCCAGCTCCTGCACACTCCGAAAAGATGTCCTCTGGAAGTCGAACATGGACACATCAGCTTTCAATACCGCCGCTATCCGGTACTCTTCCATCCCTTCCGGTGTCTGAAAGAACACCCTTGGATGTGCTTTCCAGTAATCATAGGAGGCGTAGCGGTCCAGATTCCCAAACATCGCTCCGCTGTTCATGTTGTGACCGTAGATAGTCAGATTCTTTGATTCTCCCAAAATACAGTCTGCCTGGAGGAACAAACTCCCATTGATGTCGTAGTTTCCCCGGTAATCTCTTCGCAGATAATACTCCGGATCTTCCCGGCTGCTCTGCATGACCGGATAATCAATCCCAACCTCCGGGATCGTAAGCCAGCCCCGAACATCCGGATACTGGTGCTGGAGAGATCGAAGGTCAATGACAGACACCTCCGGTTCTCTTCCAGCCTGTTCATCCTTTTGTCCTTGAGAGCCCCCGCCCGGAGGGAGCTCCTCCGGGAAGCAGGTTTTTAACTCTTCCACCAGTTCCCGATTCTGCCTGGGAATCGCCACATAATCATGATAAAGCAGTGCCGCATTGAGGATACAGACAGCACACAAGACTGCCTGCAGCATCCACAGCTTATTCTTCTTTCTTCGCTTCATCTGCTTTTTTATGTTTCTTCTTATAGAGCATGGTTGCCATGAGTCCGGCTGCTGACACACCTAAAAGTGTAAACAGAAGGATTGGTTTCCAGTAGTCATCTCCCGTCTGCGGCACACCCGGAGTTTCCGGTGTCCTTGCATCCTTCATCTCCACCTTTTGGACTTCCATGGTATCTTCCAGTGTAAACTTCACATCTTCTGCGATCTCATAGCCTTCCGGCGCTGTGATCTCACGCAGAATCAGTTCTTCCCCTACCGGAAGTTTCTCTACCAGATGCGGTTTCCCATCTGTTACCCACTCTTCCAGAATCTCACCATCTTTATTTAAGATCTGCAGCTTCGCTCCTTCCAGTTCTTCTCCTGTAGTGATATCTGTCTTGGAGATTTCCACTTTGGAATAGGTATCCTTCATTTCCACCTTGGTCACACTGCCATCTTCCTTTACTTCAAACTCCATATCTTCCGCAGACACATACCCTTCTGCATAAGGCGGCAGCTCTTCATGGAGCGTATACGTTCCCTCCGGCAGTCCATAGACTACGTGCGGTTCTTTTGTGCTGATCCACTCCTCTACAATGTTGCCATCCTGGTCGATGATCTGAAGCTTCGCCCCTTCCAGTTCTTCCCCGGTTGTGGCATCGGTTTTTGTAAACTGGCTTTCTGTTGGCTGATTCTCCACTTCTTTTGTCAGCTTGATTTCTGCAAGATTCTGGTCTGTGTAAGAGGCATCGATCTCCCAGATTTCCTCATTTGGAAGATATCCCGGTTTTCTCACTTCCTCTTTCACATAATATTTCCCATGATAGAGGTCACTGTCAAAGGTAAGCTGCCCCTTCTCATCCGTTGCTTTCTTCTCCAACAGCGTATCTTTTTCCACTAAGACTTCACCTTGCTGGGATAAGATATCCTCTCTTGCATACAGTCCGAAAATCACGCCTTCCAGTTTCTCTTCTGTGACTGCATCTTTTTTCTCTACAGAGATCGAAATTTTCTGTCTTTCATTTTTATAGGCAACCCCTTCATAAACAACTGCCTGGGTATCATCCTTTGCGGTCAGGGTAAATTCCTTCTGTTCCGGGTTCAGTACGAAATGATTGCCTGCCACCGTTTCTTTCAGATAATAAGAGCCCAATGGAAGATTGTTCACCACTGCTTTTCCTTCTTTATCTGTGACCAGGGTTGCCACCAGATCATCTTTCTCATAACGGATGACTGGATTCCCCTGTTCATCTTTCGCACCGTCTGGAGCATAAATGGTGTCCTTGGCATATAGTTCAAAAGTTGCCCCTTCCACACCGGATTCTTCATAGACAAAGTCATGGAACACCCCGGTATCGGTATCCTCTCCGGTCACTGCATCTTTGATCTTTCCGGCCAGTCTTTTTGCCTTTGCAAACAGGGAATCTTCCTTCACCTCTACAGGCTGTTCCCCTGTTTTCGTCAATGTCAGACTTCCCACCTGCTCATCGTTTGGCTGCTCGATTTCCACGATAACTGCCCCGGTATCCGGATCGATCTGATGGGCAGTATCTGAGGAAACAGTGATCACAATTCCCTCTTTGGCGTTCTCTTTGTAACTACCTTTTCCGGTCACTTCTAGTGGAGAAATCACAGATTCCCCTTCGTACAAGGACATTTCATACCCCTGTCTTACAAATCCTTCCGGCGCTTTCACTTCTTCAATCCGATAGGTAGAACATTTCAGTTCTTCCGGCGTGACCAGATAGCCTTCCTCATTGGTCTTGAAAATGCTGATCTGCTCTTTCTTCGGATAAAATACCGTTTGCTCTACATATTCCTCTTTTTCCATGTCAAAGATTTTATAGGAAGCGCCTGCCTTCAAGACCGGATTTCCTGTCTGTGCATCCTTTTTCACAATCTTTAATAAAAATTCAAACGGACGGTCATCGAACACTCTCCATACCATCGGCTCTCTGCTGTCCTCATCTACCTTTACCAAAAACGGATCGATGGCTTTCAAATTCTCCGGTACGGTGCTTTCCTCTACCACATAAAGACCATACGGAAGTTCTGGGCTAAGGGCATATCCCTTTTTGTCGGTAATCAGTTCCGGGACCGGGACAGCCTTGCCATCCACATAGGTCACTGCCACCTCTTCCTTACTGAAATCATATCCCCGGAAATCTTCCGCAGTAAACTGATCCCCATTGGACGGCTGTAATTCTCCACTCTTTACTTTGGAAAGGCTGCTGACCAGATACACCTGAAAACCAGCCCCTTCCACAAGGTCTGTTTCTGTCTGGTCTCCATCTTCGCTGATCTTAATGAGCTGGAACGCCTGCTTTTTCACCTGTTCCTGTACCGTCAGATTCCTGGTTACCTCTGCCACTTCCTGACCTTCATAGGTAAGGTCCACGTCATATTCCGTGGTATCTACTGTATAACCTTCCGGCGGAGTGATCTCTTTTACATACATTTTTCCCAGGTACAGTTCAGAAAAATCTAAAGTACTATCTTCCTTGATCACGCCCTGTGCGATGAGGCTGTCTTTTTTGAACAGAACCCCCGTCTTTCCATCCGGATGGACGATATCCTCTCTGGCATACAGACCATACACGGCTCCTGCAAGGGAGCTATCTCCCTGTGGCAGAAAGTCCTGTGTCTCCTTATCAATTTTTTTGATATGGACAGCACCTTTTACCCTCTCATCCGTTGCTGAGATGTTGACCGTCTTTCCGGCTTCCACATCCACCTTATGGATCACATCACTCTGTACATACTTGTCCGGAGCCTTGATCTCCTTCACATATACGGTTTTGATGGCTGCCTCAAAATAATCGCTGACTGCTTTTCCCTCTTCCCCAGTGACTGGCATTTCCATCAAAAGATGCTCACACTTGCTGTCTGTATAAATGCCATAGACTGCACCATCCAATGGGTTCTTGGTATCTGCATCTTTTTTGAGAAGTTCAATCCTTGTCATTTCCATCCAGTCTACCGTAAAACTTACCGGATTGGCTTTCTCCGATTCAAAGACTCCAATGTCCTGATTGCTGTTTCCTGTGGATAATACCAGTGTTCTCCAGGTTTCCCCTACAGAACCATGCAGCTCCCCAGAGGAATAGGTTCCGGTATGAAGCATTGGGGCAGTCAAATAAAAGGTATCCCCGCCATAGATCTTCAGCGCACCATTCTCTGCGGAAGTTCCCTTTGTCTTGTTATAAATGGTGATGTCTTTTGGTACATGGACTGAAATGTAGTTTCGGTGATCCCCGGACAATGTGATATCCGGTGTTTTCTGTACATTTCCATTTCGGACTGCTTTTACAGAAGTCTTGGAAAGAGAAATTTCCCCCTTCGGCGGCTCTTCCATAGCAAACAGGTGGTCAATATAGGCAATCACGCCTGCGTTTACCAGATCTTCATACTTACATCCTGTAAATCCTGCCTCACCTGCATAGGCATAGCTGGCTGCGATGTGGGTATATACATATTTCTCTTCTGCACTTTTCCCAGACAAATAACTGCCTGTAATATCCCCGGCGCCGCCATAACCATAATACAGCACCTTCTGCAAGTTCTTATTGCTGTCCAGTACCTGTGCCACATAGTCACCACTGGGCGGTGAGGAACGATGGGATTCCAGACAGTAAGCGATCTTTCCATTGACCGTAAACCAGCAGGTTAAGTAATTTCCAATATAACTTGGATAATAGATGGTCTCCCCTTTTTCCAGATGTACGGTTTCCCTTGCTCGGAACGTGTTTTCCGCACCGGAAAGCATCATCACTTCCCCATCCTCGATCTTTTCTTCCAGTTCCCTTGCTGCCTGTGCATCTGCCTCTTCCCCGGATACTGTCACTTCCACATCCGGTATTTCCTGCACAGGCGTCTCCGAATCTTCTTCAGAATTCGTATCCTCCTTCTGTTTCTGACCGCCATTTTCTTCTGTATGGGCTTGCCCTTCCGTATCCGTCAGGATGATCTTTCTGCTCACAGAATAGCTGTCACGCGCATCCTTTGGCACAACCCAGTAGGTTGCAATATAAGTGCCTGCCTGGTCAGGATGGTAGGCGCTTCCATCCTCTTTTTCAATACGTTCCAGGGTAACATCCTCTTGTTCTGAATTGTAATGGATGCCTTCCATACAAGTCTCTGCCATAAAATCCTTGTCGGAAATGTCTTTCGTGATATCTTCTGCTGTTACCCCATATTTTGCAGCTTCTGAAACTTTCTCTGTCTGTTCCGTTTCCGATATTTCTGCGCTCTCCGTCACTGGCTCTGACGGATTTTTGGTTTCTGCCGCATGGACATCCGCTAAGTTCCCAAACGGACTAAGCCCCATGAGCAGTGCGAGCCCGAAGGCTGCAAGTCTTGTTTTGATAGTTCTGCTCTTCATTGCATTCTCCTTTTTTTGTTAAAAATACCGCAGAGGCTTTCCCCTGCGGCTTTGTTATCTGCTGACTTCTGTTTTCTTGTGACTGGGTTTCTCTCTGCCTACTTCCTGCCTTGTACGCTTTAACGCGTCGGTGATTGATCGGCTGGAAATCCCATTCTGATGGCAGCCTTCCACGATCCCCATAAAATAAAGATCCGAAGGGATGGCCGGCTGATCCTTATAAGGTGCATTCATGGTATATGCCATGACTTCCCGCTTCACACCATCCTTCCCCTGAACCAGAACAGGTTCCTTCCCATACAGATGGGGATACCTTTCATAAAAGTCCAGGCTTTTTTCACACTCCGGTGTGATCTTCCAAAGCACTCCTTCCACCTGGCTGCCCTCTTCCGGCAAAATAGTGGCAACACCGCTTCCTTTCCCTCTGCCACAAAAGGTCAGACGATATCCATCCAGTTTGACATTCTCCACTACGGAAGCTGCCGGACAGCGATAGGCCATCTGGTCTAAATTCATGTTGCTACCATAGGCAAAATAATAGGTTTCTTTCATCTCTTACCTCCTAACGGGCATCCTCTGCCCGATGATTTCGATTCAAACATTCATAGGTACTGCGGTCATATCTCCATGCCCGGTCTCCTTCCAGATTGGCAAGCAGATGTTCCCGGACATTTTTATATTCCGGTCCAATCAGCCCCAACCGTAACAAAAAAGTTCGGAAGGTAAATGCCGGATTTTCTGTGATCTCCGTTTTCCGCATCTGGGTGCATTTCTGATTGATGGCCTGGGCTGAAATAGCAAGGGCCAGGGTAATATTTGCCCGTATCTTACCTGCATGGAGGGTACTCTCAAAACATCTCCACTCCAAAGTTCCTTTGGAAAACACTGCATGAAGGTTCAACGCATAGTACCGGGTGCTGTCATAATGACTATTGCTTCCGTCCCTGCCCTCATACCATACCCGTTTCAACTTTTCCATGGAAATGGTGCTGTTTGGCATCCGGCGGATCTTCTCCAGCACAATGGGGCGTACCTTCTGGCAATACTCCTGTTCTCTTGATGTCTGTACCTTCAATGCCTTGAACAGAATGTCCTCTTTGGAATACATAATGGTCATAGCATTTTTGAGGCTTCTTGGAGTGTGGTTGGAAGCGTCCACATGTACATGCTGCCCGCAGGATGCATTTACCTTCGCCCCATGGTGTCTCAAACACCGCACCACTTCCTGCAGCTTCCCCATTTCTCCATAGGACAGTTTCGGACTGACCATTTCGGTGCTGTATTCACTTCCGGCAGGAACCATGCGTCCACGCTCCCTGCGTTCCGTATAAATGCTTCCATCATACATGAACTTCCATTTCTTTCCTTCCTGATCTGTCACAGACCAGACTCCATAATATCCACCGTCGCAAACTGCCCTTGTCCCAAACAGTTCTGCCACTTTCTCCGCCGCCCTCTGTCTGGTGATCCCTGTCATCTCAATCTCTGTACCAAAATACTGATCCTGAATTCCAATTGCCATGCTGCCTTACCTCTTTATCTTTTCATCCTCTGCCCGAATTTCTGCATCTGTCTGCCGCAGAAGTGTTCCGATGGCTTCGATCACGTTGACCGTTACTCCGTTTCCAGCCTGTTTATAAAGCTGGCTGTCTGAAGTTTCCTGTTCTATGCGGTCAATCTGCCAGTCGTAAAACCCCTGCAGCCGCAGGCACTCCCTGGGTACTAACTTCCGGATTCTTCCCCGATAGGCAACTCCATGGCGATCTGTGGCAGTAATGGTGAACATTGGCTCTTCCGGCTCCTTCATCCTCCGGCCATTCTGCCGGGTTTCTTCTCTTCCCGGAGTCAGCACTGCCCTGGCGCCTTCCTCTTTTAAGACACCGGAGCATTCCCCTTTATGATTATGGATGCCGGACTGTCTGGTATTCAGACACCTGCACTGCTCTGTGACAAGAGGCGGAGGAGACAGATCCACAAAATGAAGCGTTCCCTGCTGGATTCCTGTGGTAAGGGTATGGGCGATTTGATGTCCCACACGCCCTCTTCTGGTATTCATGCCTGCATATCCTAAGTCAATGCTGTCTCCTGGATACGCCATCTTATATCCCTGCTTGGTATTCTCCTTGATGGGAACACCTACTTCATACAACCCTGTCTTACCGCCCACGCCTCCGGCTCCGGAGGTCAGGGTACAGCTTAGTCCTTCAGCGTTGTAGATCCGTTCCCCTTGCCTTCCTGTCTGGATTTGTACAAGAGGCGTTCCATTTGCTGCTGGGAAAGGTAATATTTTTCCGGCACATCTTCGATCAAGATATCCGACAAGATACACCCGTTTTCTGGATTGGGGGACTCCAAAATCCTTGCTGTTAAGCACTTTCCATTCCACACCGTACCCCAGCTCAGATAACGTACTGAGGATGGTGTGAAACGTCCTGCCTTTGTCATGCGAAAGCAGTCCGGGAACATTTTCAAGGATGAAATACGCAGGTCGCTTGTCTGCAACCAGTCTGGCAATCTCGAAGAACAAAGTTCCTCTGGCATCTGCAAATCCTTCCCGCTTTCCGGCGATAGAGAATGCCTGGCAAGGAAATCCTGCACACAACAGATCAAAGTCCGGCATTCGTTCAGTTTCGATTGTTCTTGCGTCATTGCAAAACCACTCCCCTTCTGTGTCGAACA
Source organism: Lachnospiraceae bacterium (assembly GCA_910574285.1). Taxonomy (GTDB): domain Bacteria; phylum Bacillota; class Clostridia; order Lachnospirales; family Lachnospiraceae; genus Sporofaciens. The sequence continues at coordinate 16,990 of CAJTAL010000047.1, read as the reverse complement.
GCAATCGGTAGTTCTTATCCGCATAAGCATCCACCTCGCAGTGTCCCACACAGGTAAAACCGCCTGCACGTCTTAACCCTTCCCGGAATCCCCCGATCCCGCTGAATAAATCAAAAAATCGAATGGTTGCGGCTATCAACCTCCTTTGCTGAATAAAAAAACAGGCGGCATGGTTTTTTCTCCACACCGACTGCTGGTTTTATAGTTCTATTTGTTTGGCATTATGCGATTTCTTCGATTTCTTCCTCGGATTCTGGAATCTCTTCTTCCTCTGCATCCTCAGAAATTTCTGCATCCATCTCTTCCCCTGCGGCTTCCACCACCTCTTCTTCACTAGTATCTTCCGCTTCTTCCAAATTGTCTGTTTCTTCGATTTCCTCCGGCTGATCTAGTTCCTGCCATTTGGCTTCTACCTCTTCCACCGCTTTTTCGATGATGCGGATGATAAAATCTTTCTGTTTGATGCCCTCCTTTGCGACTGCCCATTTGACTCTTTGGAATAATTCCTCGGTGATCTGCACTGCTAATGTTCTTTTTTCCATGCTCTCTTCTCCTTTGCCTTCCAGTCTGTTAAAGTGTTCTTCGATTACCTGCTGGATAAATATCTGTGTACTCGTTTCCTTTTCTTCGATCTCGGCTCGTACCTTCTCATGTAATTCCACCGGGATCTTTCCGCATAGGTTCTTCATCTCTGCCATAAGCGTTTTCCCCTTTCGTTTTGTTATACACAACATACTCCAAAATTTGAAAGAAAGCTATTCACAATACCCACTAAAGAATCCATGTCAAATGTATGCAAAACCAAAGCATATCCAACAATGCCATACTTTCCTTGCCCATAAGCCTCACCCCCTTTACTCTTGCTCCATCTGAAATAAAAAATCCAGCATCTGATCGGGAATTTCTTCCTTTTCCTGTGCTGGCATCCGTTCCACACCGCCACTTTTCAGTTCTTCCCGAACAGCTTCCTGAATGAGCCTTTTTAAAGTTCCCCTCTCTTCTTGTTTTAAGATCACCTCCACCAGATACTGGTTTCTCTGCCCTGCCGGAACATCCATCAAAAGCTGCCACGCTCTTTCATGCTCTGGGTTCTTCAGATTGGGGCGAAAAGAAAAGACCGGGCGGCTCACAGCGTTCTCATCTGCCCCACTATTCGTTCATATCCGGCAGCGTTGGCATGGACGTCCGTCAGGTAAATCGGGCGACACAGGCGGTCCTGCTCGCTTACACGATGTTTAAAAATAGCGGCACCGCCTCCCATGAAAACGGAAGGGACTGCCCGCAGATCAAAGCCTGCCTCGGTGATCGCAGACAGGATTTTTTCAATATAAAGCCTGCCTTGTTTTTCAATCAAAGACACCACTTCCACAGGCATACTGCTGGGTTTTCCATGTAAAACACGCTCGATCTGCGTCTCCGTTACCGACAGCCCTGTATTTCTCCTTACCTGTTCCCTGATCTCATCCATACAACGGATCACACCCAGTTCCAGACTGCGGCAGGTAGCCGCATTAGGAACCGCATTATCCAGACGCATCAAGTCCACCGTCCAGCCTCCGATATCCACAAGAAGCACAGAAGGCTCATCTTTTAAATACTCTGGATAAAGAGCCAGGGCTGAATATCCCTGGGGGAATAGTTTCACATCCTCAATCTGGATTTCATAGCGTTCCCCTTCATAGAAAAAGCGGACAGGCTGTTCCTTCCGAAACAGATACTCTTTGAATTTCTGCTTTTCCCTCCCAAACCCGGTAAGGGGAAGCCCGGCTGCAAGAACAACCTTCGCTGACTTTTCCCCTTTTCTCTTTCGGATCTCCTGCGCCAATGCTGCCAGCGTCAAGAGATAATAATTGTCGTTGGCGGTCTTGTCCTTTACCAAGGTCTGTCTCCCAGTCCCACACACATAATATTCTCCCCGGTACTGGAGGACATTCTGCATGGTATAGGGTTCGTATTCATACCGGATGATCCCTGTCGGGAAACACACCTGCTTTGTTTTGATGGCGTAATATCCATGATCGATTCCGATAATCATCGCTTACCACTCCCTTCTTTTCTGTTCTATGAAAAATTTCCGGTGAAAGAGCCCTTGCCCCCGGAGGCACGCCCCGACAGGCATTCTTTTCTTTCCAGCCCGTTTCACTTCTTCTCCCTGCAAGCTGCCGGGATAGGCGTTTATCCTGTCAAAAAGCCACCGCTTTCTTTTATGAAACTTCTGTTTTTATCTTTCCGGCTGTTTTTGTTTCTTTGCCGGCTTTTGTCTGCCTGGGATCCGCATAGGCTGTACCCCTTCAAAAAGACCATACATACTCTGTTTCATTGCCGCAAAAGATACCTCTTCCGGCATGGTCATCATAATCATCATTCCGTCTACCTGCTTTCTCTCATTTTTTGTATGGGAATACTCACAAGCATCTCCCCAGTAACCGTCTGCCCCTGTATGAAATTCTTCCAAACGTTCATCAATCCCTATAATATATCTTGCGGTATCAACCCCGATTTTTCTCCGGTCAATATGCTGATCTGCATACATTTTTTCTGCAGCATAAACATCTACATCTTTCCCCGGTGCTAAATAAATTTGTACTGCATTCGTTTGATATACTCCAAAATCATGCATTTCGTACTGAGACAATACCAGCCTGGCCTCATAAGATTTAGGCAGTGTATAATCTGCCACCAGCTTCTTTAACCTCTCTGGCGGTACTGTTTCAAAATAATAAGGATCACCTACCACAATCCGTTTCGGACACTTTACACAAAAAACTTCCCTGCGAAGTAACTTTGGCTCTAACTGTTTTTCTTTTTCCATTGATCCCATCCTCATCTTTCTTTCAGCTTTTTCCCTGTCCCTATTCGTGAAAACATGTCTGGACAGGGAGATAGTGGAGCGTTCCTTCCAAAACAAGAGCCTGTCTTTGCAAGCGAAGGATTCCCTGGCTCTGTAACTCTATCATTTCGTAATATGCTTTCTTTGTTAAAAAATAACGATGATATATTCCCACTTCCCCAAACTTCTCCGTCTGCTTCAACACCAAAAACTCCACCACATACCGGGTATCTGGCGCAAAGCGTTTCTCACACAGCATGTCATCACCCTGGACTGCCTTCACACCCTCCGATTCCTTGGCTACTGCCAGTAATTCATGGATACTGATACTCACGTTTTCTATCACCTCCCTTCAAAGCCTGTTTTCTTCGTATTTCTTTTCTTAATGTTCTGCGAAAAAAAGACAGGCACCTACATGATGTCTGTCTCTGTGGGATCTTCTAATCCCTTTTCCTTATACTGTTGTTTTATGATTTTCTCTAGCTGTATTTGAATTTCTCTATCTGGCACACGCCTGCAAAACTCCTGAAGCCAACGGTCATGCAGATGCTCGTCCGCTTCTGTGAAAGCCCAGGAAACGATACTACAAGTTTCATCATATAATAATTCCAACTGGCGAATTTGTTCACAAAACTGTCCTGAAAATTCATTCCAGATTTCCAAGTTATATGATTTCAAACCCAAAAAATCAGTCACATACGTCAGCCTGTCCAAATCTGAAAACGTCATCTTTTCTTTTCCCAGCAGGATTTCCCTGTCACGCTTTCCGCATAAAAACAGGAAAGCAAAACGTTCTATATCACTCTGGTGCATACCCATCACCCTTCTTGTAAATAATTCCTTATTACGAAACATTATAAAAAGTGAAACCAGTAAAATCAATATAAAGTTTCTTTATTACGAAACATTTCAAAAACGAGAGGACTTTGTTATGCAGAAAATCAGACCAGATATGGATATCGGCAAAAATATCCAAGCCATCCGTTATGCAAATAAACTTACACAAGACCAGGTCATTGCAAAATTGAACCTGATGGGTATCTCCATGTCCAAAAGTACCTATGCTAAGTTGGAAACGAACCGTATGAACATTAAGGTATCGGAGCTTGTTGCCCTCGCCAAAATCTTTCATACCGATATCAACGCATTCTTTTCTGGGCTTCTTTAAACCGGAATAGCAACCGTTTCTTAAATTTCTCTCATTATATCGTTTTTCTTATCTTCTTCGTTTTTCTCCAATCTATTCAACCATTCAGTTTTCGTATATTTTCTGTCTCACTTTTACAACCGATTGTATTCCTAATCCCATGTAAAATCAATAGAAAAAGTGCAAAAAGTGAGACAAACCTGCCAACACTATTTGCAGGAGGGATTAGAAATATGCCAAAACCAAAAACATCCACCGGGGAGAAAAATCTGATCAGCCAGAGACTCATTGAACTCCGTCGCCAGCATAATATGTCACAGCGGCTCTTAGCCTACCAACTTCAGCTCAATGGGTATGATATGGATAAAAATGTGATTACCAGAATCGAAACAAATAAACGCTACGTCACAGATGTGGAATTAAAAGCATTTACTGAAATATTTCATGTTTCTTATGAATATCTCATTGAAGGAAAAGAAAAGTCATAGCACTCCAATCTCAGAGGCTATGGCTTTTTTCTTTCATGCTCTCTCTTAACTGATTTTCTCATCTTTTAAAATCACTTGACGAATCCTGCGTCCCAAGGTAACATACCAACAATTAAAAATTTGAAAGGAGTCTTTAGAATGCTGTGTGATGAATTATATAATGAGCTTTGTCAACTTTTAACCAACTTTGAGACTGGAGAAAACCCTGTCGATGTCAATGATTTTTACTACCTGCTTGTAAAAATTCAAAACAACTGGGAACTCATGCTCCATTGTAAATAACACAATAAAGAAGCCTTAATCGTACTAATCAGATTCTCTGTCTTTTCGTCTGTACGATTTTCTACCGTTCTCGCCATTCCCTTTTAAACTGAGGATGCTTTTGAAATAGTTCCTCATATCGAAGAAGTATATCCATACTGTCTTGTGTAAAATCAAATGACTGAAGCATAGGGTATCGTGGCAATGCGCTTGAAACATATTCTAATTGTTCCAACTGCTTAGACGTGTATTTTTTCTTTCTGGCTTCGCTATATGGCAAAAGACCGTATTCCGTCTTATACGCTGGAATACGGTCTTTCTGCATTTCCTGTAATGCTTCAATCATATTTTTGTGATGGTGTCTGGATTTATAGGTATCTATCTGCCCTCTGGTCATGCCGACAGCCGATGCAAAATCTGATATCCTTTTATAAAATTTTCCTTGAATCTTACATCTCGGAATAAAGGCAAATACCTCAGTGTTTGGCCATCCACATTCATCCCGCAGTTGCTTTACTAATCGAAAGCACTCTATAAACGAATATTCTGGTTTATAGCGCTGTTGTCCATATACTAACAGCTTGGAGATATTATATTCCCTGCATAAAAAAGCAGCGTTCTGATATATTTTCCCTTCATACTCAATTTCATATCTTTTCCCATTATTCTTAATCGGCAAATAAATAGCCTCCTCCAACTTTTTTCCATATTTCAAGCGTTCAAAAACATTGCAAGGCTGCACCTGATACTCCGCACATAGTTCCACTAATGTATTATAAGTTTTCCCTTCGAAGCATATCGGTTCTTTCTGCAATAGTTCAAGAACAATTTCTTCTAATGTCATGTTTCTTGTATGGATTCTGGCTGATATGGAAGTCTCTCTAATTCCAAATGCTATTGCCAGCTCATATCTGCTCTGATATCGTTTTCCCCATAGCATAATTTTCTTCTCTTGTGTCTCTTTACAACGCTCTACCGCTTCTTCTATTGTTTTACACCTTTGTATGTAATGTGCTAACGAATTCCAAGGTAATCCATATTCTTCTGCCAAGGCTTTAGGCGAACGATATAACTTTCCATTGTATTCAAAAAGTCGACCTCTTCCTCGCACATCATTGATGCACATTTGCATTGCATCTTCTAACGACCACCCCCTGCGCCGAAAAGAATAAATTCTCTGACGGTCAATTCCATATTCCTCTGCCATTTCTTTTATCGTTTCATATATCTTCCCATCATAGCAGTACGCCATAGCCATCACCTCTTCTCTTTACCACACCAGTATACCCACTTATCGTAAAAAAGCTATTCGGACATACCACTAAAATATTATCTCTATACCTGTCTATTTTAGACAATAAAAAACCTGCTACAAGGATACATTTCCTCATACCAGATATTAATACTTTCTTCCTACTCCATACACATTTTTTCTCATTACCTGTGTATCATGTACCTATATTATCATGTAATCTTACTGTATATACGTTATGTACAGTAAGCACATGGGGTTCAGTTTACGTCTGCCAGCAGGATCGCGGGATCATTCATAAGCGCTCTTGCAAGCACAGTCTTCTGCTTTTCACCTCCTGAGAGCTGTCTGGGATAACGCTTATGCAGCCTTGTAAGCCCAAGAAGGGGCAGGATGGACGCCACTCTCTGACTCGTATCCTTTCTGCGGCCGTATATCACTTCCCGCGCAAAGGCAAGATTCTCGAACACCGTCCTGTCCTCCAAAAGCTTCATATCCTGGAATACGATTCCAAGGTTCCTTCTATAGACAGGAACCTCCCTTCTTTTCATCTTAGAAAGGTCCTTCCCGTCCACGAGGATCCGCCCTTTCGTCACATCCGTCTCTTTCGTAAGAAGCTTGATCAGCGTCGATTTTCCGGAACCGCTCTCTCCGGTCACAAACAGAAATTCTCCGTGTTCTACATGGAGAGAGAACTTATCGAAAACTACCGATGAGGTATAACTCTTTGTTACATTTTCCAGAATAATCATGCTGCCACCTCGGAATCCCTTCTGTACTTAAAAACTACTCTTCGATCTCCAGGATATCTATGAATCCTGTCATCTCGAATACTTCCATCACCATATCTCCCACATTCTTAAGGAGCATATGGCCTCCTTTTGCATTCGCTGTTTTCTGCCCGATCATCAGGGCGCGCAGTCCCGCGCTTGCTATGTAAGCAACCTTCTGGAAATCCAGTTCGATCATCTTCATCTTCTGGAATGCCAGAAGGATGGCGTTCTGAAGCTGTGAGCTGTTCGTCGCGTCGATTCTTCCCGAAATATCCAGGACAATCTTATCACTCTGCTTTTTTTCTTTAATTTCCATGTTCTGTTTCTCCTTTTCTTTACTTATAGACTCTTTTTTATTAATGAAGGAATAGACCTTTCATCCTTAACTGTTGTATCCCGGCCTCTGTCTTCACCGAGAACCGCATTGGCGTCCAGTACCTTCCTGCGGTCCAGATACGCCGTTTCCTCCTGCCAGAGCCTTGCGTTGGTATCCAGGTAACAGTACGTATCCATATGACTCTTCTGGTCTAAGAAGACCAGATGCAGTTCACACCGGACCGGAATAAACTGCTGCAGCAGGAAATAAAGCTGGGACCGCTTATTTTCCTCCACATAATTACGTATCAGCATCGTCACGCAGTACGCATGGTTCCCGTACAGGCGGTCATAATTCTTATCCTCCGAGCTTGCGGCATGCTCCTTTAAGATATTCCTTTCCAGGATCACCGCCTTCTCACCAAGGATGATCTCCGTCAGACGTTCCAGGGATTTTCTTGTCCCTTTCCATTTATTCAGCTTATGGATCTCCTTTACGAGTGTACGAAGCTTCTCTCCCGTCAGGAAATTCCCCTTGATGTCCACGCCCATCCACTCTGCAAACAGATATTATAAGAGAATTAAGAAAGAACGAAAAGACGCAAAAAAACGATATAAAAATGCCTCAAGAGAATATAAATCAGACCAGGCAATTATTAAGACCCTGACAGATGAAATAGAACGGGACACCGCCGAACTGGTCTCCGTCATGACTGAGCAGAACAATAAAAAAACAGCTTTACTGGATGCGTCTGTCCGGGATCATGCCGATTTAACAAAAGAAACTCAGGAACACCAGAGCAAATCTGCCGGGTATTCCAGGCAGCATGACAAGGCCGCCATACAATACTATATCCTGGCGCGGGGAAAGAGCGCCAAAAAGACCGGCGACGTGGAAATTCCCGGTCACAGCAAGGACGTCTCCGAATACGTAGGACGTCCCGCGCTTTCGCTGCAGTCTCTGATGCATCTGTTTCAGAATATAAAATCAAACCCTGGCGATACACATAAGATCATAATCAGCAATATGACAGACGCCGAAAACCCGGCGGATGAGAAACACATCACTCATGACAAGCTGATCTCACTGACTGAGGGCGGTCAGACTTACCGTATGGATTCCAAATATACGGTACAGCCTGATGCTTCTGCAGGCAGCGCGGCTTCAGGTACGAATTCTCCGTCTGAAAGCGCATCGCCTCAAAAATTAAAGGACCTGGCTTCTCTTTTCATCAACACAACCGAAGCCCCGATTACCGCAAAGGATCCTCACCGTTATATCCAATCTGCCGACACTCTTGCGTTACAGACTGTCGCAACCGGCAGTATACTGCACAAACAAGAAGTATCCGGTCTTTGGATCAATGGAGAGTTCGTCCCTGCCAACGGTTCACACTATGAATCTATCGCAGACGCCAGAAAAAGTTATCAGAAAAAAATGACGGCGGGCGGCGCTTTCGACCAGGATGACGCCCTCGCCCTTGCTATCCGTACATCACCTTTTTTCAGACACATTTACGCTGAAAACATCGAACACTATACCAGATATCCTGGGGACGACGGCATCGATGCGGTTAAACTAAGCGAAGCCGATCCTTCTCTCCCCGCCGCCCCCGATCTGGCAGTCAAGACCGCGTTTCAGCAAGACGATGAGGATGCGAAAGCCCTAACCCTCTTCCAGTACAGAAACGAAAGCTTATTCAACGACTTGCTCGCTGACGACAGCCTCTATGCCAACGCAGCTAAGGAACGCGTCGTCGCCAAACTGATACATGCCATGCTGGCGCTTAACAAAGACCGGGCAAAGGCCATTGAAATCGCTCAAAACCACGGCAGTGAAGATCTGAAAAAAGCTGCCCAAAAAGCCACAATAAAAGATTACGCCCCGCTCTTCTATGCCTGCAGCGCTGTAATCCATGGAGCTTCCGCCTCCAAATTTACTTTTATGGATTTTCTGTCAGGCACAGCAGAATTCCTGGACGGCGACGGTCTTCTGAGCGGAACCGTGGCAGAAGGGCTGATTAACTATGACCAGATCAAAGACGTATACGAATCCATCAACGACATCTATGGATTTGCCAGCGGAAAGATTCAGCATATTCAAGACCTGGAAGATCAAATGTCCAAACTGACAGAGGGCTCCTCCCAATACCAAATTCTGGAGCAAAAGAAAGAAGATGCAGAAAGTGATCTCGAACATGGAACCTTCGGGGATATACTGGGGCTCGTAAGCAATGCGAAAGATATTATCTTCAGTATAGTAAACGTCGGTAAGATGATTGCAGAAAAACGATTTCTGTCGGACGATAACGCCGCAGAAAAGGATCTGGGAAGCCGGTATATATGCTGGATTGATTATATTTTTGATGTAGGAAATACTATTCTGACTCCTCTGGATGCTCTTTTGGATCTTCTGTCTAACGGCATTGTCGACGTAAAAACCGCGTCGCCTGTAGGAGATATTGTTTCTACCATAAAGGATATGTTTGAGACGCTGGAAAATGGATACCATCTTGTTCAGAATGCCAGGAAAGCCGCCAATATTACAGAATCCATGAAGACTATTACCTCCGATGTAAACCTTAGAGTTGCCTCCGGAGAAAATCCACAGGTGATGTACTATCTTGGACGCTCAAGAAACCGGACAGGTAAGGATATCGCCGAGAACACCATCGGTGTTGTTACAGGAGCCGCGAACAGCGCCGGCCATTTTCTCGGAACGGCGGGCAGTAAAATCATCAGTATTACCACAACGGCAATCAGTACCCTCGGGAAGCTGATCACCAACGGGATTTATAACGGCAAGGAGAAAGCCGCCGCCTTAAAAGCCGCCTTTAGCAATAACTATGAGCAGTATAAGAAGAATCCGAATTTCGACCGCATATTAAAAATGACTGCCGGCATCAAATCACTGAATCACCTGGCAGTTGTATCCCGGATCTTTGCCGCCATTGACACGCATCATCTGTTAAAAGCCGCTCCGTCAAGCTCCTTTGAGTTTAATCTTGCCAAAACTGCTATGAGCGCTTTCTACAAGCCAAAAAAAATCGGCGCCGACCCTGCAAAGGGAGAGTTCGACTTGCTTCCCTTCTCCGCTATCCTGAAACATGTCGTGGAAGGCGATGACTGGCGGAGCAAACTTTCCGCCGCAATTCAATAATGCATCACAGATTGGAGTAAAAAGATATGGAATCCAAGAAAGAAGATTTTTATAAAGAAGTAAAGAAAATATTGTCCGGCGAGCTGGGCAATACCGCCGAGAATGACGGTATCCTCCGCTCTTTCGCCAGAGGGCTTGGACTCTTCGGCCGCAACGCCATCGTAGAGACCGCCTGGATGCAGTTTGCCGGCGACGCCAAGAACGCCTGGCCGGTCCTTCAGTTTTATTCTACCTTAGCGGCAGATATCGAAGAAAAAGACGTACCCGGCATCAAACGCCGGCTGTATGAGTTAAACGAGGAAACCTTGCTGGGACATTATGGATATTATGCCCCTATGCGCCAAATCTATCATTGCTACCGCCTGCCCGTTGACCTTGATTTCCCGAAATCTTCTCTGACACTCGTAAGCTACAGCCTGAAACAGATCCTCCGGCAGTTAGACGCTTTCCTGGACTACGTTCTCGTCATCGCAGAAGATCCAGAAGCCATGAATGTGGAGGAATATGCCCTGACTACCCACGCCGGCGAAATCCTGGGGGAATGCCTGGGCGTCCTTCACTGCGTACTAGAAGAAGAATAGGAAATGGAGATGAAATGGAGAAATCATGGAATTTTTGGAAACTACGATCCACCTGATCATTGCCCGAACCATTCTTCATCTAGAAGAACAGGGACATAAGGATATCTATGAACGCTTTCCCGCCGTAAGCAGTATAACCCGGAAGGTAACCGAAGAATCCCTTCGAACGTGGGCGTCCGCCCGGGAAGAAGAGAAAGGTCGCTATCAACGTCTGCTCTCTCTGACCGGTGACGACAGGCAGACAGACCACGTGATCGAATCAGCCGTCGACTTGTGCTTAGCCGTTCTCTACATACCCGAATTTGCCGCATTGCTGCAATACTATACCGGCGTCGGCGTGACATTGAATCTGGCTTATCAATTGGAAGGTATCTCATTTCCTTCCTGGGACGATGTGCACCGGAAACTTCGCGGACTCTCCCTGATCTGTTACATCGACTGCAGAAAGAGTCCCGTAAAACACACCGAGCTGATGTTGGACGACCGGGTCTTTGCGTTTCTCTTAGGAGACGACCTGCCGGGGGAACCTTTGAGCTCCCTGTGCACTGTCTTCTCCCACAGCCTGCCTCTCCATCCGCTCTATGCGTATAATGAGCTGGCTTCACGCGCTTCCGAGCACCTTAAAAACTCGGGACGTCTCGCCGAGCCCTCCGTCCGGTACACAATGACCGCAGACCGGCACATAGAAGCAGCTCCCCAAAGACCTGGACGTCTCGTTCAATTCACAGGAAGCGGAGGCAGGCAGTTCCTGGCAAAGCATACGGCAAAGCTTCTGGGAATAAACCTCGTCCTCGCCGATCTCACCGACTGGGCCGGCATGACCGAAGACAATTTCTTTGCATACAGTATGCAGCTAATCCGGGAAACGCTTTTCCAGAACGGCGGGCTCTGTCTCTGCGGACTGACGGAAAATTGTGTTAAATCGTTGGGAATTGCAAAAGCAGCGCTGGCAAAGCATCTGATCCTTCCCGCCGTCGAACAGGGGCTCCCCCTGATCGTATGCACGGACACAGATATTTCTGTCCGGCATCTCCTTAGCAGATACAGCCATGAGGAGACGATTTCTGTCTTAATGGAGCTTTCTCCTCTTGACTATCAGATGCGCGGACTGGTATGGCAGGGCTTCGCCAATCAGTATGGAATCAGCCTGGATATTCCCCGCTGTGCGCAGCGTTATCAGTTAACGCCCAGTGAGATCTCCCGTGTACTGTCTGCCTGGCAGGAACGGAATGGAACCGATGAGCCCCGCAGGAATTTTCATTTTTCCAAACTATGTTATCAGGTCGTCAATCAGGAGTCGTTGGGTATCACTGACAGCAATCCCGGCAGGATCATTTACCCGGAAGTACTCCTCAACGACTTAAAAGTATCGCCTGATATCCGGAAGTCCTTAGATTATGTGATTTCCAGTGTAAACGGAACCGGAAGAATCTTTGAAGACTGGAACCTGAAAGAAAGATATGCTTATGGACGCGCCGTCACGGTTCTCCTCTGCGGACCTCCCGGCACCGGTAAGACCATGAGCGCCCACGCGATTGCCAATGCGCTGGACATTCCTCTTTATCAAGTGAATCTGTCCTGCATTGTGGATAAATATATCGGCGAGACAGAAAAACACTTAGAACAGGCATTTCTCTATGCCGAAAAGACAAATATGGTATTATTTTTTGACGAGGCGGATTCTCTCTTCGGACGAAGAAGCGAAGTTTCCGACGCAAAAGATAAATATGCCAACACGGAAGTCTCTTATCTTTTGCAGAGAATTGAACAATATGAGGGCATCGTCCTCATGGCGACAAACCTTATGAATAACATCGACCCGGCATTCCTGCGGCGAATAAAATATGTAATCCGTTTCCAGCCGCCGGATGAAGCACAGCGTCTGGCAATCTGGGAAAGCTGTCTGATACCGGAATTGCCCGCCGACCAATTGGATCTTCCTTATCTCGCCCGCCAGTTTGACCTCAGCGGCGGTACGATCAAGAATATCTTACTAAATGCATGCGCGATCTCCGTCTGCGAAAACGAAATTCTGAATATGAGACATATATTAAAGGCTGTAAAAGCCGAATACCTGAAAATGGACCGCATCATCGACACTTCCATGTGGGGGGAATATGCGTATCTGATCATCCCGTAAGTGACGGTTATCTCCTCACTTACGGGATGATCAGATATTTCCGTTGATTCACATTCAGATTTCTTCATCTTTCACCTGCGGAATTAAAGACGCCGCAAGTTTACCCTTTCCTCGCTGTTTCAGATACAGAACACCCACAATGGAAAATACCACCGCTCCTACAAAATTCACCATCAGATCCTTCATCGTATCCACGATGCCCACATCCAGATATCCGCCAAGATTCCACTCCTGTCCATTGATCACCACGGAGTCAATAGCCATCTTCACCGGAACATTCTCACCGCTTGGATTTAATTTGACCGAACTGATCGCCGGTAAGATCCAGTCCTTCTGCATATCCGTCTGAAAGAACCAGTCCATGCTGAATTCAAAGAACTCCCACAGCACTCCAACCGTCATAGAAAAACAGAACGCCACAAACGCTACGAAATAAGGCGACATCTTGATTGAAAACTTCTCACTTCTGTTGAATATATCGATCATGGCAAATCCAATCGCCGCCATCAAAAAACCATTAGTCGTATGTAACATCGTATCCCAGATCGGGATCTTTACATAAAATGCATTGATCTCACCCAGAATCTCCGCCGAAAAGATAAAAATCAGGATAACCGCCTCAAGACCCGCCGGAATACTCACTCCGAGCTTCTTCTCAATAACCTTCGGTATCATAAAAAGAATCAATGTCAGGACGCCCAGGAACATATTATGATAATTCCCCAGGAAAAACTGGCGTATAATCGACAGTACCACCACCGCCATCAACACGATTTCTACCTTTGTCCTCTTCTTCCCTACTTCCATTATCTTTCCTCCAACTTACTTTTCCTTATTTAATACTATTTTACCGGATTCATTATAATTGATAATATGGAAAATGCCGATATTTAAGTGGTAAAAAGTCATTTTTCGGTGTAAACAGGCGAGTCTACCATTCATTCATCGTATCCGTGACCGCCATCTCCCTGATCCGTTTTGCAGGGGCATACACGGCCGCAGCAGCACAGACCGCCACAAACACGGCAATCAGGCACAACAGCGCCGCCGGCGGACGCCAGACCATACCAAAATGCCGGGTAATCAGCCTGTTATACAAAAAGTAACTGAGCGGAAGACCGATTCCGCAGCCAGCCGCGAGACCGGATCCGGCATAGGTAAATGCTTCTGCGCAGATCATCCGGACAAGCTGACTTCCGTCCATACCAACCGCTCTCATAACTCCGTACTGCTTTGTCCGGGCGGCCACACTGATGGAAATACTGTTCATGATATAGAACAGCGTAACCATACCAATAATGGCCAGAAAGCCATATACACCGGCCTGTATCATCAGATAAGTAGTATCCGATTCCTTATTTGCCGCCCTGTCGTCTGAGAAAATCACGTCACTGGCGGCAAAGCTGCTAACCTGCCGTATCGTTTCCTCATCCGCCTCCTCGTCAAGCTGCACACCGATCATAGTAAGTCCCTTCTCCCCCGTCAGTCCTTCAAACGTCTCCTGTGAGCAGATGACAAGCAGTTCACTGGGAAACAGGCTGCTGGATACGGAACAGGTAATCTCAACCTCTTTTCCTGCAATCTGAATCTTATCCCCGACTTTCAGAGGGTTATCCTTATCATAAACCGTCATAACTTTCCCGCTGTCTCCATAGATTTCCGACAGATTTCCTTCAAACTTGACATCTTCTGCATTTTTCAGTAAGTTTTCATCATAGGATTCCAGATTGATTTCATGAATCCCCGACCTGGAAGAAGTTACCGGTATATGCTCCAGATACGCAGTTCCAAAAACACGCTTCACCCCGGAGATACCGCCGATCTCCTCTTTGACATTCTGCCCCAGCACCAGTTCATTACTATAGCCGTTCAGCGTAAGATCCGGCTGCCAGGACTTCAAAGAAGGCATCAACCCCCGGCCAAAATCCAGACCAATGGAAAAGCACAGAACCATAATGATCGTCAGTGCAAAGGATGCCGTCATCAGAAACCAGTTCTTTCGGGACCCTGTTGCATGATGAATCCCTAGCAGCCTTTCTATTCTGACAGCCTTTCTGACATCCTTCCACCTGACAGAATACCGGCCCTGCGGCATTGCCTCTGAATTGCCGGAAACAGCAGACATAGGCGAAACCCTGGCGGCCCGCTTAGCCGGAGCCTGTGCCGCCGCCAGCACGGTCACGACGCCAACCAGCACACCGCTTGCCAGACCCACAGGACTTATGGCAAAGATCTGCATGTCGACAAATTCGCCTCCGATCCCGAAACGCAGATATACACAGATCCCCCAACTAACCAGTGTACCGAGAATCAGTCCGGCCGGGACTGCGGTTTTACACCAGTTCAACGCTTCCAGCCGCACAAACCGGACAATCTGCCGGCGGCTTGCCCCGATACAGCGCATCATGCCAAAGAATTTTGTCCTCTGGGAAATATTGCTGTTCATACTGCCGGAGATCATCAATATTCCTGCCAGTAATACCAGAACGAACAAAACCGCCGCTATCTGATAGATTCCATTGACAGACTGATTACTGCTTTGTCCCGAAAGTCCCAAAGCCGCAGTGTTTTCGGAAATATTCTCATCTGCCAGGCCATATTGCTGCCCAATATCCGAAACTGCCTCGGAAACATCCGAAACCTTTTGAAACTGTACGAAACAGGACGGATGTTCTTCCAGTCCGTTTGCAGCCATCATTGCATGGAACGAATTTCTTGTCATATACACTGCAACCAGATAGGTCTGTCCCTGATACCACCCCTTATCGTCCGAACCAAAACCAGATACGATAAAATCGGTATCCCCGGCAGGCGTACGCACGGTCACATGGCTGCCGGTCTGCACATCCAGGGCCAGCTTTGCATTGCTGCTTAACATCACCTCCTGATCATTTTGCGGAACGTTGCCTTCTTCAAGGCTGTTTACAAGCTGAGACAGATAGGTTTCATCTGCACCGTAAAGCACCGCTTTTCTCTCCTTAATATAACAGGGCTGATCCCCATCCACATTATACGAATCCGACCAACCGACGGCTACCACGTCCGGACGGCTGCTGATTTCTTCTCCCACATCCTGTGAAATATTGTTAAACCGGATATGCCAGTATCCATGCCTCTTAAGCATAGCTTTCCCTTCGGCCCTGACAAACGTATCTGCCACACTGAACACAGCCGTTACCAGAAACACCGAAATCATAATGCATAGAAGTGTCATACGATTCTGCCGTCTGCGGACACGTGCAGAAATCGGAATCAGGCTAAGATAACTTTTCATTCTCTGCACCTCCCAAAATCTGTCAGTTCCCCGTCCGACACCTGCAGAATGCGGTCTGCCGTCTGTGCAATGCCCCGGCTGTGGGTAATCATAATGATGGTCTGTTCATATTTTCTGGAAGCCTTCTTCAGAAGGGCAATCACCTCCCGGCTGTTCTGTGTGTCCAGATTCCCTGTCGGCTCATCCGCCAGAATAAGGGCGGGCCGGGTAATCAGCGCCCTCCCGATTGCAACTCTCTGCTGCTGACCGCCTGACAACTGACTGGGGAGATGCCGGCGGCGCTCCGTAAGATTCAAGACTGCCAGCAGTTCCTCCAGATATTTCCTGTCCGGTTTCTGATAATCAAGCAACACCGGGAAAATAATGTTCTGCTCAACCGTCAGTTCCGGAATCAGATTAAAACTCTGGAATATAAACCCGATATTCCTGCGCCGGAAAACCGTAAGATTTCTCTCCTTCATTGCAAAAATATCTTTGCTGTCAATATAGACCTTTCCAAAAGAAGGCACATCCAGAGCGCCGATCATATTAAGGAGCGTACTCTTGCCGGAACCCGACTCTCCCACGATCGCAACAAACTCCCCTTTCGGCACGGAAAAGCTTACCTTCCTGAGTGCATGTACGGCTGTATCGTAAGCGATGAATAATCTAGCGTTTTTACAAGTCCCGAAATCTGTGCGATAATCTCTTTAACTGGAGAAGCATCTCCCCATTTCCCGGTTTTTGTATTCAGGGCATGTTGACTATCAAATCATTCGATTGCTCTATG
>CAJTAL010000046.1 GCA_910574285.1 Lachnospiraceae bacterium | reverse complement strand
TTTTGTCAATAGTAAATCTGCTGATTTTTCGACGAAAAATTTGTGCAATATTTTAATTGAGATAGTGGTCTTGAATGAAGAAAGGCACAGGGAACCCCGTGCCAATTAAAAGAAAAACACAATATGTTGTAGTTGCTTGAGTTAGGTTGTTAACATTGCCCGGAAAATAGCTAAATATCTATCTATAATGGAACCTCTTTGAAAAATGATGTAAAAAACAGCGTACCATCACAATCCAGGAGATGAACAATAAAGATAAAAATTTTTAAGATGTAATTGCTGAATTTAAAAATCCATGGTAAACTAAGTGTAGTAGTTCTTGTGATTGTGGAGCGTGGTAACTTAACAATATTACATTAAAACAAAAGCTGCCTTTTTGAAAAATGGTAATTTCAGGTACTTAAGATTTCTATAAACAGCTGACAAAATAGTCATTAACAGGTATAATATCATTTTTTGTCCAAAGAAGTTCAAAGATGGTGGTGGAGAAAATGCACTCTTTGATACTTCTGACCGAAGAGTAATGGAAGAATCACTGGTAATAAAAAATTATGTATTATCAGTACGCCTGTCAAAAATCATAGGATTTTGGGCTATTCCGCATAAAATAACTTACTATTATTAAATTCTAATGTTGCAAATAAGTTGGGTGTGTCGCTTACGGAAGGTTACAACGGGACTCTTACTTCCAGACAGTATGGTTCTGTTAGTGAAAATATTGTTAAAAAGGTGCCTAAGCAACAGAGTTATTGCCTTTCTCTGATGACGACCAAGTGAGTCATGCACTTTCTTATAATGAAAAGTCAGACATATCGGATATTGTTACAACATCCGATAATCTTTGTCCAAATAAAAGCTATAAAACCTTTAGTCATGAATACAAACACCTCGGAATTATCTCACAGCTTGTAAGAATTGATTTTCAAACAAGAAACTTAATTTCATTGACAAAGGATACTAATAACAGTAAGGACTATTTAAAATTACTATAGTTGATTGATGCCAAATATCCGAAAGAGAACAAAATACGTTTGATACTTAATAACCTAATACTCCCCCCATACCCGCACACTTGGCACCACCATATATGAAACTGTGTAGCCGGTAGGGTATTACATTCGTTATTACCACCGTTTATATTTTTAGTACCGACAAAGATCGTGTTTATTTTGGGCCAGTAGCCCGTTACCTAAACTGATTTCAGGCACTCTCATTTGCACCACCACCTGTCCAACCACTCGAAAAATTTCCGTTCATGGCAGAATGTCGTATAGTAAAATAATAATAGACAGAGTACCATGCCATAAATTTTGTTTGAAGATACTAGTATGGATAAGATTTACGACAAATGTTGCAGTATTGATGTCCTTAAATTGGCTAAAAGAAAACAGCTGTAAAATGGTTGCTATGGGGAGCCTCTTATTTGAAAGCTCTGTATAACACTTTGAATCTTCTGACCTGAACGCCATGGTGGTGAATATCCGCCATATGAAAGCAGTTCCCGGACGGAAGACTGATGTGAAAGATGCGGAATAGATTGCAGAACTTCTTTAGCATAGGCTGCTTCAGCCAAGCTATATCCCTGACAAAGGCTAGCGTAAAGCAAGAGAACTGGTTCATTACCGCAAAAGACTTTTTGACGAACGTAAAAGCGAATTAAACCAACTCCAAAAAATGTTAGAAGAAGCTAATATTAAACTGTCAGGAACGCTCCCCTATATCAATGGAAAAAATGCCCGCAGTATCTTGGAATATCTCCCTACCGGAAATTCAATTGATGGAGCTAAATACAATGAAATGCATGAGCAGAAAATCATTGCCCATAATCTCAAAGCCACCAAAGAGCAAATCTTTGATGATTCGAATGGTGTCATGTTTCCTTTACAGTGCCGAATGATGAAAGAACTTCTTGTACATTTAGGTGAACTCAATATTCATATCAAAAGCTGAATGAAGAGATTAATAACTTCATAAAGCTGGAAGAAAAACAGACCTCAAAGACAATCTCGGATATGTCTGGTATAAGAAACACCAGTGTACAGGCAATCTTTTCGGTCATAGGTTCTTATATGAGCCGTTTTCCAACGGACAGACATCTTTCATCCTAGGCAGGATTAAGTCTCAGTGATAACGAAAGCACCAAAAAGGGGAAATCCGGCAAGACCAGAAAAGGAAATGTTCTTTTATGGACTACGTTAATCACCTGTGCACACGATGCTGTAAAAACAAGAAATCCTACCTCTATGCGCAATATATGAGAATCTGTGCTCATCGTACGCCAAAGCGTGCATAAGTGGCAGTTGCCCATTCCATGCTGATTTCGATTTACCATATCTTTAAGGCTGGTGTTGTTTTCAAAGATCTGGAAGACGAATATCTAGATTAGGGTTGTGAACTCACGAATTTCGAAGTGCGTTGGTTTACCCAAGGAGTCAGTCAGGATACACACGATATTTTCTTTATGGACATCCCTAGACCATAGGAAATTTCCAGAATATCTTTCATACATGGTATCTCTTTTGTAGTAAAATTGACAGGAAATTATCCAGGATGATACGAATTTTGCTATTCGTGCTATCCATAAAGGTACGACAATATGTGTTGCTTAAGGACAGAACATTTACGTTAACAAATTCCTCCAACGTGTAGTCAAATTGATTCTAAAACTATGATAAAGCAAAAGAAAACCAGAAACAGTATTGGAGTCAGTCCTCATTTTCATTATAGGCTGTGATAACTTTTCATGATTCGTTAACAACTACATGACAAATTTTGCATCGTATCCAGTACTCAAAAAAGAATATAAAGTCAAAGTTTATGCTTTCCTATTATAAGAATACTATCATTACATTTGGTAAACATCTATTTTAACTGTTTTTATCTGTATAATGCTGAACCTCTTATGGAACAGATTAGTGTATAAAGAATTGTCAGCAAAGACGGGAATACTTTTATATAGAAAAATCCTAAAACTTATAATGTTTGATAGCTTTCAGTTTTGTTTTTCGTTGAAGAAATCATTTGTTATGTAAGTTTTTTTGATAAAGATTAAGAAACCCATCGGTATTGTTGTAAAGGATAAAAGCACTAAAAAGTACTTATTCGTCTGAAATGGTGAGAAAGCATACATATTTGTCCTTTATGAAATCAATGCCAATATAAACCATGCCAAATCTTTTTGTATATTTGACACTATTTTAGAAATATTAGTGTCCTCTGCAGTTGTAAACTTGCTCTAAATAAATTGTCATGCGGTATATAACTGATTAACAATTAAGCAAAGTGACCGTCAATGGACACCTTCTTCATCAATCGACTGGTCGAACGACTACGTCGATCCATAGCATTAATTATCATAGGCCATATCTTTAGAAAAAGAGCCTAAAAAAATTGTATTCAGAAGTTGGAGAAGGCCTATAAACACTACTACTTGATAATACGAAGGAGGTATTTATTTCATGTCAGTAATACTTTATATATCCCCATATATTTTAAGTGTATTTTCCTATTTAATTCCGATATGCTATTTTCTACCATTTAAACTAAAACTAAAAGAAAAGATAATTTTCTTTTTTCTTTTATTAATTAATATTTTTTTAATTATATGCTACCTTGGAAACGTTGGGGTAATCTTTCTACTTATTAGTTCTGGTATTTATATTTCACTACTAGATAGAAACCATCTATTAAATATTTGTATTTTTATCGCTACCTATTTGTTTTGTGTTCTTTGGGACAATATTTTTTCTTTACTATGGGATACGTTTGTTTTTCCTATATCGTCTTTACAAAATTCTTACAAATACTATACACTATATTTATTCTCATATCTTCTGTTATTAACCGTACTTTGTAGAATATTATTTGGGATTCTACGCAATCCTATTAGACGACTTCATACGAGGCTTTCTAAACAGCTACTAGTGCTTATTATTACTAATTTAGCAATTTGTCTTTTTATTTTTCTCTTTAACATAGTAATTGGAGAATATGTTGGTTATAATAGGAAAATAATTGCATTTAACTGTATCTTATTTGGGTGTTATTTTTTTATAAGTACCATTCTTATTATCAATATTGTTAAGACTAATATAGTCAAAATGGAAATAGATATGCG
Source organism: Lachnospiraceae bacterium (assembly GCA_910574285.1). GTDB lineage: Bacteria > Bacillota > Clostridia > Lachnospirales > Lachnospiraceae > Sporofaciens. The sequence goes on along the minus strand of CAJTAL010000046.1, from coordinate 31,245 downwards.
AAAAGATGCCTACGATAGATTACAAGATTATACGAATCAAATAGAAAATATGTATTCATCACTCCGGTCATTTAAGCATGACTATCTTAATATCATGCTCTCTATGTCTGGCTATATTGAAGTCGATGATATGACCGGATTACGCAATTATTTCGACAAAGAAATTATCCCATTAAATAAAAAGCTTTCTATAAATACAGCTCACCTCAATCAACTGATGAATATTAAAATTATTGAATTAAAAGGTTTAATTTCTGCAAAACTTTTATATGCTACCGAACTTAATATTACTGTAAGCGTAGAAATCACAGAAGAAATCTCAGATATTCCTATGGATATTATTGATTTATCTCGTATTTTGGGAATTTATCTTGATAATGCTATTGAGGCTACATTAGAAACCACTTCCCCTATTGTTCAATTTGCAATTATCAACATGGAAAATGAATATGTATTCATTGTTTCAAATACATTTATTGATACTGGTATTCCTTCTGCAACATTGCAGCAACCAACATTTTCGACTAAAGGAGCAAATCGCGGCATTGGTTTATATAATGCACATGAAATTATCACCAAATATCATTATGTCTTTTGGGATACCGAGACTGATGATTTACACTTTACACAACGTCTTAGAATCTTAAAAACTCTTTAAGTTAGAATCAAGGCGAGGCTGTAGTAAACGAAGAAACAATTTTGACATTCCAATGAACTGCTCCTTCGTTTACTACATGTTCAATTTAATCAAATTGAACATTCACCTAGCCATAGCCTATGGCCTTTCAATCTTTTACTCTTAACCATATGATAGAACATTTTTTGAGGTAGCAATTTTTCATCCTCATTAAATTAATGTCAATAGTCTTCCTACATAACAGAACCCTCCATGTAAAACAAACAGTAATCAAAAACATTTCTTTACATGGAGATACATTTTTTCACAGAACAGATGTGTGTATTCTTTTTGAAGAAATAGATAAATCGTAATGTCACAAACCTGACGGACTATCACTTTGTGATTCTGTTCAAATAAGTTTGTTCCTGTTTTGTATAAACTCTACTCTATCTACCAGTTCTTTTATTAGCATTTCTATATACATTTGGTAATATTGAAGCTGTTTCAAATATTGTCGCAACTAACAACAAGTTAGAAAGATATTTTTTTGTAGAATACACATATAAAGTAATTAGTAAATATATTCCTAATATTATTACTGTTCTTACTCTCAATTTATTATAGTTTTTATTGAGAATCGGATTGTTATCTGTCCCTTGTGGTCCAATTATCCACAATATAAAAGCACAAATAATATATAATAAACTCATCTCCCATATAGTAAAATTTAAACAAGTTGAAATTTTGACTCCTATAATAATAAAAATACTTGTCGCTAATAGACAAGATAAACTATTTTTTAAATGTACTCCTCCTGCTGTGAGCTTTAATGCTCCATACCCAATTAATAAAATTACGGATTCTTCTACAATTCCGCAAAATTGAGCTACCATTATTATAATACTCACCATAAAAAAATTATGAAATAGTATTTGAAATCCCAATCGCATTTTCATCTTCTCTATTTCGGACCAGTTCCCATCTTTCTTTTCCATAAACTCAAAAATTTTATTAATAACCAATTCCATTTTTTCTCCTATATACCATTCTCTGTTTCATAATTCCCAATAAATTTTATATTTTTTCAGAATGAGTAAACATTAAATAGCAAATATCTTGACATTTTGTAAACTGTAGATAGTGAATACCTGTACAAAACTGGAACAAAATCGTATGAAAGAAACAATTTTGCTCCAGTCCTATTTCATTTATATCAAGCTTCCGATAATTCACTAGATAGTTCAGTAATCAAGGAGCAAACCATCCAGAAAATTACGAGTAGTATCATCCAGATGCTTCGCTATCTCGGTGACCATATGCTCAAAATAATCATACGGTTTCAGATTGTCTGCTATTACAGTTTTCACAATTCTGTAGATGATTGTATTAAATCTGGCACCGGCAACTGTATCAATCATAACCCACTTCTTTTTCCGACACAGAATCCCTTGAGCAACTTTTCCCGCTGCATTATTATCTATTGATACTTCACCAAAATCAAAAAACTTTCAGGTATTTTTCCTAATTAAGCAAATAATTGAAACCTTCCCATGTCTTACTTTTCTCTGGCACTTTCGTGAGGTTTTCATGCACCTATAGTTCAGTAATTTCTAGGGATGAGAGCATTCCTTCTCCGCTAGTATTCAATCTGTCGATTGTGATATAGCTAACCGGAACACTATTTCCACATCCAACTTTCGGAGTTAACCTTTCGACATCATGCTATCCAAACACACTGATATTTCATCTGCTTAGAGCACACATGGTAAGAATACACTTCTTTATAAAATAATCGTAAAGAACGGATAAATATTTCTCTCCGAAACGGTTCTGCCAGCTTGCCTTGCGATATGAAGAACCTAACACTTGGATTCTCGTTTCAACTAATTTAATGATACTACTTTCACATACATTCCTTTGATGTTTGCAATCGCCAATGATAAAAACACTCCTCCTTCATATAACACTGTGTTGTGTATTCTTTTACAGTTATACCAACCCTCATGTATTCGAAAAATACTCGGTATAATTCTATTGAACCTTCCCAAAAGTTCAGTGTTAAACTTTTGGAACTTTATAATACAGAACCTATCATTTCACATATGCCAATTTTGAAAAGGTACATTCTATCTTGCATTGATTAAAATAATTATAACACAACTTACTTAATTTTTATTTTTTTCTAATAAACGTTAATTTTTTTATCTTTTTCGTTCCCTTTATAGCCATTTATTCAATTAAATACGTCTTTTATTTTTTTTCTTTAATTGTATTTCATTTTCATGTATAATATAATCATTATATTAAATGGAGGAACATAGTGTGAAAGAAAATAAATTAAGCCAAAAACGTGAAATAGCTCCAAAAACAAGGCTTACAGCATGAACCTAAATAAAAATTCCCACCTTGATAAAAGAGGCACACCTGCATATCAACAACAAATAAGGTGCATCCGTTATTGATACCAAGAATGCCTTATAAAATCAAGTCTATTGTAACACGAAACCTTGAAGGTGTGAACCACTTTCATTAATATTTGTGCCACCAACTGAAAGGCGGCGGAATGGAGATTTTTATGATAGATATATATATTTGTGAGGATAATAAGAAGCAACTTGATTTATTTACGAACTATATTTCAAATACTATTATGATTGAATCTCTAGATATGGAAATCGTTCTATCCACCCCCGATCCTCACATGATTCTAAAGGAAATTTTAACAAGGGAAAATACAGGTGTATTTTTTCTTGATATAGATTTGAAATCCGATATTGATGGTTTAGCTCTCGCTCAACGTATTCGTCAAATTCAACCTAGATGCTTTATTATTTTTATAACTTCACATACTGAAATGAGTTTTCTAACATTTCAGTATAAAGTAGAAGCATTAGATTTTATAATAAAAGATACTACAGAGCATATTAAAGCCAAAATACACGAATGTCTTTTAAATGTACAAGAAAAATATACCTCATCAAATAATATCACAAAGACTTTTATCATTAATCATTCAGACAAGTGTATAGCTATAGATTATAATGATATTCTTTTTTTTGAAACTTCAAGTAATATTCACAAAGTAATTCTTCATGCAAAAAAAAGAGTACTTGAGTTTAACGGTCATTTAAAAGAGATTGAAAGACAACTTGATTATCGTTTTTACCGTTGTCATCGGTCATACATTATAAATAAAGATAACATCTCAGAGATAGATTTCAACAATTTTATTGTATATATGAAAAATGGTGAAACGTGTCCTATTTCAGTACGACTTAAAAAGGGCTTAAGGAAATTAATCTCGCAACCCCTTTAGTATCATATAAACTAAGCATCATCACGAAATATCGTATGTTAAATATCTCGCAACCATGGCTTTTTCCAATTATAAGAGGGGAAATCAAGGTGCCTGTCGAATTTGGCGCAAAATTTTATCTGAGCTTGACAGTGAAGGGTACAGACACATCGAAAAATATCGTTCGAAGCATACAGCGAGAGTACCTACTTGGCGGAAAAGTAGATCGTTTCAAGAATCACACCGATTACTATCTGAAATGAGTGCTTGCAGATCAAATATAATAAATCAGAGAGAAACAGAACTATTGTAAAGCCTATGGAATCCAGTTGTCAAGGTCAAAAATTGGACAACCAAGTACCAACGCAAAAGTTAATAAAAAACAGGAATACCAGTATAATACGGATAATATGAGAGGGAACGTACTTTACTATTCCATCCGGTCAGAAATCAATCTAATGGATTGTCTATTTCATATCAGTACTACGCAAAAGAAAGAACTTCCTTTTCCACGATACCGTGAATGGAGCGAGATCGAGCGCCATCATCTACAGCCTGGTAGAAACGGCAAAAGCGAACAACCTAAACGTGTTCCAATACCTTTACACACTGTTGCTTTACATGCCGGACTATAGACAGGAGCCCGCAGGTGTGGAAGCAATGATGCCGTGGAACGACTTTATAAAGGAACGATGTTCCAAGGTGATGGACACGGAAACAGAAACACCGGAGAACCGGGGGCAGATACCGTTCTGATAGCTGCCCCTTATTTGTGATGAAAAAATAATCACTGATAAAAAGCTATATTCGTTTATAGTTCCAGGATTCTATGGAGCCTTTCCAGTTTTGAACTTATAATTCTTATATACTTCGTTTCATTAAGAACTTGATTATAAACAAATCTTGAATCACATCATTCACTTGTCAGTCAAAAAGATTATCCCACAGATTTTAGAATATGTAAAACCGGTAGGTTATTCATCGCTTACTTTTTATCGAAACTCTCTGACGGATTTCCCTTGCATTTAAACACATTCTGCGAAAAATATCACACTGCCGGACTATCCCCCCTGCTTAATTCTGCGAAAATTCACGTTTGAGGGGGCGGCGGTCAATCCTGCACAGGATTGTGGAGATTTGATACCCCCACCCTTGTGTATGATACACAATCAATATTTATATTCCTGATACCTGTCCTCGGTCATTGTCTTCACATCATGGTGGTGCTTGCAAAGCGGCTGCCAGTTCCTCTCATCCCAAAACAAAATCGGATCACCCCGATGCGGTTTGATGTGGTCAACTACAGTCGCTTTTACAAGCCTTCCTTCCCTCTGACACTGAACACAAAGAGGATGGCATTTAAGAAACCTTTCTCTTGCCTTTCTCCACTTACTGTCATACCCTCGCACTGCTGAATCCCTTCGCTCCTGCCCATGCAGTAAAGCGTGTTCTTCACAGTACATTCCCTCCACCAGCTTCGGACAGCCGGGATGCTTACACGGTTTCTTTGGTTTCCTTGGCATAGCACCACGCTCCTTTCTTATGTACCGGGTACGGTGAAAGGATAAAGCCCGTACCCATACCAATGTAAAAGACAGAAAAAAAGACCAAACCACACAGGGTTCAGTCCACCTCTAATCTTTCACGCCTACAATATACCACGAAAAATACTCCATGTCAGTACACCGGACGGTACACACTTAGTACACCTTTAGTACACCACCGAAGCAGCAAAAGGGGGTAACTTTTAAATATTCGGTAATGCTATCTTTATGGTTGATAACTTACCAATTCAGAGTTAATATGACCTCATGGTGAAAGGAGCGATTACATGGATAACAAATCCGTACTTTATCAACTGATGGATACCCGAATGGGAGAAGCATTGCACAAGATTACAAAAGAGGATACTTCGTTTATGCAGACAAAAGAAAAAGCAGATGAATATGCTGCCAAACTGGCATCTCTTAATCTGCCGGAAGAAACGATGCGTTTAATCGACCAGTATGTCAATGAACGCAGTGCCAATTGGGTACGCTATGGAGAACTTGCCTATATGCTCGGCTTTTCAGACTGCAAAGAACTGCTTCTTGGCTCCTGCCATATTCCAGAAATGAAAGATGAAGATTAACGAAACGAACTGTTTCATAATTTAAGGGTGGGACACACAATCCCACCCGGTATCAGTTATATTCTTCAAAAACCCCTATCTGTATCTGAAGGGCAACCGTGATCTGCTCCATCAGAAGATTATCATGTATTTCCCCGATTTTATCTTTTACTTTTATCTTATCTACAGTATCGACCTGTTCAGCCAATGCCATGCTCGGTCTTTTCAGTCCAATACAGCTTGAAAGCGGTATCTGCACATGGGTTGGCATTTCAGGTCTCTTATGTATGTTGCCTGTAAGCGGAACAACCGTTACTGTTGGTCCATGACCATTTCCCCGGTTATTACTCACAATCACTGCCGGCCGAATGCCACACTGTTTATGTGTCGTTTTGTCTTTTCCAAAATCCACAAAATAAACCTCGCCTCGTCTCACTGCCTCACCTCAAAATAAAACTTTCCGTCTGCCTGTCCCTCTCCTCATACAGCGCATCCAATTCCTTTATAGCTTTCTTCCGGTATTTCGCCACCATTGTATGGCTGATATGATATTTCATCATCAGTTCTTCCCAAGTGAAACGCTCCACAGCCATATCCCATACAATTTCCGGTAATTTCCCGGAAAGTCCACGTACAGCATGTTCAAAAAAATCCAGTTCCTCTTTTATCTGTCCGTACTGTCCGGCAAGATAAGATAACCATTCATCACTCATCCTGTCTGCCACCTTACGGTATGCAAGTGCTGCTCTTGCAGTCACATCCGAAACACCGCTTGTCTGTACTCTTTCCCCTTCCGGCTTAGAGAAAGTAAGGGAAGATATGACGGTGTCATAATCAATTCCCTCACATCGGCTTAACTGAAATTCCAACACCGATAGCTCCCTTTTCAAATTCGGATATTCCTTAATCATCCTTTCTGCTCGCACCGTTCACACCTCCAATCCTTGCCTTTACTGCATCTATGATAGCCGACTGCCCACAGTCCTTCTGTTCTAATGACCGCATGGCATCTTCGTCCAATGTTCCTTTGTTGATGATATGGTAAATCATTACTGTTTCCCTCTGTCCCTGTCTCCACAGTCTGGCATTGCACTGCATATACAGTTCCAAAGACCAGGTAAGTCCGAACCAAATCAGAATGTGGCCTCCGTCCTGTATGTTCAGACCATGTCCTGCCGATGCTGGATGGATTGCTGCCACCGGGATTTTTCCTTCTTTCCATTTGCGGATGTCACCTGCTGCCTTTAATGGAACAGCTTTAAACCGTTCAACAATTCTATCCAAATCATGCTGATACCAGTAAGCCACTAACACAGGCTTTCCATTCGCTGCCTCGATTAAATCCTCCAAAGCATCCAGTTTCTTATCGTGGATATGGCGGACTTTGTGGTTCTCATCATAGACTGCTCCATTTGCCATCTGCAATAATTTCCCGGAAAGAGCAGCTGCATTGACCGCATCCACGTCCCCATCTTCAAATGGCAGAAGCATATCCTTTTCCATCTGACGGTACAGCTTCTCTTCTTTTTCATCCATCCGAACCTCCACCCGATGATAAAGGCACTCCGGCATAGAAAGGTAATCCTCGGCCTTCATGGAAATGCAGATATCAGAAATCAAATTGTAGATTGCTTCTTCCGCACCATCCCTCGGTTTATAGGAATAAATGATATTCCTGTTTCGCTTATCCGGCAGAAAGAACCTGTCACGATAAGCTCCAATATATCTTCCCAGCCTCTGCCCCATATCAAGAATTCCAATCTCAGCCCATAGGTCCATAAGATTTCCCGGTGTTCCGGTCAGACCCACCACACGGATTGCCTTCGGCCGGTATCGTCTTAGTGCTTTGAACCTTTTCGCCTGATAAGATTTGAAAGAAGATAATTCATCAATCACAATCATGTCAAAATCCCAGTGATGCTTCTCACAAAGCCACACTACATTTTCACGGTTGATTACATACACGCTTGCCTTTTTTTCCAAAGCATCCAATCGTTCTTTTTCAGAACCGACTACCACTGACACCGACAGTCCTTTCAAGTGATCCCATTTTTCCAGTTCTTCCTTCCAAGTATCCCGTGCCACACGGAATGGTGCAATGACCAGAACCTTTCCTACCTCAAAGTAATCAAGTGCCAGTTCCCACAAAGCAGTAAGGGTAATAACTGTCTTTCCAAGTCCCATATCCAAAATCAAAGCACATACCGGATGCCCGATAATAAACTCCCTGGCATAGTCCTGATATTTATGTGGTCTGAATTCCATGCAGCACACCTCCGATCTGTTCCAATCCATCTATCACATATACGGAAACCCCCAAAGCTTCCAGCTGATGTTTTCGTTTTTCCTGTAACGGTCGCAGCTTTTTTCCCGGTGCCTTTAATTCCACAAATGCACACTTCCCACCAGGAAGCAGAACGAGACGGTCTGGCACCCCATCGAAACCGGGAGACACGAACTTTACCGCCATGCCACCCCTGCTCTTTGCCTCTTTTACCAGAGCCTTTTCAATTACACTTTCTCGCAAAACTTCATCTCCGTTTCCCTCTGCTGTTTCCACTTTCAAAAACATCTATTCTCCCATATGCGTATATACGGGTGTATCCGTGTCCTCTTATACTTATTTTCATTTATTAAATATAAGTGGAAACATTGGAAACAGCACCGACACAGCCCTTTTGTCTGCTGACTTCATGGCTGTTTCCAACATCTGTTGCCTATCGTCTTACCACTCACACACGGAAACCCATCATTTGTTTCCTGCGGTTTCCTTTTTCACTCTGACAAACACCCTCTGTACACCATAACCGGGGATACGCATTTTGCCGGAGGAATTCCCTTCATACTTCTTCCAGCCACCAATTTTTTGAATAATGGATTCTAACTCATAAGAATCTGTCTTTCGGAAATTCTGACGCTCCTTCCCAAAGCATTCACACCAGACTTCCATCAGACAGAATCTCTCTCTGACTACCGTTCCGGTTCTTCCTTCTGCTTCAAACTCTCCGCCACCAAGATAAGAACGTCTCTGGTACAAATCCATTGTGTCCCAGTCTGCCGGAAGCAATCGCTCCAGATAATCCTCCACAATTCCTTCTCTTTCATCAGACTCCATTGCCTCCTGCTGTGCCATATAAGCCTCTGCTGCTTCCTTGCCTTTCAGATACAACTCTTCCCCATCTTTATAAATGGAAATCGCTTCTGCCCAAATCTGGTCTACCGTCTCAGGAGTCAAATCCCATCCACGATGCTTCCCTTTTCCGGTTACATGCACAGGCCAAAAGCGTCTGTTTCCGGTAACATCACGCAGAAACCCGCCCTCTGAGTTTGTACTTCCCACAATCACACATTCCCTCGGATGACTCTCCACCGTTGTTCCATATGACTGCCTGTATTTATCATCCGTCCGGGTAACAAAAGATTTTACGGTTTCCACATCTACCTTTTTGATACCCGCAAGCTCTCCCAATTCCAAAAGCCAATACCCCTGAAGCTTCTCCGCAGCAGTTTTTCCATCCTTCATATCAGAAATCGTAAGGGAATCCGAATACCACTCTTTTCCCAGTTTTGCAAAGAACGTGGACTTACCACACCCTTGCGGACCGTTTAAGACCAACACGGAATCGAACTTTATACCCGGCTCATAAATACGGGCTACCGCCGCTACCAGAGTTTTTCTTGTAACTGCACGGACATACGGTGTATTTTCTGCTCCCATATAGTCAATCAGCAGACTGTCAATCCTGCTGCATCCATCCCAGGATAACGTGGAAAAATACTCCTTGACCGGATGATAAAGCCTTTCGGAAGACACTACTGCAAGCAGGGCATCTTTGAATTTGGTAGGTGACCAAATCCCATACACCCTTTCAAAGTACAGCTTCGCACAGGCAATATCTGCATCACCCCATCCTTTTTTGACCTGTACCCACGGCAGTTCCCCGATGACATCCAGTGCATTCTTCAGCTGATTAAATACGATAGGTTGTAGGTTCTCATCGAACCGAATAATCGTTGCAATATTGGAAAGTGTGTCTTTTACTTTTCCCTGACGGTCCAAGTCCAGCATGGTCTGCCATTCCCCGGTATCCACATCGAATTCCTCACTTGCTGCCTTCTCCCTTTCCTTTGCCAATGTTATCTTTACCTGTTCATCTGACACCGCAAAGTCACTCATAGCCTTAAAGGATGGCAACTTTCCTAAATCCGTTCCTTCCTCTGCCTTATCATCCTGCTCCCCAAACTTATGGATGCGGACAATGTCAAATGCATTCAGCAGCTTCCCACAAGCCGGATCAGTGGCATGGTGGGAATACGCAAACTTCCCTTCATAAATCACCACACCTGCCTGTGAGTCTGCCGGAATATAATCAAATCGCTCCGGCATCATGCTTTCCTGATACACATCCGGCAGAAATATACGGATTGCCTCTTCTATCGAATAAGTCCGGCAGAATGCACCTACGATTCCTTCCTTCGACAACGGATCAGCCTGTTTCTTCATCTCCCTGCTGACAACTGCCTTTTGTCTGCTGCTGACAGGCCATGAAGAAGAATCTCTCCAATCTGCATATCGTTCCAACACAGAATCCGGATTCAAAAATGTTCCCGGAATATCACGGAAAAAGAATTCTCCATCTGCAGAGGTGGAAGGCCAATACATGAGGCGGCTTGGTTCGTAGGTTGTATCATCAAACAACTCCATACCGATATCCTCTGCCACTTTTCTTGCCACTGCTGCATATTCATCCGGCGATACGGTCCTTGATAACGGAATAATCAGACGGAGCCTTGGTTTCTCCGGTGTGTGTTTATGGGTAGAATAGATCAGGCATCTAAAATCAAAAAACATCTCTATCTGCTCTGCAATATCCTCTGTGGCATAGTCCATATCCAGTGTCAGACCTGAACGAAACAGTACATTCGCCTTTTTTCTCCTGCCGCCCTTCAGCTTTCCAAGCACAAAACCACCCACATCCTTGATGGAATCCTGCTTTGCCTTGCTCATCTTCCGATACTGTTCCATCGTTTCACTGGTACGGACAGTATGAGAGAGACGCTCCAAAAAAACACTAAACTCCATCTCCTGTCCATTCCACTTCTTTTCCATTCGGGAATTTCCTGTTGAAATATACAGTTTCATCCTGCAATTCCTCCTAATCCTTTTTATAAAATTGGCACTCGTAGCCATCGGCACGAAGCGGAAGCCCGTGTACCCAGGAAGGCGGCTCTGCCATAATCCGGCACACCTCTTCTACAGACGATTTTCCTTCTGGCACTTCCAATACCGCTTCATCGTGTACATGAAATACAATGGAGAATCCTGCTTTATTCAAGCGCATCATGGCTTCTGCCAGAATATCTCTGCTGGTACCTTGCACGATATTCTCCACTAGCTTTGGCCCGTAAGTATCCATCCTTTCCCATTTCTTGTTTTCTCCCACACCTTCATAAGTCAGTCCATCCCTGCCATATTTGTTGACACCCATTCTCGGTTTTACATAGGCAAGTTTCCTTCCGGACGGGAGCATGGCAAACAAAATACCGGAAGCATACTGAAAACGAATCAGTCCGACCTGTGTTTCTTTCCTTTCACGGACTGCCCTCATGGCTGCTTCATCTACATCCCACCAAAACTGTGTAATATGCGGATTTGCATTTCTCCATGTAGATACCAGTCCCGGCAGTTCCTCTTCACTAAGTCCCATTGCCAAGGCTCCCATTGAAGTCAATGCCCCTACTGCTCCTCCGTATCCGAGAGCCAGTTCCGCAATCTTTCCCTTTTGTCGCAGTGGAGATCCTTTTGTAATTTCCTCTATTGGAACACTAAACATGGCAGATGCCGAAGCCTCATATATTTTTCCGTGTGTAGCAAATACATCCAGTCTCCACTGTTCCCCAGATAACCATGCCAGCACCCTCGCTTCAATAGCAGAAAAGTCAGCAACAATAAACCTGCATCCCTCTTTTGGAATAAATGCAGTACGGATTAATTCAGACAGTACATTTGGTGTGGATTCGTAGAATAATTCCAATTCCTCGAACTGCCCTCTTCTGACAAGACTACGTGCTAGTTCCAAGTCACTGATATGATTCTGAGGAAGGTTCTGTACCTGCACCAGTCTTCCTGCCCACCGGCCGGTACGATTTGCTCCATAGAACTGCAGCAATCCATGTACCCTTCCGTCCGAACACACTGACCGTTCAATCGCTTCATACTTCTTTACCGATGTTTTCGCCATGAGAAGCCGGAGTTTTAAAGCCTCCAGCACTTCCCCATCCGCATCCTCAATCAGCTCCGCAACTGCTCCTTTGGATAGGCTGTCGATTTCCACTCCACGTTCTGAAAGCCATCCTTTCAACTGCGATACGGAATTTGGATTTTCAAGCCCCGTTACCTCATAGGCACGGTTCGTCACAATGTCTTTATGTAACAGGTCACAGGTAATCGACTGTTCTACCAATTCCCTATCAACTAAAACTCCCCTGTCGTTAATTTCCTGATCCAAACGGTAAAATACCATCTCAGACTCCGGTATCGGAAACTTATGCAGTTTTTGCCGGATACCTTTTTCCACATCCACGTCACGGATGCAGTACGTCTTGAACTGTTCCCATTTTTCTGGTGCATGGCATGGAAGGTTCCTACTCCTGCCACCGTTTGTTTTGGTCGGTTTGCAAGGCACACAAAAATAGCGGATTAATTCCTTACCTTCCTTCAGCTTTTGCTCAGAAAGCCCCAGAACCGCCCCAACACCCTCCAAAGAAAGCGGAAGGGCAAGCATAGCCGACTGTACTGCAGTACAAACCCACGATTCGGGAGATAAACGGACTCCCATATATTTTGAAAGACAGGTCCGCTCAAAATTAGCATTGAACGCTGTCTTAATGATTCCCACATCAGACAGGGCATTTTTTATTTCTTCCGTCAGCTGCTCCCCCTGTGCCAAATCAATAATCTTTGTTTCTTCATCATCAAAGCTGTATGCAAATAGCAGGATTTCAAATGCAGGGCTGTCCGCATAGGCATATACCCCGCATTTGATTAAGTCCACATCGGAAAAGGTCTCTATATCAATTGCCAGTGTTTTATATCCTACTTCGCCCATGCGTAACTCCTTCCCGATTTAATCTTGCTGACGGTCTTTCTGGAAATCCCCATGCTGTCAGCAATATCATATACATGTTCTTTTTTTCCGAGCCTTTCCTTGACTTCCCTTACCTGACTCTGATTCAGAGGAAGAATCTCCTCTGGCAGTCTTCTCCCCTGAATATACCGGGACAGCCTTTTGTATCTCCCCATATTGCTGATCTGGTATTTCCCTTCCAGTCCGGGAATATCTGTCCATGTCTCTTTCATCAAAACAACTCCTCTATGTACGGGCGGCATACACCGCCCTTATCATTAGCCGAGGAAATCTTCATCCTCTACTGCTTCAAAATCATCCTCTGCATTGGTACGGCTGCTGAGTGCCTCTCCGTCTTTCAACTTCTGGATGTTTCCAAGTCCTGCTGCCACACCACGGTTGCCATTGCTGTTGTAGCCATAGAAGTTTACACTGATTCTTCCGTAACAGCCGGAATACACTTCTGTCTGATCCAGGATTGGCTGTACCTGCTTATCAACCACCTGTGGTGCCTGTCTGCTGTTGGCATTAAAGAAATAACAGCCTTTGTATGCTTCATCCTCCGGTCTGTCAATGTCACCATCACGCAAAGGAAGCTTCAGATTCGGTGGAATCTTGCCACCCCACTTTGACAAAGATTCTTGCTTTGCAGCTTCCACCGCTGCCTGAATCTTTTTAATGGTTTCCTTATCAGACTTCGGGATAATGGCAGACACGCTGTACTTCGGCTCGCCGCCATTGATTGCTTCCGGCTCCCAACAATGCAGATAAGAAAATCTGCACGGTACGATTACTTTGGTCGGTGTTTCATTTTTGCTCATTTATTCATCCTCCTTAAAATCCGCCTCAGCGGTTTCTGTTTGAATTGGTGGTCTCTTATCGGATTCCGGTACCAAGGTAATTTTGCCCTGCGGCTTATACACCAGACTGCCCAGTATCTTCTGAAAATCTTTTTTGCCCATCAGCTTCTCCATTTCCGTAATACCAATCAGAGACTTCTTGTAAATGTCCTCATATCCGGCTGCTTTTGCAACATCAGCCACTTCCTCTTCGTTGACATATTTACGGTTACTTCTGCCTTCTACCAGTTTGAATCCGTTCCATACCCTTCCGTGTGTAATCGCTTCATCCTGTGCATAGGCATAAACATCTGCAGACCACTTGGCAAGTTCATCCGCCACCTTCAAAACCTCTGCGATTTCTTCCTCTGATAAAAGTTCCGGTGGTTTAAACTCCATTCGTGCCAATCGCAAATATTCTTCTGCTCTGGCACGGCAGGTATTTTTCGCTTTACAGAAACGACACCAATCTCCAACTGCAAACTCTCCTTCGCCTTTGGCTGCCATCTCTGCCTTCGGCATCAACTCCTGCTCTGCCCATTCCATGAGGTCATGAACCGTAATTTCAAAGTTGCTGACATTTTCCAGTCTCGGCTGGTGGATGGTCATGTTGACCTTTTCAATGTCATACAGGGAATCGAACAGTTCCAATGCTCCCAAAGAATATAAAAGCATCTGTGGATTCCATTCTGCAGATACAGCAATACCCTTTCCGTACTTCAAATCCACAATGTATAAAGTATCATCAGCTACGATGACCAAATCTCCGGTACCGAATCCTTCCGGCACCCATCTGGAAAAGTCCAGTCTCTGTTCAATCATCACTACCGGATCACTGCATGACTGTTTCGCCTTTTCAATCTGCTCCATCGCAAAGGACACATAATCATCTGTGCATTCTTCCATCTCATCACAGTCATAATCAGATACCGGACGTTTGGAACGCTTCTTAAGAAACCGTTTCAACTTATGCTCTGCAAGAGCATGGGCAGCAGTTCCCTCCGCTGCGTAGATACTTTCCTCGTCCGCAAACTGCTTCTCCAACAATGCAGATGGGGTACAGTTCATCCATCGTTTGGAGGCAGATGCGGATAATATCGCATGCTGTCCCATTAAAGAGCCTTTGCATCACGAAGCAAATCTGCATATTTCTCCGGCTGTACCCCGGATAACTTATCTGCCCCATACTTTTGAATCAGTGCTTTGACCTGCTGCGTTTTTCCATCCTGCGATTTGGATGCCATGACCGCACGGACCTGTTCAATGGTAACGGCATTCTCTTGTTTCTCCTGACTCTTCTCATTTCCGCTTTCTTCATCCTTCTGCCCTCGTCCTTCTTCCTGATTTTTACTACAATTACATGAATGTGCCTTTCCTGCGAGGGCACGGACTCCTTCCGAAACCGCCAAAAGACCATCTGCAATTTTCAACAATTCCTCGCTCATAAACTGCTCCTTTCCACAAATTCTCCGTTTTGCTTTGTGAAATACCGGATGGGAATTCCTGCATGGTCAGCTTCCGCAATCTCTATACACATGCCTTCACTCATCACTTCTCCAAATACCCATACTTCCCGGCACTCTTTCAACAATGAAAGTCCAAACTGAATCCCTGCCATCCGTTCCTGAACATCACTTTCCTTTAGGAACTGTGGAAAATACAAATGAGGCACTACCGGAAGACAGCCTTTTTCATAAGCAAATCTGGCATATTTTCTGGCAAGCTCCACATTCTTTTCTTCCGCTCCCCGGAACGGACTGCAGATAAACACCCTTTCCAAATCCTTTCACCTCCATCTTTCAGACAGGACTTATTTCTCTGCCCTTTTTGTCAAAGCAAATTCGGAAAGGATACTGTTCATCGTAGCGAGGTCTTCGCCTGTTAAATTTTCTGAAAGCCGCTTCAACAGTTCCTGCTGATCTGGTTTTAAATACTTACGTCCAAGATAATAGCCATCTGCAACCCTGACGCCTCCACCATATCTGCCACGCACGGTTTCAATCGGGTGGGCAAGTGTCAATTCTTCAATATCACTCCGAATTGTACGAGTTGTAACATTGAATTCCTGTGCCAGATTTTCCATCGTTTCCTGACGGCGCACACACAGAATTTCCAATATCTTCTGCCTGCGTTCATTCGCTTTCAACACTTGCCCACCTCCTTTCCTCTGCTTTGTGGCATCATCATAAGAGTTAAATAGGAAGGTTCATTTCCTATTTAAAAAACTTTTTGAGATTTTTTTCAGCAGCAGAGAGGAAGCCTGTCCATCATCCTTTAAGCGAAAAACACCCGACAAGGCGCAATTCAGCTATTGCATCTTGTCGGGTGTTCCATTCAATCCATGTTTCTATGTACTGTTTTCCTATTTTACGAGTTCCGTAAGCCACGGAGCCATTGGCCTTGCAACTACTCTCGCATTCAAATATGCCATCTCCAACGTCAGACAGGTATTACCCAAATAGTACCCATCCATAACCGTCAGTGTCATGGCAAGGTCAGGTTTCTGCATATTCGTCAGATAAACTGGAAGAAGATACTGCACTCTCCCCTGATATCCCTGTGGGACTACAAGCCCCGGTTCAATTACCGACTTCCTTTTCCCAAGTTCTACTGCTGTTTCAAACAATAGCGGCAGATTCTTCACCTTCCGAATTTTAGCCGGAATACGCTCCAGGTTCTCTTCATCTCCCAATATGTGATTTACGTTTACTCTTATAGGCCACTCTGGATTAAAGTTAATGCCACTCTGCGCCATATGATAGACGGGCTTTTGTGGTAATGGCTCGATGTATCTTAACTTTGGAGACAGTTCATCACAAAAACCTCTAAAATACCAATCTCTTAAAGAATCCGAAAAATTGTTTCTTTCAAAATAACCATAAATCCCCTTGTACTGAGGTGTGTATAATCCAGTATGGAAGCAGACACATTCGTTTTCCAAATGAAAAATACTGTCTGCTTTTCTTGGATCACTTTCTGAATTAAAGTCAATAACCTGCTTGCGAAAAATTGTATGTATGTAACGTTCTAAAATGGGGGTGTCTGCATTCTTTGTTTCCCGGCTCGGCTTTCGGAACTTCCATGATTCCGGCAATGCCAATCTCTCCAGTTCCGCTAAATGTCCGTACCAATCCGGTACATATGCAAATTCAAATAAATCCGGTGCTATCATCTGTTTCCTCTTTTCCTGTGGTTTTCTGTACTCATATCTGTTTTCTGTCTTTGCTTCCATCTCTTTCATCATGAGCCTCCTTTTTGTTTTCTCTTGAAATATAAAATAGGTGTATCGCAATTCTATCGTTCTGTGAATTGCGATACACCTATCAATGCGTTTTTATCCATGAACAAATTTCAGTAACTTCAACAAACATCGTATTCTGTGCTGTTTCCTTGCTTCCATGTAATTTCTCCTTTTATGGTGTAGTTCGTTTCATCTTACACCTGTACTCTATTGTAATTCATAATATTTACCCTGTAGTGTAAACTAGCACTGAGGTGAATTGTAATGCATGACTATGTAAAAAATCTTGCGAAGGTAGTCCGGGCTGCTAGAGAAGAAGCCCATCTATCTCAAGCAGCATTAGCTGAACAAATAGGTTGTGATGAGCGTACAATACTAAATATTGAAAACGACCGTGGTAATCCCAAGTTCGAAGTATTGTGCCAGATCATCGCTTATTTACACATTCCTGCAGACCGTATTTTCCACCCCGACACTGCTACGGATGGGGTGAAAAAACAAAAACTGTTATTGATGCTACAGGAATGTGATGAGCAAGAGGTAGCCGAGATTCTTCCAGCAATTGAATACCTCTTAGCACTCATACATAAAAGAGGTAATTCAAACGAGTAAAGGAACCAGCTAATCCGTTGTGATTCTGGTTCTTTTCTTTTTGTTGCCATCTCCAAATCTTACTCTTGTAATATTTCAATTATTACACAAGTAAGATTTCAAGTCAATATGTTTTTTCTTAAATTGACAACCACATAAATAACGTCTATAATATATTTATTACAGCCGTAAGATTTAAGGAGGGATTTGAAATGAGCGATTTACCACAGATTTCTGAAGCTGAATTTGAAGTTATGAAAATCGTATGGAAACATGCGCCGATCAGTACCAATGAAATAACAGATAAATTATTACAGACCACAAGCTGGAGTCCTAAGACGATACAGACTTTAATCAAACGTCTCGTAACAAAAGGCGTTCTGACTTATGAAAAACAGAGCCGAGTGTTTGTTTATACCCCAGTCGTGAAAGAAAGCGAATACATCGGCCAGGAAAGCAACTCTTTTCTGGAACGATACTATGACGGGGATATCACTGCCATGCTGTCTGCCTATATAGAAAATGACAGACTGTCTGAAACAGAAATAGACACCCTACGTTCCCTTCTTTCCAAGAGGTCAAAAAAAGGAGGAAATTAACGTGGCTAATTTTATGATACGCTTTTTAATATGCAATGTATTTATCAGCGGTATCATCGGAATTCTTTTGATAGCCAAGCGGATATTCAAAAACAACCTGTCCAGCCGGATGCAGTATAATCTGTGGTTCCTGCTCCTTGGGTTGCTGGCAGTTCCCTTTATACCGTTCCGTCTCATCGGATTTCCACAAATCTTCTCGTGGCTTGGTAGCTTAAGAAGCTCCCCTGCTTCCGGCACTGCAACCGCTATGGGAGAAGCTGTGGAAATTCATCCGGTCGGAAATACAGACTGGATGAATGATTTCGCACTTTCTGTAAATAGCGAAACACCATCCATTGCCGGATACATATTATTGGGGATATGGATTATAGGCATTTTTGCAATGATCATATTAGTAATCAAATCCTCACTCCGCCTACGCAATTTGGAGAAATCTGGACTTCCCCTTCAGAACCCGGAAGTACGCAGACTATATCATCGATGTTTGGAGGAAATGGGAATTCACAGAAATATCCCTGTTTACAGTACTGCATTTTTGAAATCCCCGATTATTGTGGGACTTTTGAAACCATGTATTTATCTGCCGATTCATCTGATCTCTGATTACAACGAATCCGATATGCGATATATGCTGTTGCACGAACTGCAGCACTATAAGCACAAAGATGCTGTTGCCAGTTATCTGATGAATCTTGCTGGGGTAGTATATTGGTTCAATCCTCTTGTCTGGTACGCACTGAAAGAAATGCGTAATGATAGAGAGGTTGCCTGTGACACTTCCGTTTTGAAAATGCTTGAAGAGGATGCTTACGAAGATTATGGCAGTACACTGATTAACTTTGCGGAGAAGGTTTCACTTACTCCTTTTCCGTTTGCCGCCGGCCTTGGTGGAAACATGGAGCAGATGAAACGAAGAATTATCAACATTGCCTCTTATGAGAAACCGACATTTATGAAAAGAATAAAAGGTATGACTGCATTCATGTTGACTGCTGTTCTTCTCCTTGGATTCGCACCTTTTATTTCCACATACGCAGCAGACGGAAGCCACTACCAATGGGATTCCTCTTCTGAGAATGTTTCCTATGTAGACCTCTCCACATACTTCGGAGAATACGAAGGCAGCTTTGTTTTATACGATTTAGAAAATGATGCATGGAGCATACACGACATGGAGCATGCCACCTTACGAGTTGCTCCAAACTCCACCTACAAGATATATGATGCCCTGTTCGGATTGGAAGAAGAGATCATTACACCGGAAAATTCGTTCATTGCATGGAATGGCGAAACCTATCCATTTGAAGCATGGAATGCGGATCAGACTTTACAGTCTGCAATGAATTCCTCCGTGAATTGGTATTTTGAATCTGTGGACGAACAGCTTGGAGCCGCTAACATTTCCAACTATATTGAGGAAATTGGGTATGGAAACGAAAATATAAGTGGTGATTTCTCCACTTATTGGATGGAATCTTCCTTGAAGATTTCCCCAATAGAGCAGGTCGAACTTCTAACCAGGCTGCAGAATAACAGCCTTGGCTTCGCCCCTGAAAATATCAATGCAGTAAAAGATGCCATCTGCCTTTCCTCTTCCGATGCCGGAACATTCTACGGAAAGACCGGAACCGGACGTGTGGATGGCCAAGATGTGAACGGATGGTTTATCGGCTATATCGAAACTGTAGATAATACATACTTTTTCGCTACCAACATTGGTGCAGACAGCGATGCTACCGGAGGCAACGCAACTGAAATAACCATGTCTATCTTGTCCGACATGAATATCTGGAAATAAAGAAATCGGGTAAAGGTCATAGTCGTATAATCCTTTGCCCGATTTTTTTATTTTCACTTTATGCATAAAAGCGTTTCAATTATCCAGTTCTATACGTCAAGAATTAGATTTATCATTGATGTATTCTATAATTTCTCCAATAAAAAAAGATACAAATGTCCCAATTGAAACAAACAAACTATCTCTATCACCTAATGATTCAATGAGATTGAAAATGTAAACGTAAAGTTACTATACATATAATCATAAAAAACGTATTTCAGAGAACCTATCAAGAGCATCAACCCGAAAGAAATTAATGCATATATTAGGCACAGCAAAAAGCTAATGTCAATGCTGCGTTTGACAATGATTTTTCCCATAAAAAAACCTAAAATAAAAACCCCAATATCAATATATGTATATATAATTAAAAAACCCAAATAGGCTAAGGCCGCATTATATTTGGGAAATAAATAAAAACAAAGAAAATAAGCCAAAGCCACACATACAAAATATACTAAAAATGGAGAATACGTTCTAACAAACTTTCTCATAAAAACACCTCACTCCACATGTAGATAATCGAATTAAAATCAAAAGCTTATCTTAATTTATTTCATGCTCTTCACTTCCAGTCGCTGACCATGATGTTTTACCACTACTGACCACATCTTTTGTAGACATACTATATGCAAATATATCAAGGATCTCCGCCTCTGAGATATACCATGAACCATCTGTGTTTTTCTTACTTCTGTATAAAACATATAATTCGCATTTTTCATTCTCCGAAAGTCTGTCATATACAAGATATTCTATTATTTCCTCATTCTCATTTAAGATAACTCTAGAATTTCCATTCGCACCGTATGATATCATAAAATCACATCCTTCGTCTGCGAAGTATTGTTGATATATAGTACGATATCCATCATATATTTCATTTGTTTCCATTAATGTCACATAATCACAGATCGCAGGAATAGAAATATCATCCTCTTTCATATTTTCCATTAATTCATCCATTAAATCGTGTTGAATGACAAAACCATTATCCTGTGAACTGAATATTCTAATGGTCTTTCGTGGCATCATTCCCTGCGGTCCTGCTCCTGTAACATAGTTTATGATGACAATCACATCCTTTGCACCATCTCCATCTATATCCTGAAATCCAACCGCTTCAACACTATCAAACATTCCTACACTATCATTCTCTGTACTATTATTTTCATAACACTCCGGAAAATAATATATAATTTGATTGTCTTTTGCCAGCACAAATGAAACATCTTCCCAGAGCGTTTCATAAGTCGGCAGATAAGATACAAACTGTACTTCACCCCAATCATTCAATTCTACATCAAAGGATTGTTCAGTTATAACCCGGCTTTCATCTAATCTCTCTCCTGATGGATATTCTACTTCAATATCTGCTACATCTGTCAATTGCTGTATTTCTTTCGTACCATCGAAATATAAAATGACTTGTTCATCAAATTGTTCTTCACCTGATAGAATTATTTCTACATAATCCTCATGCCAGGTAACCTTCCAACAGCTGCTACTGATGCTTGCACCGTCATTGTGCAATTCAAAATCTGTTTGCGATATCTTATCTTCGCCTTCTTTAAGGACTAACCGTCCACTTGCTGAACCAAAAGGCCATTCCGGTTCTCCAACAGCTTGAAGTATCACTTCATATTTTTTATCTGGTGAAACGGATGTATCGCAAGTTATCTTCTTGTAATTTACCGTATACGAAATGCAACACCAAAATACTACAAACAGTGCAATGAGCGAGCCCATAATACATAGCATAAATTTTTTCATTGATATAGCCCCCTTTTTAATGTCCTCGTATATCCAGTTCTTTCAATAGAGAATTTTCGCTTTCCCATGAATATACAATGTAATATCCGGCGTCATTTATTTCTTTCCCAAAATTCAGAGTTTCGTGGTCAATCACATCAATAGACTGTCCTTCCTGAATTTCCACAAGATACTCCCATTCATTGCTTCTGTGATCCGAATAGTAATCATCCAGTTCTTTCAAGGACAACTCGCTCTGAATTAGAATCGCACCAAAATATTGCATCCCGTTTCCGTTACCTGTCAGCTTCCCTGCCCGTGATATTGACTCTATCAGTTCCGTTTTCTCTGGCAGTGGTGTTTCACATAATTCCTTTTCCACTTTATAGGCAATGTTATTATTTATGAATGAAATGGATATTACTCCGCCTATCAATACAACTGCTACCAATATTCCAACTAATTTTAATTTTTTCATGTGTCCTCCTTTCTTACATCCCGTTCCTTTCTAACACATCTTCTATTGCGTCAATTGCTTTTTTTGCAAAATTTATCTTTGTATCACAAATCAATTCATCATTATCGGATATTTTTATCTCTGCAATAATACGGTCATTGCCTTCTACATATTCCGTATTGCCGCCTATAGTCATCCAAATGATTTCTACATCTTCCTGTGCTATTTCCCCCTCTATTTCTACTGTAAATTGCACCCCATCGAAAAACGCTGCTTCTGATTGTGCATTTATAACTAACTTATTTTCCTGCTTATATATTTCAATAGAATTATATCCCTCCTCCGAACTAATAAATAATTCATCTCTGGTTACAGGAACAACAAATAATTCTTCTGGTTCATCTACATTCTTTTCGGACAAATAAGATGCAACTACTATAAACATAAGCATAACAACTGCTGCCAGCATTCCAACTAATTTTAATTTCTTCATGTGTCCTCCTTTCTTTTCTTACACCTGTAAGATTACCATAGAACACCATTATTATCAAATCATTCTTTAATCCGGTATTGGTAATCGGGTATCTGCATAATTCCGTCATTTAGGATTTCATTCCCCAAATACTGAAAACTGCCATCCTCTGCAAATCTTACCGTAAGTTCATGGGTAATGACTGCATCATCGCAAATGACCATGTCGCAAACTGCCTCCACCGTTAACGTAACCGTCCCATCCTCATTTTCTTTGATGTCGACAACCTCCGGCAGAGATGTCCCAAAGAAGGTAGGCGCATAATTAAAGCATCCAAGTCGCACCCAATAATAGGTCTGGTTTTCCTCATCAAATACTGCGTAATCCCGTATCTGCTCTGCTGTTATCGGAAGATATTCCATAATCAGACTTTCGAATTCTTCTTTGGGGATACCATTTGGATAATCTTCGGAATTAAATTTTTCTCCATATTTCATTCCATACAGATATTCAAACATCCCGTTATAATCCAACTCATTCAGATTTTCTATATTCCAGTTTGAACACAAAAGGTTATTTCCCTGATATCCAAGACCTCGAACACAACGTTCAGACATTTCACGCTGTTCCTCTGTCATAGGTTTTATTCTAATCAGGCAGCTTCCATCCACAATTTCACTGACTTCCGGTGGCTCCGGCACACACAACTCATAGCAGAACCATCCTTTTTCCGTGTATTTCCATTCCTTGAGTCTCGTATATGAAATGTACGAAATTCCCGGCTCGTTGTCAGCATTCCAGATTCCTCTTGTACTTACAACATACATATCCGTTCCATCAAAAATGAATTTCATTCTGCCCAGTCCACCATCGTTGTGGATTTCATAAATTACTACAGAACCGCTTTGCCCTTCCATACATTCTTTAAGAAAACTATCGACACTTTCATAATTCCCCATGTTAGAATACGTTACCATCGTAGCAATTGGATATCCTGCGTCCTTTACCTTCTTCTGCATTTCAAGAACCGTTTGATCATCCAAAACAACATTGGATGCTATCCCTTTATCTGCAGTTTCATAAATATCAAGATAATGTTCCATCAGCTTTTTACAGTCAGTCTCAGCTTCTTCCCTTTCCTGTTCATCTACTGGAAGGTCGTAGCCCTTTTCCCATTGTTCTGCAGCTTCTTCCTCGGCACTTTTTGTTTCCTCCGTGGAAGATACTTCTCCCGTATCTTCCACAAGAGATTCACCCACAACGCTATCTTCTTTTCCACAGGCACACAGGTCGCATCCAATCAGAAATGCCATAATCAGCAGAATGCTTTTTTTCTTTAATGCCATAATATCATCCTTTCTTTCTTGCTATCGGCGGCAGTTCCAACTCAATTTGTTCTATAGAATTGGAAAGGTATCTGAAAGTTCCGTCTTCAAATGGCAGAACCACAACCGTATTCCGAAAAGCGAGATCAGAATTATAATCCGGCCATACTCCATCTACGATAAGTGTAATCGTTCCATCCGCATTTTTTGTATAGTCAACCACCTCTCCAAAAGGTGGGTATGGGCTGGCATAAATCATCTCATATTCATAGCTGTTGCTGCCCTCAGCATACCCGCAATGCTCTCTCAACTGTTCTACCGATACCGGAAAATAAGTAGTCATTATCCTTTCATATTTCTCTGCCGGAATCTTCCAATCTTCAGTTTTCAGATTTTCGCCCGTAGAAATCCGATAAATATCTTCATACATACAAGGCATCAGAATGTCCTCTACATTGCTGCTGTCCCAATTTGTGACCAGCACATTGTAATTCACATAGCTTAGTCCTGATATGTATTTCTCCGTCAATTCCCGACAGTCTTCCGGAAGCGGTTCTATTCTCCAATACTGTCTCAAACTTGCATGTGCAATCACATATTCATATGCGTAGATAAAATATCCTTTTTCGGTCAGTTTAATCTCAGCCACATTACTTACCGAAGTTCCCTGTATCTCTGGTATACCGCCTTCCTTCCACCGAATTCCTATGTAATAGGTCTGCAGCTCACCTTTCCGATAAATGAAGGTAACTGCTCCAATCAGTCCATCTCTATATACTTCAAATACCGTAACCATCGAGTCCCGTCCATCCAAGTAATCTGCATAAAATGTTTCGATTACTTCATGGTTTTGCATGGCAGTATCTTCTTCAACACTTACCAAACCGCTTCTGCCCAATTGTTCCACCACGGCTTTCCTCTGCTCGTGGGTAAATTCATTAATACCGGAAGAGTAGCTTGGTGCATCTGCAATTACAATATCCTTATAGATTTCTCTGACCGATTCTGCTGCTGACAAAACCGTACTCTGCAGCTGCTCCTTCTCCTTTTCTGAAAGGAGATCATCACTGGCTTGCGGAATAAACCAATATGCTGACTCTGTGGAAATTTCCGCATTCTCGGCTTCTTCTGTTTCTGCTTCGCTATTTTCGATTTCTATAGGTGGCTCCCATACTTCTTCTGCCACCTTTTGCTTTTCTGCATGCAATTTTCCCCAACAGAACACTCCGGCTATCACGAAAATCAACAGCAGCAAAATCGGAAGTCCACATCTTCTAAGCAGCCATTTTACATCTTCCATTATTCGCCTCCGTACAATTCTTCCCATTCTTCCAACGTCAACCGTGGTGTATGCCATGTTTCCTCATAATTATCCTCGGAAGGTATAATTTGATTGGATACATATTGTACCCCTCCGTCCTCTAACAGGCGGACCACAACCTCATGAGCATATACCTTGGAATCACCTGCATAAGGGAATACTACATTAGCTGTAAGTGTAATTGTCCCATCGCTGTTTTCTGTAAAATCGACTACCTCTGAATATGGATATTCCGGGTACTCTACTTCTTCGAAGCCTCTCGGCTTATATTCATAAGTTGAATCCTCCGAATAATAGACGGTTTTGGATTGCAGCGTTTCACTATCAATATTGAAATATTTCATAATAACGCTTTCAAATTCCTCTTTTGGAATCCGATAAACTGCACTTACTGCCAGGTTGTCATCTGCAATATAGAGAACATACTGACCATTTACTTTTGGATAGAGAATGTCATACATATCATAGAAATTCAAAGCCCCGAAATCATCCTCGCTCCAATCCACAATAAACATGTTATTCTGTTCAAAGCCAATCGGGCGGAGATATTTCCGACTCAACTCCCGATATGTTTCATCCAATGGCTGTACCCGCAATGCGGTATGCTCCTCTGCCCCACTCAATGTAAGAACATACAATTCTTCTGAAAACCAGACACCGGAAAACATCAGGTAACCTTCTTCTGTATAATTCCAATACTCCGCCTGATAGCTTCCAGTAACCTCTCTTTGTATATCTCCATTTTCGTACTTGTAATAGCTTCTGACCACATCTACATTTCCGTCTTTTGTGTGTAAATCGTATTTTACAAATCCGCCTAAATAACTGACTTCAAGAATTGTTATTTCTGCTTCTTCCTGTGCATCCACCTTTTCGCAGAATTCCACTACCTTCTCTGGGTCCGTCATGTTAATTTGATTTCTGCTGTCAACAGCCGGATATCCATTTTCTCCAAGGCAATTTACAATACTACGAATCGTTTCCAAATCAGCTATCTTGTTTTCTTCTGCTGCCTTCTTATAAAGATCTATACAGATGTTTATAATTTCTTCTGCGTTCTCCTTAGAATCTTCTGGAATAGCTTGAATATCAATTACTGTTTCCGAAACTGTATCTTCTTCCGGGGGTGCATCGCTACACCCTGAAACACTAAGCATCAGTACAAAACTAATTACTGCTAAACCACTCTTCCAGGACCAGGCCGTCTTTCTTAACAACATATCCACTTCCTCCTCTACCTTTCACATCTTCTACCATGCTGATAATCAATATAGGACGTTCTACCGTATCTTCTGCTGTAAAAATTGCAAACCATCCTAATTCCGTACCCGAAATATCATCCTTCGATGCCTTGATTTCTGCCGTACCTGTTTTTCCTGCTAAAAGAATGTCATCCCGATGGGCTGCATATCCAGTTCCATTAGAATCATTCACAACCTTCTTTGTTCCTTCCAATACATGGTTTGCTGTCTCATTAGAAAAGGCACCCGGAATCCAATACTCAGCTGTTGCTTCATTCTGATATACCAAATAAGGCTTTATGACATTTCCCTCGTTACAGAAAGCAGAATAGATACAAGCCATATGTAACGGATTCACTAAAACCTGCCCTTGACCGTAACCGCTATCAGCTAACTGTATTTCTGTTTCAATTCCCTCTGAATTAGAATACTGCGACTCTGCCATCTTAATCTCAAATGGCAATTCCTCATTAAAACCAAGTCCAGTCAAAGAACTCTCCATCTCTTCTGATCCAATCTTTAATGCTGCCTTTGCGAAATAAATATTGTCGGAATATATCAGGGCATTCTCTAAAATGACTGGTTCATATGCATGGAGTGTTGTTACATAATAGGACCCCCACGATGCATCCTTTTGCCAGCTTAAGCCTACGTTCCCGTAATCTTCCATTGGATCGATTGCTCCTGATTCCAAGCCGACCGCAGCGGTAATTGGCTTAAATGTAGACCCCGGACACCATACTTGCCGGAAGCGATTATACATTGGCTTATTCTCATCCTCGTTAAGTGCAGTCCACTGCTCACTCGATAATCCCATAATAAAATCGTTATTGTCATAGGCTGGTGTGCTGACCAAAGCCAATACCTCTCCAGTATAAGGATTCATGGCTACCGAGCAGCTTTTATCTTCCTTAAACTGCTCATACAAGGAAACCTGTAAATCAGTATCTATCGTAAGCTGGATGTCCTGTCCATGCTGTACCAGGATGCAAGCAAGTTCCTCCTTCTCTTTGCCTTCCGAGTTTACAATATAAATCCTGCAACCGTTCTGGCCTTTGAGTTCACTTTCGAACAATCCCTCCATTCCACTTCTGCCGATTACACTATTGGCTGTATAGCCTTCTCCTGCATGTTCCTCTAAATCTTCCGCAGTAACACTTTGAACATATCCGACCAAATGTGCAGCTGCTTCCCCTAATGGGTATTCACGCACTTCAACATCAGATATCATCACTCCGGGAATCTCCAGCAACTTTTCATGCCTTTCATTCTCCTTTAGGACTTCTTCATCTGGACTGATAGACATTAACTCAATTTCTTCCACTCTTGGAATCGTTTTAATAGGAACAAAAGAATCATCCTTTACCCACTTTGCAGACAGTTTCTTTTCTATCGCTTCCGGTGTGATTTCCAATAGTTCTGCAATCTGTGCGATTGCTTCCTCTCTGTTTTCCAACTTTCCCGGAACGATTCCAACCGAAGATGCTGTACCTTTTCCTGCAAGGACACGTCCGTTCCTATCCAGAATTTCTCCTCGTTCTGCCTGTGTAGTGGAAACTCTTACTTTATCTGTAGAAGTTAGATTCCGAAAAATCATGGAATCATCCCAAACCAACTTATATCCTTCTTCGTCTTTTAGGAAAAGTGCTTCATTCTCAAAGCTGATAGTTCCTGCAACTGTATCGAAAGAAGTCTGGTAGGTTACCGTCATTTGCTCCTCGTCATATGCAATAATCCGGACAGCCATATTCTGGACTTCTATGCCTTCATAAATAGCTGAGTTGCGTTTTATGAAATCCTCCTGACTGATACTTCCCGATGCCTCAACGTGCAACATCGCATACATTTCTTCATATTCCTTTTTGGGGATATGATACATGTACTCCACCAGAAGTTCTTCCGGTGTCCTCCAGGCATTTTCTTTTGTTTCCAACATTCCTGCCACACATACCGCAGAAATTACCGCAGCTATTCCTATAACAGCAATCGCAATCCATAGGAGCCTGCTTCTTGTTTTCTTTCGCTTGTTTCTGCTTTTTCCTTTCTTCATATTGACCTCCATTTATTTTCATTGCTGATATGGTCATATTCTATTTTCAATGTACACTATATCTTCAAAATATTACATTCGTAAGATTTTGAGGCAAAAAAATTTCACTTTGCTTGGTATATCGTACTATGCATTCCTCCTTCCTTTTTATTACATGTGTAAGATTTAGTGGTAAAAAAATTTCGTCCGCAATCCTTCTGCACTTGTGTAAATATTACATCAGTAAGATTTGGAAGTCAAGTTATCTTTATATAAAAAGGCTCCTGCCGAGAAGTATCATACATTTTCGCAAAAGTGATACCTTTTAGCAAAAGCCTATTATTCAGTAAGTTTCAAACCACCCCACTGTTTCAATATTCAAATGTTTCATTCAAAAGACCAGAAAACACACGTCCATTATCTTTCTTTATTATCCCACAAACCGCAGAAAATCAAGGTTTCTTTGAAAGCAGACAAACGGTTTCAATATTCCTCTGAACCTTGATTTTATACTGCATAGCGAAAGTATGCAATAGATTTTCAAGGTGAGGTACAAGATTTACCCCCGTAAAATAACTACCCATTCTAATCAATAGTTGCTATTATTCGATTTTTTAATCTTTCCTGAATTTCTTCCTCTGTTTCCCAAATGATTGTATTCTTTTGTGCTATATCAAAATGTAGCCGCACATCCTTTTTACATAATTGGATCACTGGCTTTCCTAAGCCCATCGCATATCCTTCTTCAAAGTACGCTCCATTATTTTGATGTGACAAATCTACCACAACAAATTTACTATCTCTTATGTATTTTAATAACTCTGGAGTTATAAAATCATTATGTTCTACTTCATCAATAAAAATTGCTACATAGCCAGCTGACTTTATACCTTGGCGTATCATTTCTCTAAGTTTTTTTGTATCATCTCCAAATTTCATGGCAACTAAAACATTTTTACCATTTGCAGTATTCTTCTGAATAGCATCTACTCTGGCATAACCTTCTGGTGATAATGTGATAGGTCGATCATTTTCTCCACCATTCCATGACTGTGGTGATAAGATGTAATTCCTATCAACTAAAAACTTTATCATATAATTCATCTGTGCCTGTGTTGCATCATCAGTCCTCTTTTTATAATTACCATCTTTATAATCGTATCTATCAACAAAAAGACAACTGATCATTTCCTCTCTTGGTAGTTTAACATATTCACCCATGTGCCTAATACGAGAATTCAAGTGAAGTAAAATATTATCCACTTTTTCAGCAAAGGTTTTTGGATACCAGTTTTCTACATTTTCATTTTCCAATCTGACTGGATGCCCGTGTGTAACATCTCCATGTTCAAAATTTTTCTTGTACTCATCACAGCGCTCTTTACTCATAGTAGTAAAATATCTGTATTCTTTCATGCTTTCCTTAAATCCATTGTACAGCAGGTATGAACTCAAGTGATTCAAATTGAACTCTGTTAATTCTGCAAATTGCACATAATACTCATATCTGCCACAAATCGGACATGAATAAAAATATTTGACCGGATCCATGGAATGTTGCATATATGCTTTAGCTCCACACACAAAACATGTTCCGTTGTTTTCCATTTGCTCTCCTCCTAACGTCTTCACTTTTGCGAAAAAGTATCCTTTCGCCAAAATGTATATTTTCCATTCCCCAAAGCCTATCCCCTGGGGTAAACCTCCGATTATATCATCACTCTGCGGAAACAGAAACACACATCTATTTTATTCCCAAAATGGCAAAATCCTTTGATTTATTGAGCTTTTTTCGATAGAAGGCAGACTGTCTCCACGTGGGCAAAGAAGGGAAACATATCAGCATGGACACACTTGCCCGTATTTGCGAAACGCTGGATTGTGGCATTATGGACGTGATTGAGCTGGCCAGTGACGAGCCTTCCGCCACAGGAGGGAACGACAATGGAAAAACTGAAAGAAAGAATTACAGAGAACGGCATTGATTATATTTTGGTAGGCGACTACTATATCCCAGACTTGAAGCTGCCGGAGGAGAACCGCCCCATCGGACGCTATGGGCGGCTGCACCGGGAATATCTCAAACAGGAACACCCGGCACGGTACAGCTCCCTTATCCTGACCGGGAAATTGTGGACGTACCTTGCCGACCTGAACGAGCAGGCAGAGGAACGGCTTGACTTAATCATGGAGCAGATGAAAGCCGCCGAGGGAGTGACCGAGGAACTGAAAGTCCAAAACCAGCTTGAATGGGCAGGAAAAATCCAAAAGTTTTGATTTTCTGAAAAATCCAAACTTCAAAGAAATCCAAACTTTTACTCATAACCTCAATGAATACAGTGTTTTGAGGGGAAAAAGTTTGGATTTCTTTTTGGACGTATACTTAC
>CAJTAL010000045.1 GCA_910574285.1 Lachnospiraceae bacterium | reverse complement strand
GCAGAAGCGTTTCCGGATAATGTGGCTGGAGAACTACATCAATTTTATATGGTGCTAAAATAATCTGAAGATTGGCTGCTCTTTTAATCTGGAAAACAACACAATACCGTGCATTACCAGATACAGAAACTTTCCTACAAGTCAAAGAAGAACGTCAAGCGACCGAAAGAGGACTGGATGCGGATTGAGAACACCCACGAGCCATTGGTTGACCGTGAAACATGGGATTTAGTGCAGGGGCATATCAATTCCCGCAAACGCAGCCGAAAGGACGATGAGCCGCAGATATTCGCAGGGCTGCTCAAATGCGGCGAGTGCGGATGGAGCTTGTCGGCGGCAAACACAAAGAACCAGTCACGGTATTACCGCTGCACACAGTATTCCGCACATGGGAAAGAAGCGTGTTCCCTGCATTTCATCACCTACAACCTGCTCTATGCTTTTGTCCTCGGACGGTTACAATACTGGCTGATGGCGGTAAAGGAGAATGAGGACGCCATTCTGGAACGGCTGCTGCAGAGCAGCAAGAAACAGCGGAGAACAGAGAATGCCCGTGATGAAAAGGAGCTGAAAAAAGCGCAGAAACGCAGGCAGGAATTAAACAACCTCTTTGCGAAGATGTACGAGGACAGGGTAAAAGGGCTTCTTGATGAAGAAAACTATTCCATGCTCTCCGTCAAATACCGCACGGAGCAGCAACAGCTTGATGAAACAATAAAGACCGTATCCGCAAGGCTTGAGGATGCCAAAGCGGAAACGGACGATGCAAAGCGGTGGGTAGACTTAATCCAGAAATACAGTGCCATTGACGAGCTTACCGCCCCTCTTTTGAATGAACTGATTGAGAAAATCGCCGTCCATCAGTGGAGGAAAGACGAGAATGGCAAAAAGGTATGGGACATTGAGATTTATTACCGTTTTGTCGGGAAGATTGATTAGATACAGGAACTATGGGGAATATGCCATTTGCGGCAGTTCCCCGAAGGATTATCCTTAAGTAAAGTAAAGCGGAGATTATTATCTACCAGACCTAGAAATCAATGAGGAAGAACCCGCATATGGGAAGTATGGAATAATGCGAAAACAGTTTTTGAAGGAACACAGGAGTGCCAGGTATCAATATCTGGTACTGACCGGGAAACTGACGGAGCATTTGAATCAGGTAGACAAAGAAGCAAGAGAAAAAGTTGAGATGCTGGTGGAGCAGATGGCTGAACGGTGGGGCGTTACGGAAGAACTAAAGACGCAGAATCAGATGGAATGGGTAGGACAAATCCAAACTTTTCTGAAAACAGCTTGATAATTGGGGATTCTTGCCGGAAAAAGTTTGGATTTCGTTTCACAAAGTACAATACTCCAATTATGACAAAATGCGTAAAACATTGCTATTTAGCTCTGTTTCAATCAATTTATTCTCATTTCTGACAAGAGAAGTACAAAACAAAATCCAAACTTTTATATCAAAAAATGCCTTAAATAAAGGATTTACAGAGGAACGTTTGGATTTCTTCTAAGTTTGGATTTTGAGAAGGATGAATAATATCAAAGCAAATGCTGAAGAAATAGCATTGAAAGAAATAATATATTTATAATGCAAAAGGAATCTCTGTTCAAATATTTATTGATAATTAATATTTGGATGGAGATTTTTCATGGACAAATAAACAATGTGGAAGTATAATGAGCAAAAAAGAAGGGAGCGATTGTTATAAGAGAAACACCAGAAAGATTCAAATTAGAAGATACAACAATATGGTCTTTTCCTGAAAGGGGAAATTGGGCTACACATTCAGGAAAATACAGAGGGAACTGGTCTCCGTATATTCCTAGAAATATTATTTTGAGGTATTCAAAGAAAAAAGACTGGATACTAGATCAATTCTTAGGCAGTGGCACAACGTTGATTGAAGCAAAGTTATTGGGAAGAAATGCAATTGGCGTTGATATAAATTCTGAGGCTGTCAAATTATCTAACACAAATCTAAATTTTACTTGTCAAGAAAAATCAAAAATATTCACCAAACAAGGAAATGCAAACAATTTATCATTTATAAAAGACGAAAGTATAGATCTTATCTGTACTCACCCACCATATGCAGATATTATACGGTATAGTAAAGAAATACCAGGAGATATTTCTCATTTAAAATATGAGGATTTTTTGCAGGAACTGGAACAGGTTGCAAAAGAATCATATAAGGTACTAAAAAAGCAAGGAATATGTGCATTTATGATTGGAGATATACGGAAAAAAGGCTATGTGCTACCACTGGGCATGAATTCTATGCAAAAATTCGTTGATGCTGGATTTAAACTCAAAGAAATTGTTATAAAAGAGCAACATAATTGTCGTTCTACTGATTATTGGGAGGGAAAAGAAAGAAAATTCTTAATGCTGGCACATGAATATATTTTTATATTGGAGAAAGCAGACGATCATAATCCTATTTGAAAAGAAAGAAATAGTCTTTATTGAATAAAAACATATGTTTGTAAAAAAGTCTGCGATCGCTGAAATAAATGTTGATATGACTGAAATCACATGGTAGAATAACGGCATAGCAATATTTTAGAAAAAATGGTTTAGAGGTTAAAATATGGCGGTCAGTTATAAAAAATTATGGAAATTACTTATTGATAGAGATATGAAAAAGAAAGATTTATGTGAGGCTGCAGGTATCAGCCATGCTTCGGTGGCGAAACTCGGGAAAAATGAAAATGTTACAACGGATGTGCTGGTGAAAATTTGCACTGCCTTAAAATGTGATATCAGTGATATCATGGAAATAATAGAGATTGAAAGGGAAAAGGCGTGATGGAACAAGTTTTAAAGAAAGAAAAACAGATACAGGCAAAGCCTATTATGAAATGGGCCGGTGGGAAGACCCAGATGTTAGGGGATATTATGCCTAAAATTCCTCAGAAATATGGAAAATATATAGAGCCATTTATTGGTGGTGGTGCACTGTTTTTTGCATTAAGTCCGGATAAAGCAATAATCGCAGATAGTAATCCGGAATTGATTAACATGTATCGACAAGTTGCTGATAATGTAGAGGCTGTTATTTCACATCTAAAGAAATATAAAAATACTAAAGAAGATTTTTATGAAGTACGTTCGTTAGATTGGCTCAAATTGAAAAAAGAAGAAGCAGC
The DNA here is from genome assembly GCA_910574285.1 of Lachnospiraceae bacterium. Classification (GTDB taxonomy): domain Bacteria; phylum Bacillota; class Clostridia; order Lachnospirales; family Lachnospiraceae; genus Sporofaciens. The sequence continues at coordinate 33,356 of CAJTAL010000045.1, read as the reverse complement.
AGCGAGAACGATTTATTTGAATAAAACATGTTTTAATGGTTTATATCGCGTCAATAAGAAGGGACAGTTTAATGTTCCGTTTGGTAAATATAAAGCTCCAAACTTTTGCGATGAAGAAGCTTTATTCGCTGCATCAGATGTGCTGAAAAAAGCAACTATAACATGTGGAGATTATTTGTCAGTATTGAAAGAATATGCAGAACCGGGAGATTTTATCTTTTTAGATCCCCCGTACTTGCCGATTTCAGAATATTCGGATTTTAAGAGATATACAAAAGAGCAATTTTATGAAGAAGATCATGTAGAATTAGCAAAAGAGGTCAAAAGATTACAGGAATTAGGTTGCCATGTAATATTGACCAATTCTAATCATTCATTGGTTCATGAGCTATATGCAGATTATAAGATTGAGGTTATCCAAACCAAAAGGTATATTTCCTGCAATGGAAGTAAAAGAAAAGGCGAGGATATTATAGTAGATATTTTGCCAAAACAAAAAACTATGTTAAAAATAGTTCCGAAACCTTTACCTGAACAGGTAATGAAATATCCGGCCACTAGATATATGGGCTCTAAAAGTAAATTATTACCTCAAATTTGGGCTGTTGCTTCACAATTCAATTTTGACTCAGTAGTGGATCTGTTTTCTGGCTCTGGCATTGTAGGTTACATGTTTAAAGCTCAGGGAAAGACTGTAATTAGCAATGATTATATGGCAATGTCAGCAACCTTTACCAAGGCAATGGTAGAAAACAATAATGTTGTATTGCCATTGGACGAGGCGAAAAAATTATTGATTGAAAAAAGAGAGTCTGATCATTTTGTAGAAGAGACATTTCGAGGTTTATATTATAAAGATGAGGAAAATAGGCTAATAGATGTTTTGCGGACTAATATTCCTGCTATTAGAGATCAATATAAGAAAGCAATTGCAATGACAGCATTGATTAGAGCTTGTACAAAGAAAAGACCAAGAGGAATTTTTACATATACTGGAGATCGGTATAATGACGGAAGAAAAGATTTGCAGAAATCTTTAGAACAGCAATTTTTGGAAGCAGTGGAAACTATTAATAATGCAATTTTTGATAACGGTTGTGAAAATAAATCTAAACATGGCGACGCAATGGAAGTAAAAATTAAGCATCCTGATTTAGTATATATTGATCCACCGTATTATTCTCCATTGTCAGATAATGAATATGTACGTAGATATCATTTTGTCGAAGGTTTGGCACGAGATTGGAAAGGTGTCGAAATACAGGAAAATACAGTAACAAAGAAATTTAAGTCATATCCGACACCGTTTTCAACTAGAAAAGGTGCTGCAGATGCATTCGATAAGTTGTTTAAAAAGTTTTCCGACAGTATTTTGATTGTATCTTATTCTTCTAATAGTCAACCAACACAAGATGAAATGGTTGCACTTATGTCTAAATATAAAGAACATGTAGAGGTAGTTCCAATAGATTATACATATTCTTTTGGAAATCAGAAACATGCTAAGACAAATCGAAATAAGGTACAGGAATATTTATTTGTTGGATTTAACGGAGAAGATGTATGGAAGAAAAAATAGAAATTTGGCAAGTAGGGAACACTGGATTAAGAAATCCTAATAGAATACAAGAAGGATTTAAAGCATTTGCTAATTCGCCATATGTGGGGAATCTTCGAAAAGAAAAAGAAATTGATTTTATGAATTTTTTAAATACTCAGGGAATTATTCAAAACGAAGATGGAAAAGATACATCCGGTAGTCATGCTCGAAAATGGCGATTAATGTTTTCAAAGAATGGATTTATTTATCCGCAAGTGAAAAAGAAAGAGGGTAGTCAAGAAAAACTAGGTAAAGTGGACGATATAACACCATTTGGACGAAATTTTTTAAAGGCGGATACATATCCAGCAGTGCAGGAGTGTTATTTGAGAGCACAAAGTGTTGAACAATTTGCTATGCCAGACGGAAAGTCTTATTTTTCGCCATTGCGATGGATATTAGCAATCATGCTGGAGCTAGAGAGGAGAACAGGAAGTTCAGAGATTACTAGAATAGAGTTTGCATTATGGGGACATACAACAAATCCGAGTTATTCGGTTGAAGAGGTTGTGAATAATATTTTAGATTTGCGTGCACGTAGGAAACAAGCACCATCGAAACGTAAATTTGATAAAAAAGAAATTGAAGAACGTGGAAAGCACTATAATAAAAAAGCTAACAATTTTAAAGAATATAGTGACATGAACATGCGATATTTACGCATTTCAGGAATTTTACAACGAAAAGGAAGAGGAATGATTATTGTCCCGGCTAAACATATTTTGGCTGAAAAATTGGCAAAGTCGACATCAAATGAAGAACCAATAATGGTTCAGTACAAGAGATTATGCGAAGGTGCAGAATTACCAACGGATAATATGGATACCGCCAAGGCTTTATTAAATGATTTAATAAAGCAGATGAAGGGTAGACAAATTCTGTTTAACATTAATGATCTACCATTGAATACTGCAGCAGAAATCAATATTGCAAGAAGACGTTTAGAAAATATCTTATCTCAAACAGATGAAATCCAGTATGCGAAAGAACAATGTAATCAATGGCAGGAAATAGCAGATTATATGGAGTTATTGATTAAAGGTGGAGGAAAGCGTACATACGATGATGATAATGTTATTGAAGTACCAAAAGATGAGACTCCGGCATATTTGGAGTGGATTTTATGGAGAGCTTCTTTAGCTATTGATCACATGGTCAATAAACCTTATGAGGTAAGAGGATTTAAATTAGATTCTGATTTTCTTCCAGTATCTGCCGCTGGTGGAGGAAAAGGCGATCTATATTGTGAATTTAATGACTTTACAATCTTAACGGAAGTCACGATGTCTACGTCATCACGCCAAGAAGCAATGGAGGGCGAACCTGTAAGAAGGCATGTGTCGGATGCTGTCTTAAAATATGATAAGCCAGTATATGGAATGTTTATTGCTGTGAAAATAGATACCAATACGGCGGAAACATTTAGACATGGAATTTGGTACGCACGAGGAGATTTAAAGCAGAGATTGGACATTGTTCCACTAACATTAGCCCAGTATCGGGAATATTTTATGGCGATGTTTAGAACAGGTCACGCTAATCCAGAAAAACTACGAGAATTGATTTTGCTATGTGAAACCAGAAGAGATATTTTGAATGCACCGGGATGGAAGGCATATATAGGGAATACAGTTGATGAAAAAATAAAAAGAATGGAAAAAGGACCATTAGTAAGTAAAAGTAAAGAATTACCGATAGTGCCACCAGGAGCGAACATATGTCATCTGATATATGGCGAAGGACGAGTGGTTGCAATGGATGTGTATTTTCCCGAAGCAAAGGTGAAAGATAAAAAAATTCCATATTTAGTGGGGATTCCAGATGAAATTAGTTTGTATGCAGATGGAAAAACTATATTGCATGAAAGATATGGCGAAGGTATAATACGTGCATATGTGGTTGCTTTTCAAAATGAAATAATACCATTATGTTTTCCTAAAGTGTTTAGTGAGGGATGTGTAAAGATATTGTAAATGAAGGATAAAAAGTATAATTTTGCATAAGATAAGGAGTAGATAATGTATAATTATATAAGTAATTATAAAGGACGAACTGATTTGGTCGATTTATATGGAGATAATTCATTGCTATTGTATGCGTTACAATTGAGATATGACATTGAAGATATAATATCAGTTGCTTCGGAAGCGTTGACAGATGGAAGTGATGATAAAAAGTGTGATTTGATTTATATAGATAGAGATTCGGGATTTGCAGTTGTGGCGCAAGCTTATATGAAGAAAAATCCGATGGAAACAGACTTGGCGAAGGTAAATAAAGCAAGTGATTTAAATACGGCAGCATCATGGATTTTTACGAGAGATATAAATGATATACCAGATAGAATAAAAGATTCAGTTAGTGAGTTACAAGAAGCTATTAAAGATGGCGATATTAATACAGTTTATTTTTGGTATGTTCATAATATGAATGAAAAAAATAATCCAGAAGTTCAGGAGGAATTGAATACTGTTCAGATTGCAGCACAAAAATTGGTAAATAATTTGGCTGGAGATAATTCTGTTAAAATAATTTCATTAGAAGTTGGAAATAATACGATTGAACGTTGGTATAATAGCTCTAGTAAACGAATTACAATTGAAGAAGAGATTGATGTAGAAGGAAATGGAAAAGCCTTTGAAGTCAAGGGAGGAAAGTGGAAATCTTGTGTAACAGCTGTAAAAGGTAGCTGGATACGAAAACTTTACTTAATGTATAAAGATGATCTTTTTTCTGGAAATCCTAGAAACTATTTAGGGGCGGGAAAAAGAAAAAATAAAATTAATTTAGGCATTATGGACACAGTGCAAGAGCAACCAGAAAATTTTTGGGCATATAACAATGGATTAACAGCATTAGTGAATGATTATGAAATAGATGATGACAATATAACAAAGGTACATGGAATAACTATTATTAATGGAGCACAATCAACGGGAGCTATTGGAGCTGTTGAAAGCTTAAAAGAAGATTTTCTTGTGCCGATACGTTTTATTGTATGTAGTGATCCTAAGATCATAGAAGAAATTATTAATAATAACAATAAACAAAATGAAATTTTGCCATCTGATTTAAGAAGTAATGATAAACAACAAGTAAGACTTAGAAAAGAGTTTGAAAAATATCCACAACTGTATTATAGCGGTGGTAGAAGAGATAGTACAAGGGTTAGAAACAAAGAAGTCTTTGATCCATATTTGGTTGCACAAACTTTATTGGCTTTTCATGGAGATTGTGTAACTGCTTATAACTCAAAGAAATTGATATGGGACGAGGATAAAGAATACACAAATATTTTTTCGGATCAATTAACTGCAGAACATATTATTTTCGTATATTCATTGGGGAGAGCTATTGATGAATTTAAAATTAACTTAAAAAATAAGAAAGAACAAAGAACGGATATAGAAGATGATGAACTTAATTTTTTGAGTAAGCGTGGCTCTAAAATGTTATTGATATCAGCAGTAAGCACTTGTATGGAAAGCTTACTTGGAAAAAAGATTTTAGATTCTTGGAGGTTAGTGTTTAAAGATAATAAAAATTTTGATAAGTTAGTTGAAGAATGGAAAGCAATATTAGATGTTTTGATGCCATGGCATTCTACGCTTGAACCGGCAATTGTAAGTGGTTTAAAAAGTAAGGAAGCTACACAAAATGCAGCTAAACAATTGAGAGCAACGTTGACATCGTTTAGTTCAATGTATGCTCAACAATTGAAACCATTTTCAGATAGTATAAATACAGATATGTAGATAAATACAGAGATATTGTGATAACACCATGATAACAAAATCCCCAAAAACCACACGGACACAATGGAAAATCCGGATTTTCCCCCACGAATCACACGAAAAATCACCATTTGCACACCGCAATACACCAGTCTGATATCGTGAGGGTGGTCGTACAGTAGGATCAGGACGTGTTGCTACAATCATCGAGTAATTATAATTCTGACGAATTCATTAGTAAAAAGCTAGATTTTATGGGGCTTTCCGAGAAATCGGGGAGCCCTTTTTGAAATTTTGCAACAGCGAAAAAGTGGAAAGCGGTGCCAAAATGGTGCAAAAGAATGCGAAGTTTTAGATGAGATAAAAATTTAAAATTTAGAGGAATCAGAGAAAAGTATTGAAGAAAGGAGTAGGTTTGCTATAATTTTAGTATTAAAAATACAGGAATAAATGCCGTAATTCTTTGAGGAAACAAAGGATTGCGGTTTTTATGTCTAAAAATATAGCGTTAACAGTATGCTGTAAAAAATTGAAGAAAGCAATTATAACTTGCATATTTCAGTTCTATTTATCCCGTATCTATGGTAAAATCATATATTATGAGTTGTTGCAAGTGTAACACGCTGATTTCAATGGATGTAGTGTACGGTAGATAAGAATAGAGACGTTTTACCAGGTCTGGTTTATGGATCAGATAAGAGCAAAGAGTAATATGGAAAGGTGTATCTACGTATGGAAAGAAAGGAATATAGCGCCGGAGCAGTCAAGCACTCTTTTTGGTTTATGGAATTTCGTAATGAGGTAAAGTTGCTGTCTGAGGGGAAGAGTTTTGAAGATATTAAAGAGTTGTGCAGAAATGAAAATATATTTGCGGCGTCTACGCCTGAGAGAGCAACACAGATTTTTAATACAGTATCGTCAAGAATTAGGGAGTTAGGAGATAGCTTTTATCTGATATTTTTAAATGGAGATGTATCAACACAAAAAATTTTTAATCTTGCAGCAATTATGGCAAGTGATACTCTATTTTTTGATTTTATGTATGAGATAATACGAGAGAAGATGATTATTGGGTGTAATGAGTATAAGATAAGTGATCTAAATATTTTTTTTGAGGACAAGAAGATGCAAAGTGAAAAAGCTGCAGGATGGACGGATGCCACATTTGCAAGGTTGGGGAGGAATTATAAGACATTTCTTTTTGAGGCTGGCATGACAGATAAAGGTAGGGATGTAAGAAAAATCTTTAAACCGATATTGGAACCAGATATGGAAAGATGGTTTGTAGATAATGATATGGAACCGATGGTAAAAGCTCTTTTGGGGGTAAGATAATGGACAATATTGAGGAACGATTAGATCAGATGGAATTAATGATAAAGAAACCTTCTTTCAGGCGGACAACAGGAAAGGCTAATGAGGTTAACTATTGGGTGTTTGATTATGCGCCGGAAGATGAACTGATTGTAAGAAGGAGAATTTCTTATCTGAAAAATAAAAATCTTAAAGGGACAGATGGTTTTGAGCTGGTGGCGTATGATTTGTATGATTTGATCATAGATCATCTGCAAAGAAAAAACTTTATGGAAAAGTGTTATGCACAGGAAGAGAAGCGTGGTATTAAGAAGTTACAAGAGTCTATTCAGCATACATTAAAAATTACTGATAAGGAAAATCTGCTGGTAAGATATATTGCAGAGAATACCCCGGAGAATTCGGTTGTGTTTTTGACGGGAGTAGGCAAGTGTTTTCCATTGTTGCAAGCTCCGGAGGTATTTAACAAGATTCTCTACAATATGCCTCAGACTTTTGCCAATGTACCTATGATTTTATTTTATCCAGGTACTTACACCGAACAAGAATTAATTATTTTTAATGAATATCCGGAAGATAATTATTACCGGGCATTCCGATTGGTGCGATAGGTACTACGTAAAAATGTAAATCCGTTACGTAAAGATAAAACTAATTTTTATTAGGAGGGTTCAGCAAATGCTAATAAAGGAAATGTTTGAAAAAGAGATCGACCGTGATATTCAGGGTGTAATCATCGTCGGACAGAGTGAAGCAGAGAATGTGGCGCAGGAATTAGATGAATATGTAGTAACAAAGGAATTACAGAAACATTTTGCTGATATCTTTTCCGCATATAAAAAGGGTATTGTTGGTACTACTCCGAAAATGGGTGTATGGATTTCCGGTTTCTTTGGAAGTGGTAAATCGCATTTCTTAAAAATCCTTTCGTATTTGTTGGCAAATAGAGCTGTGGGCGGCAGAAAAGCCATTGATTATTTTATAGATGATAAAAAGATTGAAGACGAAAAAGTACTTGCAGATATGAAGATGGCGGCTGATACGAGTACGGATGTTGTACTTTTTAATATTGATTCGAAAAGTGATTCAAACAGCAAGCAGAATAAGGATGCAATTGTTAATGTATTCTTGAAAGTATTTAATGAGATGCAGGGTTTTTGCGGGGCAATGCCCTTCTTGGCAGACTTGGAAAGGAAAATGACAGAAAAAGGACGGTATGACAAGTTCAAACAGAAATTTGAAGAAATGTATGGAGAGGCATGGGAAGATTCCAGACAGGATTTTGATTTTATTCAGGACGATGTTGTGCAGGTTCTTACGGATATGGATTTTATGAGCGAGGCAGCCGCGCGTAACTGGTGTGAGAAGGCGGCAGAGCCATATCAGATTAGTATTGAGGATTTCGCAAAAAGGGTTAAAGCATACATTGACTGTAAGGGTAATAATCATCATGTGGTTTTTCTGGCAGATGAGATTGGTCAGTATATTGGAGAAGACTCAAAATTGATGTTGAATTTACAGACTGTTACAGAAGAACTTGGTAAGGAATGTATGGGTAAGGCATGGGTGATAGTGACCAGTCAGCAGGATATTGATTCTGTGACGAAGGTAAAAGGCAATGATTTCTCTAAAATCCAGGGGCGTTTTGATACAAGATTGTCTCTTTCATCTGCTAATGTAGATGAAGTGATCAAGAAGAGAATTTTAGAAAAAAAAGAAACTTGCGCGCAGACATTGCGTCTGTTATATGATCAAAAAACTACTATAATAAAAAATTTAATTACATTTAATGATAAAGTAGAAAAAAAGCTATATGCAGATAAGAATGATTTTGTGAGCGTATATCCGTTTGTACCGTATCAATTCAATCTGCTGGCAAACGTATTGACATCTATTCGTACTCACGGTGCATCCGGAAAGCATCTGTCAGAAGGAGAACGTTCCATGTTGGCAATGTTCAAAGAATCTGCGATGGAATATAAAGAAAATGAAGTGGGAATTATTATTCCATTCTACGCCTTTTATGATGCGCTGGAAAACTTCTTAGACCACAGTCACCGCGGAGTTATCATCCGAGCGTATGAAAATCATGCGATCAATCCGGAACACAAAGAAAAAGTGTTTGCAGTGGATGTTCTCAAAGTGCTTTTCATGATTAAGTATGTTGATAAAGTTGTCGAAGCGAATATCGACAATATCACAAGTCTCATGGCAGAGGGTATTGATGACGGCAGAATTATGCTGAAGGGAAAAGTAGAGGATGCATTGAAAGTGTTGATACGTCAAAACCTTGTACAGAGAAATGGAGACATTTATATATTCCTTACTGATGAAGAGCAGGAAATCAACAGAGAAATTGAAAGCCAGAGTGTAGAGATGTCAGAAATTATCAATAAAGTATCTGAAATGATTTTTGAGGATATTTTTGTAGATAAGAAATATAAATATCCGACATTTAATGGAAGATATTCCTTTAACTTCAATCAGATTGTGGATGACAGATTTTATAAAGCTACACAGAATTTCGACATCGGAGTGCGTATCCTTACTCCGGCATCGGATTATGGTACGGATGAGACAACACTTAGAATGGTATCCGGGCAGGGGAAGGAAGTGTTGGTAGTTCTTCCGGATGACCGTGCATTTATGGATGAGATACAGAGATACTTAAGGATTGAAAAATTTTTACGGTTAAATACGTCATCTGCTTTACCCAAGTATGAGAGTATCAAGGAAACAAAAAGACTGGAGATGCGTGAGAGAAACGATAATGCCAAGCTGTTCCTGACGGAATCCTTGAAGGACGCCGTTATCTATGTGAATGGAGATCGGGCACAGATCGGTGCAAAAGGTGTATCTGCAAGAATCAACGAAGCTCTTGGCAGATTAGTAAAGACTGTATACCACAAGCTGGATTATATTGATACAGCTATGGGAGAGGATGACATTAGAAAACTTTTAAAGACCAGTAATCAGATCACTCTTGATCTGGAAGGCGGTACGGAGCCTAATATCCATGCGCTTAATGATGTATTACAGTACGTTGCAGGCAACAGCCGGATGCATGTAAAGACATCTATGAAATCCGTAAAGGAGAGATTTATGAAAGCGCCATATGGATTTGTAGAAGATGATGTAAAGTGGCTTGTGGCAAAACTGTTCAAAAGGGGAGATGTATCTTTCTCTGTCAATGGTGTCGGCGTTTCCATGATGAATAAGAATGTGGAGGAAATCATCAATTTTATTGCGAAAAAAGCCTTTGTAGAAAAGTTGATGTTGGAGGAGCGTGTTCGTGTAGCGGATAAAGATAAAAAGATTGTCCGTAATGTTTTAAAAGAATTGTTTCATACCAGTAGTCAGTCTGAGGATGAAGACGCGGTAATGAATTTCTTTCTATCTTTTGCAAATAAACTCATTGCAGAACTCAGGGTTATGAAAAAGGATTATGACAGAGCAAAATATCCTGGATTCAAAGTGATCGAAGAGGGGATCAGAATGCTGTCTGATATTGTGCAGAATCAATCTCCGGTAGAATTTTTCCAGGCAGTATCCAGGAAGCAGGATGACTTGCTTGATTTTGCAGAGGACTACGAGCCAATTAAGGCGTTCTTCACAGGAGAACAGAAGGGTATTTTTGATAAAGCATTGTTGTATTTGGATAAATACGATGACAGTAAGACCTATATTGTTGATGCCGAACTGGAGAATATTGTGGATGCAATCCGTATAGTTATAAGGAAAGATAAACCATTTGCAGATATTCCTAAACTTCCGGAACTGTTGGAACGGTTTACAGATGCATACACGAAAGTGCTGGATGAACAGCTTGTGCCGGTGCTGGATTCTGTGTCAGAATCCAGGAAGAGAGTTTTGGAAATATTGGATACAAAGGAATATAAAGAAAGTAAACGGAACAAATATGTTAACATGTTCCATGAAATTGAGGAAGGGGCAAACGGCTGTACGAATGTATCTATATTAAGAGGTTATGCTGACAGGGCGGAGACTTTAAAAATCCGTCTTTTGAATGAGATGGATAAGCTGGATCAGGAGATTGCTGCAAAGAAAGCGGAAGAAATTAGAAAGAAGCTTGAAGCAGAGGCGAAAGAACGCGGACGGTATGATACGGATTTGATAGAGCGGCAGGTAAACAAAGTTGCAGAAGAGAAAGGGTATCATTGCAAACAGGTAAGAAATATCTCATTCAAAAAAATAGCCAGAACTTCATCATGGCATATTGAAAATGAAGAAGATGTAGATCGCTATATAGATGAACTTCGATCAAAGTTAATGAGTGAGCTGGATGCAGATACAATTGTAAATATTGAGTTTTAGGAGTGTTGGTATGGATAAGACGGCCATAAAGAATTTCTCTGTCTGGGCCAGAAATAAACTGATTGCAGACATTATATATAAAGCAGGATTATTAGGTATAACAGAGGAAGGTATTAAAGATGCCTTGCCCCAGTCTACACAGGAAGCAGAATTCTATGACATTGGAACAAAAGAACCGTATGTTATTCAAGGAGCGCAGATCAAACAGCGCAGGGAGCTGGCAGGCGTAATTCGGAAAAAAGCGTTACAGTTAGAGTATAAGGACGCATACCGCAATGTGATAGAAGAAGTGGCTTATACATGGTTTAACCGTCTTATTGCAATCCGATTTATGGAAGTCAACGACTATATGCCGTCACATGTTCGGGTGCTGTCTTCTGAAAGCGGAAAACAGGAACCGGATCTGGTGACAACGCCGTTTGATGCTGAGATCGAGTTTACACAGCAAGAAAGGGAAGAGAAGTGACGGCAGCGTCCAAACGAAAAGAGAAATTGCAGAAGCAGCTCAAAGAATGTCAGGAGTATGACGAGAAGGTTGGTCACTTGGCGTTATCCAGAATTGAAATGGACTTAGATGATGGCGTTAAGGTAAATTATGAAAAAGTGCAGACTGCAAAAGATGGGAAGAAATATCAGGTATTAGCCAAAATGTCTTAAATAAAGAGGTCGACTTGTATATAAGGTAATCTGTGGGTCGGGAAAGGGGTAGAGTATGTTGCAAAAAATAGATGAAGCAATAAAAAGAATGAATAATGCGGATAAAGTGCTGAATGTATTGCTTGAAACGATGGGATATAAAACATCATCTAATTTTCATTTTGTAGATGGAAATGACGACTATGATGCGGAATACACGATAGAGATTGAGAATGAAAAGCATACTTTACTGGGCATAAAAGTATTAAGAGAGTATGATGAGCAAAAGATAGTTATGCAGCATTTAAAGTATTGGAATCGAAATGATGTTCCTTTTTCTATTTTTGTACTGCCTAGTGAGATTAGAATTTATAACAATTTTACTGTGGGAAAACGAAAATTGTTATTTAAAACAGGAAGTAAAAAGAATGAAATCTTTGACTGGTTTACTGATAGTAATATAATGAATGGACTTCTTTGGGAAAAACTTGAATCAATTACTTCAAAGAATAACAGGGTGGACAAATATCTTCTAAAGAATTTGCGGAATACAATTACTGTTTTAGATAGTAAGTATAAAATGCAATTAGATGTGTCATATAATTTTCTGGCACAGTGTATATTCGTAAAATATTTAGAGGATAGAGAGATGCTGACAAAAACGGCATTTGCAACATACGGTGTAGACGATTTTGAAGGGTTACTTTCTTTAGAAAATAAGAAATACATACAAAAGTTTTTTTCAGACATGAAAACTAGATTCAATGGCGATATGTTTGATGGAAGCGCTATAGACGGGCTGACTAGAGAACAGATATGTATCGTAAAAGATTTTTTGGCAGCTGGGGAAATTTATAAAGATGGTTCGGTGCAGCTATCATTGTTAAAGTATGATTTTTCTAAAATCCCTATAGAATTGATCAGTAATATATATGAAACATTTTTTAATTTGGAGGATTCATTAAAAAATAGAAAAACTTCTTCTCAGAATGGCGCTTTCTATACACCATACTATTTGGCTGATTTTATGAATGACCGTTGTTTTGAAAAGTATACTGGTAGAGATATTCCAATCATACTTGATCCGGCCTGTGGTTCAGGTGTCTTTTTAGTAGGAGCGTTTAAGCGGATTGTTGAAGAAAAACGAAAGAAAAATGGCAGGATTCTGCCAGATGAACTAAGAGAAACTCTTGTACATAATATTTATGGGGTGGATAAAAATTTAAAAGCATTGAAACTTGCCTGCTTTAGTTTATATATTGCGCTATTGGAATTTATGACGCCAAGAGATATATTAGAAAATAAGTTTAAATTTCCAAATTTAATTGGGCAGACTTTATTAGAGAAAAATTTTTTTGAATCAGACATAGAGAATAGAGGGATTTGTGCGGATATAATAATCGGAAATCCTCCATGGCTTAGCGATAGTGACACATTGCATAATGAGTATTGCAGGCAAAGAAATATTCCTATTTCAGATATGCAGATTGCGCAATCATTTATTGTAAGAGTGAAAGATTTTGCAAGCAACGGTGCAATCATATCGTTGATTGTTACGAACAGTATTTTTATGAATGAAAATGCAGATGAATTTCGTCAATACTTTTTAAAAAACTATAGATTATTAGGAGTTTTTAATTTATATGGAGTGAAGAATAAATTGTTTTCTCATGCGAAAGCTCCTGGTTCCATTTTGACATATAAGTGTGAATATAAAGAGCATGAATATAAATTTGAGTATTTTGCATTTAAAGCAAATATGTTATCAAATGTATTTCAAAAGATAGTGTACGATGCTGAGAAAATTATTAAGATAAATAATACATTTGTGATGAAAAATCCATATGTATGGAGGGTATTAAATAATGGTGATGAGTACGATGTCCGGGTAATTGGTAAAATGAAAACATTTCCTCCGATTTCTGATAGAGGATATCATTACTTTAGGGGTTATGCAGTCGGAAATAAAAAATATCCAAGACCTGAATTTTTGGAATATAAGGGAGGAAACCTACAGGAAGGGTATCATCGGTATTTGATCAATTATGATAATATTCCTCAAATGAAAGAAGATAAATTTGAGCGTCCGCGTCCTTTAGATGAATATTTATGGACAAATAAGCTTTTGATTAAAAGGACGAAAAATGAAAAATTATCGGGGGCGGCTTTTTGTGCGGAACCTCTGATCTTCTGTGATGATATTCACTGCTTATCTGATATGCAGTCTAAGACTGCAAAGGATTTAAAAGTTTTAGAAGCCATATTTAATTCTGGTATATTTAAGTATTATCGCTTTTTTGCTAGTAAAGAAGAAAATGGTATTAAAAAGGAGCTTAGCAAGGGCGATATCATGAGTTTTCCTGTACCGAATGACATTTCAGAGGAAAATAGCAGCATACTTCTAGAGAAAATTTCGAAAATAGAGAATCTGTTAACACAAAAATATAAAGAAAATACGGGAATGGATTTTGAGGATGATATAGAAATAAAAAGGGTTGAGAGCGAAATAGATGAAATTGTGTTTGATTTGTATCAACTGGATGAGGTTGAACAGGCTACAGTTAAGTATGCTCTGGAACAGATAATTTCATCAAATGTGAAGGATAGTATGAGTGTTTTGTACTCTGATTTGGATTATGCACAATATACGAATTATATTGAAAAATATTTTAATAATTTTTTATCTGCGAGTGGTTTAAAGTTGCATAAAATACAGTGTATATCAAAAAACTTATATACATTAATTTATTTCTCTGTAGATGAGGAAGAAACTGAGAGCTGCTCCGATATAGATATTATGAAAAATGCCATAGATATTTTGGGATTGTCATGTATCGAAAATATTAATAGCGAGCTGATTGTAAAGAAAAGATTATCAGGATTTACAAAGAATGGTTTTTTTGTAATTAAAGAAAAGGAACCAGTAAATTGGACGGTTATGAGTGCGATAAAGGATGCAGATTATTTTGCAAGAATAATCATAAGCGAGGAAGAAATTAATGAATAAGAATGTGTCTACATCTTCTTGGAAGAATGTATTTAAAAGAGGATTTGAACAAAAATATATTGAATTGGTAATTTATTGTTATAAACAAGTATTACAAATGAAACCCAAAATAAATTCTTTGGAAAATACAAGACGTAATATGCTTTTAAAGCAAATGAGAAAGAATAAAAGCACTTTTGGAATTACATTTAATATTGCTTCTGAGGTAGGAGTATATGATGAAGATTATAGGGATAATGGCAGGATGGATATTTGCTGCTATTTAAGTCAATTAGAAGATGAGTATATCGCTTTTGAATGTAAACGATTCTTGAAAAAGGATGTGATTCCTTATTATATACGTAACAAATATTATGGTGAGGGAATAAAGCGATTCGAAGACAATATATATTCTGGAAGTGTTGATTTGGGTGGAATGATCGCCTTTTTGGAAGAGGGAGATTATCAAAAACTATGGCGGACACTTTTTGGTGAATTACCACAATATACTTGCGATGATAAGGTAGAGGATATTTCTGGAAGTTATAAGTATCAATATGTCCTAAGAACTTCCCATAAAAGAAAAAAGAACCGTGATATTATATTAGTTCATATTTTAATGGATTTTACATAACAGGATAATTCTGTAAATATGGAAGCTATGAAAGAAGAATGGTTATATGTTATTTAATAATTGGGAGACGTTGATATGGAAAAAATGTATGGAGATAACAGCATTGACATAAAAATTGGTAAGCTGGAAGCAGAAGAAGCAGGTCTTGATTATGAATTTGAGAATATTGAAAACGATGAGGAAGAGGAAAAAGAGCAGCCTTTTGATGCTGAGAAGATCAGAGTAGATCAGCAAATGCTATCCGTGAAGTATATGCTGGAATTGATGGAACAGGACTTAATTGAACTAAATCCGGGATATCAAAGAAGGCGTGTCTGGAAAGACAATAAGAAAAAGTCATTATTGATTGAGTCATTAATGCTGCGCATACCTATTCCGGCATTTTACTTTTATGAAAATGAAGACGGAAAATATCAGGTAATAGACGGACAGCAGAGACTGACAACGATAAAGGAATTTGTGGACGGTAAGTTCCGACTGAATGGACTGGAATATTTGGGAAAGGAATATAATAAGAAACAGTTTAAGAATCTGGATACAAAATATATTCAAAGAATTTATCGTACACAGATTGCAGTCAATATTTTGGATGCCAGGTCGCCTAAAAATGTTATTTACGATATTTTCAGGCGTGTCAATACGGGAGGCGTTAATCTGAACCCCCAGGAAATGCGAAATGCGATCTGTAAGCAGGAAGTGCGGGATTTCCTGGTGAAAAGTACTCAAAATGAGAATTATATCATGGCAACAAGAGGAAGAGTAAAAGACGACAGAATGGATTCTCAGGAGCTTGTTCTCCGATTCTATGCATTTTATAAGGCATATGATTATGAAAAAAATGAACTGGATTATGATTATCCCAATATTGCTGCAATGCTTGACGATGCAATTGAAAATTTAAATAGGATGAGTCCGGAAAGAAGAGAGGAATTATACCAGAGATTTGATTTGGCAATGAAAAGGTCTTATGAGGCATTCGGTAAATATGCTTTTTCAAAAATTCAGAAAGAGGGAAACAGAGTCAAGAGAAATATAGATTATATTAATAAATCATTATTTTCATCTTTCCCTGTTCTATTATTGAGTCCTGTTTTGGATGATGTGAATATAAAAGCGTATCAAGAGAAAATATTATTAGGATTGGCAAATGCCTTGGAAGAGCATTATTATACAAATTCAATAACAATTGGTACCGGAAATAAAAGAAATGTGTATGCAAACTTTGGATATTCGAGAAAGGTGTTGAAAGAATGTCTGGTATAAAAATAGAGAAGATCATATTAAAAAATTTTAAATGTCATAAGGATTTTGAGACTGACTTGAAACAATTGAACATTCTGACAGGAAGTAATGCAGCAGGGAAGTCAAGCTTAATTCAGGCATTACTTCTGGCTTTTAAAAGCTGGAAAGAGTGTGAGAAAAAGCGGATTAATACAAACAAAATCTATGACATGAATCTAGGAATACCTCTGAATATTGTTTCAGAAGATTTGGAAGAGAAGAATATAGAGATTGAATTATTTCTTAACGGGATTAAAAACAAAGTAGTGCTTGGTCTTCCGGATGACAGTGATGAAATGTCTTTTGATATTTGTAATTATGAAGAAATTCTGGAGACTAAAGAGCAAGAATATGATTTGGGCAAAATGTCTATTTTCTATTTGAACGCGGAAAGAAAAGGTCCGAGAATCGTATCATTTATCAATGATATTATACCCTATTCGGTAGGAAATACCGGAGAAAATACAGGTTATGTACTTAGTGAAATGGATAAGCTTCAAAAGATTAATGGAGATTTCCGTTTGCCTAAAGAATTGCGGATATCTGAAATTGACAGATTCTCCGCTAATTGTGAAGAATGGCTCAATGTTATTATTCCAGATACTAAAATACAGTATAGTGTTGACGTGGAAAAAATATTACTACAGTAATGCTGCAAAATCAAGGAGAGTTCCATTTGCCGATAGCTACTGGTTTTGGTATTACTTATATATTGCCGATTATTGTTCAAGCATTGGCGGCAAGTATGATTAAGAATTCCATATTAATTGTAGAAAATCCGGAAGCGCACTTGCATCCATTAAGTCAATCCAGGTTGGGTAAATTTTTGGCGTTAGCGGCAATCAATGGCGTACAGATAGTATTGGAAACACACAGTGAACATATTGTAGATGGTTGCAGAATTCAAATTGCTAAAGAAAAGCAGTGTGAAAATATGAAGATATTATTTTTTGAAAAAAGAGATAATAAAAGTGTTTGCAAAGATATTAATATACAGGATAATGGTGAGCTCGATGAATGGCCAGAGGGATTTTTTGATCAAAAGCGAGCGGATTTGCGGGAGCTACTGGAGATGAGGAGATGTGGAAACTAGATTTTTTTGTATTACCTTCAAAAAGCTATGAAGATATAAATGAAAACGATGCCTATGAATTCGGAGAGAAAGCAGAGTATTTAAGTAAAACTGAGAAATTATATATTCCCGATGAGTTTTATGATGTGCCAGATAAGAACAATGTAGCAGCGGTAGATTTTCTATATGGAAATGGACAAAATGATTTGTCAGATTATTTTCTTGAAATTATATCAAAACAGAAAACATGACAAGATACATATATCGAAATTGAAAAGAAAACAGAGTATGGATATTTACCAATATCCGAAAGCGATGTAACAGAAGAAACCGCGCAAATATGTGTTAAAAATATAAAAGATACGGAAGAAGAGAAATGCATAAGGGCTAATGATATAATTCAGATAAAGCGCTTATATTTGAGAAAGGTTGAGAATTATGAGGTATTTGAAGAGAGAGTAAGGACTTGTTTTCCTAATGTAGTGTTTCATGATGATGCGTTCAAATGTATAGAAAAACTGGGAAAATGCACGGATGTCATGGAGGAATTAATCAGACATCTAACAATATTAAATGATGTTGGACGGAGATTGTTCTATTACCATAATAAAAATGAGAAAGATACATTAGATGAACTTAAATCAGGATATAACATCGTATGCTCGGGAAAGGGATCAAAGGAAGAAAAAACATATAATAAAGATATGATTTATGATGGCAGGAAATTTCAATTAACCTGTAATCCACATACGAAATTTTATAGAGAAGGAACAAGTCAACGGATTTACTTTTGCTGGGGACAGGATGAAATAGAAAGTCACAGTATTATTATTGTTCGAATAGGGGATCATTGGAAGGAAAAGAAAACGAGGGATAGATTGTGGCGGAATTGAATTTGAAACAAATTGTAGATAAGCTGAATATGGAATTTTCCGGGGATTCCAGGAAACTTGTCTTTTGGTATGATGAACAGGGCGAGTTTGCCGAGGATATTGACGGAATTGAGCTTATCAAAGCGAAAGTGTATAAACTTAAACCAGGGAATCAGTTTTATACAAAGTATTTTTTGGAAAAAGTAGATACTAATACGAATTATCTGATTTATGCGCCTTTTCCGAAACCTTCGGTACCAGAAAATCATCTGGAGGATATGCTTGCTTATTCTAAAAGGTTTTATGCTGACCGAGCCTCCCTTTTGTTGGTTGATTTGGGTATAGAGGAAAAGTATAAGCCTGTCATTGAAAAGCATATTAAATTTTTTGCCAATAAAGATAGAACACAGCGTTTTTATGATTTGGAGATAGAGAATTTTAGTGAAGAAAATATACTGATAGGATTGATGAGCGCAGTATGCAGGACACGAACTTATTCTTTTGATGAAATAGTCCGTGTGTTGTTTACAGAGGGCACCTTAGAAGACAATAAATACCTTGCCGAATTTGGCAAGTATGATTTACGGGAAGCATTCTGGAAATATGTAGAGCGGCAGTTTGGTTATTCATCTCCTGCGCCGTCTTTAGAAAAGTTTGTAATTACCATGTTTGTAACTTATGCAGACCGAAATATCAGTACAGCCCTCCCTAAGGGATGGAAAGGATTCGTTTCTTATAAATCAGGTAATATTATAGCATTTATGGATAATCTAATGAATAACGTGTTATATCGGGATAAATATGATGAGTTGTCAGCTTATGTGGCAGGGGTACTGGATGCAGGGAAGATACTTTCGGCGTATGATCCGGAAACTCTGGTTGAATGCGATTCTTTTGCGGATATTGATGTTATTTTGATAGATTGGATAAAAGAGAGATTGCTTGCAGAGGACTTGCTTGCCAGATTGAATAATAAAAACCTGTGTGAAATCTGTGAAATGCGTTCTAAGATGCATTTTGGAAGAAAATATGCAAAAGTTTATCAGACGCTAAGTAATGCACATTTTATAATCAGTCAGGCAGGTTATGAGCCGTTAGAGGGTTTTAAGAAGATTATTGATCATTATGTGGCAAACGATTATATGATAGATTGCCGTTACAGGAAGTTTTACACGGCTTATGATGAATTGGAGGATACATTTGGTTTAGAGGAACTTCGCAAGCTTGTGGAAAATATCTATACAAATGAATATCTTGGGAAATTGCTGCCTAAGTGGAATGGCGGATTGCAGGAACAGGATGCGCTTACGGTGATACCGCTGCAGAGGGATTTCTTTAATAAATACGTCCGTCCCAATAAAGAACGTACAGTAGTGATTATTTCAGATGGTATGTGCTTTGAAGTTGGATGCGAATTGTTTCGTCGCATGCGGGACAACCCGAAATGTAAGGATTCCTTATCTATCAGGCCAATGCTGAGCATACTTCCATCATATACAAGGCTTGGTATGGAGGCTCTCCTGCCGCATAAGACCCTGGAATTGACAGATGATTTTAAGGAACTTGTTGATGGAAAGTATGCGGTTGATACGCTGACAAGACAGACATTATTACAAGACTATGTACCTGAAAGCCGTTGTGTAAAGTACAGTGATATTAAGAGCCTTAAAGGGATGAAACTAAGGGAAATCTTTACATCTCAGCAGGTGGTCTATATTTATCATGACCAGATTGACAATGCCGGAGAGAATACGGAGGATGAGGTATTCCGGGCTTGTACAAGAGCGGTAGACGAGATTACGGAATTGATCCAGAGAATTTCAAACAGTGCAAATACCTACCGCTTTATTGTCACATCTGACCACGGATTTATTTATAAGCGAAATCCGGTACAGCAGAGCGATAAGATCAGTACAGCAAAAGAACCGGGTAAATTAAAGAAGCGTAGGTACATTGTTGCGAAGGAGCCGGTAATTGATGACGGCGTACTAAATATTGGATTGGGATATATGCTCGGGAATGAGGACGATAAGGTTGTATCCTGCTCTTGTAGCACAAGCGTTTTTTCTGCAAAAGGGAATGCCGGACTCAACTACGTACATGGCGGTTCATCTCCACAGGAAATGCTGATCCCGGTGATTGATATAAAGATGGATAAAAGCGCAGTGGAAACACGTACTGTTCAAATTATGCTTGTGAGTCTGATACAGAAAATAACGAACCTGATTACTATACTTGATTTTATTCAGTCAGAACCGGTCGGTGATGTGGTGAAGGGTACGACATATAAGCTGTATTTTCTGTCAGAGGATAATGAAAAGATTTCCAATGAAAATATCTATGTGGCCGACAAGAGAGATGAAGATGTGCAAAAGAGGTTGTTTCGCATGCGTTTTACGTTTAAGAATAAGAGATATGACAAAAATAAGAAGTATTATCTCGTAGCTTATGACGAGAGCAATGATATAGAGGCATTCCGGCATGAAGTTATCATGGATGTGGCTTTTGCAAATGATTTTGGATTTTAAGTAAAGACGAAAGAAGCTTTTTGAAATGGAATTATTAGCGTTTCTATTACTAAAAAGAAGGACTGACGCATACAATTAGAAAAGGCTATACGAAGAATAGGGGTTCTTCTGTGAAGTTATTGTTATTTCTGACAGATTTTATCGTACCATTCGTGATTTTCATTATTGTAAGTTATGGAATTCTGATGGAAGTAAACGTATATGATACATTTATAAAAGGAGCGAAGAGCGGTTTTTTTACAGTCATCAAGATCATGCCGACTTTAGTGGGGCTTATGGTGGCGGTAGGAATACTCAGGGCTTCGGGATTCCTTGATTTTCTTTCGGATTTGTTGGGGAATATTACAGAAGGAGTAGGATTTCCGGGAGAGTTGATGCCGCTTACGGTTGTGAAGATGTTTTCTTCATCGGCAGCTACAGGGCTTCTGCTGGATCTTTTCAAAGAGCATGGTACAGATTCATATATAGGCTTGATTGGGTCGATCAGTATGTCCTGTACAGAGACGATTTTCTATACGATGAGCGTCTACTTTATGACTGCAAAGGTGGCAAAGACAAGATATACGCTGACTGGCGCGCTGCTTGCGACTCTTGCAGGACTTGCGGCGAGTGTAGTTTTAGCAGGAATGATGATATAAATGCTTTGCATGAAAACAGCATAAAGATGTGGAAGAAGTATTTTTTCACATCTTTATGCTGTGCAGATACCGTATTATGTAAATATCAATGATTTATACATTACAGCAACAGAATTCTATTTTCGCCATTTCCCTTTGTCATGAGGATTCTTCCATATATTAAGGGCAGCCACGATTCCGACAATGTACAGAATACTGATAAGAATGGTCGGATTGTCTTGCAGAAGATATGTGACTGCAACGATGGCGGCTAAGGAGATCAATAATTGAAACGCTGTCAGGAGTCTCTTTTGCTTCGTCTCTTTTGCCTGCTGCAGGAATTCTAATCTTCGTTGTTCAAGGGCAAGATATTCCATTAAGTCTTCGTCCTTGATGCGGGAAAGGATGAGCTTGTCCCGGGATTCTTCTTCATCAACTGAGCGGAATCGGAAGAAGGATTTCTTTGGACGTTCTTCATCTGTGAAATGAAAATCTTCATCTTGATCTTCATCATAGTATTTTGAGCTTTCTGCCCGGCGTTTTGGCTGACGGTATGATGTTGCTTTTTCTCTCGCAGTATCGTGGGAGGCTGATGCGTCAGCAGTAGAAACGGTACTGTGGTCTGTAAAACTATCAGCAGAACTGTTAGTATTGGCAGCAGCGCTTATAAAGTTAGCAGCGGCAGAACTGTTAGTATTGACAGCAGCGTCTGCAAAATCAGCGGCGGCAGAATCGTCAGTACTTGCTGAGACTTGTGTTAAATCAGCAGAGACAGAATTGTTAGCAGTAGCTGCGGAACTATCGGATGCAATTACTGAGTCAACTGCGTCTGCAGAGTGGTTGGAAACAGTTGCCGTATCAGCGGCAACAGGATTACTAGCAACAGGATTATTAGCAACAGAATTATTAACTGCAGAACTATTAACTGCAGTATTATTTGCAGTTGGATCAACAACTGCGTTTGTGATTGGGACAATTTTATTTCCGCCGCCGGATACTTCCGGTTTTTCTGTTATTGCCTCTTCTTTTGTCAAGTTAAGTTCATTGGACACAAATACTCCCTCCTTTTGTGTTTCATGTGTACTTGGAAATATTCTCGAATCTCCCCTTATGATTAAACATTCGAGATGGTATCATCTTCTCTATCATAACAATTTTCGACAAAAAATTCAAGAAATCTCATGTAATATATTCCAAAGAAAAGGAAAAGAATTCGTTCTTGTAGAAAGTTAGGTGAATTTGTGGTATACTGACCACGTTAAGATCCGGCTTGCAGATTGCGGGAGTGAATCTTCGGGCAGTCATCCGGGATAAGACGGATTGGTGACTAGTGTACTGACATTAGGCAGTAATGGAACGAAAGAAACTTTCTGTACAAAAAGCGTAGGAAAGGTGAGAAGACGATGGATAGATGGATAGGCTGTAAGCAGAGTAAGCAGAGTGAGAACAGTAAGTTTGTGAATACAATCCGAGCGGCAGGTATAATTTTGGCAGCGGCATTGTTAAGTTTAGGGGGCGGCGGGACGGTATATGCGTCGGATAATGTCGAACTTGATTTGACAAAGGGTGATATCGTGATCAGTACAGACGGATATACACAGGATGGCGGCAGTGAAAAAGAAGGCCCCGGAAGTGACGGAAGCTATATCATAACCAGCGGCGGGAAAGAGACGGATCATGTGGTTACTGTGGTGAGCGGGAAGAGGCATTCTATCACATTTAATAAGGTCAGAATCAATACGAATATGGGCAGCGGCTATAATCCGCTGTATATAGCGTCAATCGCCAAAGTAAGCCTTACATTGAGGGGAGAGAATATATTAACATCCAGGGAATACGCCGGTATTGCAGTACCGGAAGGCGCCAGCCTGCAGATTCAGGCACAGAGCGGAGGAACATTGGAGGCGTGGGCTTCTGTACCTTCTTCTGGAGCCGGGATAGGAGGAACCTTGAAAAATAATAAGGGAAAAGATGAGAAGAATGGGAATTGCGGGATGATTGAGGTTAAGAGCGGCGTGATAACTGCCACCAGCATCGGAGGAACCGCAGGTTCTGCCGTCAGCGGTTCGCTGATCTCCGGAGAAGGCGGGACGGCCTGGATTGACACCGGAAGTATAAACGCAGATATGAAAGAATTTACGTCAGGTGTTGTTTTCGCGGGAAATGACGGACATGTATACAGCAGTTATACATTAAAGAAGGAAGATATGAAAGTTCCTTCCGGTAAGACGCTTACGATAGACAGCGGTAAGACTCTGGAGATTCCAAAGAAATATCCTCTGACTTTGGAGGGGAATCTGATGAATAGCGGTACTTTGAGAATCGGCGGCGAGGACAGTCTGGTTGGTGACGGATGGGTAGGAGGCGACGGAGAATTCTATATTCTCTGCGGTCTTACGGAAGACATGTTCGCGGTGCCGGATAAGGTATTGTATGGTACGGGAGAGGATCATACCGAGTATGTGGAGAAATTTGTTAAGGAGAGCATCAAAGCAGAAGGAACGGCGGTAGTCAAAAATCGTATATTTACCAGAAGCGGGGAGACGGACTGGGGGATGGAGATCGAACCATCCAAAGTTACAGAGAAGGGGACTTATACGGTTATATTTACGGATCCTGAAGATGGTACGAATCAGGTTAAAAAAAGCTTTGAAGTTATGGACGCAGGCGAGATGACAGGAATTGTACTGGTAACACCGCCTGAAAAGACGCAGTATATCTATGAAGAACGGTTTAGCAAGAAGGGAATGGCGGTCAAGGCTATATACAGTTCGGGAGCAGAAAAAGTCCTGGAGAATAAAAAGATCAGGATTAAGGACGGTAAGCTTAGTGTGGGGCAGACGTCAGTTACTTTGTCATATAAGGAAGGCGGTAAAGAAGCGGTCTGTTCTGTGGAGATAGTCGTGTCGCCGAAAGAAATAGATGCTTCAAAGATAAATTGGGAGGAAAAGACGGTTACTTCATTCGAATATGATGGAACAGAGAAGACTTTGGATTTTCGTGCGGATCTGCCGGACGGCGTAAAGGTAGCGATCGGAGGAAAAGGCAGTGCAACGGATGCGGGAGATTATGCAGTTGCTATTGATTTTTTCCTGGAAGAAAGTTATACAGGGAATTACGTACTGACAGGAAATACGGCAATCTCGATGAATTGGAGTATTCAGCCTAAAAAGCTTGATTGGGATACGAGTGGATTGGAAGCATACGGGAATACACGGGATGATGAAGCCTATATTTATGGAGAACTGGGAATCAAAGGAATTATTCCGGCTGATGCGGGAGAAGGAAAATTGCGTACAAGTTTTCAGGCAGACGAGCTGACGGGCAGTCATGAAAAAAATGAAGGTGACAGCGTAGATGTTAAGCTTGCGTGGAAGGATCCCTATAAGATACCGGATCTTGGAACGAGTGAGCTGTGCAAAAATTATGCATTGCCGGAGGAATTGCCGACGGTTCCGGGGGTGATCAATGACGTAAAGCAAATATCGGTTCAGAAAGAAACGCTTGCGGATAAGGGGGTTACATACCGGATGGATATGGAGAAAGGAGTATCCGAAGTTCCGGGAGGGTTGGAAAGCCATCCGAATCTGGATATGCCGGGAGAGATAGAAAAAAGTCTGGTCAAGTCCGTGATGAAAGAGGGAATCCGCCAGACCTATATAGATGTTTATGATCTTGCTCTAATGGAAAGGAGAGAAGGCGGATCGAAGTGGGAAAAAGCAGGGGCGGCGGCAGCTCCTGAAGAAGGTCTTACGGTTACGGTGCCTTATCCGAACGGAATCACAAAGAAGGCTTATGACGGAGTGGTGGCTTATCTTTATCCTCGCGACTTGGAATGGGAGGAGGCCGGGAAGATTATCTATCCAGAGGTGACTGAAACAAATAAGGGAATTCGTTTTACGATACCGGCTGACGGACCGGTTGCCATAGGATGGAAAAAAGTGAAG
Organism: Lachnospiraceae bacterium; assembly: GCA_910574285.1. Taxonomy (GTDB): domain Bacteria; phylum Bacillota; class Clostridia; order Lachnospirales; family Lachnospiraceae; genus Sporofaciens. The sequence continues at coordinate 7,800 of CAJTAL010000045.1, read as the reverse complement.
TAATCCAGGGGCGGTCAGAACAATTTGTTTTGTGCAATTATCCTTATAAAAAAACAAAATTTACTAATAAATTGGAAGTTTTGTCAATTTCCATTTTTGGAATAATATGATAATATTTCAAAAAAAAGAAGGAGAGATTGTTATGAACAAAATGATTGTAGTATTTCAGAACCTGGACGACATCGTAAAGTTTGTACAAAAGGTAGAAAAATATCCTTATAATATGGATATGAAACGCGGCAAATATGTTGTGGACGCAAAATCTCTTTTGGGGCTTCTTAATCTTGGTGTTCAGAGAGAGATTGAATTGAATGTGTATGAGGAAGAGTGCGGAGCTCTTCGAAAAGATCTGGAGGAATTTGTTGCTGCGTAAGCGAATCAGTACTCCGTCCTGGAGGTTCCTGTGCAGATTTTCGAGGACATTTATTCGAATGTGTAAGCTCAGAAACGGAAGTGCAGCGGGCTGTGCGGAGTATTCTGGACTTGTACAGGCGGGAAAATAGAACGGAATATTAGTACAAGGGTTTTCAGAATAGAGTATCAGATACTTGTATTATAGGACTCTCCCGGCGTATAATGTGCGTTGGGGAGTTTTTTAATTTAACAATAAGTTTGTGAGGCTCATGATGAATGATGAAGAATGCATATAGTGGTAAGTATTTATTTGATAATAAAGCATTGGTTTCTTTGATCCTTCCGCTGGTTGTGGAGCAGCTCCTGGCTGTTCTGGTCGGTATGGCAGATTCTATTATGATTGCGAGCGTAGGGGAAGCCGCGGTGTCGGGGGTTTCCCTGGTAGACCAGATCATGGTTTTGCTGATTAATATATTCGCGGCTTTGGCAACAGGAGGCGCGGTGGTTGCCGGACAGTACCTGGGGCATAGGAAACAGGAGCCGGCCTGTGAGTCGGCCAATCAACTGGTTTGGTTTACGACTTTATGCGCAGTAGTGATTACGGTTCTTGTGTATGCCGGGAAGTATGTGATTCTGCATGGGATATTCGGGCGCATTGAGGATGATGTTATGCATCATGCTGATATATATCTGATTATTGTTGCGATGGCGATTCCCTTTATGGCGATGTATAATGCGGGAGCCGCCATATTCCGTGCTATGGGTAATTCCAAGGTATCCATGAATGTGTCGATTATTATGAACCTTATTAATGTAGGGGGAAATGCACTGCTGATTTATGTTTTCCATATGGGAACTGCGGGAGTTGCAATTCCGACGCTTGTTTCCAGAATCATAGCCGCCGTGATTATCATCGTCCTGCTGTGTGATGAAAAACAGGCTCTCCATATGAAAAAGACATGGCGCTATAGGGTCGATTGGTCTCATGTAAAGAAGATATTGAGTGTAGGCGTACCGAATGGTCTTGAGAATAGTATGTTTCAGATGGGGAAGATCCTGGTGCTGAGTCTGGTATCGTCTTTTGGGACGTATGCGATTGCCGCAAATGCGGTAGGAAATGCCATCGCGTTATTCCAGATCCTTCCGGGTATGGCGATTAATCTGGCAGTTACGACGGTGATTGCCAGATGTGTCGGCGCGGGAGATTATGAGCAGGTACGTTATTATAATAAAAAGCTGATTATTATTACACATGTGAGTATAGCGCTTACGGTCTTTGGTGTATTTGCGGTTCTTCCGTGGATTCTTAAGGCGTATAATCTGTCTGATGTGACGGCAGAGGCAACCAGGAATATCATTTATTTTCACGGAATCAGTGCGATTCTGATATGGCCTTCATCCTTTACATTGCCATCTACATTCCGGGCTTCGGGTGATGTAAAAGCGTGTATGTACATATCTATGATATCTATGTGGATTTTCCGGGTTGCGTTTAGTTTTGTGCTGGGAAAATATATGGGCATGGGAGTATTTGGTATATGGGCAGCGATGGTTATCGACTGGGCGTTCCGTGGATTATGTTTCTGGATTCGATATTTTAAAGGTCATTGGAGGCGGAAAGCATTGGTATAAAATTCAGAATTTTAAAGGACACTGGAAGTAGAAAGCAGAAAGCATTGGTATAATATTCAGATGGGAAAGGGGAAAATGATGAAGAGAGAGCTTATAGTTGTGTTGGATTTTGGCGGTCAGTACAATCAGCTAGTGGCAAGGCGTGTCCGGGAATGTAATGTATACTGTGAGATATATTCTTATAGGACGGATATTGAGAAGATCAAGGCGATGAACCCAAAAGGAATTATCCTGACCGGAGGTCCGAATAGCTGTTATGAGGAAGAATCTCCGACGTATACGAAGGAGCTGTTCGAACTGGGGATACCGGTTCTTGGACTTTGCTATGGCGCGCAGCTTATGATGTATTTGCTTGGCGGGGATGTGGCGCGGGCTGATGTGAGAGAATATGGGAAGACAGAGGTTTTTGTGGATAAGAGGGATTCCAGGATATTTTGGGATGTTTCCGAAAAGACGGTGTGCTGGATGAGCCATTTTGATACTATTTTTGAAGTGGCTCCTGGTTTTGAGATCACTGCTCATACGTCGTCTTGTCCGGTTGCGGCGGCAGAAAATGCAGAATCTGGATTATATGCGATTCAGTTCCATCCGGAGGTGTTACACACGGAAGAAGGAATGAAGATGTTGTCTAATTTTGTAGTTGGTGTGTGCGGATGTGCAGGTGACTGGAAGATGGATTCTTTTGTTGAGGAGTCTGTTAAGCAGATACGCGAAAAAGTTGGGAATGGGAAAGTTCTCTGTGCATTGTCCGGCGGCGTGGATTCTTCTGTGGCGGCGGTTCTGATGTCGAAAGCTGTGGGAGCACAGCTTACCTGTGTTTTTGTGGATCATGGCCTTCTCAGAAAGAATGAAGGTGATGAGGTAGAGGCAGTATTTGGTCCGGAAGGTGAATATGACCTTAATTTTATCCGTGTAAACGCGCAACAGAGGTTTTATGAAAAGCTGGCGGGGGTTTCAGAACCGGAGAAGAAAAGGAAAATTATCGGAGAAGAATTCATCCGTGTATTCGAGGAGCAGGCGAAGGAGATCGGTACTGTAGATTTTCTTGTGCAGGGGACGATTTATCCGGATGTCGTAGAGAGCGGACTGGGCGGTGAGTCTGCCGTAATTAAGTCGCATCATAATGTAGGAGGTCTTCCGGATTATGTGGATTTTAAGGAGATTATAGAGCCGCTTCGGGATCTGTTTAAAGATGAGGTTCGAAAAGCGGGGTTAGAACTCGGAATTCCGGAATATCTTGTATACCGCCAGCCATTTCCGGGACCGGGACTTGGAGTCCGTATCGTTGGGGAAGTGACGGCCGAGAAGGTGAGGATTGTCCAGGATGCAGATGCGATTTACAGAGAAGAGATTCAAAAGGCTGGATTGGAAAGGGAAATAGGTCAGTATTTTGCGGCGCTTACGAATATGCAGAGTGTCGGGGTTATGGGCGATGAAAGAACTTATGATTACGCAATAGCGCTTAGGGCGGTGAATACGGTGGATTTCATGACGGCAGAGACGGCGGAAATTCCGTATGCGGTGCTTCATAGAGTAATGAGCAGGATAATTAATGAGGTGAAGGGGGTTAATAGAGTATTGTATGATTTGACGAGTAAACCGCCGGGGACGATTGAGTTCGAATAAGCAAAAACGTTTAGCAAATCCAGTGTTTATGCGGGTTTGCGGGCTTTGGAAAGGTCTTTTGATAACAAATTGATAACGGTCATTTCAGTGGCATTATTCTTGTTGTCTGGTGGTTTACAGGTGGCAGAATGATTTTTAAACGGTTTGGATGACTGAAATAAATCCATATTAAAATGCCCTTAGCTGTGGGTAGGAACACATGGCTAAGGGCGTTTTTTGTCGTGTTTTTTGATTAGTGAATTGGGGTGATGGTTAAAGAGGTTTTTCCATAATGTAATTCGTCAAGGGGATATTTGACCTGATTACTTGCTGTTCCTTAATTACGCTATATCCTCTGTGAAGAAAGAACGGCTTTGCAGTGATGGAAGCATGGGTGGTTATTTTGCTTATCCCAAAAGCGTGTTCCAGTTTATCGCAGATAGCGGTGGCAATCCCTTGGCTTTGATAGTCCTTGTGTACATACAGCCTGTCAAGGTAGCCTGTCCTGTCAATATCGCCAAACCCTGCTATAATGCCGCCTTTTATGGCGACAAGTGTAAAATGCTCGGATAATGATTGATTCTATTCATTTATGTTTACATTGCCAGTTGCCCAGACGTTTAACTGTTCATCTGTGTAGTCTTTGGCATTTATAGAGTGGACAGTCTGATAAAACAGCTCCGCTAAGTATTTACAGTCCGAGGGGAGGTATTCTCTGATAATCACGTTTTTCACCTTCCAATCTGGCTTGGTTAGTCTGACAGCTTGTCTTTGAACGCTTCGACTAAGGCATCGTTTAATTCCTTAGAGGGGGCTTTCGCCCAATGCTGCGTAGTGTCAAACTTCGGGTAATTATACCGCCACTGGTCGTAATCTTCCCTGCTGATTTCCTCGGCACAGAGCTTGTCCGCCTGCTCTTTCCAAGCGGAGAGCATTTTCAGAAGTTCGGCGGCATCCTTGCTTTTGTCTTTGTTGACTTTTAAGCAGATTTCACTGTCTGTTTCGTTGACAGTAAGACCATAAATATCCTCAAGGGCAAATAAGGTGTGCATAAGCCCGATGTAGCTGTCAATGTCGGGTATGTCAAGAGCCTGCGGCGCAACGTCAAGAGCCTGTGCCAGTGCAGCCGTCAAGTCTGACTTTGGTTTGCGTGAGCCAGTTTCGTACTGTGCCAGACGCACATCCGCTGATTTTTCAGGAAATCCGACAAGCATACCAAGGTATTTCTGTGTCATGCCCCGCATGATGCGGAAAAAATGTATTCTTTCGCCAATTGCCATGATGTTTCACTCCTTGTTCCTATGTTTATAAGTAGTATAGCATATATGCTTAATGAATGTCAAGAGAAGTGAAACAAAAAAGTTTAATATTTTCTTGCAAACCTATTGACAGTAGCAAAAATGTTTAGTACTATGAATTAAGCAAAAACGCTTAGATAAGAAAGGGGAAATTGTATGGACAACAAATTTATCCGTGTGGATGAGGTGGCGCAGGAGCTTTCCATATCGAAGCCTTACGCCTACAAGCTCATTAAAAAGTTGAATGATGAGCTGAAAGAAAAGGGGTTTATCACGATTGCAGGGCGTGTCAACCGCCAGTATTTTGAGGAAAGACTCTATGGGGCGGGAGAAAAACAGGGAAAGGAGATGGTATAAATGCCAGTATTTAAGAATGAGGGCAATGGCACATGGTATGTGATGGCTCGGTATGTGAACTGGAAAGGGGAACGGAAACAGAAATGTAAGCGTGGATTTGCCACAAAGAGGGAAGCACAGGAATGGGAACGGAAATTCCAGTTGCAAAATTCTGCTGACCTTGACATGGACTTTGAAGCATTTACGGAACTTTATGCGAATGATGTAAAGAACCGACTGAAAGAGAACACTTGGCTGACAAAGGAGCATATCATTCGGACGAAGATTCTTCCGTATTTTGGAAAGATGAAAATTAGCGGGATTGGCACAAAGGAAATCATTGCATGGCAGAATGAGCTGCTTGCCTACCGTGATGAAAAACGCAATCCCTATTCGCAGACGTATCTGAAAACCGTCCACAACCAGCTTTCCGCTATCTTCAACCATGCGGTACGGTATTATGACCTCCGCTCCAATCCTGTGGCAAAGGCGGGGAACATGGGGAGCGAAGAACACAAGGAAATGCTGTTCTGGACCAAAGAGGAATATAAAAGGTTTGCGGATGAAATGATGGATAAGCCAGTTTCCTTTTATGCTTTTGAAATGCTTTACTGGTGCGGAATCCGTGAGGGAGAATTATTAGCTTTGACTGCCGCAGATTTTAACTTTGATAAGGAAACGGTCACGATTAATAAATCTTATCAGCGTCTGCATGGCGAGGATGTGATTACCTCTCCGAAAACGAAAAAGAGCAACCGTACAATTAAAATGCCAAAGTTTCTATGCGAGGAAATGCAGGAGTATATTGGTATGCTGTATGGTTTAAAGAAAAAAGACCGTATCTTTACAATAACAAAGAGCTATCTCCATCACGAGATGGACAGAGGTGCAAAAGCCGCAGGGGTGAAACGCATACGGATTCACGATTTGCGGCATAGCCACATCAGTCTGTTGATTGACATGGGGTTCTCGGCGGTGGCGATTGCTGACCGAGTAGGGCATGAGAGTATTGAAATCACTTACCGCTATGCACATCTGTTTCCGTCAAAGCAGGCAGAAATGGCAGACAGGCTTGACGATTTAGGAAAGGGGGATTTTTGATATGTCGGCAAAGAATTTGGACAACTGCAACCGTTGGAGGAATAAAACCGTCGCTTTTCGGGTATCTCCCGAAGAAAATGAGCAGATTGACAAAGCGGTGCGGCTTTCGGGGCTTACCAAGCAGGACTATATCACAAGGCGGCTCTTATGCCAAGACGTGGTCGTGCAGGGCAATCCGAGGGTATATAAGGCACTCCGCAATGAACTTGCCGCCGTCCTTGCAGAATTGCAGAGGATTGAAGCGGGTGAGGGTGTAAATGAAGAATTGCTTGACACAATCGAGCTGATTGCTGTTATCCTCGGCGGTCTGAAAGGAGAGTGTGAAGATGGCAAATAAAAAAGAAACGGCTGCCCCGAATGTATCTGTTGGCGCAGATACGGAGCAACCGCCTAATGTAAACAATAACAGTATAACCAATTACCCGCCGAAAAACAATAGCAAAGCTCTTGAAACTGTATCTATGGCTGAATTGTATGATTCTGTATATCCGAGCAAGTCGCCTTTGATTGACGGTCTGCTCTACCCTGGCACTTATCTTTTCGCAGGCGCGCCAAAAGTCGGCAAGAGCTTTCTTATAGCGCAGATTGCGTACTATACCAGTATGGGAGTACCACTATGGGAATATCCCGTCCGAAAAGGAACGGTCTTGTACCTTGCCCTTGAAGATGATTACCGCCGCCTGCAGGAAAGGCTGTACCGTATGTTTGGCACGGACGGGGCAGACAATTTATTCTTTTCTGTTTCGGCGGGTAATCTTGGCAATGGTTTGGATGAACAGTTGCAGGAATTTATGAAACAGCATACAGACACAAGACTGATTATTATTGACACCCTCCAAAAGGTGCGTGAAGTCGGCGGGGATAATTACAGTTACACAAATGACTATGAGGTTATTACAAGGCTGAAACAGTTTGCAGACAGCTATGGCATCTGTATCTTGATTGTCCATCATACCAGAAAGCAGGGGTCTGATGATAAGTTCGATATGATTTCGGGGACTACTGGCTTGCTTGGTGCGGCTGACGGTGCGTTCCTGTTGCAGAAAGAAAAACGCATCGGCAATGCCGCCACGCTTGAAGTGTCGGGCAGAGACCAACAAGAGCAGAAACTCTATCTTCTCCGCAATCCCGAAACATTGTTATGGGATTTTCAAAAGGCAGAAACAGAACTTTGGAAAGAGCCGCCAGAGCCTTTACTTGAGGAAATAGATAAAAGAATTACTGTCGATTGCCCCTTGTGGAAGGGGACGGCGACGGAGCTTGCGGCTTGGCTGGAAACAGAGTTACAGCCGAATAGCCTTGCACGGAAACTGAATGTCCTGTCGGGACGTTTACTCAACGAATACGGCATCTTCTATAATGTTGTTTTCCAGATTAAAAGAGCAGCCAATCTTCAGATTATTTTAGCACCATATAAAATTGATGTAGTTCTCCAGCCACATTATCCGGAAACGCTTCTGCACATTACCAGAAC
>CAJTAL010000044.1 GCA_910574285.1 Lachnospiraceae bacterium | reverse complement strand
GGCACCAACTATAACGTGCGTATTCTCGGAACGAGGATCAAACACCATATGGGTGATGTATCAATCATTATCACCTGATAAGAATTATCACCAGTTACCAACGGCAAGCCTTGATGGTAACTGGTATGTAGTTCCTATTACTGGTGATAACGTTATTTTGCCAGCTTTTTGAGCCTGTTCATGATATCCGGATCTTTCCAGTTCGTTGTGATCGGCTCATTTCCTATCCCGTGTGCCTTCAGGCTTTTTTCTGCTTCCGCAACCGCATGGATCATCGCTTCGCTGCCAAGGTCCAGGTATTCTTCAGTCGTCTGGATGTTTTCATGACCAAGGAATCTCTGGATTGTGGCAATGCTTGAACCGTTAAGAAGCATATGGGTTGCCTTTGACCTGCGCATGGTATGTGGTGAAACTGCTTTGTTTCCTAATGTTGGTTCCTTTTCGGCTGCAAGGGCGGCATATTTTTTCAAAATATAATCTATGCCGGAATCTGTGATCCGCCCACCTGATTTATTCAGGAATACAGGCCCTGTTTTTCGGCCATAGCGTTCCATTGCCTTACGGATAAGCGTTGCGCTTTGGCTGGTAAGATAAACGGTACGGTATTTTGATCCTTTCCCCAAAATAGTTACCGTGGCATCAGCGGACAGGTTAAAATGTTCGAAGTCCATGTTCACTGCCTCATCCACACGCGCAGCAGAATCATAAAGGATGCTGACCAGGATATAGTGACTGAAACCATTCCGCCTTGTTATGTCAATGCATTCGAGCATGGCTTTGTACTCTCCAATGGTAAGGAAACTCTTTTCAGGCTTAGGCGCTTTTTTTGCCTTTATGGAACGCACGTCCAAATAAGCCTGTGTATATACAGGACTGACCTGCCTTGCGAATTCAAGGAATGACACAATCCCCGCACGGCGCAGGTTGCGGGTGCTGGCAGACACCCTGTTGTCATCTTCCAGATGGTTCAGGAATGCGCGCACGTCGTCTTTTGCAAATGACGACGCGTCCATTGCCTCAGGTTTGGTTTTGTGTGTCCTTGTATACCATTCTGTGTATTGGTCAATGGCCGTGTAGTATGACCGCAGCGTTGCGCCTGACTGTCCGGCCTCGCCTTTGACATGTATCAGCACATAGTCTGAAAGAATTCCTGTGAATGATTTATTCATAATCCGGGTCACGCTCCTTTTCCTCGAAAATCGTCTGGATGAAGGGAGCGCAGTTTTCCATCCGTTCCAAAATGGGCCGGAATGATTCGCCCGTAAGCCAGAGGTAATCCTGTGTCTCACGTAGCGAGGCATGCCCCATATATGTCTGGAGATAGTAAAGGTATGCGTTTACATCTATGGCGTTTTCCGTAAGGCGCTGGAGGGAATGGACGGCGAAAGTCACGCGCAGGTCATGGAGCCTTGGGCCGCAGCCCCGGCCTTTATGCTCAATACCGGCTATTTTGAGGTACCGCCGGAAATACTTGTAGATTGTTTTTGTCAGCACCCGTCCGTCATTCAGTTCCGCCCCTGTGTCGAAATAATACAGGCCGGATGAACGGTGCCCGCTAGAGAGCCTGGTATAATCCCTGCAGACATCCACAAGAGAAGGGGACATTGTAACAATCCGACGGTTATCATTCTTTGCATGGTTGATATGGACGATCCCGTTATCAGTGTCAACCTCAGATGCCAGAAGATAGGAAACTTCGCCCGCCCGCATCCCGGTACAATACAGCATCGCCATGATACAGCGCATACAGTTCGGAAGGTTCGTCGTGGGCTGGCCGCGCTTTGCGGGTTCATACTGTTCTGCCGCCCGGAGCAGTGACGCCACCTCATTTTTTGTGAACACATAGGGACGGAATGTCCTGCCTGTGCGCCTGACAACCCTGGCAGGGACATACACCTCAGCCGGATCAATGCCTTCGACAAGGATGAGATACTCGCTGAATGCCCTGATAGCAGACAGGTATCTCCTTGCCGTAGCGTCGTTTACATGGAGGCTGTCCACATATCCAAGAACCACTTCTGGCTCCAGGGAGATATGACCCTGCGGACAGCCACAGCAGTAGGCATCAAAAAGCTTTAAAGGCTGGAGATATGAGTCAGGGATATATCCACAAGCATTTACCTTATATTCAACAAATCTGGAAAACGCTTCGGCCAGATAACTTGAAAACTGACTGGAGTCGCAGGAATAGGATTTATTCATAGTCCGGCACCTCCAGTCCTACAAGGCGCAGATGGGGGATGTCAACTTTGGCGTAAGCCTTGGTTGTAGTGACAGACGAATGGCCGAGCACTTTTGATATCGTCAAAATATCAACATCGGCGGCAAGCATGTTTGACGCAAGTGAATGGCGGATGCTGTGGCTGCCATGCTTTCTTCCCTTAAGCTCAATACCGCTGCTGATAAATGCATACGCCACCATAGGTGACACGGATCTGTCGGCAAGCTTTGTCCCATCCTGTTTCAGGAATACATGGATGTCTTCTGATTCAGGCCTTTCATCCAGCAGGTAGTGCGCCAGCGCATTGGCCGTAAGATCCGTAAGCTTATGTTCCAGGGCTTTCTGGTTCTTGGACTGGACGATCCGTAAGGTTCCCTTTTCCCAGTCGATGGAGCTTAATGTAAGGTCGGAAATATCTTTTGCCCGGAGCCCAAAGACAGCGATAAGGAGAACTAAGGCATAGTTTCGGGCAGGGGTTTTTCCGTGTGAACTGACATATTTAAGCAGCAGGGAGAGTTCCTCGGGTGTATATACGGTTGCAATCTCAGCTCCCTGACGTTTTTTATATGGTAAAAAGCATTCCTGGATATCCATAGGAAGGCCTTCGTTTTCGCTGCAGCATGCAAAAAAACGCAGCAGGACATTCCTGTATGTTGCTGCCGTCAGCCTGCGGTATTTGCCGAACCCGTTGACATACCCCAGGACGTTTTCCCTGGTAATGTCTTCGGCCGGACACTCCGCCAGAAAGCGGCGGATGACCTGCAGGTTGTTTCTGATGGTTGCTTCTGTAAGCCCACACCCAAGGAGATGGCCCTCATATCCATTGAGGATACGGCTGCTTTCGGCAGTCAGAGGTTTTTCTATGGATCCCCCGCTCCGTGGTCGTCTGGATACACGGCCGCTGCTGTTAAATTCCCTGAGTGCACAAAACGCCTTCCTTGCATTGGATTCCGTCTTTGATAATCTATAGGGATCCGTGGAAAATATGTCTTTTCCATAAATGGATTTGACAGATTGGGATAGATTGCATTTTGAAAAATCTGTCCCCTCTCCAACCAGTCTCCTGAACTTGTTCCAATGCGGCCGGTATCCGAGAGTGATTGTTGATCTACTGAACCCCTGGCGATACATCCAGCCTTCAGTGTCCTGGATTAATTGTAATACTTGCATAAATACCTCCTTCATATGATTTGATAAACAAATATATTAAAGGTATTTATGGCATCAGCCAAGTGTTATCACCAGTAAAAGGAAGTGCATACCAGTTATAATCAATGTTTGTTGTTGGTAACTGGTGATAATTCTTATCAGGTGATAATGATTGATACATCACCCATATGGTGTTTGATCCTCGTTCCGAGAATACGCACGTTATAGTTGGTGCCGACTTCCTTCTTACAGTTATAGGTAATACGCTGTCCCAGGAAGGTGGCGATGTTGTCCGGCTTTACCGTAAAGATTGCGGTCCGGATAATCTCGTCATAAAGGGGGCCGAGGTCGCCCGGCTGTTTGAACATGACGTCTGTTGCACACTCAATCTGCTGGATCGTCCATGTGTAGCTGAGGCCGAGTGTTTCAGGAACCGGACAATAGCGTTTTGCAAAAGCATCCAGAACCTTATGGAGGTCTTCCGGATTGATCCTGTCTGAGAGTTTCTGGGCGGCTTCCACATCCGAGATTTCCAGGAAAGCATTATCATGCATGCGGTAAGTAATGCCCTTCTTCTGCAGTTTATGGGCGAGCAGGTTATGGCCGTTCATATAGAACTGCAGGCGGAAAGGCGCCCAGGTAGGGACACGAAGGTAACAGAGCCCCAGTTCTTTGTCAATGAAATAGAAATAATAGTGGAGACATTTGCTCTGGTCAAACTTAAGGAATGTCTTTCCCGTGGTCTTGTCATGCCAGGGTTTGTAAGTATTGCACTGTTCCATGGCGGAAAAGATGTGGATCAGCCCTTCGGTCTTTGCGGTTTCCTGAATGATTTCCTGAATCCGGACATCCTTGCGGAAAGCCCGAAGCTTACGAATGAATTCGATTTCAATGCCGTTTTCATCTGCGATGCGCTGGGCGTTTGCGCGGATTTGTTCCGTAAGAGGCTGGGAGAAATTTGAAAAATCAAAAATACGGATGTTGTTGGCATTCAGATAGCCTGTCATGCCTTCGGCATGGCTCCATCCGGGGATATACCCCTGGATGATCATGCGGTCATAACAGGTGATCGTACCATAAATTTTGTCAGCGTATTTATCCATAAGTAACATGAACACATCCTCCAACGTTTTTCTTTATTGTACTTGAAATGTGGAGGAATTGCAAAATCTTTTCCGGTTTATCCGGGTTAGGTTATTCCAGTGAAATAGAAGATAACCCTGACTTACCAGCAGCAACCAGAAGACAGGCTGAAATCATACGAAAACAAAGTGAAAAGCTCCGTACATTGGTTGCAGATCTAAATTTAACAACAAAATTGGAATACTCTATGCAGCCCTTCCGCATAAAGCCGCTTGATCCTCTTGAACTGATCCGGCAGGTGATAAGCGAATTTCTAAATAACGGACTTCCGGAGGGCTATGAATTAGAACTGTCTGGAACTGACACAGATATAAAAACTTTCCTATACGGCGACAATTTCCTGCTTAACCGGATGCTGCACAATCTAATACAAAACAGCATCACACACAATCCTGGTGGATGTCAGATAACCGTTTCTGTAAAAATGGACAACAGAATCTGTACGTTTTGTGTCGCAGACTCTGGGTGCGGAATCAAGGAATCATACCTGGCATTACTGAATAACGATACCAGTATTCCCAGTTCCCAGACGGAAACAGCCGAAGCAGAACACGGATTGGGGCTTAAAATCGTAAGACAGATTGTAAAAGTACATTATGGAGAAATCCAATTTTCAAACATTACACCTCATGGTCTGAAAACTGAAATTCACTTGCCTGATAAATTCAAAGGATAATTATAAAGCCCCAGAACAGCTTCAAATGCCGCCTGGGGCTTTTCATACGCTTTATTTCACCTCAAGTTTAGAGAGTTCTTGCTAATACTTTAACGGTTCTTTATAACTATTCCTCTCTTAGATCGCTGTAATTTCACAGTTATTAATTATCTCAACCAACCAGCGATATTAGTCGCCACGACAATACTGGCTACTATGCCAATTACCAGCGCATGTTTTTTCCATGTCAAACGTAGATATCCAACAAACTCACGTATTAAAGCATTTAGCGTAAAATACCATTTCGTTTTTGCCCCAAATCCAACACACTTTAACCCTTGCTGTTTTGCCAGAATTAATGCTCTGAACACATGATAAGCCGTTGTGACGATAACAATTTTAGGAGCCTCTTTATCCATCAATTTCCTTGAAAACAGTAAATTTTCTTCTGTTGATACAGATTTTTGTTCCATTATGATACGCTCTGCATCTACACCTTTACCTACTGCATATGCAGCCATAGCCACGCTCTCTGGAATATCCTCTCCAGGTCCCTGCCCACCGGACATAATCAATACAGCATTAGGATTGGAATACAGCAATTCCATTCCTCTTTCAATCCGGGCCGCAAGTAACGGTGTGACCTTCTTTCCAATGATTCCAGATCCCAGAACAACAATATAATCTGCATTTCTGTTCTTTTTCAGATGAATAAGGTTAAGAATTGCAGAAAGTGAATACATAGCCATCAATGATAATACATATACTGCCGAAAAACTGATGATAACATAGAGCATTGTACTTAATGTATTTTTTCTTAAATTGCCAATCATCGGCCAGACAGACAGGTAGACATATAACAAGATAGAGAACAGCATCGACAATAAATTTGACGGTTTCACTCCTTCATGTTTGATGACTTTTATTCCCTCGATGAAAAACATGACGATCAAAGCTGCCGGAAACATAAGCATACAGCCTATCGCCAAAACAAACAGGAGAATCAGTATTCCAATTACCACGTCATGTGCTGCCAGCCACCTGGAATATTCAGATAGAATAAAAAACAAGGAAATAGACAAACATATCATCATGAAGAAAAAAGAAACCCCGCTCCATAACGTTCTGGGTTCACGTGCCATTATTCCTGCAAATATACAAAATAATATGAAAAATATAAAAAATGTAAATTGCCACATAGATGCCTCCTATAAAAACGAACATTTTCTATACAAACTGAAAGACTTATATAATGACTTCAATGAGATTTACAGCTATTATCATTGTTAACATCTGTTTGGTCTTTCAGTTGCTATTCAATCCCGGACAGCAGAATTTTACCATAATCCATTGAATAATGCCACAGAATAGCCAAATTAGCGTTTTCCAGTTTATACTATATCCTCAAAACAGTTTATTATAAAAGAATTGACCCCATAATCAGACCTCAAACCCCACTGAACTCCAGATTCTCTGAGCGTCTGCAACCCGCAATGCCCTGGATCTCTTTCCAGAATGCCTCGTAGATTTGATCTTTCTCTAATCAGTCTCCCCTCCTGCAATCCTCTCCGCTTCCTCCAGCGGAAAGTTCGGTATCTCCTCCAGCAGTTTCAACGCTATCTCTTGCTTCAAATCCTCATCCACGTAACTCTTTACACTGCCGTCCGACTGCTTCTCTTCCACTGTGGCAAGCTCTGTCATATAATCATCGTAAGCGATGAATAACCCACCGTCATCCATCGCTATAAAAAATTCGTCGCCAAAATAGAGGACTTATCAGACTGGTATCTGCCCCCGATTTTCAGGCGTCTCAGTTTCTGTACTCATTACCCCTGAACAACGCTCCTTTATGAATTCACTCCATGGCATCATTGCTTCCACGCCTGCGGGCTTATCTTTGTAGTCCGGCATATAGAGCAATAATGTATAGAGGTATTGGAAAACGTTCAGATGGTTTGCCTTTGCTGTTTCTACAAGGCTGTAAATGGTGGCGCTTGATTTTGCACCATTTACACTATTATGGAACAGGAAATTCTTTCTTCCGGTTCCATAAGATTTCGCACACCGTTCCGCCCGGTTGTTCGAAATCTCACATCTCCCGTCTAACAGATAGTTTTCGAGCAGTTCCTGATGGTTTTCCGCATAATTCACTGCTTTCTCAAGCTTGCTCCCTCCAAGCGGTTTTAGTGTCCCAAGCCATTTCCAGAAATCATCCCAGACAGGGACTTCCAGCTTAAGCCGTCTGGCTTTCCGCTCTTGTGCGTCCAAGTCTTTCAGGGTCCGTTCTATACGGAAAAGCTGGTTGCAGTAGCATAGTCCGATCTCTGCGGCAGTCAGCTGTTGTTTTTTTGCCTTTTGAGGGTCAGCTGTTTCTATCGGAATCTCCTCTGGTGAATTGATATCCAGCAGCTTTATTTTTCTGCGGCGGGCAGCTGGGACCGCTTCAAAGAAATATCTCCGGCAATGGGCAAGACAGCATACCAGGGTTACATTTTCCACGCTGTTATAACCCGTATAACCGTCACATTCCAGCAGTCCTTTGAAACCTTCCAGGAAGTTCTTCGCGTATTCCCCCTGCCTTCCTGGCTGGTATTCATACAGGATGATTGGGGCAAGCCCGTCGTTTCCGGTCAGATAGATCCACATATATGAGTTTGAGGATGACGCCTTCCCTTCTTCGTGCAGGACCTGGCAGACGGTTTCATCCGCATGGAGGATCTCGCGTTTCAGAAGATGCTTATGGAGGAGGTCATAGACCGGCTGGAAATATTCCAGCGCACATTTGATGCACCAGTTTGCCGCTGTTTCCCTTGCAAGGGGAGCCCCCTTCTGCAGCCAGTCCATCTCCTGACGATAGAACGGGACCGAATTCATGAATTTCTGGTACATGACATATGCGACCATGGAGGGGGAGGCAGGACTGTGGGCCAGCAACGGTGTGGGGGTAGGAGCTTTGGTAAATGTTCCTTCGTCTTCCTTCCGACAGACAGGGCAGACGAGGACTTCCTGCAGATAGCGCACCCTCTCTACCTTTGCGGGAGTGATGCAAAGTTCTTCCCGTACAGGCGTCCATGCAATCGTTTCCATTCGCGCATCACAATCCGGACAAAGCCGGCGGTCTTCCGGCACAGGGCACTTCACTTCCCTGACAGGCAGATTTTTATACAGATCCTCCCGTTTGGATTTGGGTTTCTTCTTCCGGGTATGGCTTTTGACTGTAACGTTCTCCCCTTCCTGCTCCGATTCCTCTTCTTTACTGGTTTTCCGTCTGGTCTTTTCGCTGGATGATCCGAAAAATTTCCGCCGGAATTCTTCGAGTGTCTCATTGAGGTTGGCAACAGTTGCCTGCAGATCAGCTATGGTCTGACGCAGTTCCTTGATCTGTTCATCTTTTTGTTCAATCGTCTTTTGCATGATCCCGATCAGCATCTCTGTATGGTCTTCCACAGTATCCTTGCCTCCTCTTTTGTGTTTTCTCTTATTATAAAGAAAAACAGGACAGCCTGCAAACGAGCTTGAAAGGGGGATTGGACATTTTGACGAAAAACCGATCTGTGGATAACTTCTGGAAGCAGCAGGTTTCCAAGTCCTTCAGGAGATGTTATCCACATGGATTTCTAAAAACAGGAAAGCTGGCGGGGATAATCCCTCATTGTCTGTGTCCGTTTGTGGACAACCGTTTTTTATAGCTATTTCCAGCGCAAAATAAAATTTTTAAATTCTCTGTTTTTCACAAAAATAATCAGAAATCCCTCTTTTGCGAGGGGCGCAGCGCCTTTGGCTGGTCAATGGAAAGCCCTTCCATGAGCCAGCGATATTCCTGGCGGGAAAGAGTACGGACTTCAGATGCATTGCGCGGCCACTGGAACTTACCGGAGTCCAGCCGCATATACAGCAGTACAAAACCAGTCTTACCATGATGCAGTGCTTTCAGGCGGTCGGATTTTCTGCCGCAGAAGAGATAAAGCGCATTTGCATAGGGGTCCATCTGGTAGGTGTCCCGGATGATCGCCATAAGTCCATCGATCGAGAGGCGCATATCCGTGCGCCCTGTGACCAGATAGAGTTTTGATACTCCGGAAAGATCGCCTAACATGATTCTAGCAGGACCTGGAACAGATTTGAGATGACTTCCTTTCCTGCATGGTTTGTAACTTCCATATGGATTCCATGGAAGTTCAGACAGACGGCAGCTCTGCCCTCATCTGTGAGGGCAGAGAACTTTGTAGATCTGTCATCAGAGAGGGCCTGCGCAACGCCCAGGCAGACAACCTCCTGTTTTTCCTGATGTAGATCTGTGGCAGGTTTTTGTGGGATTGTATAACCCTTCTGCCGAAGCTGCCGTGTATGGTAATAAAGTGCCTTGGCTGTTATGCCGTGCTGCTTACACCAATCTTTGACTTTTAGTTTACTGGTCCTGCATTCTGTGATCAGATCAAACCATTCCTGATCNGTATGTTTGATACGTTTTTGAGCCATTGACAGCTCACTCCTTCCTACTGTATGAATGGTATAAATAGAGCATGTGTGCGCAGGGCAGATGAACGGCTTTGAAACGCCCTACCCTAGATGCAAGAACTCGAGAATCGATGTAGAAGTATCTCCATTTATATAGAGTATTGCACAGATTCGAAGAGCTGTAAAACCGTCATGTTATTCATCGCTTACGAAAATGATTCCCTACGTAAAGGAGCTATCGGAAAGACAGGAAACTCTTCCGGCATATTTTAAAGGGGGAACGGCTTTGTATAAGGATCAGAAAAGTATCCGCCGTTTTTCAGAGGATATTGACCTGACGATATGTATAGATGAATGCAGCGGAAGCCAGGCAAAAAAGCGTTTGGAAACTGCGACTAAAAAATATATCTCGTTGCCCAGGACTACCCGGAAGGTTGCGGGAACAGTTTGAAGTAATGCCATTCACAATAAAAACAATCCGTCTGGAGAGGATATTTGCAGATAAAATATTTGCGGCTGAGTTTTATCACGAGCGTGGAATGTATTTTGATGTTGCAAAAGTAGTGATCGGTGATAACTGTCAGCTGGCGTCGAATGTTGCGATCTACACGGCAGGGCATCCGGTTCATCCGGACACCCGCAATATACGGCCCTTCCGGTCTTTGTGATCTGCCTTGTATACGAAGGAGCAGATTATTTAGTAGTATATTTCTCAATCAATGTATTTGGCACGATTGTTTCGCAGGGAATATAGTTGTCAAACCCGTCCATAGCCAGTTGCGCCATCAATTGTATATTTTGTGCCACGGAAGTAATCGGATAAATCGCACATTCTGAAATCGGCGAATTATCATAGCCAATAATCTCAACCTCGTCAGGGATCAGCAGATGTTTTAAAACACACTGCTGCTCAAATAATCTTGCAATATCATCATTCGAACAGAAGACACCCCATCTTTTCCCTTTGTATTTGGTTAATAAATCTCTGACAATCTCATCCATCGTCTGAGTTGCAATTGGCAGAAACGGCTCGGATAATTCTGGACGTATGATTCTCTCGTAGGCCTGTCCTTCCATCAGGCATTCAAATCCCACAATCCGCTTAAAAGAAGGCCATATGGTACTGTATCCATTATTGATATGGACGAATACTTCACATTTGTTCTTGAGCAGAAGTTCGGCGGCCAGTTTCCCACCGGTGAAATTATCACTGTTGATCTGCATAAAATTGCCGCCGGAGCGTTCGATGGTGATAACGGGCACTGGCAGAGCGGCGATATCTTCCCCTTCAAGCAATGGGCTTAACAGAATGATCCCCCTGGGCCGGTACTGGCATAAGGCATGGATCGCGGATAGTTCTTCTTTTTTTGATTTTTCGGATGTATACGGAATCATGTGGTATCCTTTTTCTTTGCCGATCTCTATTAACTGATTGAGCAGCTCCGTATAAAAACCAAACTGGAGATGCGGCAGGATTACGATGATCAGATTCGTGGTGTGATCCTCCTGGATCTGCATGGACCATCCGGGCTGAAAATTTAATTCCTTTAGCTTTTGTTCGATTTTCCTGCGGGTAGAGTCGGAGAGCAGACCGGGATTATTAAAGTATCTGGATACGGTAGCAGGAGAAATATCACAGGCTGATGCAATATCCCGTATATTTATTTTGTTGCTTTTTTTCATTATATTGTTCCTCGCTCAACAGATAATTTGAAAAAAAGTATAGCATAGCTGTGAAATAATGTAAACAGAAAGTAGTAAAATGAAAAATATTTCAAAACATGATTGAAAGCATGTTTCATTTTCAAAATCTAAAATATAGGACAATTTAACTAATAAATTTGTGCTATATTTAAATAATCATGATGGAAATTGTATAAAATAACGAAATATAAAATGTGTGTTGCATATTGTTTAAATGATGTTATAATGAAAATGTAAATGAAATATATTTCATAAAATGAAACAAGAAAACAAAAAAGCAGGTAGAAAAGGAGAAAAAATGAAAAAAGAATTTTTAGCGTGTTACTCGCATCGGCCATGGTAATGTCACTTGCCGCTGGATGTGGTGGGAAGAAAGAGGATAATAAATCTTCAGAGAGCAAAGGAAACAGCATTACGGTTCTGGTTGAAAGCGGGTCGCCGGCGGAAGCTCTTGCCAATGAGACGGCGGCGTATTTTGAGAAGGAGACAGGCTGTAAGGTTGTAGTAGATGCGGTTGCTTATACCGGTATGTATGACAAGCTTTCGACAGAGATTAAGGCCGGGGAAGCGACGCATGATGTCGGGTGTCTGGATGTGGTATGGCTTGCTGCGTTTAAAGATGCGATAGAGCCGATCAATGACGCGGATAAGAGTGATTTTCTTCCGACTCTTGAAGACAGCGGTACTCTTGACGGAGATCTCCTTGGGTATCCGATGTGGGTGAATGCGAAGGTGCTGATCTATAGAAAAGACCTGATCCCGGAAGATAAGGTTCCAAAGACCTGGGAAGAATATCAGGCAATGGCGAAAGAACTTACCAAGGATGGCATGTATGGGACGACTGTATTCGGAAGCGGTTCTGACGCCGTCTGCTCATTCCTTGATTTTGCCTGCCAGGCAGGGGACGAAGGGCTGGCATTTGACAAGGACGGCAAAGTGAATATTACGGATCAGGCTTATGTAGATGCATTGAAGTTTATGGCGGAGAATGCCGAGGCTGACTATACCCCTGCTGATTCTTTATCAACGGCATCGACAGAATCACAGGAATTATTTACCAACGAAAAAGTGGTCATGCAGCTCAACTGGAGCCATCAGTATCCGGCGGCAGTGGAAGCTTTGGGCGCAGATAAAGTCGGATGTGCCTCGATGATCGCGGGAAGCGCAGGGGTCGGCGCTACAACGGGACCATGGTATGAATGTGTGATGAAGAATTCGACGAATAAAGAGATGGCGCTTAAGTACGTGGAATATATGTACGGCCATAATGCAGATTATATGGATCTTACACTAAAGATTGCAGGAAGGACGTCTGTGTATGAAGAGGCAGGAAAAGAAGCAGGTAATGAACATACAACAGCGGTTCTTGAGACTTTGGGGGCAAAGCAGTCCCAGGCAAGGCCGATGGTAACGACATGGGCGCAGATTGAAGAAGTGCTGACAGGTGTTGTAGAATCCTGCCTTGGCGGGGCTGAAGCCGAAGATGCGCTTAAGTCGGCGGCGGCAGAGATAGAAGCCATAGGACAGTAATTACGGATAACAGAAACTGTCGGAAAATAATTTGTGCAGATAACGTAAGCCACAAACGCAAGTTGTTTTACGCCGGTTTCTAAGGCAAAGAGCACTTCCGGAAGATTCTGCGGATTGGGATGACTGGCAAATAACATACGGCTGTAATTGTGAAATGAAAATTTGCAGAAGTGAGTATGAATCATGGCCGGAGGTTATATACCTGCTGTCGGCTTCTGCCGGGAAGTGCTCACATCAAAATGAGGATAAATAGAATGAGATTAATTTCAAGAAAAACATTGCTGTTATTCTTCCTGCCGGGTGCGGTATTCATGGGGGCGTTCCTGATCTATCCTATTATTACGATGGTGATTGACAGTTTCTTTGACATTGGGATTACCGGGGAGAAGACATTTATTGGATTCAGTAATTATATACGGGCGTTTACGGCCGGAGGCTTTCTGAAACAATTAAAAAATACATTGATATATATTATACTGGCGGTTGGTCTGGAGACGGTCATAGGTCTGCTCTTTGCATTATTTTTTGAATTGAATTACCGCGGGAGCAAGATCATCCGGTCCTTGATGATGGCGCCGCTGATGATCGCCCCGCTGGTTGCAGGTCTTACGTGGAAGCTGATGATGAGTTCCAGCTTTGGTATTGTCAATGAACTGCTGACAAGAGTCGGAATCTTAGCGCAGAGCAGTGATATCCTGTGGCTTGCAGATGCGAAGTGGTCGTTGATCGCCTGCTGTATTGCGGATATATGGCTGACGACGCCGTTTATGATGCTGATGACGCTCGCGGGGCTTCAGGGGCTGGATTCAAGCATGATGGAGGCTGCGAAGATAGACGGCGCGAATCTGTTCCAACAGATCCTTCTGATCAAACTGCCCAACATTAAGCCGGTCTTATTAACCGCATTGTCGGTCAGGATCATAGATGCGGCAAGGACATTTGACATTATATGGGCTATGACGGAGGGCGGACCGAACAGTTCGTCCGAGACGATAAGCATCATCATCTATAAGACGCTGGCAAGATATAATCAGGTTGGATATGCAAGCGCTATGGCGGTGATCTTTATCGCGGTGTTGGTGATCTTTACGCTGGTATTCATGCAGAGCCTGTGGAATCCAAAGAAGAAAGCGAACTAGGGGGTGTAAGGAGATGAAGATGAAGAAAAATATCAGCGTTGGCAAAAACATAGGAATTGCCCTGTCAGTGATCCTTACCGTGTTCTGGCTCTTCCCGTACATATATGTGGTATGCTGTTCCTTTAAACCGGGCTCGGAAGTGATTGCTGTCCCGCCGAAGTTTTTCCCGAAAGCCTTTTCGATAGAAAATTTTCTGGGGCTTTTTGAGAGGATGGATGCGGCGCAATTCTTTATCAACAGCCTGACGGCGGCGGTCGTAAGCACGGTGATCGCTTTGATCCTGGGCTCTCTTGCGGCGTATGCAATTCAGAGATCGGGGGCAAAATTATCGGTTTTCCTCGTTGTATTGGTATTGTGCCTGAAGATGATACCAACGTCAAGTATTGTTGTACCGATCTATGAGCTGATCTGTAAACTGGGGCTGTATGATACCAAGATCGCACTGGTCATCGTCTATGCGGCGATCAATATGCCTTTTGTCATGTGGACGATGCTGAGCTTCTATGAAGGGATACCGACGACGCTGGATGAGGCGGCGTATGTGGACGGCGCCAGCAGTTTCCAGACATTTAAAAATATCATCCTGCCGATCTGTACGCCTGGACTGGCGACGGCGTTTATCTTTACGCTGTTTCTTGCGTGGAATGACTTCCTGGTTGCATTGCTGCTGACAAGCACGAATGCAAAGACGTTTACCGTCGGCCTGGCAGGATTCCTGTCTGCATATAATCTGGATCTGGGGCCGATGTGCGCAGGAGCGTTTGTATTCAGCTTCCCGGTCATGATCATTTCTCTTGCGGCGCAGAAATATATCGTGAGCGGAATGACGGCAGGCGCGGTGAAAGGATAATGTTAGTACAGCATTGTGGAATGAACAGTTGATTCTGCAATGTTGTACCAGATGATTGGAGGATATAGTGTATGGGTAGTAAGAATTATTACGATGTGACAGAGTGGTCTGCGGGCAATCCATATGAGGATATCGGAGCGGTGATCAACAGTATCATTGCGGATATCAAGGACAGGCAGGCGGATTCTGATGTAAATGAAGGAGGGAAACCGGGAGCAGTGATCTATATCCCGCCGGGTGATTACCATCTTACGACACAGGTAATGATCGATGTCAGTTATCTGAAGATTATGGGCTCCGGGCATGGATTTACCTCTTCCAGTATCCGGTTCAATATCCCGGAAAAAGAATGGAGGAACTGCCATGAGCTGTGGCCGGGCGGGAGCCGTGTGCTTGTTGACCTTCCGCCTGCGCCTGAGAACGAGGAAGAAAAAGGCGCCGCGTTCTATGTGAACCGGAGCGGGAATCCCAGGATCAGCTCGGTGGAGTTCGTAGATTTTTGTATTGACGGTCTGCATTTTATCGATGATGGAACAGGAGAAGAGAATCCGGAAAATACATATACCAACGGGAAGACCGGAATCTATATCGCATGTCCCCATGATGCGTTCCGGATTACGGGTATGGGACTTGTGTATCTGGAGCATGGATTTACGGCATACCATGCGGACGCGCTCAGTGTGCATGACAATTTTATAGCCGAATGCGGCAGTTGCATTGAGCTGCGGGGATGGGGGCAGGCTTCCAAGATCACGGATAATCTGATCGGAGCCGGTTATAAAGGCTATTCCATCTATGCGCAGAATTTCGGGGCTCTTTTGATTGCGGCAAACAATATATTTCCCCGCGGGGCAAGCAGCGTTTATTTTGAAAATGTGGCGCGTTCGGTTGTTACGGGCAACCGGTTCCATTCTTTCTATCCGGGTATGCTGGTGATGAAGGGGAAATGTGCGGAAAATATGATCTCTTCCAATCATTTCCTGCGGGATCATGAACCCTGGCCGCCGATGTACGCGCATGATAATGGGCTGGACGACAGGTATGGCCTTCTGTATATTGAGGGAAATTATAATACGGTAACTGCAAACCATATCTCGGAAGTGATCAATGAACAGTATATAAAACCGGCAGGTGAGGCGCCTGTGATTATACATGTTGCTTTTGGGAAAAAGAATTACATTTCCGGAAACCACATCGTTGCTGTCGCGGGAGAGGAGGAGACGCCGGATGACCAGGCGGGTTCCTGTTTCTCCATGCAGGTGGACGCACTGCTGTCCGCCGGGGAATCGGAAGAGCTTGAGGTAACAGCCGTGCTGGTGGAGAAGGAGTCGGTATGGAATGTGGTTCTGGATTCGGGAAGCGAAGGGCAGGTCGTTATGGACAGGGGCATGAATGCCTTTCGTGCGACGCCGGCGGCGGGAGTATAGATAACGATTTCAAGAGATTGAAGGAATACTTTGAAAGAACCGTCTGCATTATGAGGCGGTTCTTTTTATGCGCAGCCCCGTGCAGAAGAAGTATGCCGCTAAGGCGGCGCCCGGGGTGCGCGGCGAGTAGGGAAAAGTCTTCCCTACTCGATTGACAGCAGGCAGACGAAAAGTTATGCGGTATTCCAATGTTCCATCCGATTACAGGTTGGACTCTGGAATGTAAAAAAAATAAAAGAAAAGGAGAAGGATATGATAAGTCAATATATTGTGAATGAACGTTTAAAAAATTGTGCAAATGAGAACTGGAGGCCCAAGTATCATTTTACGGCGCCGACTGGATGGATGAACGATCCGAATGGATTGATTTATTTTAATGGCTGGTATCATCTGTTCTACCAATATAATCCAAAGCATTGCGACTGGGCATCTATGCACTGGGGACACGCGGTCAGCAAAGATATGGTGCATTGGAAGGATATGCCCATTGCGCTTAAACCGGATAAGGAATATGACAATGATCCGGAAGGGGGATGCTTTTCAGGATGCGCGGTTGAGAAAGACGGAATGCTTTATATTTTTTATACTGCGTCTATGAGCCGTGAGGGGCGTTTATGCCAGACGCAATGTCTGGTTACGTCAAAGGATGGTGTCCATTTTGAGAAATATACAGGGAATCCGCTTATCTCCGAGCGGCCGGAAGATGCGTTGGAGCCTTTTCGAGATCCGAAGGTTTTTGCGGCAGCCGGGAAATGGTATATGGTAGTGGGAGGCTCGGTAAAGAGCCAGAACCCGGAAGGGGACGGACGGGTATTCCTCTACGAGTCGGAGAATCTTTATGAGTGGAACTATAAGGGCGCCATACTGGAATCGAAAGGGAAGCTGGGAACGATGATGGAATGTCCGGATCTGTTTGAGCTGGAAGGGAAATGGATTCTTACATGTTCCCCAATGAATCATCCGGAATACAATAAGGCGTTATATTGTGTCGGGAATATGGATTTTGAGAACGGCCGGTATACGATAGAGAAGACAGGGAACCTTGATGTGGGGTTTGACTATTATGCACCGCAGTCTTTTCTGGATGAGCATGGAAACCGCGTCATGATCGCATGGCAGAATGGATGGCTCTGGATGCCCTGGTGTGAGGATTTCGGACCGACAGGTACGGAGGGGTGGCGCGGAACATTAAGCGTTCCAAGAGTTGTCAGCTTAAACGGGGAGAATGAAGTCTGCCTGTATCCTGTCAGTGAATTGGCATCGTTGGAGGCTGAGACGAAGCAGTATTGTAATTATGCTGTGGCTGCGCAAAAACAGTATTTGTATCCGGATGATTGAAAGTGTTACCGGATGGAGCTGTGGATAGATGTAGAGAAGATCCGCTCGAGATATCTGGAAATAGGAGTATTGGGAGAGGGGGATAAGGCAACGGTAGCTGCAGTTGACCTGGTGCAGAAGGTGGTCAGCCTTGATAAGAACCGGGGGGATCTGTATGGACGTGGCAGAATGAATTGCCCGATTGAGATAAGGGACGGAAAACTTAAACTTCTGCTTCTTGTGGATTGCAGCACGGTGGAACTTTATATCGATGAAGGCAGATATTGCATTACAAGTAATGTGTATCCTGAAAAAGAGCAGACGGAATGTTGGATCAAAACTCCCTATAAGGACGCGGTCATTGATAAGCTTAGAATCAGTTCCATGCTGAGATACTGGGAGTGAGGAAATATCGCAGAACAAATTGAGTTGTGTAAAATGTTTGCCGGTGCTTCGAGGTCGGAAAATATGGAATCCATAAGGCCTCTCGCTTTTGGGAGGTCTTGTGGCAGTATGTCAATATTATTTGAGTCGAGGACATATCCAAAGCCTGCTGTATCGTTTCCTTATAACATCTCTTCCAGAATATCTTCTGTAATATATGTCTTCCTGAATTTTGTGAGAAGGCTGGGATTGATCATTTTTGCTTCCGGTTCCAGAAAAAACTTATATAGTATTCGAACCGATGGAGATATGGATCGTGCTGATCATAATACTGGATTTGTACAGGGAAAATTCTTTTTTCTATTTCTTCTTCGTCCGTTTGTTATGGGACCACCCATACAGAGCAAACAACCCCATTCCCCCAAATACACACAGAGTATTTTTGAGTCCTGTTACAGCGGCAAACGCCACAAATATAAAGAGAACAATTCCGCCGATGATGATTCCGGCCTGAATAGCCCCTTTTCTTTCTTTGTCCAGGTTGTTTTTGTCCAATATTAGAATTGTTACAGTAACCGCCAGAATTGCTCCGCCGATAACAAGAAATATGATTCCCAGACGGGTTATAATGTTCAGATCGTAATTTTTAATATAGAATTCCTCTGGATTTGCCGGATTATATCCAATCATCACATATTCGTCTGTCTCAAAGATTCTGGAACTGTACCAGACATTTGTTTCGCCGGTGAAAATCTCATTCCCTGCCTGATATTTCACAACCGGAGTAAACCTGCGCTTCTGACCGATATACGAATTCTCCTTATATTTGATTACTTTTCCCTCTGCCGCCGCACTGCAGGTTTTCTCCTTCATATGCGCAGAATAACAAAGTCCTGCGCCGATGACGCCGAACCCAAGAGTGAACAGTACCAGAAACAGAATTAGTAAGATCCCTTTGGCAGACATTTTGCCGGACTGCCCAAAAAGGGCTGGTGTTTTATCCATTTGTTATCTTAATCCTTCCTTTTTCTAAATTTCCGATTGTTATTGCATCCAGTTTAGCATTTTTATGTTGATTACACAATCCCTTTTCCGTTGGGGAGTTAAGCCTAAAACCTTTTACTTCATCAAGAGAAAGTCTATCCCGTGGTAGATTTCCTTAACCAAAGCCCTAAACGCTGAGTATATACTTTCAATATAGAATATGATATAATTGTTCCTGTCATATGAAATTTGAAAGCATGAGGAGGCCTTTTATGAACGTGACATTAAACACTGATAATCATCGAATTTCTTCTATGAGAACCATTCACTTTGCAGCGGCAGAAGATAAAAACACAGCGGCAAATCATACCTCTAATAGAGATCAAGTAACAATATCTCAAGAGGGGCGTGACAGATTGGAAGTTTTGGCTGATAAAGTTGAAAATCAACTTAGCGCTATGACAAAAGAAGATTTCATGGATATGCTCAAGCAATGGAAAAGTGAAAACCAACCTGAGTTGGAGGTTGACCCTTATCGGAAAGTTGACCCCGACGGTTCCATTGCCCGTGAGACTTATTTTGAATCCTATTTAGGGCAGTTGAAAGATATGGAGGATACGATCAAATCTTACTATGCTGACGCTTACAAAGAAGCTGTTTCTGCTCCAATTGACAGTTTGACATTTATTTCTGCAAAATATTTGTGTGATTGGTCTGACTATTATGATCCCAATATTCCGAAGGAGGAACGACAGTGGACACATCATCAGCTTTGGTCAATGCTGACAGATTTTAATGTGGCGTTAAATGATCCCTATGCATTAGCTTCCTCTGGTGGACCGAAAACAGTAGATGAAATGGATAGAATTGCTAAACAAGCCGTAAAAGATAAGTTAGATTCACTTGTCAAAGAGTGCGAAACGCCAATAGTAAACTAATTCAATTCTGCCGCTTTCTTATGTTTGAAGATGCGATTTTCAGCTTAGAAGAGCAGCCTTAATCACCATGCCGTGTGCGTATTTATTTGACTCGGAAAAATTGGGATTTTTGAACACAGGGAGGAAATGAATTTGAATGTTTTGTTAGCTGTTCCTCAAGAAAATAACAGTGTACAAGAATTAGATAGTTTTTTATCGCAAAATAATGCAGACCTTTATATTTTTCCAGAAGGTTTTTTAGATAATAATGTTTTGCAGGAAGCAATTGATATTATAAAAGAAAAAGAAAAATATGTTATTACTGGTTTCGAGGATTTAGACAGTAACGGACAGCAAAAAGCACTGGTCATAGATAATGGTAAAATCGTTGATAAATATACGAAGTGTATTTTGACTAAAGGAGAAAAGCAAAAAGGAAAACGGAATGGGGAAAAAATTGCTTGCGTAAATACTAAATTTGGAAAGGTTGGAATACCAATCTGCTATGAAATACATTTCCCAGAGGTAGCGAGGATTATGTGTTTGGATAATCCGGTTTTATTGATTAATATAATCGGAACAGGAATGTATCATAATTTACAGTTTGAACAATGGACTTCATTAGCAAAGGCGCGAGCCATTGAAAATGAAATACATGTTATTGGGTGTTCTCATTTTGCTGGTAAAATTCCATTAGCATATGCTTTTGACCCATCAGGAAGATGTGTTTTATTAAAGCGAAATGAATATGGCGGTTTTATTGTTAAAATTGACTTAGGAAAGAGTGTGGAAAAAAATATTAACTATTTGCCTGACAGACTTCCAAATTTATTCTCTCGTTTGGCAGAATAAATAAATTTACGTTTATGCATGGATGGGGTGGCTGTGTGTTATGAACCCATCGAAAAAGACGTTTGAGGACTTAAAGCCGTATATCCGGGAAGCCTATGAATACGCAAAAGAGAAATTTAGACCCAATCACGGTTTGCGTGAATAAATATCATCCACCGTGTTATGGTCAGTTTCGGGTAAATCTGGTAAATTAACAGGCAGAAAGAGGCGCACCTTTCAATTAAAGATTTGGATAAAACGATATAGGAGAATAACAATGAAATTGAATATTGGAAATAAGATCAGATGTCTGCGCCATGAAAAAGATATTACCCAGGAAGAATTTGCTGAATTCCTTGGAATTGCATGCCAATCCGTATCCCGTTGGGAAAATAGTATCTGCTATCCGGATATAGAACTGATACCGGTAATAGCCAAATTTTTCGGAGTCACAGTTGACAGTCTGATGGGCGTGGATGAAGCGGTGGAAAAAGAGAAGATCGCAGAGTATCTGGATCAATTTCAGGAAGCGGTCAGTCAGGGAAGAATATATGACTGTATTGCTGTTGCAAGAAAAGGGACGGCCGAATATCCCAATAATTTTGAATTGCTGAATAAGCTGATGTATGCGCTGTTCCTGGCAGGCGACAGTGACGGAAACATTCCGGAGTGGCAGGAAAATATGCAGAAGTATGATTCTGAGATCACGATGCTTGGGGAGCGGATCATGAAATACTGCCCCGATCAGGATATCCGGCTGGAGGCTGCAGGAAGGCTTGCGTTTAACCATTGTGAGATGGGGCGCAGGGAGATCGGAAGAGCGATCTATGAGACGCTGCCTTCCCAAAGATATTGCAGGGAAGCACAGATCTGGTGGGGATTAAATGAAGATGAAAGGCTTCCATTCGTCTACAGAAGGATACGGGAGAGCTATGAGGGACTTTGTCACGGAATGTATTTGCTCATTGACGAAAGGCTTCTTGGGGATGAAGAACTCCTGCAGGTATGCCAGAAAGCATTTGATCTGGAGAAACTTATTTTTGACGGCGAAGCTCCGGCAGAGTGGAGGACGGTGAAGCTTCACTGTGATATGGCTGCTGTGCTCGCGCCTGAAACGATTTGACCAGATGTACGAACAGTTAGAAGAGGCGGAAAGATCAGCCAGAACTTTTGATAACCGTCCGGAACGCAGATGTGTCTCATCATTGCTTTTAGGTGAAATGATCAGGGAGAAAGCAGACTTTGAAACGGCTGATTCCAGACCTCTTAGCGAAATTATGAGGGATAAATGGCTGGCGGCGGAAGAGTTCGATGGTATTGACAGTCTGTTTGTGCAAAAAGGAGATTTATCATGAAATAAAAAGAGATTTTTGTGGATATGTACGATTGATATTTGTGAAAAGAAGTGCTAGGATTCTAGTTAAGTAGTTTATGAGAGCTCTGAACAACTGAAACAGGTTTTTTAGCAAAGACGCTTATTTGCCTTAAAGGTGGGTAGGCGTTTTTTATTTGGTAAAATGGAGAACACAACAGAATCTAATTTGCTTAAGATGGGAGAGAGGACATTATGTTATTAAAAGAGACTGGGTTAACCGCACAGGATATCAAGGACAAAGTGGACAAATACATGATTGAGACTTATGAAAGATTTGATTTTGTGGCTGAAACCGCGAAAGATATGTATGTACGAAATGAGAAGGGCGAGGCGTATCTTGATTTTTATGCAGGGATCGCGGTGAATTCTGTCGGCAACTGCAATCCGGCGGTTGTAGAGGCAGTGCGGGAACAGGCGGGACAGATCATGCAGACCTTCAATTATCCCTATACTGTTCCGCAGGCTCTTCTTGCAGAGAAGGTCTGCACCGCAACAGGAATGGATAAGATATTCTTCCAGAACAGCGGAACGGAAGCAAATGAAGCTATGATCAAGATGGCGAGAAAATACAGTGTTGAAAAATACGGCCCCGATAGATATAATATCGTTACGGCGGCAAAGTCGTTTCATGGAAGGACCTTTGGGGCGATGAGTGCGACGGGGCAGCCGGACAATGCGTGTCAGAATGGGTTTGGGGATATGACGCCGGGCTTTACCTATGCAGAATATAATGATCTTGACGCATTTAAAGCCGCCTGTACCGAGAACACGGCCGCGGTTATGATTGAGCCGGTCCAGGGAGAAGGCGGAGTAAACCCGGCGACGCCTGAATTTATGAGAGGGCTTCGGAAGTTCTGCGATGAGAAGGACATATTGCTGCTGCTTGACGAGGTTCAGACCGGCTGGTGCAGAACAGGCGCGGTTATGAGCTATATGAATTACGGGATAAAACCGGATATCGTCTCCATGGCGAAGGCCATGGGAGGAGGCATGCCCATCGGAGCAATCTGTGCAACGGCAGAAGTGGCTGAGGCATTTACAGCAGGGGCCCATGGTTCGACCTTCGGAGGACATCCTGTCTGCTGTGCGGCGGCGCTCGCGGCAGTCACAGAACTGTTAGATAATGACCTGGCGGGAAATGCGAAGAAAATGGGAGAATATTTCATGGATCTGCTTAAGACGCTTCCGCATGTCAGAGAGGTACGGGGCCAGGGATTGCTGGTTGGCGTGGAATTTGAAGACGGAATCAGCAGTGTGGAGATCAAGCACGCCTGCTTTGAGAGGAAGCTTTTGCTTACTGCAATCGGAACCAATATTATCCGTATGGTTCCGCCGCTTATCGTCACTGCGAAGGATTGTAAAAAGGCGTTTGAGATTATTGAGGACGCCGTCCAGGAGGTATATCCTGCCAGGATGCTTGGAAAGCCGACTGCCGCTTAGAAAATTCTGTAGACTGTCCTACCATGACTATGAAATACTGGTTGACTTTTAGAAAATATTGTGTTATAGTTTAAAGCGATTTAATAATTTAATACTTCAAACCGTTGAAGCGGAGATAACGGCAATGATGCCTTTACAGAGAGTTCGGGATGCTGAGAGCCGGGTGAGAAACAAGTTGTCAAATGGACCGCGGAGGGCGCAGTCAAATGGAGATTTTCCAGAGTATTCTGCGACGTTGCAGGCAGACGTCATATGCCGGGGATATGCTGGTATCCTGCTAAGTGCACGGGTCATGCCGTGAATCAAGGTGGCACCGCGGATAGCGTTGTACGTTTAGATGATGTACTTTATTCGTCCTTGACAGATTCTATGATTCTGTCAGGGGCGTTTTTTTGATTCCTTTGACAGAAGTTTCATCAAGAGAGTTTTATTCTTTTAAAGGGAGGCAGACATGATTAAAGAAGCTATCGTCAAAATCGTAAACAAAGAAGACCTGACTTACAATGAGGCATATACCGTCATGAATGAGATCATGAACGGCGAGACGACGCCTACACAGAACGCCGCTTTTCTCGCGGCGCTCTCCACCAAGAGCGCCAGGGCCGAGACGACCGATGAGATCGCGGGCTGCGCCGCTGCTATGCGCTCGCACGCCACGAAAGTAGAGACGGATATGGAACTGTTTGAGATCGTCGGAACCGGCGGGGATAATGCGCACAGCTTCAATATTTCCACAGTTTCCGCGCTTGTGGCGGCAGCAGGCGGGATGAAGGTGGCCAAACACGGCAACCGCGCCGCTTCCTCCCAGTGCGGAACGGCGGACTGCCTGGAAGCCCTTGGGGTGAATATCCGGCAGAGTCCTGACAAATGTATAGAACTTCTGAAGGAAGTGGGCATGTGTTTCTTCTTTGCCCAGGAGTACCACACGTCTATGAAGTATGTGGGTGCCATCCGTAAGGAACTTGGATTCCGCACCGTGTTCAATATCCTGGGGCCCCTGACCAATCCCGGCACGCCGTCGATGCAGCTTCTCGGCGTCTATGACGACTATCTGGTGGAGCCGCTGGCACAGGTACTGATCAATCTGGGGATCAAGCGGGGCATGGTGGTGTACGGTCAGGATAAGCTGGATGAGATTTCCATGAGCGCGCCCACCACGATATGCGAGATCCGTGACGGTTGGTTCAAATCCTCCGTGGTCACGCCGGAGGACTTCGGGTTTGAACGCTGTACGAAAGAGGAGCTGCAGGGCGGCACGCCAAAAGAAAATGCGAAGATCGTACTTGCCATTTTAAACGGCGAAAAAGGGCCGAAGAGAGACGCCGTGTTGATGAATGCCGGCGCCGCGCTCTATATCGGCAAAAAGGCGGACAGCATGAAAGACGGTATCGCGCTTGCCGCCAAGATCATTGATTCCGGAAAGGCACTTGACACGCTCCGAAAGTTCATCGAAGCCAGCAACCGTATCCTAAATTGTCCGGGAGGCGCTCTGGAAACGCCGGTCTTAAATTGTCCGGGAGACGATTCGGAAACACAGTCTGCAGATATGACGGAGGTAGAATCATGACAATCTTAGACCAGCTTGCCGCATATGCCAGAGAGCGGGTGAATGAAGCCAGGAGGAAGCTGCCCTTTGAAGAACTAAAGAAACAGGCGCTGTCACTGACACCATCGGAAAGAGAAAGCTTTGCATTTGAAAACGCACTGAAAAAGCCGGGGCTCTCTTTTATCTGTGAATGTAAAAAGGCTTCCCCGTCCAAAGGGCTGATCGCCCCGGATTTTCCGTATGTCCGGATTGCCGGGGAATATGAGGAGGCGGGGGCGGATTGTATCTCTGTCCTTACCGAACCCAAATGGTTTCTGGGCAGTGACAGATATCTCCGGGAAATTGCAGATGCCGTGAAGATTCCCTGTCTCCGCAAAGATTTTACGGTGGATGAATATATGATCTACGAGGCAAAGGTGTTAGGAGCGTCGGCTGTGCTGCTGATCTGCTCCATTCTGGAAGAAGAACAGATGGCAGAATATATCGGCCTTTCTGATGAACTTGGCCTGTCCGTCCTTGCGGAGACTCATGATGAAACCGAAGTGGAGATGGCGCTTGAGGCAGGAGCGAGGGTGATCGGAGTCAACAACCGCAACCTGCGGGATTTTTCCGTAGATACCGCTAACAGCACAAGGCTTCGGAAATTGATTCCGCAGGATGTACTGTTCGTTTCCGAAAGCGGTGTTGGCAGCGCGGAAGATGTGGCGGCGCTTTCGGAGATCGGCGCCGATGCGGTGTTGGTGGGAGAGACTCTGATGAGGGCGGCTGATAAGAAAGCAAGGCTTCAGGAACTGCGGGGTGCAAGATGACAAGGATAAAGATGTGCGGGCTTTTTCGCCCCTGCGATATCAGGGCGGCCAATGAGATAAAGCCGGAATATATCGGATTCGTATTTTCGCCGGGAAGCAGACGGTATGTCACGTATGAACAGGCGTCAGGGTTAAAAGCCCTGCTTGAGCCGGACATCAAGGCAGTGGGCGTATTCGTGGACGAGAATCCAAAAACTGTGGCAGCCCTTCTGGATCAAGGTGTGATCGATATCGCCCAGTTGCATGGCAGAGAGGATGAAAGCTATATAAGGAAGCTGCGGAAGCTTACGGATCGCCCGGTGATCAAGGCGTTTTGCATAAAAAATGAATATGACGCTGCACAGGCACAGCAAAGCACGGCAGATTATATCTTACTCGATTCCGGCGCGGGTACGGGGACGGTATTTGACTGGAAGCTGATACAGGATATCCAAAGACCGTATTTCCTTGCGGGAGGGCTTTCGCCTGATAATGCATCGGAGGCGGTAAGGTATCTGCACCCTTATGCCGTTGATGTAAGCTCCGGTATCGAGACCGGAGGGAGAAAAGATAAAATAAAAATGGCGGCGTTTGCGGCCGCTGTCAGAAAGGAAGAGAAGCTATGACAAATCCAAACGGACGCTTCGGTATTCACGGCGGGCAGTATATTCCCGAAACACTGATGAACGCGGTGATTGAATTGGAAGAAGCGTATAATCATTATAAAAATGATGCTGAGTTCAACAGTGAACTTACGGAATTATTCAACGAGTATGCCGGAAGGCCCTCCGGGCTTTACTATGCCGGGAAGATGACAGAAGACTTGAGAGGCGCAAAGATTTATCTAAAGAGAGAGGATCTCAATCATACAGGTTCGCATAAGATCAACAATGTGCTGGGGCAGGCGCTGCTTGCCAAGAAGATGGGGAAGAGACGTCTGATTGCCGAGACGGGAGCCGGCCAGCATGGTGTAGCAACCGCGACGGCCGCCGCTTTGATGGGGATGGAATGTGTGGTTTTCATGGGGGAGGAAGATACGATTCGCCAGGCGCTCAATGTGTACCGTATGCGGCTCCTTGGCGCCCGGGTCGTCCCGGTGAAGACCGGTACGGCGACCCTCAAAGACGCGGTATCCGAGGCCATGCGCGAGTGGACGTCCCGGATTGGCGATACCCATTACTGCCTCGGTTCGGTGATGGGACCGCATCCCTTCCCGACGATTGTCCGCGATTTCCAGGCGGTGATTTCCAAGGAGATCAAGGAGCAGCTTAAGGAGAAGGAAGGGAGGCTGCCAGATGCCGTTCTCGCCTGTGTCGGAGGCGGTTCCAATGCCATGGGGAGTTTTTATCATTTCATTGAGGAAAAGAATGTCAGGCTGATCGGCTGCGAAGCGGCGGGCAGAGGTACCGGGACATTTGAGACGGCGGCTACCATTGCCACCGGAAGGCTTGGGATCTTCCATGGGATGAAGTCCTATTTCTGTCAGGATAAATACGGGCAGATCGCGCCGGTTTATTCCATCTCTGCAGGGCTTGATTATCCCGGAATCGGGCCGGAACACGCCCACCTGCACGACATTGGGAGGGCCGAGTATGTTCCTGTGACCGATGAGGAAGCGGTAGACGCCTTTGAGTATCTTTCAAGAACAGAAGGGATTATTCCGGCTATTGAATCGGCCCATGCCATCGCCCATGCGATGAAGCTTGCACCGGCGATGGGAAGAGACAAGATTCTTGTCATTACCATATCCGGAAGAGGCGACAAGGATTGTGCCGCGATCGCACGCTATAGAGGGGAGGATATCCATGAGTAATATCAGAAAAGCATTTGAAAACGGGAAAGCATTTATTCCATTTATCACCTGCGGCGACCCGGATCTTGGAACCACGGCCGCTGTTGTCCGTGCGGCCGCAGAAAACGGGGCGGATCTTATCGAGCTTGGGATTCCTTTCTCTGATCCCACCGCAGAGGGCCCGGTCATCCAGGGAGCAAATCTCCGGGCGCTTACCGGGGGCGTGACGACAGATAAGATCTTCGATCTGGTCCGTGAACTCCGCCGGGATGTGAAGATTCCGATGGTATTTATGACGTATGCGAACGTAATTTTTTCTTATGGCGCGGAGATGTTCCTGTCCGTCTGTAAGGAGGTTCAGATTGACGGACTGATCCTGCCGGACTTGCCCTTTGAAGAAAAAGAGGAGTTTCTGCCAATCTGCCGTAGGAACAGCGTGGATCTGATCTCGCTGGTCGCGCCTACGTCCCAAAACCGTATCGCTATGATCGCGAAAGAAGCGGAAGGGTTTCTCTATATTATATCCAGCCTTGGCGTGACCGGAACAAGGAGCGAGATTAAGACCGACCTTGACTCAATTATTAAGGTGGTACGGGAGAACACGGATGTGCCGTGCGCCGTCGGCTTTGGCATCTCCACGCCGGAGCAGGCGAAGAAAATGGCGGCTCTTTCCGACGGCGCTATCGTAGGGTCCGCAATCATCAAATTGCTGGAAAAATATGGGGAAGAAGCGCCGGAGCATGTGGGTGAATATGTGAAGGTTATGAAAACTGCAATAGTGTGTGAATGATAAAGATAGTGTTGGTCAAAGCAGGAAGCGGAATATACTGTTTCTAAGCTTGAAGGTAAGAATTGAGGGTAAGAATTGAAGGTAAGAATGTAATGCTTTATTGAATAATACTTCCGCATATGATATAGTTCAAATAAATGAGTAGTACTGGCTGTTTGAGGATCTTGTGATTGCGCGGGACGTGAAGATTAACGGGACATAGCGCGGGCGGCATACATGTAGCATAGAAAAAAATTGCTGCAGTGAAGCCCAAGGCTGAAATGCAGCACATTCTGCAGCATCCAGAAAACATTTCACAGCAATTCGATTGTTCTGTGGCAGTTAAGCAATAATGTTGGGAGGTGTAAGGCATGGCAAAAAAAATGTATTTGGTGATTTTATTTTTTATGATTTTAACAGTAATGAGTGGAATACCACACTTGATAGATGGAATCCGTGCAAGAAATATGACGGAAGTTAATTATGGAATAGTAGGATTTCCAATCTTGATAGGTATATGGGCCTTTTATAAGTACAAAAAGTCAGAGTAAATGATGGGGAAATGGTATTGATACCAATCAATCACTCTTTCCTGAAATGTCTGTATTCATTCGGGCTCATGAGATAATATTGTTTAAATTTTCTGCAAAAATACCCGGAACTTGTAAATCCTGTTTCTTCTGCAATAGAAGAAACAGATTTTTGAGTAGTATAGAGCAGTTCGGCAGCCTGTGCCAACCGGTGCTGGATGAGATATGCCACTGGGGAAATGTGGATACCCGATTGAAAAATCTGTAAAGCTCCGCTTTTGCTGATGGAAGCGGATGCTGCGATCATATCAAGAGTAATAGGTTCCATATAACGGTCATGGATATACTGCATCATAGTCTGTAATCTTGCCTGTTTATGGTTCAACCGGTGGAGGCTGTCAGAATCCATACTTAAATGTTTCAATAATATTTCCCAGATTTGAAAAAGAAGCTGAATGGTACATAGTTCTTTATTTTGCCCTGATTCCTGAATGGAAAAAATTTGTGACAATAATTGCAGGATCTGATTCTGCCACGATATGTGCGGATCAAAAATCTGGTATGAAACAGATGACTTTATAACGGGAACGATATATTTTTCATAAATAAGACTTCTTTCAGGCGCTAACAGAGTCGGTGAAAAAACAATATTGGGGATGAACGTGTTACATTGTGTTTCAAAGCGGTGGAGAATGCCGCTGTTGATAAATATGCCGCAGCCTTCATGCAGTTCTATTCTGTTTGTTCCTGCAAGGCAGAGTGCAGAGCCATTGGCGACAAACAGGAATTCCAGTTCACTGTGCCAGTGCCAGTCAATCCGGTGGAAGTCAAACTGCCAGAGATTTTCAGGATAGTATGCAAAAGGATAACTGCTGTTTCCGTGCCGGACAGTTTCCCGCAGTGTTTCATCTGTAGTAATCTTATAAAAGTCCATAGAGCTTCCTCTCTTGGTAAAATAAAAATCAGATTTGTGATATTATACCATAAATATGTGATTATGTGCAATGATTTGGTATAGATTATGAGATATAATCCCGTTTGTCGGGAGGTATCGAAATGAAAAACCAATATAATAAAACCATCACAGCCTGTTTTGTGGGATATATCGTACAGGCTGTAGTCAACAATTTTACGCCATTGCTGTTTTTGTTCTTCCAAAAAAATTATCATGTTCCGCTTTCCCAGATCACACTGCTGGTGACTTTTAATTTTGGAATACAGCTATTGGTGGATCTTCTTTCAGTCGGATTTATAGATAAGATAGGATACCGTGCATCAATGGTTACAGCTCATGTTTTATCGGCTGTAGGATTGGTTCTTCTAACTGTCTTACCGGATATTTTACCGGTTCCTTTTGCGGGGATTTTGATTGCTGTAATGATTTACGCCGTTGGCGGCGGACTTTTGGAAGTTCTAGTCAGTCCGGTCGTGGAGGCGTGCCCTTCTGACAATAAGGAGAAGGCAATGAGTATGCTTCATTCTTTTTATTGTTGGGGGCATGCAGGGGTTGTACTCGTATCAACATTGTTTTTTCATGTGGTTGGTATAGAAAACTGGAAGATATTGGCAATGATCTGGGCGCTTATCCCGGTTGGAAATGCTTTTGTCTTTGCCAGGGTTCCCATTGCGCCGTTGATTGAGGACGGTGAGCCAGGGCTGGGATTAAAGGAATTGTTCCGGATTAAAGTGTTTTGGATTTTGCTGGTAATGATGATATGCGCAGGGGCAAGTGAGCAGTCAGTCAGCCAATGGGCTTCTACCTTTGCTGAAAAAGGACTTGGGATTTCCAAGGCGGCAGGCGATCTGGCCGGGCCGATGGCGTTTGCGGTTTTGATGGGGACGTCAAGATTATTTTATGGCAGATATGGGGAGCGTATACATTTGGAGCACTTTATGGTTTACAGCAGTCTCCTGTGCATATTGTCTTATTTGGGAATCTCCCTTTTTCCGAATCCGTGGCTTAGTCTGATTGCCTGTGCCGTCTGTGGGCTGTCAGTCGGAATCATGTGGCCGGGAACCTTCAGCAAGGCGTCGGCAGCTTTGCCAAAAGGCGGAACCGCTATGTTTGCGTTATTGGCATTAGGCGGGGATATAGGCTGTTCGGGAGGCCCTACGTTGGTTGGTATGGTCTCAGGAGCATTCGGGGATAACTTGAAGATGGGAGTTTTTGCAGGTATTATTTTCCCGGTTCTGTTACTTATGGGGATTATCCTTTGCAGAAGGGTAAAAAAGTTTATTCCATTATGAAATGCAACCGCAGTCCAATACAGAAATCGGTTTATCAATCTTCCACATCTGTGAAATAAGAAAGAGCGTATAGTCATCGTTTCAATAACTTTTTCGCGTTCTTAAAAGGTATTCCGAAATATTCGATTCTATTACAATTGATTTGATTACAGGATACCAAAAAACTTCAGAAAATGTTGACTATTTTTGAAAATGATGGAGGAATTAACTATGATTCGAAATTCCAGATATAATATGAAAATTGCCTTATTACAGATTTCTCCCTGTAAAACAGCGGAAGAAAATCGCGAAAAGGGAATTCGATACTGCAGAAAAGCCAGAGAAAGCGGCGCTGACATTGCGTTGTTTCCTGAAATGTGGAGCAACGGGTATAACATCTACGGCAGGCCTGTCAGGGAATGGAAAAGGGAGGCCGTTTCTGTAGACAGTGATTTTGTCACCGGGTTTGGCTGCCTTGCGAAAGAACTGAATATGGCGATTGGCATCACTTTGCTTGAAAAATACGGAGATGCTCCACGTAATTCATTGGTTCTTTTTGACCGGTTTGGAGAACGAAAATTTGTCTATGCAAAAGTACATACCTGCGATTTTGGCGTAGAGCGTAATTTAACTCCTGGTGAGGATTTTTATGTCACTGTCCTTAATACGGAGCGCGGCGAGGTAAAAGTCGGCGCTATGATTTGTTATGACAGAGAATTTCCTGAAAGTGCGAGAATACTAATGCTGAAAGGCGCTGAATTGATTCTTGTCCCCAATGCCTGTCCTATGGAAATCAACCGACTTTCCCAGCTCCGGGCCAGAGCTTATGAAAATATGACGGCGATCGCTACCTGCAATTATCCTGAAACGGTACCTGACTGTAATGGCGGTTCAAGCGTGTTTGACGGTGTGGCGTATCTTCCGGCTTTAGAGGGTTCCAGAGATACCTGTATTTTGCAGGCAGATGGACAGGAAGGGATCTATATTGCGGAACTTGATGTAGAGCAGCTACGTAATTATCGTAAAAATGAAGTACATGGGAATGCATATCGGCATCCGAAGAAGTATGGAATACTGGTTGATACAAAAATTGATAAGCCGTTCATCAGAAATGACTATAGAGAATAAAAACAGGCAGCTTGGAAATTCATAGGGTGAGGATAATGGATAGAGAAGTAAAATGGACAAAATATTTATGGCTGAGCCTGCTCCTATTTGGAGCATTTATGCTTGAATATCTTTCAATATTTGTAATCGAATTAATGATTCTACATGTAGATATATGGAACTATACGGCAAACCAAAGAAGTGTTCATTGTATTATCATGGTTTTTATATGGGCAGTTGTTATTGTAATGGTACTATTTTTTTCGCAGAGGTATCTTCACTTTCCTTCCAGAGAAAACAAAGAGGATAATCCTTCTTTGAAAAATTGGCTCATAACATTTGCCTGTTTAAGTTGCTGCAAAATTTTGACTTTTATTGATTGGCATACTCTAAAAGTAGTTGGTGAAGTTCAGGGTAAAAATGCATATCAGTTCTGTGCACAATATTTATACTATATTTTTGAAATGATGCTTGTTATTCTAATCATAATATATGGGCAGAAAGCGATGGAAACCTTGTTGAAAAAAAGAAGCCCAATTCCTTTCGGAGGTATTATATTGGCTGTAACATGGGGAGCGTTTCATTTTGTGTCGAGAGGAGTGGGACTTGAAATATGGAACGGAATTTCCACTATGATATTTTCTGTTCTTAGCGGTGTAATGTATTTGAGATTAAACAGGAAATGCTTGTATAGTTATTTTTTTATTGCTATAGGGTATTTATTGTAAATTGTGACAGAATAGCAATGTATAGCCTGGGAGGATAATAATATGTTGGCCCGTCATTTATATCATTCGTCTGGATTTGTTGAGACAGGTGGAAAGGATTGCAATGAATTTATTGATACGGAAGGTTACAACGGAGATCTGAAGTTATAAAAGGAAACCGAGGAAACTTATGAATTATAATATTAGAACAATATCAGAGGGAGAGGGCAGCTTACTTCAAGATTTTTTATATGAAGCTATCTTTGTGCCGGAGGGAGTGCCCGCACCGCCCAAATCAATTATCAATCAGCCGGAATTGCAGGTATATATAGCCGGCTTTGGTAAGAAAAAAGATGATATAGGTTTGATTGCGGAAGTTGATAAAAGGGCTGTCGGTGCTGTTTGGGTACGCATTATGAATGATTATGGACATATTGACAACGACACTCCGTCCTTTGCCATTTCCGTATATAAAGATTATCGGGGATTAGGAATAGGTACTAATTTGATGAAAGAGATGGTTCGTATTCTGAAAGACAGAGGGTATAAACAGGCATCACTCGCAGTACAAAAAGCAAACTATGCTGTAAGAATGTATCAAAAAACAGGATTTGAAATTGTAGATGAAAACGAAGAAGAATATATTATGCTTTGCCGTTTGTGACAATACAACTAAAGTAAAAGAAGGCGCAAAGTTTGCTGCTTCATTGCCTGTTTGTGCCTGAACAAAGTGAAAGGAATGTAAGTCGAGATGGAAAAAAATGAGAAGAGACGGAATACAATTGCGGAGGCAGAAAGGAGGATATTTCAGGAAGACTGGGATTCTCTGTGCAAATGGCAGGTTCCGACGTGGTTTCATGAAGCGAAGTTTGGAATATTTATTCACTGGGGACTTTACAGTATTCCGGCTCATTCTAATGAATGGTATCCGCGGAATATGTATATCAAAGGCCAGGAAGAGTGGGAATGGCACCGAAGGACATATGGGGAGCAGAAAGATTTCGGGTACAAGGATTTTATTCCGATGTTTACGGCCAAGAACTTCTGCCCGGAAGAATGGATACAGTTATTCAAAGGAGCGGGCGCCAGATATATCTTTCCGGTAGCAGAGCATCATGACGGGTTCCAGATGTACAGAAGTGGATTGTCGAAGTATAATGCATGGGATATGGGACCGCACAGGGATATCTTAGGTGAATTAAAAGAGGAAGCCGAAAGGCAGGGGCTGTATTTCTGTACATCTAATCACAGAGCAGAGCATTGGTTCTTCATGGGACATGGGAAAGAATTTGAAAGCGATGTGAAAGAACCCTTAAAAAGAGGAGATTTTTACTGGCCGGCTATGCCGGAACCAGATACGGTGGAACTTAGAAGCCATCCATACCCTACAGAAGAATTTTTGAATGACTGGCTGCTTCGGAATTATGAGATTATTGATCAGTACCAGCCGTCGCTTTTGTATTTTGACTGGTGGGTGCAGCATGAAGCGTTTCGCGGAGCGTTACGGAAATTGGCGGCCTATTATTACAACAGGGGACTTGAATGGGGCAAAGAGGTGGGAATCTGTTATAAATATGATGCTATGGCGTTTGGCAGCGGGATCGTTGAGGTGGAGCGCGGAGGTATCCGTGAGGCAGCGCCCTATCCATGGCAGACAGATACTGCGATAGCGAAGAACTCCTGGTG
Source organism: Lachnospiraceae bacterium (assembly GCA_910574285.1). Lineage (GTDB taxonomy): Bacteria > Bacillota > Clostridia > Lachnospirales > Lachnospiraceae > Sporofaciens. Next base: position 2,861 of record CAJTAL010000044.1, on the reverse strand, counting down.
TTACACGGATACTCTGGATTATAAGACAAGCAGGCAGATTATCTGCAGTCTGGTTGAGGCGGTGTGCCGAAATGGAAATATGCTCCTCAATGTGGGGCCTAAGGGGGATGGATCTATCCCGGAGGAAGATAAAAGGATTTTGAAGGAGATAGGCGCGTGGCTTAAGGTAAACGGAGAAGCAATCTATGGAACCTATGTATGGAGAAAATATGCGGAAGGGGTGGCAGAACTGCCGGAAGGCCATTTCTCAGACAATGACGAGATTCCTTATACAGGAGAAGATATCCGTTTTACGGCAAAGGGGCGGATGATCTATGCGATTGTGATGCGCTGGCCGGAGGAAGGAGAAGTCATCATTCGTTCCATGGCAAAACAGAGAGAACAGACAACCACGAATTTTCATGGCCTGATTCGAGAGGTGAGGATACTTGGCAAGGAAAAAGAAGGATTAAGATGGCGTCAGGAAGAAGAGGGATTATATGTAGAGTGTAAACTTTACCGGGAATTTCCGGTGGTGATCAGGATAGAGGTGATGTAGTTTTTTAACGTCAAGGAAAATCACATCAAAGTCACAACTGCTCTCTAAAAGGGAACGTCCGTCTGAAAAGCTATTGACACAGTACGATGTAATATGCTCCCCATTCATGTATTCTGAAAGTTGACGGCGACAATTCATTATGTGGTGGCAAAAATTTTTGGACCGCTGTTTTTTGGCAGAGGCTGGTGAGGGTATGCGTGCTGGACGGCAATGGTGCTTGATTTATGTTTGAGGTATTTATCATAGGGAATATCATATACTATGCCGTTGGAATCATATTGGCGTATGCTTTTAAGGATAATCGGGCATTTTGCAAATACATATGTCCTATCACAATATTTTTGAAACCTATGAGTTATTTTTCCATGCTCCGAATTAAATGTGATAAAAGCAAATGTGTTTCTTGCGGTAAATGTAAAAATGTGTGTCCAATGGAAGTAGATGTTACAGATAACTCCCGAAGACGAAAGAATGGCACAGAATGTATCCTTTGTTTTGAGTGTGTGTGAAATTGTCCCTTTTCCTACTTTATTCTCTTATCGATTTAACTTGGAAATAGACTATTCAAACCATGCAACCGCTCTGACAGGCGAACCATCACAGTTGTCCAGTTTCAACGGGAAACAACTGAACCAAAATAAATCGCTGCCGCATAACTCTAAGTTTTTAAGATTTTCAATGTTTACAATATCACATTTTTGAAAGTAAGCGATGAATAATCTAGCGTTTTTACAAGTCTCGAAATCTGTGCGATAATCTCTTTAGCTGGAGAAGCATTTCCCCATTTCCCGGTTTTTGCATTCAGGGCATGTTGACTATCAAATCATTCGATTGCGCTATGCACGCTTACTCCAAATAGATTAGGAAGAGGTGAGCTTTCATGGCTCAGAAACGTATCAAACGTACAGATCAGGAATGGTTCGATCTGATCAAGGATTGTAAGACCAGCAGCTTGAAAGTCAAAATCTGGTGTGAACAGCATGGGATAACGGCAAAGGCTATTGACTACCATACACGTCGTCTCCGCCAGAAGGTCTATACGATCCCGCAAAGAATCCCACAGACATTCCCCTGTGAAAAGCAGGAAATTGTCTGCCTGGATATTTCCAAAAGTTTATTTGCCGGCCAGAAGGAGATCGCATCAACGGATCCCTGGGTCGCCAATGCGGCTGTGCTCCAGCTCGATTTCCAGGGGACATCTATTGGGATTTCTAATCATGCAGCGAAGGAAACCATCGAAAATACCCTTCTTGCGCTGCGCAGCCTGTGTTAGGCGATATTTCCGGAGCATCAAAGCTCTGCCTTATAACAGGGCGTACAGATATGAGGCTTTCCATCAATGGCCTCATGGCGATAATCCGGGATATTTACCAGATGGATCCTTACGCAAACACACTGTATCTTTTCTGCGGCAGGAAGACAGACCGGCTCAAAGCCCTGTATCATGATAAAAACAGTTTTGTTCTGCTTTATATGAGGCTGGATTCCGGACGTTTTCAATGGCCGCGCTGCGCCTCCGAAGCAAGGATGCTTACCAGGCAGGAATACCGCTGGCTCATGGAAGGGCTCTCGATCGACCAGCCCAGGGCCTTGCGTCCATCAGGAAAACGGGATTTCTAAGCCGCATTTGTGAAAAAGAGAGAATTTAAAAATCTTTTTCAGGCCCTTCAGAGCTGGAAAAGAAGCGCTGTCCACAGGAGCGCAGATTTTCCGGAAATTTATCACCAAACAGCTGTGTTGAAGTGCTATCCAGTCCTCCTCGTATAATAAGTTTATAGCCAATCAAAACAGGCTATGGACTTATTCTTTTTTGTGATATAGATGAAGGATAATTCAGAAGGAGAATCTTCCCCACATCCTATCCCATCTATACTGTGTAAGCGATGAATAACCTACCGGTTTTACATATTCTAAAATCTGTGGGATAATCTTTTTGACTGACAAGTGAATGACGTGATTCAAGATTTGTTTATAATCAAGTTCTTAATGAAACGAAGTATATAAGAATTATAAGTTCAAAACTGGAAAGGCTCATAGAATCCTGGAGCTATAAGCGAATATAGCTTTTATCAACGATTGTATTTTCATCACAAATAAGGGGCAGCTATCAGAGCGGTATCTGCCCCCGGTTCTCCGGTGTTTCTGTTTCCGTGTCCATCACCTTGGAACATCGTTCCCTTATAAAGTCGTTCCACGGCATCATTGCTTCCACACCTGCGGGCTCCTGTTTATAGTCTGGCATGTACAACAACAGTGTATAAAGGTATTGGAACACGTTTAGGTTGTTTGCTTTTGCCGTTTCTACCAGGCTGTAGATGATGGC